>DASRRX010000004.1:0-131928 GCA_035695565.1 Puia sp. | reverse complement strand
TTTGTCGGGGTAACCGCCGATGATCCCGATGTCGGTTTAGAATTGAAAGGATTCCACGCCCGGATCATTCGGAAGGAACCCGAACTAAAGGCCGGCCGGTTGCCGCTGATCCATCATCCCCTGGATACCGCACAGCTAAAGACCGCCTTCGCGCAAATTTCACACGATATCGCTATGCTGGTTGATAAGGAATGCCAGAGGTTGACTAAAGATGCCGATAAGAGCAGCCTTATTGTAAAATAGGCAACAATTGGGTATTTTTACGGGTATTGGAAATTAGAAATTTTCTTGACCTTGAGCCAAAATGACAAATAAAGAAAAAGTACTAACCGAGCTTAGAAAGTACCCCGTCGGGGAAAAGATCTCCTACAGTTTTTGTGCGCTGAGCCAAAATTTGGGTATTTCAAAGAAAGAATTGGATAGCATATTGCGGAGCTTAGAAATAGATCGATACATTGACCAATGGACAATTGAGAACGATGATCAATTTATCATAAGTGTGAGATGAAATTGTTCCGGTTTCGCTACGCCGTGTCATCGCAGCCTAAAGGAATAGCTTGCTGACACGTTTAAAAAATGCGCGCTTCCGGCTTATCATTTTGCAAGATGGGATCCACGTCCTGTTGGCATTCTTTAGCGAATTCCTGGTAAACATGGAGACGGTTGCTGTTAGTGCGCTTTTCGATATCCGGCGGGGGTGAGATGGAAGATCGACTTGAAGGTCTTGTTGAAGCTGCGTTGTTTCTTATAACCACTATCTAAGGCTATTACCTTAACCGAGTCGTCGGATTCCACAAGGCGCTTTGCGGCCCGCTCGATCCGTTCCCGGATGATATAAGCGTGGACGGTAGAGTGGACGAGCTCATGGAAGCCAATCTGGAGCTTTTCGCGGTTGATATGGAATTGCTCGCAGAGACCTTTAATGGTGTGCTCCTCGTACAGGTTTTCGTCGATATAGTCTTTGATTTCACGGATCAGTTGCACGTCTCTTTTTTTCATTGGAAAGGTGGCTTTTAATGGGCGGCGAAAAAGTATGGAAATTCAGTGCTGTGATTATTCAGCGGAGGGTCGAATCCAAAATATTCATACCTTAAACGTTAAATGCTTCTTATGAAATGGTTTTATGGCCTGATCGGGTTGCTGTCTGCTGCCGCTGTTTCCGCCCAGCAACCGTATAACGGGGTGGATTCCCACCTTGGTAATCTCTTCTTATTGTCTAACGCACAAAGCCGGTCGATCAGCCCAGAGAACATGAACGGCGCCAGAGGGGCCGGCGGGAAGGCGACGGAGGGGACAGGGTCCGGGGCGGCGCGGGACCTGGGTCAGGGCTGGAAGATCAGCCCATCGGTGGTTATAAAGGCTAAAAGCACGTTTACTATTGCAGAGATCGATGGATCGGGCTCGATCCAGCATATCTGGATGACCCCGACCGGTAACTGGCGGTGGGAGATCCTGCGCATTTATTGGGATGATGAGACGACCCCCTCGGTGGAAGTGCCCGTGGGCGATTTCTTTGGAATGGGCTGGGGGCAATATTCGCCGCTGCAGTCGCTGGCGGTATGCGTCAATCCCGGAAGCGCCTTCAATTGCTACTGGCCGATGCCGTTCCGGAAGAAATGCCGGATCACGATGGAGAATATCGACGACAAGGATATGGTGCTCTATTACAGTGTCGACTACCTCCTGACGGACGTGCCTGCCAATGCCGCCTATTTCCATGCCCAGTTCCGACGGGTGAACCCGCTGCCATACAAGGGAGTGGTAACGTTATTGGATAGTGTTCGGGGGAAAGGTCAATATGTGGGCACCTACCTGGCCTGGGGCGTTCATAATAACGGCTGGTGGGGTGAAGGCGAGATCAAGTTTTATTTCGATGGGGATAAGGACTGGCCGACGATCTGTGGCACCGGGACGGAGGACTATTTCTGCGGCTCGTATGACTTCGATACGCATACGCGGAATGCGGCGGGGGTGAATGTATCGCATTATACGGAGTTCACTAGCCCCTATTCGGGGTTGGCGCAGGTGATCAAAGGCGACGGGCACTACGATATTGCCCAGCGGTTCGGGCTGTATCGCTGGCATATCACCGATCCGATCCGGTTTGATAAAAATCTGCGGGTGACGATCCAGGCGCTTGGCTGGCGGGAAGGCGGCCGCTATCTGCCGTTGCAGGACGATATCTCGTCAACGGTATTCTGGTACCAGACGGAGCCGCATGTGGCTTTTCCGGTATTGCCGGCTAAAGATCTGTTGGAGGTGAATTAATTATTCAATATATGTTACAACGATCTGCTGCCTTTTTCCTCGCCGTGGCGCTGGCTGTCAGCGCCTGTCACGAGCCTTCCAAGCCCGATACATCCGCCGCCTCCGTGGATACCGGCTATCAGCATGGCACCTTTGGCTATGACCTGCGATTTCTCAGGCAACATGACAGCGTGGTAGTGTTGCAAAGCGGCGACGCAAAAGTGATCGTGTCGCCAAAATATCAGGCGAAAGTATTTACGTCCACCGTTGCAGGGGATACCGGGTTGAGTTTCGGCTGGATCGGCTACAAGGCTTTTAGCGGGAATTCAGATCCGCATATGAATGCCTATGGCGGGGAGAATCGCATCTGGCTTGGGCCGGAAGGCGGAAAATTTGCGCTTTCGTTTCCGCCGGGCGCGAAGATGTCGTTTGCCACCTGGAAGACGCCCGCGCCGTTCGATAGCGAGCCCTGGACGGTGAAGACCCGCAGCGATCGCTCGGTCGAGCTGACAAAAGACATGCAGTTGACCAACTATGCGGGTACCGTTCTCACCCTGACGGTGGACCGGACAGTCAGTATCCTTGACCGGGCTGCAATCGACAGCCTACTGGGCCTGGCTCCTGATAGCGCGGTCAGGGCCGTCGGGTACCGGACGGTAAACCAACTCACCAATACCGGCAAACAACCCTGGACGGAAGCCGGCGGCGCCGCCTGTCTCTGGTTACTGGACATGCTGAATACCTCCCCCGCCACGACGATCGTGATCCCCTATACGGTGGACCCCGCACATCCCACGGCCCGCCCCGTCACGACCGACTATTTTGGCGAGATCGCACCCGACCGCATCCACCTGGATAGCGGAGTCATCTATTTCAAAGCCGATGGCAACAGCCGGGGTAAATTAGGCGTCCATCCGGCATTTGCAAAGCCGGTGACCGGCAGCTATGACGGTACCCACCATGTGCTAACGATCACGCTGTTCGAAGTCGAGCCGCATTCGCGATATTTAAATCAGGAGTGGAACAATACCAAACCGCCCTATAGCGGTGACGCCGTTAACTCCTATAATGACGGGAAGCTCGCCGACGGGAGTCAGATCGGCCCCTTCTACGAATTGGAAAGCGTGGCGCCGGCTGCCTTTCTGGCGCCCGGGCAGACGCAACTTCACCGGCATACGGTCTTACACTTTACCGGACCAGAGCAGGACCTGGATGTGATCAGCCGGAAGATGCTCGGGGTCTCGATCGAGAAGATCAAAAGTGTATTCGACAATGCAAAATAGTTTGCCGAGGTCGCGGACCCCGCCGACTCTCTGCTATCTCCCGCCGCCGACCGGCATCGGCGCCGGCCGGGGTGGCGGAGGGACAGGTGTGAATGAGAGGAAATCAGGCTATCAGAAAATAGCTTTGGTTCCCACGCGAATTTACTCCGACAGAAAACGAACAATAAATCTCCCTTCGTGTAAATAGTAATAGCTCTGCCGTTCGCGGGAATAGACGACGGGTGCGCCGAATTCCTTCATCAATCGAATGTACTCGTACATGCTGCGTTCGGAAAGGCCGATCTTATCGGCGAGTTGTGCGGGGGTTCCGGTACCCTTGATGCGGATGAGCTGGTCAATGCGGTCGAGCCGCTGAAAGATCTCTTTTTGCATAGAAATAAGGTTTGATAGTGGACAATACTTATATTTATGGAAGGTAAGTCACCTCCGGGAATTTTGGATTATGTTTGTCGGATTATAGATATTTTATATAAAACTAAATTAATGGAAACACTTAGGAAACGTTCGTTATTTGTACTGACGGCCCTGCTTGCAATTACCACTCTCCACGCGCAGACGGCGGATGACATCGTCAATAAATACGTGACGGCAGTCGGCGGAAAAGATGTGATCAATAACGTCAAATCACTGATCATCGAAAACACGGTCAGCATTCCGGCCATGAGCATCGATATGACCAGCACCACTACCATTGTGGTTGGGAAAGGGTACAAAAGTGAATCGGAATATCAGGGAAATAAGATCATCCAGTGCATAAGCGATAAGGGAGGCTGGGCAGTGAACCCGATGATGGGAGCTGCTACTCCGACTGCCATGCCCGACGATCAGGTCAAGGCGATGAAGCTGAATCTTCAGGTCGATCCGCTTGCCAATTACGCCGCCAACGGGTACAAGGTGGAGTTGCTTGGCAAAGACAGCGCCGACTACAAGCTCAAAATGACGGGTACCGGTGTGGATGTCACGTACTATATCAACATGAAGACTTACCTCATCGACAAGGTGGTCAGTCACTCAGCTGAAGCTGAGACCACGATCACGTTCTCCGATTACCGCAAGACGGATGCCGGGCTATTTTATCCCTATGCGACGACACTCGACTTGCCGCAGATCTCGCTATCGATGGCCACCAAGAAAGTTACGGTCAATCCGACGGTCGATCCGACGGCGTTCGATATGCCGAAGTAATAAAA
This sequence comes from Puia sp., assembly GCA_035695565.1. Taxonomy (GTDB): domain Bacteria; phylum Bacteroidota; class Bacteroidia; order Chitinophagales; family Chitinophagaceae; genus Puia. Next base: position 127,208 of record DASRRX010000004.1, on the reverse strand, counting down.
GATGTATTTGATGAACTATCGACTCACCAAATGATAGTTCTTGAAGCAAAAGATCTGCTGGCCGCCCAGGAAGTTCTGTTCGATGAAAGTTAGCAGCCGGTACTTGAACCGCTCGTGTTTATGCCGCACCATGCTTTGCGGATGGCGGCGGCGTTCGAGCTGATCGGCCCAGTTGAACAGCCGGATACGTTCCTGCATCACTGCGGGATGAGTGTCCTGGTAGACCGACAACTGGCTGAGGTTGCCAAAATCGAACTCTTCCTGTTCGCGACGGAAATACTCTTCGGCCTTATCACGGCCGCTATGGATCGTAGCAAAGGCCTTTCTCTTCTTCTGCATATAATACGGCGGGCGGACCCAGCCGTAGTGATAGATGTGGGCGTCGACGCGGGCGACCTTCAGCTTAAAGGTCCCCTTCTTTTCCCGGTAATGAATGCCGTCAAAGCCGGGGATCCGCCGGAAGGACTGAGCGGACTCCCAGGAGTGGATATCCTTATCGTTGCGGACGATGCGGATCTCATTGGCGTACCAGGCGTGGGAAGTGATGAAATGATCGTAATCGCCCCAGAAATGCCTGTATTTGAACAAGATACCTTCCACTTCCTCCTCGTGGAGCAATTCCTCGCAACGGTGACGGATCCGGGGCAGATCTTCCTCATGCACCACCTCATCACTCTGGAGGTAGAAGAGCCAGTCGCCCGTACAGGCCGTCTTGGCGATATCGGTCTGGTGGGCATGCTCCATCCCGCGGGGGTATTTCTCAAGGTCCCAGACGGTATGGATGATCCGGATCTTGTCCGACCCGATGCTGTTGATCTCTTCCAGGGTCTTGTCATCCGGATCGCAGTCTCCGAGGGCGACGACAAATTCATCGACAATGGGCAAAATGGAACTTATAGCCTGCTTGATGGGGTAATACAGTTTGGTGGCGTTGCGCACCATGGTAAATCCGCTGATGGTCATGTTAGGTCTTTATAAATTACTGGATCAGTCGAACCAAGGTATTGCTATCAAACTCCGTGCATGAACGATCAAAATCCCTACAAAATTCGGTGAATGGCCATTAAGATTCGATTAAAAATGGATTTCATGCGTATTGGGCTGGATATCGGTGATTACGGGTTTTTTCGGGATGAATTTTCAGGGACGAATGGGTAGAAATCCGATGGGGAAAAGTGGCGTTTGGTACAGTTTTGGAGCCTATTTAAGCCAATCGAAACCGTATTCTATAAAAGATCACGCTAAAATCCGTCCTTATGAGAAAGACTATTGTCTTTAACCTGCTGCTTATTCTGGGGTATTACTTTATTCTCCAAGTTTTGGTTTGGCTGGCGATGATATTCCGGTAGATCCCGGGGTAAATAGACCGAGTATGCTATTCATCGTCTTTTAAGAGATCCGGCCGCCGTTCGCGGGTACGGCTCAGGGACTGGTCATGCCGCCAGTCCTCGATCTTTTTGGGGTCGCCGCTGAGAAGGATCTCCGGGACTTTTGCACCCCGGAAGTCGGCGGGACGGGTATAGACGGGGGGCGCCAGCAAATTATCCTGGAAGGAGTCAAAGAGCGCGGAGGTCTCATCGTTGAGCACGCCGGGGATAAGCCGGCCAATCGCGTCTGTCAGCACGGCTGCGGCAAGCTCCCCGCCGCTTAGTACATAGTCGCCAATGGAGATCTCCCGCGTCACGTATTGCTCGCGGATCCGCTGGTCGATCCCTTTATAATGGCCGCAGATGATCAGCAGATTTTCCTTTAAGCTGAGCTGGTTTGCGATCCGCTGATCCAGCCGGTCGCCATCCGGCGTCATATAGATGATCTCATCGTATTTCCGGTCTTTTGAAAGGGCCTCGATGGCATTCGCCAGCGGTTCGGGCATCATCACCATCCCGGCCCCGCCGCCATATTGATAGTCGTCGATCTGGCCATATTCATTGACGGCCCACTGACGCAGGTGATGAACCCGGATGGTCAGAAGACCCTTTTCCTTCGCCCGTTTCAGGATCGAATGACTGAAAGGGCTCTCCAGAAGCTCGGGGAGAACGGTGATGACGTCAATATTCATCCGGCAAAGATAACTTTATGCCGTGGTTATTTCCTCATCATCGACGTTATAGGAATTCGTATATGGTCAAAACTGCGTTCGTATCTACCCTGCTGCTGCTCAGTCTCTATGCTAATGCTCAGGTCAAAGTGATCCGCCTTCTTTGCGACGATCGCGTCGAACCTGTCGGTCTCGGGGACCCGCACCCGCGGTTAAGCTGGCGGCTGGAAGGATCGGGGCAGGACATTCTCCAATCAGCCTATGAGCTCCTTGTGAGCGGCCCGCACTCCCGATGGTCCAGCGGCAAGGTCCGATCGGCGCAGTCGGTACATGTGGCTTATGATGGTGAACCGCTGGCGTCAGGACAACATTATTCCTGGCAGGTCAGAGTTTGGGACCAAACCGGCAAACCCTCTGCGTGGAGCGCTCCGGCCTTTTGGCAAATGGGACTGCTCCGGCCCGATGACTGGACAGCCCAATGGATCAGTCCCGGTTTTGCGGAAGATTCGGTCGATCGCCCCAGCCCGATCTTGCGGCGGCAATTTTTCGCCAAAGCCCAACCCGTTCGCGCGACGCTTTACATCACCGCGCACGGCCTCTATGACGCCCGGCTGAACGGCCAACCGGTCACCGATGCCCGATTTACCCCTGGCTATACCGAATACGACCACCGGTTTCAATACCAGGCGTATGACGCGACCGCGCTTATCCATTCTGGTAATAATAACACCGAGGTCACCCTTGGTGACGGGTGGTACCGCGGGATATTCGGCCCCTGGAACAATCCCAATAACTATGGCCGGGACGCCTCGCTGTTATATCAATTGGTGATTGCTTACAGGAACGGGTCGACGGACACCGTGATCTCCGATGCATTCTGGCAGTGCTCCACCGGCTCCATCCGGTACGCGGATATCTATAACGGCGAGATCGACGACGCCAGGATCCTGCCGGCCAACTGGACCAACGTCATAGTGCAAACTTTTCCAAAGAACAACCTCGTTGCCACCCTCGCCGAGCCCGTTCGCGAACACGAGACCTTCACCCCCGTCGCTATCCTCACCTCCCCACGTGGAGAAAAGATCATCGATTTTGGGCAGAACCTCGCCGGCTGGGTGCGGTTCAAGGTCCGGGGAAAAAGCGGCGATACGATCCGCATTTCGCATGCGGAGACCCTTGACCAGGACGGGAACTTCTACACCGCCAACCTCCGGGAGGCCCGCGCTCAGGATATATATGTGCTGCGGGGCGATGGCGAGGAGACATTCGAGCCGCATTTCACCTTCCATGGCTTTCGCTATATAAAGGTCGAAGGCTATCCCGGCGAGATCCGGCCGGAGGATTTCCGGTCGGTTTCCTTATATTCATCGCTTCCGGTTACCGGCAGTTTCCATTGTAGCGACAGCCTGATCAACCGGCTGCAACTCAACATCGTCTGGTCGCAACAAAGCAACTTCATCGACATCCCGACCGATTGCCCGCAGCGAAGCGAACGCCTTGGCTGGGCAGGCGATGTCCAGCTCTTTGCCCCTACGGCGGCCTTCAATAAGCGGGTGGATGAATTCTTTGAGAAATGGCTGGAGGATGTTCGTTTAGCTCAGGGGCCTGACGGCGGCATGCCGGATGTCGTGCCCGATATCCGCAACCGGACGATCCATCGCGCCCCAAGAGGCGTAGCCGGGTGGGGTGACGCGGCGGTCATTTTGCCCTGGACCCTCTTCCAGATCTATGGCGATACTACCCGATTGGCCGCATCTTATAACAGTATGCGGGCCTGGGTGCAATATATTCACAGCCGCGCGCTGAACGGGCTTTGGAAAGGCGGCGGCTATGGCGACTGGCTGGCCCCCGATCCGGTCCCCGAAAAAGGCCGGGACTCCGTCAAAGCCACTCCTACGGACCTGCCCTTTATTTCGCAGTGCTACTACTTCTACTCTACCACGCTGCTGGCCAGGACGGCCGGAGCGCTGGGCAGATCGCAGGACAGCGTCTACTATTCAACGTTAGCCGACACGATCCGCAACGCCTTCCTAGCCGAATACATGACCCCGGGAGCGCGGGCGATCTCCAATACCCAAACCGCCTATATCCTGGCCTTATACACCGGTATCCTGCCGGAGAGCATGGCGGCCAGGGCCGCACAACGGCTGGCGGAACTGGTCAAAGCCAACCAGGACCATCTTGGCACCGGCTTCCTCGGTACCCCATATCTCTGCCCGGTGCTGACAAAATACGGTTATACCGATCTGGCCTATGCGCTGCTGCAACAGACTACTCCGCCCTCCTGGTTGTATCCGGTAAAAATGGGCGCCACCACGATCTGGGAGAAATGGCTATCCGTATTGCCTAACCGGTCCATCAACGTGTCGTCTTTTAACAACTATGCTTATGGGGCGATCGGCGATTGGCTTTACCGGGACGTCGCGGGTATTTCCCCGGGTTCTCCCGGTTATCGGCGGATCATCATTCATCCGCATCCGGGCGGCACGTTGACGGAAGTTGACGCCAGCTATGATTCGGATTATGGGCTGATCCGTTGTCACTGGAAAAAGACCAATGACAATTTCCAAATGGAAGTGGAAATTCCGGCTAATACGCGGGCGGACGTCTACATTCCGGGAAAAGATCCCGACAAGGTTCGGAAGATGGAACTGGGGTCTGGAAAATATTCTTTTACCGCCGGTCAGTAGCGGACGCTGAAAATCCTTTTTGATCGCATTTTTATCCCTTTGAGAAATAGGCGATGAGGTAAATTGTTATCACATCTTAAAACCTTATCGCTTGCAAAAGGCAATCATCCTCGGCGGCGGACCGGCTGGATTGGCAATCGCTGACGAACTGACCCGGCAACAGATCCAAACATTTATCCTCGTACCGGAGCAAGACTCGCCCGAATTCGGTGAAGCCTGTTCCGATCCCTTCTTCGACTTGGTGGCTCAATTTGAGCCCAATTTTCGGAACCAGTATGGTTGGGTTACCCGATTACGGATGTGGATCTCTCAGGCTTGGGTAAAATTCTTTCCTCGTCACCCCGTGAGGAGCGTCGAAGACAAGTTGGTCAATCGGCTTGGCCGCGTGCTCTACCGGCATACGCTCCGGCCCTTTGCAAGAAAAGTCTGGGGGAAGCCGTGCGAATCGGTGCTCGTGGATGATCAGGCGGAATTTTCCGCAAGCAATGCGGCCGCTTCCCGACCCGAAGAATTGACTCAATCGATTGAGCAACAGGGGGGAAAGGTATTACGTCACCAGAATATCTATTCGATCTATTCAGTCTCCAACGAGATCTGTTCGGTTCATGTTCGGGATACGCAAACCGGCGAGCTATCGCTTTATCCGGCGGATCGATTCTACTCCACCTTACCAATCCGCATCCTGATCCGGGCGATGAGTTCCCGTGTTCCGGACGAGATAAGGACTATAGCAGACCGGCTTTATTACCGCTCTGTCATTAAAGTCATGATCACCAGAAGCCAGGCCGGTATCCCTCTACAGAAGTATGCCAAGAGAGCGGGCATGGTTGTGTTCGGCGAGCGGCTGTATATCCTACGCACGGACGTCCAGGTAGCCCGGGTCCAATTTGGTGAGAGGAAAGCCCTCGGATCGGGCAGTCTTATCCTGGAATATTGTTGTACCGCGCATGACCAGTTGTGGGCACAGGACGATTCGGCGATCCGGCGATTGGCCATTGCTGACATGGTCCTGTTGGAGCTAGGTGCTGCCGAAGATATTCTGGGCATTAAGGTTTGCCGCAATGAGGATGCAATTCTCGTGCATTCGGACGGTTATGACCGCCTCGAGGCTCTAAGGGCTTATACCCGGTCATTTCAAAATTTGGAGTTGAACTATTGAACCATAAATAAATCCTATTAAGATGGCTAAAACGGCTATTATCATTGGCGCCGGACCGGCAGGCCTGACGGCCGCCTACGAGCTGCTGAAACGCACCGATATCATTCCAATCGTTCTGGAGAAGTCCGGGGAAGTCGGCGGAATTTCCAAGACCCTCGAATACAAAGGCAACAGGCTAGACATCGGCCCGCACCGGCTTTTCTCGAAATCTGACCGAGTAATGTCGTGGTGGATGGACATGATGCCGCTGCAACAGAAAGGACCGGTCGACTTGAAATATCAGAATAAGTCCCGGTCGTTTGACGCCGCCGGGAAGAATGCCCACCCTGAAGGCGCAGGGACGAATGGGCAATCCGGTGACGATAAGGTTATGCTGGTCGTGACCCGCGAGAGCCGCATCTATTTTATGCGGACCTTTTTTTCCTATCCGCTGCAACTTTCCATCCGGACGTTGCGCATCCTTGGAGTGGTCAAGACGATCCGGATACTTACCTCGTACGCTTCGTCAAAACTATTCCCCCGCAAGCCCGAGAAGACTTTGGAAGATTTTATTATCAACCGCTTTGGCAAAGAGCTGTACCTGCTCTTTTTCAAGGACTATACGGAAAAGGTTTGGGGTGTTCCGTGTGATATTATCTCTGCTGAGTGGGGCGCGGCGCGGATCAAAGGCGTCTCCTTGCAGAAGGTATTGAAAGAGGCCCTAAAGTCTTTCCTGAAAAAGAAGAAGAAAGGTGATATCGCCCAGAAGGAAAAGGAAGTTAGTCTGTTGGAGCAGTTCCTGTATCCGCGTTTTGGGCCCGGGTCGCTTTGGGAAGAGGTGGCGGGCCGGGTGCGGGAAATGGGCGGGACGATCCTGTTCAACCAGGATGTTAAGGGCATCTCTTGGGATAAAGACAATATCCTTGCGATCCAAACCGTGGACAGCCAGACGGGCGAAACAGCAACCTTCGAAGGTGTTTATTATTTCTCCAGCATGCCGGTAATCGAGCTGATCGCCGGCATGGGTAGCCGGGTGCCGAATAATGTCAAAGAAGTAGCTGCCGGGCTCCTGTTCCGCGATTTTGTTACGGTTGGTGTTTTGCTGAAACAACTCTCGGTAAAGGACAAAAAGACAGGCCGGTACGACCGGCTCGAGATCAAAGACACCTGGCTCTACATCCAGGAACCGGATGTAAAAGTGGGCCGGATCATGATCTACAACAATTGGGGTGATGGCATGATCAAAGACCGCTTCAACAGCACCTGGATTGGGATGGAGTATTTCTGTTATACGACCGAAGATTTTTGGAAAATGGATGACGAGGGGATCAAACGGCAGGCAATAGAGGAATTGGAGAAATTGGGGCTGGCCCGAAAAGAAGATGTGCTCGACGTTAGCGTTCAACGGATGGAGAAGACCTACCCGGCCTATTTCGGGACGTATGACCGGTTCCCAGAGATCAGGGAGTTCATAGACCGATTTGATAATCTTTACCTCATCGGCCGGAATGGGATGCACAAATACAATAATTCCGATCACTCCATGCTTTGCGCGATGTTTGCCGTGGATAATATTCTCGACGGTATCCGGTCAAAAGACAATATCTGGGCGATAAGCTGCGATATGGAGTATCCGGATGAAAAGAAATATAAGGTCAATTCTTATCCGGCTTCAATCTACGCATATAGTAGTCAATAAAGACGAGCGAGAAGGTAAATTTCAGGACAAGGATGAAGAGGAGATATCGTAGGATCATCGAGGCTGTCGTCACGCTAAAGCAGAAGTCCAGGACGCAGTAACTTACAACCAATAGTAGGCATTTGTTCAACGAACGGTCAGATCTACGGATTCCTTTGACTAATAAGAAGCCGGCTAGCCCAATGAGGAACAATACCTGGGTCAGGCAGACAATCAGGGGGAATGGGCTAAGCATAGCGGCGCGCAGATTTATCAGATAAGGGCTTACTCTTAACGTATTTATTTTGAGCCATTTTCTGGCAAGATCGCTAAGATCATCATCCCGAAGAGAAAAGGCATGTAAAGAAGATAAGCTTTCCATTGGCGGGTACATATAACGGATAGCGTCGGGATAAATGAAATATTTAATAAAGGCAATAGGATCTTTTTTTATCAGGTATTGGCCGTATTCGGAATATAGCGAAGCGACTTGAGCGGAGTATTTTAAATCGATAAAATAGACATCTTTTTTGACTTGAACTTGCATGTAGTGAACCAGCGGGGAATTGAATCTGAACATGTAAAAGCTACCGCCTGAGAAAGCATCATAATCCAGGAGATTGTCAACGGGCTCCATTTTATTGAAATAGAACCTTACAATCTGGTCGAGCGCTACGAATCGATCCGGTACCTGACTGGTGTCTTTTTGATATTGATGCCCATACATGTACAATGCATTATTCGCCATTTTCCACCCCGTGAAAGGCGTAAAAAGTTTAATTCCGGTTTCCACAGCCATTTGATTGCTGGTATATATCACAAACCCTGCAATTACGGCGATCTGTAATGCGATGCCGGCAACCTTCTTCCAGAGCTTTTGGGGCGAAAGGAGAAAGGCTAAAGCGCCAATCACCGGATAGAATAAGGCGTTGTTTCGAACGGTGAACGCACACAGTAGCAAGAGGGCGTGAATCCACATCATATAAGCTTTTGGCGACTTGACGATCCACATCAATAGAGTGATCCATAATATACTTAAGGTCAAAAAAAGCGAGTCGGACATTATGAAATTACAGCTATAAAGAAAAAGTGGGTTGACAAACAAGAAAAGGAATAAGATACTCATTAGCCAGTCCTTTAACCGCCAAAAATAAGTGACAGTGAAATAGAAGAACAGACATGCCAGCTCCAATAGAAGATATTGTATACAAACCAGCGCCGTGGTAGAATGAAAAAGCAAGATGATAACTCGCAGGAATTTTGAATACCCGACGGGCCAGAGCGCCACATTAGCATTGTCTGCTGCCGCCCGGAGATAGAAATACGAGTCTATCACCATATTTGGGTAAGGATAAAATAGTTTAAATACGATGATTAGCGCAACACTCGTCACGAGCGCTGCAATGAGATCTCTGCGATTTTCCCGCTCTTCCCAAATAAAACGGATAAAGTTAGTCATTCGACTTCCAAGTTATTCCTCAGAGCTGCATTCACAAGACAGTTCAAGAAGGGATGAACGCGAAAAATTGAATGTCGAACACCAATAACCGAAGGACAAATAATGGTATTTGCTACATAAAATTCTGCTTGCGGCCTTATTCGGCCAAAATGTCAGAAGTTGACCAAAATTATTTTTTTTTCATTTTCGAGGGTGAAAAACTGTCAGTTCTCACGTTCTATTATAGTACAGGTACTAACCTTATCCTAACCCAGCAGAAACAAAAAACTCATATATGACGGAGAAGGAATATAACATCGCCTTTATGAAATTCCACAATAAATATTCGGAAGATCTTCACAACATCGCAAGCTGTTTTAGTTCCAGGCCCCAGGATGTGGTACAAAATGTCTTTATCAAGATCCATAACAATCGCGGGCGGTTCGATATCACCCACCCCGAGGAATTCGACGGCCTGCTCTGGAAAATAGTCCGGGATACGTGTATCGACGACTGGAGAAGGGAGCGCACCAGGCGGACCGCGGAACTGGGGTATATGGAATTGGCCGGGCTGGATGACCGATCGCTCTGGGAACTGGCCGAACTCGACGCGGAACTAACTAATCAGGTGAAGGTCGTCATGGCACGATATGACCGGCTGCCAAAGAAATCGCAGCGGGTGATAAAGGCTTATTTCCTGGACGGAATGACCATGAAGGACTATTCCGTGAAATTTGGGATCACCCACCAATCGGCCAATAACCTGAAGAATAAAGCGCTTGGGAGACTAAGAGGTGATAACCTGCCTATCTTATTGCTGATCATCTCCCTTTTCACCGGGCCATGGAAAAATTAAAAAAAGTCAGGCTTTTTGTGTTTGAATGGATCAACCCGTGCGGTATATATAGGAAACCATTGAACCATCACAAGATTCTTATCCAAAATGAACCGATCCTATATCACCGGGCTGCTTGTTAAACATCTGCTCGGAACCCTCACTGCTGAAGAGGACCGCATCCTGAAGCAGTGGCTGGCATCAGACGAAAGACATCCGCTATTCATGGAATTCCTGCTGGACAAGGAGCGATTGCAGGGACGGTGGCGACGGCAGCAGGAGACCTTCGACAAACGTGATTCCTGGGAGGCGATCTGTGCCGGGGTGCCCGGTTTGCGCGACCTGGAGTATCCAGCGGCGGAAGTTGTACCGGCGATTCCCCGGCGATCCCCGTTGCGAATTTGGGCGGCGCTTTTGATAGCGCTGCTGGGCCTGGGGATACCTGCCGTCGTGCTGTTATGGCCGGCCAGCAAGCCGGCGGCGGTGAAGCGCCAGCCTGTCGCCACGAAATCACTGCCGGCGACGGCACTACCAGCGGCGACAGCGCAAGCGACGCCAGCAACAGTGACACCAGCAACAGCGACGCCACCAACAGCGACGCCAGCACCTTCCGGGTTCACGCTGCAATATGCCGACAGCCCGGTGATCGACCTGAAGGCCATCAGGCAAGGCTGGCAGTTGCAACAAGGCAATGCCGGCTTCAGCAAACCGGCGGAAGGCGTGCTTCGACTATCGATCCGGGATACCTCCGCGTCGATCGGGCGGGTGGTACTGGTTACCCCCAGGCACGGCAATTACCGGCTCCTGCTCCCGGATAGCAGCATAGTAGACCTTAACGCCGATACCCGCATTGAAGTGGACAGCGCCTATGGCCGGGAACGCCGGGTCGCCCTCGAAGGGGAAGCCTACTTCCAGGTCCGGCACCGCGACAACCGGCATTTTTCCGTAAAGGTCCGCCAACAGCTGACCATCGTCGCGACCGGCACCGCCTTCGATGTAAAGGCCTATCCCGAAGACAGCGCGATCCATACCCAGCTGCTGTCGGGTCGCCTCGAGGTCCGCAAGCCAGGGACCGATCCGAAGACCCTGGGGCCCGGCCAATCGCTGACTGTCGGCCAGGATGGCGGCATCCGTACCCGGACCTTGAGAGACATGACCGACCCGATCCCCTGGATCCATGATGAATTCGCCTATAAAGCAACGCCGATCAAAGAAATTTTGCATGATCTCAGCCGCTGGTACAACGTCGAAATGGTCTATCGTCAGGAGCCTACCGGCTTATATAAGGTGGCCGGCTCCCGTCAGGATTCGCTCCCTGACATCCTGCATCAGCTGGAGACAACCGGACATCTGCGTTTTGAGATCAGCGGGAAAAAAGTTGTCGTATCCGTTCATTAGTCATCTTCCATCTCCATTAGACCTTCCCATCCGGTCTGCCAGGCTTCGTGGCAGTGGTAGACCGGATCTTTATTAGAACCCTTTAAACACCAAAACTAAGGCTATGAGGAGCTTAATAGTAGCGCTGGCCCTGACGGGCCAGATGGTTGTAATTCCGTGCCATGCCCAGGATCAAACCGTTACCCTTCATCTGGAAGGTCCGCTTTCGTACATTCTCGATACGTTCGAAGGAATGACGAATTGCCGGTTTACCTATAAGGCCGGCGATATCGCTAACCTGTATGTCCACGTCCGCATAAAGAAGATGCCGGTGACGAAAGCCGTCGGGAAGATCTTCGACGGCCTACCGGTGAAAGCCAGGCTGACGGGTCAAGCCGGTGGAAAGCTGTATTATTCCGTCTATGTCGATAGCACCGCTTCCACGTCGGGGGTGAATCTGCCGGCTGCGGTGGTGAAAGTCGACAATAACGGTCTTCAGCAGTTCAAAAAGTCGACGGCTACCGGCTCGATCGTCGAGCTGCAGCAACCTGACTTCCGCGTCGTCTCCGCAAACGCCATAGATCAGCTGCCGTGGCTGATACCCGGCCTCCTGCCGGACGGCAATGTCAACAATCCCCTCAATCTCACCATCCATGGCCGCAACAGCCTTCATGCGATCAACAGTCCGTTCGCCCTGCTGGATGGTTTTGTCAACTTCGCCAATCCACAGGACTTCAATCCAAACGATATCGCGTCATACAGCGTGATGAAAGACGCCGCCGCCGCCAGCATCTGGGGAACGAACGGCGCCAATGGCGTGATCGCTGCTACCACTTATTCGGGTAAACCGGCCGGCTCGTTCCATTATACATTGACCCAGGACGTTACCTTTCAGGGCAAGCCCAACCTTCGCTATCCGCCGCGCATCTCCATTCCCAGCTATGTCGCCATGGAAGAGGCGATGTTTGCGCAGGGTTATTACGATGGGATCATCCCTACATACCGGGCGATCACGCCGGTCGTCGCCACTCTCTACCAGCAACGCAGCCACCAGCTTTCACCGGCTAGCGCGGCGGCGATGATCAGCTATCAAAGCGGCTCGGACCTGCGTGACGAAATTCAGCATTATCTCTATCGTAACAGCATGAACGAACAGGTTCACCTCAGCGCCGCCGGTTGCACAAAAGATAACCACTACTATCTTTCGATGGGTTATGACGTCGTCCCCACGTCGCTCGTCCGCAATGACTACCAGCGCGTCACCGTTCAGTTCTCGGATACGCACGAATTGGATTCGAACCGGCTGGAGCTCATGATCAGCGGACATCTGGCGGCCACGCAGATCTACGACAACAACACCGGGACCATCCCCGTCTCCTACCCCTATGGACCGCTGGCGGATAGCAAAGGGGATCCGCTACCCGTCAACTACCTGTACAGTCCGTTGTATATCGATACTACCGGCGGCGGTCAGTTGATGAACTGGCAATACCGCCCTCTCCAGGAGCTTGCGCTGGCCGATAACCGGCTGCACCGTACTTCCGGCTATTTCGACGCCCGGCTTACGTATAACATCAGCCGCCGCTTTTCCGCCAGCGCCGAATACCGGCAGTGGCTCAGCGGCTCGGAAGAACACGACCTGTACGATCAAAATATGTTTTACGTCCGGAACATGGTCAACCGCTATTCTCAACCCGGCCCGCAGGGCATTACCTATAACATCCCGCCCGGGGACATGCTTTTCATTGGCGACACAAGCGAGCAATCGCACCATCTTCGCTTCAAGATGACCTATAAGACGCCCGACAGTGCGCACGATCACCTCATCGTATTCGCCGGCGCGGATCTCAACGATCTTTCGGTCACCGCCCGCAGTTATTGGCAGTATGGGTATAACCCGCGAACCGGCCAAAGCCAGCCCGTCAACCTGGGCGAGACGTTCACCGACTATGTCAGCGGCGCGGCCGGGATGATACCCGGACAGGGTGAGCCGCTGGGGCAGTACTATCGCTATCTGTCGGTATACGGCAACGTCTCCTACAGTTTCCAGGACCGGCTTTCCTTCTACGGCTCGCTGCGGAAGGATGCGACGAATATCGTAGGCCAGACGGCTAACCTGCAATGGGCGCCGTTCTGGGCCGTGGGCTTTGCCTGGCAGTTGAAGCATGACCCGAAGCCGGATACCGCCGCCGTTGCGTGGGCAAAGCTTCGGACCTCGATGGGCAGCAGCGGCAATATCGGCGACCGCATCGCCTATATGCAAACCCAGTCGCTTGGGCTGAATCTATGGAATGCGCCGCAAGACGGGATTTCGAGCGCCCCCGACCCCGGCCTGACCTGGGAGACGACTTATGTCTGGAATACGGGCTTCGACTATGGCTTCTTCAAAGACCGGCTGTCACCCGAGGGCCGGCTGCGGGGAAGCCTGGATGTTTATCTCAAATGGTCGGTTAACCTTCTGGGTTATGACACCCTTCCCCCTTCCGCCGGGGTACCGGTCTTCTACGGGAATTCGGCGGCGACCCGCGGGCATGGGCTGGATTGGGTGCTGAATTCCGACAACATCCGGGGTGACTTTCGCTGGACGTCGACGCTGATGTTTAGCTGGACGACCGACCGGGTAACCCGGTATATGATGCAACCGGCGGAGAACGGCTATTATATCGCCGGCGTCTACCCAAAGAAAGGCAAGTCTTCCACCGCACTCTTTGCTTATGACTGGGCCGGTCTCGACGGGGCGACGGGCGATCCGCGCGGCTATCTCAACCATCAGCCCAGCAATAACTATTCGGCGCTGATCAACGGCAACCAGGGAATGCATGCGTATAGCAGCTATCTGCCCCAGGTGTTTGGAAGCCTGATCAATACATTCCAGTACAAAAACCTGCGGCTTTCGGCGATGTTCACGTTCAAGGCCGCTTACTGGGTCCGGCGTCCTTCCATCGACTACACCCAGATGCTTGCCGGCGCCTATCCCGGGACAAAAGACTATGATAACCGCTGGCAGGTTTCGGGTGACGAGAAGCGGACCTCGGTGCCTTCTTTTCCCAGCGCCATGGACTGGAATAACACCTCCCGGGATGCCTTCTATCAGAATTCAAGCGTGCTCGTGATCAAAGGCGACCATCTGCGCTGGCAGGATATTCGGTTGGACTATCTCGTGAGGAAGAAAGCCGGGGACGGTCATGGCGTTTACCAGCTGGATCTGTACGGCTATGTCAGCGGGCTGGGGATCATCTGGCGGTCCAACCGGTATGGGGTTGACCCGGATGCGTTCATTTACGGCGAACTGCCGGCGGTTAGAACCTATTCATTGGGAATCCGAATGAACTTTTAAAACATGCTCAAAATGCAAAGACTTTCGCAGTTGTTGTTTGTCCTGTCGTGTTGCGCCTGCACCAAATACCTCGCAAAGGTCAGTGACCAATCCCTGCCGGTGCCCACCGCTCCCGGAGACTTCCAGGCGTACCTCGACAATAACCTGATGGTCGTCAACAGCACCCCTGGGCTGGGGCCATTGGGCACGGATGATTTTTGGATCGGCGATTCGCTTTGGTCGACGCTGGATGCGCCGTCGGCTACCGCTTACGACTGGCAGGCGGATATCTTCCAGGGTCAGGCTTCTTCGGACTCGTGGAACCGGCCCTATACCGCCATCTATTATGCGAATGTCGTGCTGGATGGCATCAGCCAGAAGGCGGACAGCGCCGATCCGATGGCTTACGATTCGATCCGCGGCAGCGCGCTCTTCTATCGGGCCTTTCACTCGTATCATCTGGAAGAGACGTTTGGCCAGCCGTACCAGCCGGCGAGTGCGGGGACCGATCTCGGCATTCCGCTTCGGGTGACGGATGACCTTACCGCGCGGGACCGGCGGGCGACCGTGGCGCAGGTCTATACGCAGATCCTCGCCGACCTGCAGCAGGCGGCGCCGTTATTGTCGCGGCAGGTGCCCTGGCTAAACCGCAACCGGCCTTCCCGGCCGGCCGCTTTTGCGCTGCTGACGGAGGTCTGTCTGACGATGCAGGACTACGCGGATGCGAAACGCTGGGCGGACAGCGCGCTGAGCCTGTATTCCGGGCTGGTCCGGTACGATACGGTCGACGCCGCCAGGGCGCTTCCTTTTTCGCTGGCGGGTAACGACGAAGTGCTGTTCCAGTGTTCGGCATACAACTATCCCGTGTTGTACGACAATAACAAACGGGAGTATGGCGCTGAAGTGGACACCACGCTCTATGCCTCCTATTCGCCCAATGACCTGCGGCTGAGCGTCTTTTTCAAACCGTCGGCTTCGGGCGATGGGGGCTACTGCTTCAGAGGTAGTTACACCGGCCAGTTCTATCTCTTTAGCGGGCTCTCGGTTGACCTTGTGCTTTTGTCCAGGGCCGAATGCCGCGCAAGACTGGGCGATATCACCGGCGCGATGGACGACCTCAACAAGCTGCTGGTCACGCGGTACCGGGCAAACACATACGTCAACTATACCGCCGGCACGCAGGAAGAGGCGCTGCAGTACATCCTGATGGAACGGCGAAAGGAGACCCTGTTCCGTGAAGTCCGCTGGACGGACCTGCGGCGGCTCAATCAGGAACCCGCGCATGCGGTTTATCTGTATAGGGTACTGCGCGGCCGGCAGTATGTCCTTGCCCCGATGGACAAACGCTATACTTATCCCATTCCGTCGAATGAGATCCAGTTAAGCGGGATCCAGCAGAATGGGCGGTAGGGCGTTCAGTCGTCGAAGTCGATAAAAGTGCCGTAGTTGATACCGGACTGGGGAATATCCGAGACATAGAACCAGTTGCCCGTTCCGTCCGTATGTTCCCTTGTAATATCCGCGATAAAAGTGCAGACGCTGATGGGCTGCTGGCAGTCATAGTCGATCCCGATGACCATCCCCTCCTCCGTGAGGTCCATGAGGTAA
Source organism: Puia sp. (assembly GCA_035695565.1). Classification (GTDB taxonomy): domain Bacteria; phylum Bacteroidota; class Bacteroidia; order Chitinophagales; family Chitinophagaceae; genus Puia. The sequence goes on along the minus strand of DASRRX010000004.1, from coordinate 111,090 downwards.
TAGATCTTTGTGAAGTTCATGTTGTAAAAGGCAAAGGCATACGTGTGATAGGTGACCTTGTTGGTGACCTTGTTTGGCGCGGGCTTGTCCGGCTTGTTGGTGTAGGCGGCGCCGGCCCCCAGGAGGGCAAATAGCAGCAGGTGGAACTTAAACTTTCGCATATGGATAGGTTGAATGATGACGCAGTGCTGTGGCTGCGAGGATAAGCAAAGCAAGATTTAGCCAAAGGTGCTGCCCCCAGGTGAGGTGACGGAAGATCCCGCCGCAGCTGCACGGCACTTTCCTAAAGACGTTCAGCAAAATGGCCGCGATATAGAGGCTAAAAATGGTGAGTAACGTCAGGGCGGAATACAGGCCGATCAACCGGGTGCGGTCAGCCAGCAGGGTGGCGGCCGTCGCGAGCTCGATACAGGGTAGGGCGATGGCGAAGAAGGGAGCCAGGCTTCTCGGAAAAGGCTGGTTATACAAGGTGTGCGTCCAACCATCCAGATCGAACAGTTTGCTGCATCCCGTATAGACAAATAAAAGCACCAGTAAGGCCGGGATCCATCCGGCCAGTCTGTGGATTTGCATAATAAAGTAAGTGTAGTAATGGTTAAAGCTTACGACCCGAGAATTACCATTAAAAGTATATTGGGATTCCGCAAGCTCATTGCGGTTGTGAAAAGAGACAAAAAGTAATTGTTAATCTCCCAAAAAATCATCCAGCTCCCTGCGATCTTTCTTCGTCGGGCGCCCGATCTTGCTTTGCCGCTTGCCGGTGTTGAAGCTCGCCGTCTGGAATTGCAGCCGTTCGATCTCTTCGGCGGGAGTGATATCGATATAGTAATTGATGGCCTGCGAATATTGCAGCCGGTGGTCGAGGAGCGCGGTGACTTTGATGCGCCAGCGTTTGCTCTCCGTCTTTACTTCATACTCGTCGCCGACGCTCACATTGCGCGCGGCTTTGGCGGCGATGCCATTGTATTTGACCTTTCCTTTATCACAGGCCTCGGCGGCTTCGGTCCGGGTCTTGAAGAGGCGGATGGACCAAAGGTATTTGTCGAGGCGGATCTTTTCTTTGTCTGGCATATTGTTAAGTAAAGGTATCCATTAATCGTTATATTCGTTGGTATGACCTCCAAGCCCTTCTATGCCAGCAAGGACCGGCGGATTGCCATCTATCGCGAAGATGCGGTGGCGTTCCTTCGCGGGCTGGCGGCGGATAGCGTGGATGTCATCGTCACCGATCCCGCTTATTCGGGGATGAACCAGCGGCTGAAGCTGGGCTCCGGCAAGATCATCGGCCGGTACAAGGAAGCGGGGCAGGACGGCGCAAAATGGTTTGAGGAATTCCATGATACCGAGGAGAACTACAAGTCGTTCCTTGAGCAGTGCTTTCGCGTAATAAAGAAGGACCGGCATATTTATCTGATGTTCGATTCTTACTCTATGCTGACGCTAGCCCCGATCGTTCGACAGGTCTTCGAGGTAAAGAATATCCTCTGCTGGGACAAGGCGAATATTGGGCTAGGGCACTATTTCCGGCGGCGGCATGAATTCATCGTATTCGCCAGCAAGGGCAAGCGGCCGCTCAATTCAAAAAGCATTCCCGACGTCTGGAAGATCAAGCGGGTGGTGAATGCCGGTTATCCGACCCAAAAGCCGACCGAGGTATTCGAGCTGATGCTCAAAGGGAGCGCAGAAAAAGACTTTGTGGTGTGTGATCCTTTTATGGGGAGCGGATCGGCTGCGATAGCGGCGATGAAAGCCGGATGCCGCTTCCTGGGATGTGATATTTCGCAGAAGGCGATGGAGTATTCCAAAGAGCGGATCGAAGGATTCCTCAAGACCAAAAAGGATATCTACCAGAAAGAGTCCCACCTCAGCGATGATGAGGCGATAACAGGGCTATTTCACCATTCCCTTTAACCAAAGCGGTTCGCCAGCGCCGGCAACTAGTGTCTCCGGTAGTGGTTTGGTCCTTTTTGCTTCGTGTACCTGGGCACCAGCACCTCGCCCAGAATAGTGGCGATATTGGTATCTTCCGTCACCACATTCGCAATATCCTTGAAGTCAAGTGTACAGGATGGAGGGTAGGCGATCGACAGACAACCGGATGTAGCCACGTCAATATCATTCGTGCCTTCGCCGACAAATACGGCTTCTTCGAGCGTCGCATTCGCCGCCCGGCATACTTCCCGGAGTGCATCCACCTTCCCGCGGAAATCCGACTCCCGGTTCTGATAAGCGCGGATCCGCAGCAGGGCTCCCTCCGAGTTGTACTCGAACCTATTAAAAAAGACCCGATTGAATAACCGTTTGATCTCCTCCGGTACGACTTCTTCATAGAACGTATCGATCCCGCCCGAAATGATCGCCAGGTGCATCCCCCGCCTCTTCAAGGTCTTCAATGTCGTAAATAAGCCCTCCGCCAGTTGAAGCTTGCGCTCTTTTATGATCGCGCGGACATCCGATCGTTTGAAGTTCCCGCGGATGAAATATTCCGCGCAGTCGTCGCACCAGGTCTGATAGGGATAGCCCTCAGGGTCGTTCTTGTGCCGGTGGTAGAGTTGCCGCCGGAGATCGTCGTCATAGTCCAGATATTTCCATACCTCTTTCCAGCTATAGTGAAAAGTATCGCCGAATGCGGTGTCCGGCGACTGCAACAGGGTCCCGTCAAAATCAAATGCTACCACTTTATACTTGTAATCATGCGGCGCCACCGTCCCATTCCCAGCCTTGAATCTTATCTTTTGTTGGGCTTTTGCGAGATTGCGGATAGACGTAATGAATTTACCTTTTGCGCGCACCAGGTGATCGAAAGGCGCCTGAGCGATAGCGAATTCCTGATAGATCTTCTGTATCAACTGCAGGATGTGACTGTCGTTCCCGATCTCCGCGCAGATGACCGTTGAAAGAAATCCGCCAAGGTTGGCATACTGCATCCTCGGCCCAAGGATCGGAAAGATATTCCGGCTTAGTCCGGCACAGACCCCGTACTCGAACATGCAGGAATTGCTATTGAAATAATTGTTGGTGATCATTGCGATCACAACGATATCCTTCTCGTCCTGCAACATCTTTACAATGTATTCGTTGAAATGTTTCCCGAAGGGGACTCCCATGCCGGGGTCGGATGAAGAGAAGATCGAATTCGCCGGAATGCCGACCCCGCCTGACAACAACTCGATCAATACGTCCACGATCGCTTTGTCATCATGAGAGTGACTGATAAATAGCTTCATACTTACCCGCAAAGTACTTCATTCACAATCATCTTCACCCCGTTAAAACACCCATTTTGCATGTCTTGCCGGCTACCGTACGCGGCTATCTAAAGATGGTAGTTAATTTTCCCGAGATCGGTAGTAACCGGACGGCAGGTGCTGGGTCGAAATGATTCCCATAACCGAACATCGCCTGTATCAATTGCGTACATATGCAGGCGGGTAAAAGGCTCCTAAATGACAGACCGCCAAATATTTAGGCATTTGGCATTTTATTCGCTGACCGTTCCGGATGGCACAAAACTACTTCACGATTGCCTGGCGTCATCTCGGCAGGAATAAGGGTTACACGGCTATCAATATCGCTGGCTTGGCCACCGGAATGGCCATCGCCCTCTTGATCGGCCTTTGGGTTACGGACGAACTGAACTTTGACCATTATGCGCCGGACCACAGCCGGCTTGCCAGGGGTATGGTCAATTCGGCTGCCCAGGGCCAGGTTTCTACTGGCGAATATGTCAGCATGGCGATGGGTGAAGCATTACGTAGTCGATATTCCAGCCTTTTCACCCGGACTGCGCTGATCTGCGGAGGCAACGACCAACTGATCAGCAACGGCGAGAACAATTTGCAGGTGCCGGCGCTTTGGGCGCAGAAGGAGCTTGCGGAGATGTTTGGTTTTCGTCTCATTCAGGGAGGTGTTCCCGAGGCTAAAGATCCGGGCGCTGCCTTGATCTCCCAATCCCTGGCCACCAGCCTTTTCGGTCATGCCGATCCCATTGGCAGACCGATCAAGCTCAACAACAGTGTGGCGCTCAAAGTGTGCGGCGTCTACGAAGACCTGCCCTACAACACCACTTTCTACAGGATCCAGGTCATTTTGCCCTGGTACAACGCGGCCAATAATTACCACAACAGCAATACCGATTGGGAAGACCATAACGGGGCCCTTTACGTGGAGCTGGCCCCGGGTGTAACCGCGGAGCAAGCTAGCGCCCGCATTCATAGTCTCCCCACGGCGCATGTTAGCTATTGCACCGAAACGGCCTTCGTTTACCCTATCGATAAATGGCATTTGTATGGCGAGTTCAAGGACGGCCTGCCGAGCGGCGGCACGATCCGTTTTGTCCGGCTCTTCAGCATCATCGGCGTCTTCGTACTACTGCTGGCCTGCATCAATTTTATGAACCTGAGCACGGCCCGATCGGAGAAGAGAGCGAAAGAGGTCGGCATCCGAAAGACAATCGGCTCCCTGCAGACACAACTGGTGATGCAGTTCCTCAGCGAATCTGTCGTGTTGGCGCTCGTGGCCCTTGCCCTTGCCCTTGCGTTGGCCGGGATCGCGCTGCCTTTCTTCAATGCACTTTCTGCCAAGGATATGCACCTGCCGTGGACGAGTCCGCTGTTCATACTCGGGATGCCCGGCTTTGCCGTTATCACGGGACTGATCGCGGGCAGCTACCCCGCTTTTTATCTCTCCGCCTTCCGTCCCATAAAGGTATTGAAGGGCAGTTTTCGCGCCACCCGGGATGCCGCGATCCCCCGTCAAATCCTCGTGGTCCTGCAATTCACCGTATCGTTATCCCTGATCATCGGCACGGTGATCGTGTACCGCCAGATCCTTTTCGCCAAGGACCGGCCAATCGGCTATAACCGTGAAGGGCTATTCACTGTCGATATCAATACACCGGAATTGATGAAGCATTTCGATGCACTCCGCGGGAGCCTGATCGCCAGCGGGCTTGTGTCCGATGCCGGCGCCTCTTCGATGAAGCCGACGTATTTTGAAGATGCCAATCCGATCGACTGGCGGGGCAAAACGCGCGATCAGAACTCCATCGGCTTTCAAAACGTCTCTGTCTCGCCGGCCTTCGGTCATACGATCGGCTGGACCATCGCGCAGGGACATGATTTTTCCGGCGCCTATAGCAACGATACCAGCTCGGCGATCCTGAACGAGTCAGCCGAAAAGATCATCGGTATCAAAAACCCGGTGGGAGAAACGATAAAATTTTTTGGCAAGCCCTATACCGTCATCGGAGTCGCAAAAGACATGGTTACCAACTCACCATATGAGCCCGTCCATCCCGCCGTCTTCTTCGGCGATCCCTATTACAGTGCTATCACGGTCCGCATCCGGCCCGGCGTTCCGGTACACCAGGCACTGGCCGGGATCGAGCCGGTCTTTAAGCAATATAATCCCGGGAGCCCCTTCGTTTATCACTTCGTGGATGAAGACTATGCCGCGAAGTTTGCGGCAGAAGAAAGGGTCGGCAATCTGGCTGCGTTCTTCACGGTGCTGGCGATCTTTATTTCCTGCCTTGGGCTCTTCGGGCTGGCATCCTTTGTCGCCGAACAACGCAGAAGAGAGATCAGTATACGGAAAGTGCTGGGGGCAAGGGTAGTGATGCTGTGGGGAATGCTTTCAATGGAATTTGTCAGGCTGGTCGCCATATCCCTCCTGATCGCCATTCCGCTCTCACGCTGGATCATGGGCGAATGGCTCCTCAACTATACCTACAGGTCCTCTATGCCCTGGTGGCTCTTTGCCGCTGCCAGCACCGGTATTTTGTTCGTCACGCTTGCCACCGTCAGCTACCAAGCACTGAAGGCGGCGTTCATGAACCCAACAAAGAACTTGCGGGCTGAGTGAGAAACTACTCCTTTTTTTCACTCACTCCTCAGTGAGTTGACCGGGTTGGCCATGGCGGTCCTGATTGCCTGATAGCTCACCGTCAGCAGCGTGATCGCTATCGCCCCGATCCCCGTCGCCACATAGATCCACCAAGCGATACCTACATGCAGCGGGTAGTTACGCAACCAGCCCTGCATGAGATACCAGGCCGCCGGGGTGGCGATCGCGATGGAAAGCAGCACCAGCGTAACGAATTCCCTCGACAGCAGCACCCAAAGGGTGAAGACGGTCGCGCCAAGGACCTTCCGGATGCCGATTTCCCGCGTGCGCTGCTCCGCGATGAACAAGGCCATCCCGAAAAGCCCCAGACAGCTGATCAGCACCGCCAGGGTTGCAAAGACGCCGGCCACTTTACCGATCCGCTCTTCCGTCGCAAATTTGGTTGCGTAGGCTTCGTCCGCAAACCGGTATTCAAAAGGGGTAGAGGGGATCAGGTCTTTGAAGACTGCCGCGATCTTTGGAATAGCTTCGTGGGTGTTGGCCCGAGGGTCGATCCGGACGTAGATCCAGTTGGGATTGGCGCCCAGGCGGAAGATGGTAGGTTTCACCGCATCATAGGGTGACTGCATGACCATGTCGCGGATGACGCCGATGATCTTGAAGGTGGTGTCGACCTTTAGCCAGTCGTTCTTCCAGTGGATGTCGGTACCGACTGCGGCGGCGACACTGCCTCCACCCGCTGCCCCAGCCGGATTGCGCAGCCCCATGTACTTCGCCGCGCTTTCGTTGATGACAAAGGCGGCCGAATCGTGGCCGTAGGCCCGCGAGAAATCGCGCCCCGCGAGGAATTGCCACCCGATCGTTTGACCATACTCGTAAGTCACCGTCAGCGTGCCAAAGTCTTCCTGAAGCCCGGCAGGTTTTCCCGGCCAGTCGAAGCCCCCGTTATGCGAGCTCACATCCGTCAGCGGACTTTCCGACTCTGCGATCTCCGCGACGACTCCTGTTTGCTTGAGGCGGTTGCGCAGGACATCGTATTTGTCTATGAATTCCTGTGAGGTCATCGGGACCATGAGGAGCCCCGACCGGGTATAGCCGACTGGCCGGTCTTTTGCGAATAGCAGTTGCCGATAGACGACGATAGTCGAGATGATGAGCGTTGCCGAGACAGTGAATTGCAGGACCACAAGAGCTTTACGGGGGAGGGCGCTCCACTGCCCGGCGCGGATCTTGCCTTTGAGAGTGGTAACCGGGTTGAATGAAGAAAGATACAATGCCGGATAGCTACCGGAGACCAGACCGGTGAAGAGGACAAAGCCTGCGGCCAGGGCCCAGAAGACGGGGTTGGTCCAGGGCATGGCAAGCTGCTTGGCGGCAAGCTGGTTGAAGGATGGCAGGGTGAGGGCGGCAAGCAGCAGGGCCGGCACGAAGGCCAGCGTCACGACCGTCAGCGATTCGATAAAGAATTGCCGGATCAGTTGACCGCGGAGCGAGCCGATCGCTTTCCGGATGCCCACTTCCCTGGCGCGGCGTTCACTGCGGGCGGTGCTAAGGTTCATGAAGTTGATGCATGCTAACAGGAGGACAAATGCGCCGATGATGACCATCATCCACACGAATTGGATGGGGCCACGGTCTGCCTCACCCGCTTTGAAGTCCGGGTAGAGGTGCCAGTCTTTCATCGGGTGAAGCAGGAGCTGCGGGCCCGCGGCGACTTCTGCTTTTTCGTCCGCAAGTCCTTTGATCAGGTTGAGCTCGAATGGCGCGAGGGCGGCGGCTACTTTGTCAAGGTCGGCGCCCGGTCTCAGTTCGGCATAGATGGAGATTCGATGGTCCTTCCAGCTTTCTTGGTTGAACAAGGGGAGGGTTGAGGTGTAGAGATCCCAGGGGAGAAAGTATTGGATGTCGTGGAGGGTGGTATTAGCGGGGAGGTCGTCATAGACGCCGGTAACGCGGACGGGTGTCCGGTGGCCCGGGTCCCACTGGTCGTCGAGGGTCATGGTCTTGCCCGCGGCATCGGTTGTGCCAAAGAGTGAGCGGGAGGTCGAGGCCGAGAGCAGGATCGAGTGCAGATCGGCGAGGCCGTCCTTGGTGCCGCTAAGCATGCGAAGGGTCAACATGTCGGGCGCCGCGCGATCCGCATACCAGCCTTTGGCCCTTAAGGTGGTGGCGCCTGCGGTGAGATTAAAGCCTTCCGAGGAAATGGCCGGAACGATATGTTGGAACGATTGCCCGAAGTTACTGCGCAGGGTGGGAAGGAGGGTGTAGGGGAGATGGTCCCAGACTTTTGTTTTGCCGAGGAACTGCTCCTTCTGCAGCACCTGGACGATCCGGTCATAGTTTTTGTGGTATTTGTCGAAGGAGAGCTCATCCATGATCCAGAGGCCGATGAGGATCGAGACGGCCATTCCGACGGCGAGGCCGCCGATATTGATAAAGGCGTGAGTTTTGGCGCGGGCGAGGCCGCGGAGGGCGGTGCGGAGATGGTTGATAAGCATGAAGGCTACATCTCCATTGTTATGCCGGATGTATAGTCGGTTGATAGTTAATGGATTGTAAACGACTGGTTGGACGTGAGTGTTCACTTTCGGACTCTCGGCTGTGCGGTTTTGGGAATTATCCTATTTTAGCGCAAAGTCAACTGTTCATGAGAAAATCTGGTCTATCCATATTGCTGCTGTTAGTATTAGCCGGCTCGGCAGTCGCACAATCCGATTCCGCTGTTCGCTATAAGAAAACGGTGGCCATGATCCCCATGCGGGATGGGGTGAAGCTGTTTACGGTGATGCTGACGCCGGTGTCGGCTTCAGGCCCTTCACCAATATTAATTGAACGAACTCCCTATGGCGCCGATATTCCTGTTCCAGACGATTCGGTCGCCACCTTGCCAATGGGGTTCCCTTTTTACAACATGGCCCGGGAAGGGTACATCTTTGTTATGCAGGATGTGCGGGGCAAATATAAGTCCGAGGGTACGATGCAGATCCATCAGCCGTTGGTGCATTTGTCGCAGCCAGGAGCGGTGGATGAGAGCACCGATACCTGGGATGCGGTCGACTGGCTGGTACGACATGTTCCCGGCAACAACGGAAAGGTCGGCATCGTTGGGATCTCGTATCCCGGATGGCTGGCGTTGGTAGGGTCGGTCGATCCGCATCCGGCATTGAAAGCGTCTTCCGAGCAGGCATGCATGGGCGATCTCTTCCTCGGCGATGACTTTCACCACAATGGCGCCTTCCGGTTATCGTACGGCATGGAGTATAGTTATGAAGTCGAGCATGACAAGACAACCGATAGTGACTTTCCGTTTCCGCAGTTCGATCTTTATGACTGGTATTTGAAGTTAGGGTCGTTAAAGCATGTGAATGAGCTGTATTTCCATAGGACGATACCGACCTGGGACAACTTCGTCGCTCATCCGTCGTATGACAGCTTCTGGAAGACGAATTCCACGTTATCGTATGTGAAGTATCCGGCGATCCCCCAGCTTCATGTGGGCGGGTACTATGACCAGGAGGATCTGAATGGTCCACAGCTGATGTATGGGGCGATGGAGAAAAGGGATACGTTCAATCGCAATTTTATTGTTTTAGGGCCCTGGTATCATGGCGAATGGGCGTCCCGCAAGGGCGACAGCCTCGGCAAGATCGCGTTTGGGAGCAATACGGCCGTGTGGTTCAAAGAGCTGCAGAAGAAGTGGTTTGACTACTGGTTACGGGGGATCGGCGACGGGCATTTCGATGAAGCCAACTGTTTCCAGACCGGTTCCAATGTGTGGAAGACGTACAGCTCATGGCCGCCGCGCGAGGCCGTGGTGCAAAATCTATATGCCGCTGCCGGTGGGCGCGCGTCTTTCGAGGCGCCGACGGCTACCACTTCCGGGTCGGTGAAGTATGTGAGCGATCCTGCCAAGCCGGTCCCCTATCGGCCGCAGCCGATCGAGGCGACGTATGGGCGGGGAAGCCGCTGGCGGACCTGGCATGTCGATGACCAGCGATTTGCCTATTCCCGGCCCGATGTGGTCAGCTTTACGCTTGACTCGCTGACGTCCGATCTGACGGTGACCGGTTCGATCATCGCGCATCTGTGGGCTTCGACGACCGGGACCGATGCCGACTGGGTGGTAAAGCTGATTGATGTATACCCGAATTGGGATCCGGCCAGCTGGCAAATGAGCGGGTATATGCTTCCGGTGGCGATGGAGGTCTTCCGTGGCCGGTTCGTCCATGGCTTCGATAAGCCCGGGCCGCTGACGCCGGGCAAGCCGGAGGAGTTTGTGATCAATCTGCATCAGATCAATCATGTGTTTAAGAAAGGGCATCGCATAATAGTGCAGGTGCAGTCTTCATGGTTCCCGGTGATCGATCGGAATCCGCAGCGGTTCGTTCCGAATATTTTTGAGGCGGGGGATTCGGACTTTAGGAAAGAGGAGATGACGGTGTGGTTTGATGTGAAGCATCCGACGCATATTGAATTGCCGGTGATGAGGTGAGGCAGGAAAAATCGTGGCGGATTAGATGTGGCGTCTGCCAAATATTTTAGTAACTTTGCTTTCGGAGTACCCATGTTATCCACATTGCTAATAAGCCATTGTCAATAAGACATTTTAAGCTCAGCCAATTATTGCGTTAATTTTATTTTTATTTGGTTATTTTATGAAATTGCAGTTTTCAGGACATGAGTCTTTTATTTGTAAGCATTTTTGGTTGAAGAAAGGATATGATTTCATAAGCCAAGAAGGAGATTTTAACGCTGAATCCGCAGTAGTTGATTTGGGGGTTGGTAGAAATATGGTGATTTCGATCTCTTATTGGCTAAAGGCCTTTGGGATTTTGGAGGCTGAGGGCACAATTAGTGAATTAGGGAACTACCTATTTCACCCCCAGACAGGCGTTGATCCCTATATTGAAAACCTCGGAACGGTTTGGTTATTGCACTATTCGCTGATTAATACACAAAAGGCATCCATTTACTCGCTTTTTTTTAATGAGTTCAGGCGTGGACGGGAAGCTTTCACCAAAGCCCAATTGCAAACTTTCATTAAGCGAAAACTGGAAGATGGACAACAAAAGAGCTTTAGTGGGAATACAGTCAACTCCGACATAAGCGTATTCATCCGGAACTACCTCCGCCCAGTTTATAAAGAGACAAAAATAGATGTGGAAGAAGATTTCACCGGCCTGCTTATAGATCTAGATCTCATGAAAACATACACTTCCAAAGATGCGGACGATAAATTAGTGGACTGGTATCAAGTGGAAAGTAAGCTTCAGGTGGATTTGCCTTCCGTGGTTGTACTCTTCAGTATTTTGGACAATCCAGCGTATGGTAATTCGATAGCTTTTAAAGAGCTTTTAACTGGTAATAATTCACCGGGAGCCATATTTGCACTCAATGAAGCAGGACTTTTTAGCAAAATTACTGCAATAGTTGAAAAGTATAAAGGGATTACGTACACGGAAACAGCTGGCGTTCGAGAATTACAATTCAGGAACAAACCCAATAAATGGACTTTATTAAATGGCTACTTCAAAGATTAAATATTCACCGTCAATCAATATCATTCGGGATAGCGACTATGTTTTTAATTATGTTGTTACCGCTAATGCCACAAATACGTTTACATCCATTCTGAATAATGCACGGATAGGGATCAAATCTCATGTTATGATCGGTGCGTATGGTACCGGTAAATCATCCTTTTTGCTATCACTGAAACAAACGCTGGAGGGGAAGCATTTGCATTTTAAAGGTCATCAGAAACTCTTGGATTCAATACCTAAGTACGAGTTTTTATCCGTTGTCGGAGAATATGCTTCCCTGGAAAAATATTTTGCCAAGGCTTTTCAACTTGGAAAAGAGTTTACAACCGTTGAAATCATCAAGAGCCTCGACAAATATTACAAATCTCTACAAAAGAAAGGGAAAGGCTTGGCGATCGTGATTGACGAATTCGGCAAATTCCTGGAATATGCAACAAAGACCAACCCTGAATCAGAATTGTATTTCATTCAGCAATTGGCAGAGTGGGTAAATGATAGCGAAAACGACACGCTTCTTATCACTGCTTTACACCAGGCGTTTAGTACTTACTCCTTCAAACTCAATAAGGTTCAGCAGCAGGAATGGACCAAAGTTCAGGGAAGACTCAAGGAACTTCCTTTTAACGAACCGGTGGAGCAATTGCTCTTTTTGGCCGCTCAACGGATCGACGATAAATTCCCCAATAAAAAGTTAGACAAAAACTTTGAAAAATTGTTCGAAACTATTCGATCCGCGAATGCCTTTCCACTGAGAGATTATTTTACCAAGGAATTTGCCCAGAAGCTTTACCCATTCGATATACTTTCCGCAGCAATTTTGGCTCATTCGCTACAGAAATATGGCCAAAATGAGCGGAGCCTATTTTCGTTCATTGAATCCAAAGACCATCTGGGCATTAATGATTTTGACACAGTCAATAATGCCTTTTATAGCATTTCGCATGTATATGACTATCTGCTCAATGGCTACTACTCTTACCTTACAACCAGATATAACTCAGACTATGCTCAATGGGCGGCCATTCGTCTGGCTTTGGAAAGAGCGGAAGGTATATTCAAAAGCTCAAAGCAACAAGCTAATGCCGGACGTATCATAAAAACCATTGGCCTGCTGAATATTTTTGCATCTGCCTCTTCTAAATTGGAAAGGTCTTTTTATGCAAATTACGCTCGATATGCTTGGGGCATTAATGATGGCGAAGAAATCCTGAAGGAATTGGAAAAAAAGAAGATTATTCTTCATGTGAAACATAGTTTCAGGTATATTCTCTTTGAAGGTACGGACTTAGACATTGATTTGGCTATTGACGATGCAGGACGCTTAGTAGAAAGCGTAACCAACGTGGTAGATCATCTAAATCAATATTTTGAATTCCCTTTCATATTTGCCAAATCTATATATTATAAAAAAGGTACGCCCCGGTACTTCCAATTTAAGCTTACCGAGGAACCCATAAAGCTTACACCAGAATCAGAAGTGGACGGATTCATCAATTTGGTTTTTTCAGAAGATGCAAAAGCTCAGAAAAAGGTGGAAGACTGGTCGTTAAATTCCGAAGAAGCCATTCTTTACGGGTACTACAAAAATACCGCTGAGATCAAGAATTTATTATTCGAAATTCAAAAGATAAAAAAGGTAAAAGACCTCAACACTAATGACAAGATAGCGCTAAGAGAGCTAGACTCTATTTTCGATCACTATATCCAACTGCTGAACCACTATGTACTCGATAACCTATATACAGACAATGGTAATGTCAGTTGGTTCTTTAAAGGGAAAAAGCAAAAGATAACCGACCGGAAAATATTTAACCAATTGCTTTCCAAGATTTGCGAAGAGGTTTATCCTGATACTCCTGTTTATCATAATGAACTTATTAACAAGACGAAGCTTTCCGGGCAGATAGCAAAAGCTAAGAATACGCTAGTTCGCAAATTGATCACTGATCTCAATGTGCCTAATTTGGGATTTACCGAGGATGAATTTGGTCCTGAAAAGTCTATTTATTTGTCTTTGCTTCGCCAAACTGGTATTCATCAGCTAAGCGAAGAGGGTGGGACACTGGAAAAGCCTGATAACGCGTCCTTCCACGATTTGTGGCTAGCCGGTTGTAATTTCCTTGATTCTACTAAAACCAAAAGCAAAACAGTAAAAGACCTTATTGAGGTCTTCTCGGCTAAACCCTTCAAACTTAAGCAAGGGCTGATCGATTATTGGGTTCCTATTTTTTTACTCGCTAAAAGCGAAGAATATGCGCTTTTCGAGAATAATATTTATATAGCTGACCTTCAAGCCGATAATTTCGAACTGTTGAGTAAAAAACCTGAATTCTTTACCATTAAGGCTTTTGACGTCGTTGGAATAAAACTGCAGTTATTCAATAGGTATCGGATTTTCCTAAATCAGGCAGAGAGCTCCAAACCTACCAACAAGTCTTTTATTCAAACAATAAAGCCTTTCCTTACCTTCTATCGAGAATTGCCAGAATATTCTAAACGTACCAATCGACTAGATAGGAGGACACAGGCGCTGCGACGGGTCATCGCCACGGCTAAAGATCCCGAAAAAACCTTCTTCGAGGACTTTCCGGTAGCGCTTGGTTACAATTTGGAGGAATTGCAAAAGAGCCAAGACAAAGCGGAGACCTTCATCAAACAACTACAGGAAGCCATCCGGCAACTTAGGACTTGTTACGATGGACTTATTGATCGGTTTGAGGAATATTTTGTCCGAGAGGTTATCGGAAGTCATGCCTCCTTTCCTGATTATCGAGCAGAAATAAGAAGGCGGTTTGGCAAGATCAGACCTCACTTATTGCTGGCTCATCAGAAGCCATTCGTCACGCGAATCCAATCCGAACTTGATGATCGAAAGGCTTGGTTAAGCAGCATAGCTCAGGCTTGCATAGGGAAAGCCCTGGTTAATATTTCGGACGAAGAAGAACTACTTGTGTATACTAAGTTATTTGACCTAGTGTATGAGTTGGATAATCTATCTGACATCGGTGCTGAAGAAGTTGACCAGGCGAAAGAGGAAATCTTTAAGCTTGAAATCACCACCTTGGTGCAAGGCCTGAACAAAAGCCAGTTTCGAATACCTAAAGAAAGACTTCACGAAGTTAAAAAAAAGCAGATTGCAATTAAGCAACTTCTGGACAATGACAAAAGAGTAAATTTGGCCATATTAGCAAATCTTTTGCAAGAATTAATCACAGATGAGTAAGAAGACGAGACACGTACTAGGTATATCCGGCGGCAAGGACAGCGCTGCGTTAGCTATATATCTTCACGATAAATACCCCGAATTGGAGATAGAATATTATTGCTGTGACACCGGTAAAGAACTATCAGAGACCTATAACCTCATTTCCAATTTGGAGACCTATCTTGGGAAAAAGATCGTCCGCTTAAAAGCTGCGGAAAACAGCACTCAAGATCCTTTTGATCACTTTTACAATGTTTTTGGGAACTATTTGCCGTCTTCCAACATGCGATGGTGCACCCGTTACCTAAAGCTTCATCCTTTCGAAGATTTTGTCGGCGATGACCCAGTAGTTTCGTATGTGGGCATCCGGGGAGATGAGGACCGTGAAGGGTATATTTCCCAGAAGCCGAACATTCAGTCAATTTTTCCTTTTAGAAGGAACATTTGGAGCCAGGATGTGATTAATAAAGCATTAAAAAATGAGAACATCCCAGCATTGGAAGAGATTTATCGTTTCCTTTTTCGCGAAGAGTCAGTTGAAGGATCTTTGGAAATTGTTCGACAGCCCGTTTCGCTCAAACTATCACTCGATAAAAAACTGACGTTATTATTGGATCAGGGAGTAAAACATTTCAACCATGTAATATTTGAATATTTGAAGACCACTGGCTATCCTCTGGGTAAGGAAAATTCGTATCCCTTATTGGAAAAGGAGGAGGTTTTGATTCGACAGGATGTCTTTAACCTTCTAAAGAATAGTGGTGTCGGTGTTCCTCAATACTACAATGAGATCTCATTTGAAGTAGATGGCATGACTGGCAACTATGCGCGCAGCCGCTCCGGTTGTTATTTTTGCTTTTTTCAACAAAAAATTGAGTGGGTTTGGCTTTACGAGCAGCATCCAGATCTTTTCAACATGGCCATGCAATATGAAAATGAAAAGGAAGGTTTTACCTGGAATCAAGGGGAAAGCTTAGTAGCTCTTACCCAGCCCGAACGGATTAAGGATATCAAAAGAGACTTTCTCAGTAGGAGTAAGAAAAGGCCTAAGTCACAATATTTGATTGATATTTTGGAAGACTCTGAAGAAGAGGGATGTGCGGCTTGCTTTTTATGACCTTCGAAATAACCATCTATGAAATATTCAATTACGAAATGGAATATCGGACATTTGTACAAAACATATAAGGCAAGCAAACTAGATCTAAATCCACCTTATCAAAGAAACTTTATTTGGTCTATTGATGACCAACAATATCTCATAGATTCGATAAGGAAACGGAATCCCATACCTAATTTCTTTTTGTTGCAACATGAACATGGATCATACGAAATGGTCGATGGGCAGCAAAGGTCCCGTACAATTATAAGCTATATTGATAGGCAGTTCGTGGATTTCAATAATAAGTATTTCGAGGAAGATAGGGACTCCGTATTTTTAGAGTATGAGTTTCCGGTTACAACTATCACGGATACAGAAGGCGCCTCGATAGAGAAATTCTATGCAATTGTCAACAGGACGGGGATCCATCTTAACAAGCCCGAAGTTAGGAAGGCTGATTTTTATGATACAAAGTTTCTAAAGCTTGTTTCTGAAATTGCCAGCTCTAGCCTTTTTAAGCGGTTGAGTATATTTACGGAGAGCTCTCTCAAGAGAATGAACGATATAGAATTTATTTCAGAGCTTGTTTTATTAACCAAGGTTGGTCACGTAAATAAGAAAGAGAACTTAGATGACTACTTCAAAAATGATTTGACCACAACTGAATGTAATGTTCTTAAGAGCAAGATGAATAGGACGCTAATAAAAATAATTTCACTGGATCAGATTTATAGACTCTCAGCCACTCGATATAGGCAAAAAAACGACTTTTATACCTTATTTGATTTCATACTAAAACATGACCCTGAGCTTTCAGTCATGGAGTATTTTTATAAAATTTTAGTATTAATTGGCAAGGACATTAAGCCCACGCAAGAAGAATGTCCTCCTTTGAAAGAATATGCGATAAATTGCGTTACGCAATCAAATTCAAAACTTGCTAGAGATCACAGACTGAATTTTTTTGAGTCTTTACTTTTGAACGCCGGAAAAAGGGCTAATATCGTACAATCTCAAATTCTTACATTTTATCAGTTATCCAAAACCGATATAGTCTCATTAAATGGCTTTTTGGTCCCTGATGTTCAGAAGATATCGAGCCTTAAACCTAAAATAATATTTAGTTCATGAGCAAGTTAAAATATGATGGAACTATAGAATTGGATCGCGATTTTAACAATAACTATATCCAAATAGACGATGGCGATTTTATGCTAGATTACTTAAACGGTCGTCCCTCTAAAGGATCTAGTGCAAATGTTTTTGCTTTGATCGATCCAGATGAAGAATTTACAGAGAGGGTTATAAAAATTTGTAAGTCATCTTTGGAAGGAGGAAGGAATAGGCGAATAGACAGATTCAATCGAGAAATTAAAGCTCTAAAACTAGCTAAAAATAATTCGATATCGGGAATTATCGAACTCATTGCCTCTGGCATATTGGAGTTGGAGGGGAGATTCTTTCCGTATATCGTGATGGAAAAAGCAGATGAAGATTTAGGTTCCTATTTGGAAAGTAATCACTTTAATTTTACAATAAGCCAGAAACTTACTTTATGTATCACCATTTTGAATGCAATTAAGCAGTTACATTCTTTGAAGATATATCACCGCGATATTAAGCAGGACAATATTCTTAGAGTTGGAAAAGAATTTAAGATAGGGGACTTGGGGTTGATAAAATTTCAAAATGAAGATTTTGATATTGATAACCGGAATGAAAAGATAGGCCCTTTCGGCTGGCATTCGCCAGAAGCAACAAATAAAATGTTGACGTTCAAAAAAAGAATTGGATATGAATATGATTGTGATATTAATTACAAATCAGATATTTTTCAATTAGGCAAACTTTTTTGGTATATTTTTCAAGGAAATCTTCCAATTGGCCAGTTGCAAAAAGATGACTATCGTTTCGAGGCAGATATCTATGAGGTATTTCACCTAATGCTTCAATATGACAAAAAGAGAAGGCCTGACTTGGAACAGCTAGAAGGTCTCTTTAAACCGCTACTCTTAAAATATGCCGTTTAGCTAGATCTTATTCTCAATTCCTCCACATATGAGAAACTGGTAGACTACGCAATATCCTTTACTTTCCCCATCATAGTATATAAAAATTGTCCCCAGTAATTTGTCAAGTCTCGATACTTCTCATCCGGATTCTCGTCCATCGACTCAGCCTTTCCATAAGTGATCAATAAAAGTGTCAGTGCTTCAATAGTCCTTTTGGATATGCTGATAACCTCGTCCGCACTAATATTGTTAGGATCTTGCTGAGAGATCGATTTAATGGGCTGCCACATTTCCTGATAAAACCGATGCCGGGTGTTCAGACGGATAATCACTTTGTTCGATAAGTGGGTAATGTCGATGAATTGTGTACCTGGGAAATTTACGGATTCAATAACAAAAGGAAGATCCTTGATATTATTCAAGTAGGTCTCCTTTTTACTTTCGTCATTGCCAACTACGTCAAAGGCTAATTCATTCAATACCTTATTTTCTTCAGCCTTAGATTCAGGCCCTTTCGCTTTACCCTTCGGCATCGTTTCGTTGGCTGCCTTTGCTGCTTTGAGTACGGTGTTGTGTTCTCCATATTTTTCTTGATGTTCTCGCTCTGCATCTCCCCAATCTTGATCCAACAGCTTGCGCGCAATCTTTAAATATTTTGATAGATGGTTTCGGATAATAGCCCTTAGCTCTCCATGTGGTTCCACTCCTCTTTTGACATTTCGAACTCCGAAATACGAATCCAAGGGTGGGTTAAAGGAAACTTCTATCCCGATAAACCTGTCAGCTTCCTGCACGCCACGAGGAAAGATCCGCGGAACATTGGTATATGAAACCTCCCTATTTTTGCGAACGAAACTTATACTACCTTCGTTCTCTACTACCCTTGCTTTTTTGGCAAGCTCGTCACCACCCATAAACCTTTGCCGAGTCATTTCCCTGGGATATAATGTTACTCTTAGTGCTGCGGTAGCCGGCCCTATTTTAATAGTCTCTTCGGCAATAAGTCGAGCGGGATAATGATCCTTTATTTTCTCTGCAGGCCCCACTCGTATATACTGTTCTTTCAATATCTTGTCAGCGAATGAGTCATTCATTATAAAAAGCGGGTCGTATGCTAATAGCGGTTTATCATTGACGTATATTTTAATGCCGCCATTAATGAAATACCTAAAGATCCGAGAGAGCTCCTTCTCAAGATTGGACTCCAACTCATCATAGCTTATCGCGTGCCGGCCTTCCTCTAATCTGTCGACTTTGCTCCACAAAACAACAGTCCCGACCTTACCCTTGATTGAATCGGTCCACCCCTCAGGTATATCCTTGGACTTCGGCTCTGGGATATAATATTGCTCCCCCGCTTCTTCATTTTCAAGCATATCCTCGAGATCTAAATAAACATGCTTCCACTTTACTTCTATGCTATCCCTGCTCCAAACCTCAAAGCATTTACCGAAGTTCAAGGCTGCAAGCTTGGCGCCTACTCCATATTTGCCAATCGTGTCATCGCGCATATATCTGGTAGAAAATCCAATCTGAGGATAATGCTGCAATATATCATCGTTCATTCCCTTTCCGTCATCGACGATGGCAATTTCATGCACTTGTTTTTTGCCTTTCTTATTTTCCTTTTTAAAGAGGTATATATAGATATTGTTTGCATCGGCCTCAATGCTGTTATCGATCACCTCTCCTAAGGCGGCTTCGATCGTATAACCCGAGTCCCGTAACGATTGCAAGGCCTGACCCGTTAGTACAAAGGGAACCGGTTTTTTTTCGGTTGTGTTATTGTTTGACATGATTAATAGAATTAAAGCTGGTTGTATTAAATATTAATGATGCGCTTTGCTATGCCACTAATTTCGGCACGTAGCTTTTTCACCAAGCTAACAGAAATATTGAGTTTCTGGGCAGTTTCGCTTACCGTGTAGCCATGCAGTACGAAATGAAAAATTGCTTTGGAGAATTTGTGCCTTGTTAAGCAGACCTTTTCGATGGTTGCAATTAACTGCTTGGCGTTAAGTATTTGATCCGGAGTCTCCTCATTAGCCCCGAACACCTCGTTTATTTCTTCTTCGCCGTCATCGCCGCGTATATAGAACGAGGCAAATTGAGGAGCGCTGCGTTTATCACGCTTGATCGTTCGTTTTGCATCGGCCAACAATCGAGAATAGTAGTCTGCGGGGATGGAGCGCTTTTCGCTAAGAGATAATTCGAGCGCTTTTTCGTATACCGCCCCCCAATAGGGATCTCGATATTTACACAGTTTTTGCTGCAGCCTTTCCATTGCGCTATAGCGCCTGTAGGCAATTAAATCGTTGTAAATCATATTTTTGTCTTGTGGTCGAACAACTCCTAAGGATGCCGCTCAACCCGTTAAAAATGATTGGACAATTTGTTTATAATATATATAGGGACAAAAGTAGGCAATTTGGTTACCTTTCCTGAGGAATTTGCTAGTCTTCCATTGAAGACATTAATTCCTCCATTCCAAAATTCAGTAGAAAGTCCGAATAATAGCTATCGAATAGGTCCCTAATATATTCGTCTACAGTTACCTCGTCCTCAGATCCTTCTCTGGTAACCGACAGCTTATAATTCCGCTTTTTTGTGATCATGTATAGGAAGAGAGTATGAAAATAAACCGAAGCGAGATAGCGTTTTTCCGCCATGGTAATCTGTTCCTCAGACTTATATTTCTCTTTATATGCCCTAAATACCTTGCTATCCAAGTTGATATAGATCTTGTCCAATATATTTCCTTCCGCTATAGGGTACATGACTGTATTTTCGTTCATTTCAATTGACGACTCTTCCAGTTTATTCCAATCTTCCTCTTTGACTTTTCGGAGCTCCGGCAAGCCGATATTTTCCCAAGTTTCTTCATCTTTCTTTGGTACTTCGACAGCAGCTGCTTCTTTATCCCTTATTTTAATGTACAATATTCGATCGAAATTTCTTTCAGGACCTGACAAAGTGACTTTCAATTGAACTTCATCCCCCACTTGCAAAGTTTCCGTGGGATTTAGCGCTATTTTAATAGTACCTTCATTGGGACTAGACTTTGTGATGTTTAACACGCTACCGATTTCAGTCTCAGCTCCGGATTTGTCTCCGTTTTTGCCGTCCTCTCGCTTAACATCTAACAAAGCAATCTCCAAATGGCCGGGTTCATCAGTTCGGTCAAAATATTCATTCTCAACGTCAGTATCAAACTTAATAACTCTTTCGCCGTTCTTCGGAAGCCCAATGACTTGTCGATCACCAAACTGTGTTGAATGCAGCCTAAAATAGGTTGGATATTGTTGAGGATGAAAAGGAGCCTTTTCTTTCTGGACTTTTTCCTGTTGAGGCGCATGCTCTGCAGTCTTTTTTTCCTTCTTCTCTTCCAGTTTCAGGGTATTCTGAAGCAACTTAAATAATTCAGAATCCTTGGGTAAGTTTTTTGCAAAGGACTTCAAAAGTTCGCTTGTGTCTTCACTATCCAGACCAATCGATTCCTTGCGCAGCCGGTCTATGTCAGCCAACTTGCTCTTTCGAAGCTTTTTTCCCAGGTATTCTCTTAATCCATTTGCCTCATCTCCTCCTTTGAGCCGATCCCGGGACGCCATAAATAGTTTCTTCCTGAATTCATATTTTATCTTAGTGCAATCCACATGTACAAGCAAATAGTCCTTCAACAAATTGAATTTCAATGTTCTAGTAATGAACTCCGAGGTATAATAGCCGTGCGCTTGGCCATTTATCGAGAACATTACAGTCATATGGTTCTTGAAAAAGAAGCGGCGGATATTCTCTCTTGTCTTTTTGATATCATTATCACCGACCTTTGATTTGAAGACATAACACGTTACTTTGATTTCTCCAAAAACATCATCTACATATACTTCGGAGAAATGGTCGGCAATATAGTTACTTTCCGACTCCAAGCGCCTTTTCAGACCATAGAGATCCATTTCCAGCACCTTGTTGTTAGGGTAGCGCTCCTTTTTGTCGATAGTATAAATGGGCAGGGAAGGTTCAAAAAGAAATTCATTCAAGCTCTGATTCAGGTCTTGAGCAAAGCCAGAATACCCAGGTGGGAATTGGTACGAATATAGCTTTAGGATACTACCTGTTCGAAATTTTTGGTTGAAAAGATGTAGGTCCAGATCCTCCACTAGATCAAAAGCGGGAATTTTGCCCTCGATCTTTAAATACTCGTACCAAGTGTTCTTTTTTGATTCCTCTTCTCCTTTCTCAAATGGATGCTCTCTAACCAAGGTGAATCCCAGTGGTCCTGTACCATCAAATTTTTTTGACGCTATTAACTGGTAGCCTTTTTTGCCACAAAATACGATCGCACCGGATCCACCCATATTATATTTCCCCTGTACGAACATGATGTTATTCTTGTTGCCCTTTACTAAAGAAAGGAATGTGTGATCAAAGTCATGTGGGTGCTGCCCTTCACCGTTATCGTAAATGATAACCGAGGTATTCCGAGTCGGTCCATCAGCAATAACCTGTATTTCAAGAGCTTGTTGTCGCCTTAAGTTAGGTAGATCCCATTGCTTCTGCTGTGGATAGAACAATTTGATCGCTTCTTCCATTGATCTAGGGGCATCCTTTGATCTGGGGTCGATCCCTCTTTCAAGGCATTTTTTGGTCAAAAGCGCGTCCATTGAATTGGTTAACTTTTCAACAAGTGCTGCAATAGGGTTGGATTGCTGATTTTCGATAATCCCAAAATTGCTTTCATTGTTGCCAAGTGGAAACCAATTTTCTTTGCTAAATACGGTTGGGTATCGGCTCATGACAGTGTCTGTGGCTTCTTCCGTCGGTGCGTTGAACAGGTCAAGGAATAGATCTTTAAGATCGACAGTTCTTTCGGGCATAGTTAATAAGATTGATGGTTAGAACGGTGACTAAGGCTCTGATTGACAATTATCTTAAGGGTATTTGTTTCTGAATATTTAAGATAATCGCTTTTTTGAATATATAGGACAAAGTCGCTTTGCTTGGTTACAAATGTATACAAATGACCATATTGATCTGATGAATCCATAGTTTAGATGGACCATCAGTCTTTATTCGGACCGAGTGCCGACTCCCTGGATTAATTGCCAAATGGATTTTTACCGTAAATTCACTATCCGGAACCTTACTCATGAACTACATACTTACCATACTCCTCGCCTCCTCCCTCACCCTGCTGCTAAGCTGCAACCGAAACATCGTAAACAAACCCCTTCAAATCCCATACAGCCCCGGCACCGACTCGACCGGGATCGCCAATCCCAACAAATCCATTTCTTCCTTTGTCATCATGGCCGCCGATAATCCCGGAGTGATAACGACCGATATCAAGGGAAACGTTATCCTGGACACGGTAAAACTCGTCTTTCAGCCGGGTACAAACCTCTCCAGCCTTATACCCACTGTTGGAATCGTCGGGAAGTCGGTTAGCCCGGCCAGTAAGATCGCTGAAAACTTTGACAGCACCCTGGTCTATACCGTCACTGCAACCGACGGCAGCGCATTCGCCTATCGGGTCGTGTCGTACTATCAATAATAACTCACCGTCACATCCTGCGGCAACCGCGGCTGATAGGCCTCCAGATTTTTCCTCAGCTCACTCGTATCCTCCGGCCGGATCGAATAGAAGCTCACGCTATCATCGCCGAGGACGACATTATGCTGATTATGCCATGAAGCAATCTTCGTCCAGCGGTGCAGCAGCGCCGGATCAAACCAGGTGTCATAGAGGATCGCAAGCCGCGTCTGATGCTGATGGACGAGCGAATCGGCCAGATCCGGCGTCCAGTAGTGCCCGCGTTTCGCCTTGGCGACCTCGAGACTGGCAAGCCCCCAGAGATCGAGCTTATCGCCCCGGCTGTAAAAAGAAATTGCGCCGATATCGTTAAACGCCAAAGGAATGCTGTCATAATACTCATGCACGAACTGCGACATCTGATATTGTTGCTCGTAAATGTTGAGACAATATTGTTTGGACTTCTGAAAGGTCTTTTCACTGCGGATAAAGAGGGGAATAAAAAGCAGGATTACCACACCGGCGACGATCCATTTGGCGCCCTGGAAGCGGGTCGTTTGAAGGCTGTTCCGGTATTTGACAGCAAGCGTTCCCATGATCAGCACCGAACAACCGACGAGGTAATCCTCATACCGGGGGTAATTGGCCGGATAAGCGAAGGCCACATGGGCCAATGCGGCGCCCATCAGGATGAGGAGGATATAGCGATACCCGCGCTGTTCGCGAAGCGGCGTCAGAAAGACGAGATACGCCAGCGGCAACAGCAACAGCAGCCGCTGCACCGCCAGGAAGTTGTAATCACGCGGTGAGAAGAAGATCTTGAACCAGATATCATCCGCCACGAACCGCGCCCAGCCGCCTAAAGAATGCGGCATCGCCGCCTTTAGCAACACCGAATTCGGCATGAAATAACTGCCCTTGGACATGGCATAAAGCCCAAAGATCGTAATCGGCAATACGCTGACGGCGCCGAGAAGAACGGCCTGGCCCCACCGGCGACGGATCAGCAAAATAAGACAGACCAGACCCAGGATCGGAAGACACTCATAACGGGTGCTGACCATGAGAGCGCCATAAACATAAAGGGCCCAGGGCAGCCTGTTGCGCGCCCCAACGCCGGCACTCGGATCCCCACCGGCACTCGCATCCGCAAAGGAAAAGACAAACAAAAAAGTAAAGAGCAACTGGAAAGTATGCTCCATTCCGCTAATCACCAGCAAGGGCAGGGGAGTAAGAAAGTTGACAAGAAGAAGGATGATGAGCTGAGCCAGCGTGCCGATCCCCTGCCGCCCCAGCCAGCGCTGCATGACGATGAGCACAAGGATGCCGGCGAGAAGGTTGACCACGAGCGGAATGACCACGTGAGCGCCAAAGACTTTGAAGACACCGGCCAATAAAACAGTATAAAACGGCGAGCTCGACGTCGACGCAAAAGTATGCCCGGCGATGCCCCAGTAGTGCTCGAATGCCAGATTCCGGGCGACCGCCATGTGAATAAAGGTGTCGTCCAGCGGATAAGCCATGATGCCATGGGTAGCATGAAGGACACGGTATTCTATCAATGCAACGGGGAGGAGCAGGGACAATATTGAAATAAGGAGGACTTGAAGGTCGGTCAGCTTTCGGTTCGATAACGCCATGAATGTCCAGTGTTTGCCGAAAATATGCAATTTTTGTACCTATAGTCCGGGCGGCCGCGTCGTCAGCCGGTGTTGTCCATGTGTGGCGGTTATTGCGCAAAGAACCGATGAAAATACGGTATCGTCTCGATCCCCTTATAAAAGTTCTCCAAATTGAACTTCTCATTCGGCGAATGCAGATTATCGCTATCCAATCCGAAACCCATAAAGACGATCTTGATCCCAAGCTCCTTTTCAAACAACGCACAGATCGGGATGCTGCCGCCGCCACGGACGGGGATCGGCGCTTTATGGAAAGTGGCTTCGATCGCCTTCGCCGCCGCCTGATACGCCTTGCTGTCGATCGGGGTCATATAGGGCTCCCCGCCATGATGCTCCTCCGCTTTGACGGTGACGCCTTCGGGAGCTATGGCGCGAAAGTAGTCCAACAGCTTGGCCGTGATCTTAGCCGACGACTGATTGGGGACCAGCCGGGCGGAGATCTTGGCGTGCGCCTTTGAAGGCAGCACCGTTTTGGCCCCTTCGCCGGTGTAACCGCCCCAGATGCCATTCAGCTCGATCGTCGGCCGGATGCCGGTTCGCTCGTTGGTCGTATATCCCTTCTCGCCCCAGAGCGCCTTAACGCCGAGATCCTTCTTATATTCCGCTTCATCGTAAGGAGCTTGCGCCATCAGCCGCCGCTCAGCCGCCGTCGCTTCGACGACATCGTCATAGAAGCCGGGGATCGTAATATGATTGTTCGCATCGTGACACGAGGCGATCATCTTTGCCAGGATCGTGATCGGGTTGGCTACCGCTCCTCCATAAACGCCGCTGTGCAGGTCGCGGTTGGGACCGGTGACCTCTACCTCGATATAGCTGAGACCCCGGACCCCGATGTCGATGCTTGGCGTGTCGAGGCTCAGCATGGCGGTATCGCTGATAAGGATGACATCGGCTTGGAGCAGGTCCTTGTGCGTTTTGACAAAAGCGGCCAGATTCGGACTGCCGATCTCTTCTTCCCCCTCGATGATGAATTTCACATTCGTGGGCAGAGGGCCGGTATTGACCATCGTCTCGAAAGCTTTCACATGCATAAAGAACTGGCCCTTGTCGTCCGCCGATCCGCGGGCATAGATCTTTCCGTCTTTGAGGACCGGGTCGAAAGGACCGCTATGCCAGAGCTCGAGCGGGTCCGGCGGTTGGACGTCATAGTGACCATAGACGAGGACCGTGGGTTTGGTTTTGTCGGTGATCTTCTCGCCATAGACGACGGGATGGCCCGCGGTCGGATAGACTTCCGCTTTGTCGACGCCCGCTTTGAGGAGGTGCTGACGGACGGCCTCCGCGCAGGTTTGCATGTCGGGCTTGTGCTCGCTGCGCGCGCTCACCGAGGGAATGCGGAGCAGGTCGAGCAATTCGTCGAGGAACCGGTCTTTATTTTTGTCCTGATAGTCTTTCCAGGTGGGCATAGTTCGTTGATGTTTAAGGCCCGGTGCGGGCAGGTGCCAAAGATAAGGATTTTGGGGTGGGCCGGTTGCCCGAGATTTAACATTGAACGACGCGAAAACTTCGTAATTTAGTTATACCCTTCTCTACCTACCTACCCCCGAAGATATTTGTGTCCGTTTCAGCCGTTCATTCAGCCTGATATCGCGTGTCAGGCGGCTGTGTCCTGCCGCTGTTCCATACCAAACTGTTTTCATGCTTTTTATTCGGGATCACCGTCTCCAGGGTCCATTCGACCCGGCCCTCGAAGGCATGTTTGCGCACGTCACAGCTCTGCTTCATACAGATCGGACAGGAGAAGTCCAGACAGGCGTCCGAGTGGACGAAGAATTCCACCGCCGGCCCATAACGTCGTAGCACCAGCGACGTGAATGCATCGACCTCCGCATGCGCTTCCAGCACATTCAGATACCAGGGCACCGTCAGATGACAGTCTACATGCAGCCCATCCCCGTATTTGATCACCCGAAGATTATGGAGATCGACCCAATTCTCGCGGCGATGCGCATTCAGGTAGGTGATAAGTTCCTGTAGCAGCTGCATGTCCGCCTCATCCATGATGCCCGCCACCGACTTGCGCAGGATATGATAGCCCGTATACAGGATCATCCCGGCGAAGAAAAGCGCGACGACCCCATCCAGCCATGGCTCCTTCGTGTAGCGGATCAGGATCAAGCCGACAATGATGCCGGTAGTGGACCAGGTATCGGTTTGAAGATGTTTGCCGCCCGCGACCAGCTGCATGGAATTGTTGCGTTTCCCTTTATAGACACAATAGGTTCCGGCGATGAAGTTGACGATCGCCGTGAAGGCGACGATATAAATGCCCTGATCGAGCTTCTGCAGCGGGTGAGGATGGACGAGGTCGATGATCGCCTCATAGATAATAATGAGGCCGGCCATAAGGACGAGCGCCCCTTCGACGGCGGCCGAGAGGAATTCGGCTTTGCCATGCCCATACGGATGGTCGCTGTCGCTGGGTTTAGCCGCGATATGGAGGCTATAGAGGCCGATAAGACCTGCAAGGACGTTGACCGTGCTTTCCAGGGCGTCGGTGAGAACGGCGACGGATTCGGTGAGATAGTAGGCGGCGAGCTTGAGCAGAAAAAGGATGATGGCGATGACCGCCACCCAGCGCTGGATGCCGATATTTTCGGAGCTCTTTGCCATGGGCGCCAAAAGTAGGGAAATTTTGGAAAAACCCTATTCGATAAAGGAGGCTTTCCCCAAATACTCAAGTAACCGGTTATATTCTCCGGCATCCTTATAGTGTATGGATTTGAAGCCGGATAAAAAAAGCGGCATTTCTTCCAAAGACGTATCATCCAGAATTAACGGGATAATTCGCTGTTTTGAGATGCCGCCGAGCAGCCTGCCTAAGATGCTCTGGTATTCCTGCCGGCACCAGCCCGACGCTAATTGGTCCTTACTGATACAGGGGATGATCATTTTACTGTTTTGCAGCCCATCGGTTATTTTATCGATAATGTTATCGCCGGGATCGAGGTCTTCTTCATCGAACCAGTAGCTAATTCCCTTGTGGGTGAGATCCGCTGCGATCTTTTTGATGACAGGCTTATCCTTCGAGGAATGACATAGAAACACGGTAAAGGAGAATTCTTTTTTTCTTAGTGTCGGCGGCTCGATCCCGTTTAGCAGATCCGCGACCTTATAGGCTCTGCCCAACTTGCCGATAAAGATCTCTTCTCGTTGAGAATTTTCATGCCCGATCAGTTCCTCGTATTCAACGGGAAAATCATCCGCATCCTGCAAGGGGATCCATTCGGTAACATTCAACTTGTTGAAGCTTTCCTTGATGCTGTGGAACGTCTTTCTGATGATCGCAAAATGTTCGCGTCTTCTTTTTCCACTGACCGTGATCGTTATCTTCCGTTCCTTAACGTCAGCGATCACGATGGCAAGGGACTCGAATATCGGTACGCTTAAGACAGCTCCGGTGCGCCACCTCAGATTGCCCTTTATGTCTTCATGCATTCTGACGATGAATCTGGCGATGATCGATCTGGGCAACAGGTCTTCGAACTTGAGAACGAACTTCAGAACCGACCCTTCATGGAGGGGCAACACCGGCTGCTGGATATCCATCAGTTCCGGGATCAGGTATTGTTTGGCTTCGGTAACCGCAAAGCACAATTCAAATTTTTGCATCAGGTCGAGGATGTACGGAAATATATCCTCAGCATAGTTGAAATCCGACTTGTCCGCCTTTTTCATGATTTCCGTCAGCCAGCCAACTTCAAACAGGCCATGGTTACGGGCGATCTTTTCGGAATTGATGATCTTGTAAGCGGCGCGTGAGGCCCACCGCGGCTGCAGGATGTGCAAATTGCTCAGGCGGAGATCTTTGAAGTGAACGATGATCCCAAGGTCATTCAGATAGCTGGCTAAGGTTTCTTTGGAGATCTCATCGGTGATTCCGGAACGCTTACAAAGCCTTTCATATTGAGGCTGGGAAATAAAGCTCTTCTTCATTCCCTCCAGGGTGTTTTTGACCGGCAGCCAGCTTTTTGGCCATGGCGATGACAGGATCCCAACATGGCTCAGCGCTTGCCGGATAGCATCCCTTAATTCGTCGATCCCCTGGATCTTGTTGAAACAGGCTGTTTTGTAAAACCCCTGGATGAAAGGATATTTTTGCTGGAGGAATCGCCGGTCCACGTCATACGAAGGGTTAGTATCCACTTTGTTCAATACCACCAGCACCGGCGAGTTGCCGCCAAAACTTTCAATGTGCTTTAGCCAATATTCCGGGTCTTCGTCTCTCCTGCCGTCGAGCAACAAGAGGTAGAGGCTTCTGGAAGAGAGAAAGAATTGATGTGTCGAGTGCATGACTTCCTGGCCGCCAAAATCCCAAAAATTCAATTTAACCTCTTGACCTTTATAGTCGATGAGATGTTTGCTGATCCTGATGTAGTGAGTGGAAGGTTCTTTGGGGTCAGGTTTCTCGCCAATCAGTGATTTAACCAGCGTTGTTTTTCCAACTTCGCCATGACCGACCAGCAGTACCTTGACTTCATTTACATAGATACTTTCTTCTTTCAGCCATTTTTCAACGGCGGGCCGCCCCTGCTTAATAATCTCGGGCGGCGGGTCGATCATGGGGTTGTTGAAGAGATTAAACCCTTCCGTCCCATATTTCGTCCACCGAAAATCAATATTCAGATCGAGACAAAATTCAGGCAATTTTGAGATGGAATTGTTTTCAAATGTCGCGGTCTGAAGTTTCTTTAGATGTTGCAGTGGTTCGAGATTTTTTATCTGATTGTCATCGGCAGTTAAGTAGACAAGGTTGGTAAGATCTTTTACAAAGTAGATGTTCTGGAGCTTATTCTCTATTATTTGCAGCCTCGTTAGTCCGGTTAATCCTTCGATAGGAGTAAAATCAGTGATCAAATTCTTTCCAGTTCCCAGTGCCCGCAACCTGGTAAGTCCCTTAACTGGTGACAGATCTTTGACTTTGTTGTTGTAAAACCAAAGTGAGTTTAGGTTGTAGAGCTTTCTTGCAAACTCAATGCTGGTTACCTGGTTGCTTGAAAAATTAACGTCTTCCAAATGTTCGAGATATTGGAGCGGAGAAAGGTCCTCAATTTTATTTCCTCCCAATTCCAGGTTTTTGAGGTTCTGCAGATGTTCCAGCCCGGCGACTCCACTTAGACTCGAGCCTTGTATATCGAGCGACGTCAAGCCGGTCAGCGCGTGCAACGATACCCAATCCTTGATATTGGTGTTATTTCTCAGGACCAAATAAGTGAGGTTGGGCAATTCTTTCAGGACGCCGATATGGGTAACTCCGGTGTTGATCAATTCCAACTGCTTGAGCGTCGGCAGATCTTTAAGGGGATTCAGATTTTTAATTGGATTGCCCGACAAGGCTAAAAGCGATAAGTGATCCAGTTGGCTGAATAAGGGGGCTATTAACTTAAAATCTGTAATGGAAGCGTTTCTTAAATATAATTCAGTGATCTGCTGGGCACTGTTTACCTTATAAGCCAGATCGGTACGGCTGACATAACGGCTCGGATCTCCAAGCTGCTGAAATTTTTGTTGGAATACCTTTTCTAACTGACGAATAACTTTGGGAACGGCCATAGCTATAGAATTACCTCTTACAACGGCATCCTGCGAAAAGTAACTCTTTGAGCCGGGACAAAAAACCGTATAAACACCCTTTTTTACGCCGCCGTCGCTTCCCTCCTCTTCCCGCGCTGGAACAACTTCTTCAACCCTCTCCCCCACCGGTACCAGCTTTCCTTATTGAACAACGTCGAGTCATGCATCGCCTTGTACGTCAGGAAAAGCCCGATCGGCGTCAGCACGTACGTGGCCATCCACATCCCGCCGATAGGGCCGAGGACGCCCTCTTTGACGAACTTCCTGCCAAAGTTGTTCAACAGAAAGAAGACCACGAAGAAGACCACGGCAAAGACCAGCGGCAGCCCGATCCCGCCCTTCCGGATGATCGAGCCGAGCGGCGCGCCGATCAGGAACATCACGAGGACGGCCACGGCATACGTGATCTTCTCATGCCAGGCGATCTCATGCTGACGCAGGTTGTTGACCTCATTGTCGTATAAGATGACCGGCTGGTCGACGCTCACCTTGGCATTATTGATGGCGGTATTGGCGTGCTCCATGACCATCTGGCGGGCCGAGTCGGGGATCAGGTCCTCGAAGCTAAGCGGCGGCGGTTGCGGCAGAACGGCCAGCCGGTTGACGGCCTGACCACCGGGGATGATAATGACGGGACGGGCGATAGGATGACCGGGAGCGGCCGGCTGTGGCGCCGGAGCCTTTTTAGCGGCGCCGCCAACCGCCTTTTCGCGCGCGGCCTGGGCTTTGTCGATAGAATCGCGCTGCCGCCGGGCGGTTGCCCATACCCGGTGGATGCTGTCGGTGACATACGTCCTGGCCAGCAGGAATTTCGAGTACGCCGTATCCTTATCGATCTTATCCCAACCGGCGCTATCGAGCCAGTCCGAAAATTTCATGTTGTTATTGACCTTTCGCGCGGCCTGGGCGACATACGCGGCATTGATCCGCTTGATGCTGTCGATGGCGCGGGACAACTCCGGCAGCGTCCGCATCTGGTAGTTGCCCTTGAAAGTGCTGTCATCCGTCTTATTCATCCGGAACGAGCTCAGGTCCATCACTTTCTTATAGGTGTCGAACGACATCCGCATCAGCTGCGACTGATACATCCCGCCGTTTGCTTTTTCCTGATACCGCGAGCCCGACTTGAGGATGAACTCGAGCGATTGATGGTCCGGCGTCACGATCATCTTGCCGCTATCGGCGATGATCACGTTGTCCTGGTTACCGCCATTCTGCTCATAGATCACGACGTCCCGGATCGTCGAGTCGTCCTTTTCCTTCTTCCCGATCTTGATCACAAACCCCTCGATCCGGTCGTAGAAGACCCCTTCCTTGATATCGAAAGCCGGCTTGGTCACGATGATATCATATTTGATGGTATTCATCCTGAGGTTGGCGATGGGCAGAATATTATTGTTAAAGAAGAAGGCGATGATCGTCAGTAAAATGCTCACGAAGAAGAGGGGGCGCATGAAACGCAGCAACGAAATGCCGGCCGACTTGATGGCGATCAGTTCATAGGTCTCGCCGAGATTCCCGAGCGTCATGATCGAGGAGAGGAGGACGGCTAAAGGAAGCGCCAACGGGACGAGCGTTGCGGCAAGATAGCCGACCAGCCGGCCCACCGTAAACGCGTCGATACCCTTCCCCACGACGTCGTCGATATAGAGCCAGAAGAATTGGAGGACCAGCACGAACAAGGTGATAAAGAAAGTGGCGATGAAAGGGCCTATAAATGCCTTTACGATGAGCAGATCCAGTTTCTTGAAAATACGGTCCACAGGTAATTCTTTATCTTTATCGAATGAGTGCGAAGTTACTGCTTTCAGCGCAGGAATTAAGACTGGTAACCGATCCGGCGTGGATTTTAACGAAGAATTCGATCGTCCGGAAGGTGGTGGAAATGTTCAGCGGGCTGTGTGACGAATGGCGGGAAATGCTGGATTCGCCGACGGAACCCAAGATCTCCAGGGGTGAACAATATAAAGGGCTGCCATGGGTCATGCTGGACTATCCGCGGGTCTTCGGAAAGGAGGATGTGATGGCCGTGCGCACGATGTTCTGGTGGGGTCACGGCTTTAGCGTGACGCTGCATCTGAAAGGCGAATTTTTACGTACATACCTGCCTGTTATCCTCGACCGCCGGGCCGCATTGGAGGACGCCGGGTTTATGCCCGGGACGGCGGAGGACGAGTGGGAGCACGAGCATACCCCCGGGACATGGGAAGACATGGGAACACGGCCCTTTTTGAAATTGTCTGTAAACGTTGGATTTGACAAGTGGAATAAAGCCCCTGAGATCCTGACGGAAAAGTTTACAGCCCTGGTGCAAATCCTGGTTGCCAACCGGTGAAATTAGTTGCCTAACCGGTGAAAGAGGTCCTTCACCTGGTAGCTCCAGAGTTGCGTCTGGTCCTTCACTTCACCCTTTCCCGCAAAGTCGCTGATGACGAGGATAGTCTGGTTGGTGACTTCCGATTTCTCGATGCGGAACTCGAAGAATTCTTCGGCAGGCGCGTCCATCCAGTGGAACCGGATGAACTTCTCGAATTCGCTTTCCGTTACTTCCGCCCTGTCCGTCGTGCCGTTCCAGGAGAAGCTAAAGACATTATCCCGTTCATCGACTTTATCTGCGAACCACTCCTGCAATCCTGCCGGAGTGCTTAAGAATTCATACAAGATCGAGGGCGAACATCTGACCGGATACTCTACTGTAAACAATGTTTTCTTGCTCATCTATTGACTTTGATTCGTTGCGTTCAACAACCTTGGCTGTAAGGATGTTCAAACCGGCTTTGTGCAATAATAGAAAAATAATTGTACCGTCAAAATTTTTTTTCCACTATGTGTACTTATGCCCAAAAGGTAAAATTTAAGGGAATTTTAATGTAACGTATCTGATTATCAATTACTTATTAAATAAAATTGGTTTGGCCCCCGAAAATAGTTAAATTAGGGGAAGCATGTACATAGGGACTAACCAGGTTAACTAAAGACCGTCCGATACAAGAAAAGGTTAAATTATTCGTTTTCAACCAAGACTAATACCAAATTTCAACCGATTTAATTGTCCATCTATATCGATTAAAAGCTAGTTCCTAAAACCCTTTAAATGACCTCTGCCTATGAGCATGCGTCAACTGAAGATCACGAAGAGTATTACGAATCGTGAATCTCAGAGCCTGGAGAAGTACCTGCAGGAGATTGGAAAAGTAGAGTTGATCAGTCCGGAAGAAGAAGTCAAACTCGCCATCCGTATCAAGCAGGGAGATCAAAAAGCTCTCGATAAGCTTACAAAGGCGAACCTTCGCTTTGTAGTATCCGTAGCCAAGCAGTATCAGAATCAGGGCCTGTCCCTGCCTGATCTGATCAATGAAGGCAACCTTGGTTTGATCAAAGCTGCACAGCGCTTCGATGAGACCCGTGGATTCAAATTCATTTCCTACGCCGTTTGGTGGATCCGTCAAAGCATCCTGCAGGCGCTTGCCGAGCAGTCGCGGATCGTCCGGCTTCCGTTGAACAAAGTTGGGCTCACGAACCGCATCCAGAAGGCCTACAGCCAGCTGGAGCAGGAATTCGAACGGGAACCCTCAGCCGAAGAATTGGCGGAGGTCCTGGAGCTGGATATCGAAGAGGTCTCCTCTTCCCTCGGGATCGCCGCCCGTCACGTCAGCATGGATACCCCGCTGTCCGAAGGCGAAGACAACACCCTGATCGACGTGCTGGAGAACCCCAACGCCGAACGCGCCGAGACGAATATCGAGCATAAGGAATCCCTTAAGCAGGAGATCGACCGCAGCCTGAGGACGCTGACGGAACGGCAGAAGGAGGTGATCTGCTTCTTTTTCGGGATCGGCGTCGACCATCCGATGAGCCTCGAAGACATCGGCGAAAGGTTCAACCTGACCCGCGAACGGGTACGGCAGATCAAAGACAAAGCTATTACCAAACTGCGCAGCAATTCGCGCTCTAAAATGTTGAGGAGCTATTTGGGAATATAAATTTTACACTGAAAAATACTTATTTTTGTCCCCCGAGAGTGAATGTAACGTGCTTGCATTCACTCTCTGTTTTGGAATATGTTTGAGAGTTTATCCGAGAGGCTCGAGACAGCCTTTAAGCAAATAAAAGGGGAAGGAAGAATTACCGAGCTCAATATTGCGGCGACCATCAAGGATATCCGGCGGGCGCTGATTGACGCCGATGTCAACTATAAGATTGCCAAGGAGTTCACCGATACGGTCCGGGAAAAGGCCATGGGGCAGAAAGTGCTTACGGCGGTAAGCCCCGGCCAGTTGATGGTCAAGGTCGTAAAGGACGAGCTGGTCGAGCTGATGGGCGGCAGCGAGGCCGAATTCAACGCCAAAGGCAGCCCGGCCGTGATCCTGATCGCCGGTCTCCAGGGCAGCGGTAAAACCACCTTTTCCGGCAAGCTCGCCAACTACCTTAAAACCCGGCGCGGCCTTTCCCCCCTACTCGTCGCAGCCGACATCTACCGCCCCGCGGCCATCGAGCAATTGCGCATCCTCGGCGAACAGGTCGGGGTCGAGGTTTATAGTGAGCCGGACAACAAGAATGCCGTCGAGATCGCACAGCATGCGGTTCGCGAAGCCCGCAGTAAAAATAAAAACGTCGTCATCGTGGATACCGCCGGCCGGCTCGCGATCGATGAAGTGATGATGCAGGAAGTGGCGGCGGTCAAGGCTGCGATCAACCCGCAGGAGATCCTTTTCGTGGTCGATTCCATGACGGGCCAGGATGCGGTCAATACGGCAAAGGCCTTTAATGACCGGCTTGACTTTACGGGCGTGGTGCTGACGAAGCTGGATGGCGATACCCGCGGCGGCGCGGCGTTGTCGATCAAATACACCGTCGCCAAGCCCATCAAATTCGTGTCGAGCGGGGAGAAGATGGATACGTTGGACGTATTCTATCCCGACCGGATGGCTCAGCGGATCCTGGGGATGGGTGATATCACGACGCTCGTCGAGAAGGCGCAGGCGCAGTTCGATGAGGCGGAGACGAGAAAGCTGGAAAAGAAGATAAGGAAGAATCAGTTCGACTTCGAGGACTTTCTGTCGCAGCTGCAACAGATCAAGAAAATGGGCAATATCAAGGACCTGCTGGGGATGATCCCGGGGGTTGGAAAGGCGATAAAGGACGTCGACATCAGTGACGATTCCTTCAAGGGCATCGAGGCGATCATCCGCTCCATGACGCCATTTGAGCGGGCGAATCCGGACGTGATCGACCTCAGCCGCCGGCAGCGCCTGGCGAAAGGCGCCGGAAAGGATATCGGCGAGGTAAACGCCTTCCTGAAGCAGTTCGACCAAATGAAAGGTATGATGAAAATGATGAACAAGATGCCTATGGGGGCCATGCGAGGAATGGGGCGGAAATAGGGGGCGCCTCCGGTAGGTGAAGGCGGGCACGGAAATTGCTGAAAATGTGCGCTGTAGACATTTCTCCATGAATGTTAAATCGTTATAGCCGGCATAAAATTTTCCCCGCAATATTCGCTCGTTAATTCCCTAAGTATTATTTTTGAAATGTGATCACTGAGTGCTAGATTTGCACTCCAATTTTTTTGGAATAGGTAACCTTATTGTTCACGCATTTAAATTTCTATTTAAGATGCCAGTTAAAATCAGACTGCAACGCCACGGGTCGAAGAAACGGCCATTTTACTTCATCGTAGTCGCCGATGCCCGTGCGCCCAGGGATGGAAAATTCATCCAAAAGATCGGTACGTACAATCCTTTAACAGTTCCGGCTTCCGTTCAGCTCGATCGTCAGAAGGCGCTCGATTGGCTGCACAAAGGCGCTCAGCCGACCGATACGGTCCGCCGCATCCTTTCTTACAAAGGAGTACTGTATCTGAAACATTTATTGCGTGGTGTCAAATTAGGGTTATTCGATGACGCAGCTGCGATGGAGAAGTTCCAGAAGTGGCATGGCGAACATGAGATAGCCCTGAAGAAACGCGCAGAAGAGAACAGGAAGGCGCGGCCTGGACGTCGTGGTCCCGGTGGACCGGTTAGAAGGGTCGAGCGCAGTGATCGGGGGGAACGCGCTGAGCGGACGGAACGGCCTGAGAAGAAGAGCGAAGGCGGGGCGAAACAGGAGGCGTAGGCTAATGTTCATTGTGTAATAATTATGCGAGGAGGCTTTCGGGCCTCCTTTTTTTTGACTGAGACATGAGCGAGAACTATCGAAATATCGGAAAGATCGTTGCGGTTTTTGGCTTGCAGGGCGAGGTCGTCGTGCAGCACCGGCTGGGCAAGAAGACCAGCCTGATCGGCCTTCGGACAATCTTTCTCGAGGAACATCGCGATGAGATGCTACCCTGGTTTATACAGCAGGCCCGGGCAAAGAGCGCTACCGAGGTGTACGTGAAACTTGAAGGGCTCGATACTAAAGAGGCGGCAAGACAAGTGCTGCAAAAGGAGGTTTGGTTGCGGGAGGAGGACTTTGTGCAGTTTGCGGGCCGGTCGGCGCCGATCTCGATGGTGGGGTTCCGGCTATGGGATGGCGCCGTCGACCTCGGGGAGATCCTGGAAGTGATCGAGCAGCCGCATCAGGTGCTCTGCCGGATCGATCTGGCGGGGAAGGAGGCGTTGGTGCCTTTGCACGAGCGGACGTTACGGCGTGTGGACCCAAAGAACCGCGAAGTGCATGTAGAGCTGCCGGAAGGCTTGCTGGACGTGTATCGGTAAAAGGGGCCCCTTCTTGCAGATGCGGAGATAGTTGTGTATTTTGAGGAATTCTGAACTACCAATACCCTAGAGGCCCCAATGAAGAAAGCCGTTTTACTGTCGACCATTATATTTTCAAGCCTTTGTCTGCACGCGCAATGGCGTACCATCTATTCCGGCGCTGATTCGATCGATGGCAATGTAAGCGCCAGTTTTTTCTCCGCTTCAGCCGGATATTTTGTCAATCGTCATTGGCTCGGTTACACTACCGACAGCGGTCATACCTTTCAGCAATCGTACATCACCAATGTGAATCTGGGCGGGAATAGCGTCAATCTGACCTTTGGCTTCCTTCCGACCGACATCCAGGCCTTCAACAGCAGCAATATCGCGATCGGCGGTAATTATGGGTATGAGCCGTCCATCCTGTATAGTTCGGATGGGGGCAATACATGGACCCTGGTCTATCATCGTAACCTGACACAGACCACGGGCACCGCAAGCAATTCCATTTACATGCTGGCTTTCCCCGGCAATGGTTCGACCGGGTATGCGGTGCAGAACAACGAGATCATCAAGACGACGAATGGCGGTCAGTCATGGGCGACAGTTTCCTATACCAACGGCGGCACGTTCACGCTCTCGGCGCCCGACGCCAACACGGTCTTTGCGGCTTCTCCGACTACGATCTATTCGACGACGAACGGCGGCGCGAACTGGACCAGCATTTCGGTCCCTTTCACCATCCAGGCCATGACGGCCTATAGCGCTACGCACGTCTATGCGATCACGCCGGTAGGGGATACGTATTCTTCCACAGACGGCGGGAATACCTGGCTGAAAGCCAATAGTCAGACGGGGCAGATCCAGGCCAACGCGATCAACTACATCCATTTTATTTCCGATTCGGTCGGATATGCCTGCGGCAGCGGGATCATTCAGACCCGCAACAGCGGGGTGAGCTGGGAGGCGATGCCGATCAGCTTTCCTTCCAACCGGCTGTACGACTTTAGCAAGCTCGACTTCTATACCACCCAACAGATCTGGGCGCCAAATTTCGGCGAGATCCTCGACCTGACGACAAACGGGGGCGGCATACCCTATCCGCGGGCGTTATTCGATATCAATACGGCGCAGGTTTGCGCCTCCAACACGGTGCAACTGGTCAACCAGGGCCAGCCGGGCGAGACGTATGCGTGGTATAAGAACCGAGTGTTGTTTGCCACGACGTATAACGCCAGCTACACGGCGCCGACGGGTAATGATACCATAAAGCTCGTCGTCCATAACGGCGGGA
The DNA here is from genome assembly GCA_035695565.1 of Puia sp. Classification (GTDB taxonomy): domain Bacteria; phylum Bacteroidota; class Bacteroidia; order Chitinophagales; family Chitinophagaceae; genus Puia. The sequence continues at coordinate 72,621 of DASRRX010000004.1, read as the reverse complement.
TGGCCGATTCCATGACGCGGGTGGTCACGACGGCCGCGCTGTCATCGTTTGCGCTGAACGCCTGGATACAGGATACGGCGTGTAGCAATCAGACCCTGCGGGTTTATATCTATAACAGCGATCCCAGCATCGCTTATCAGGTGAAGCGACCCTGTTGTTCGTCGATATACCCGATCAACGGTACCGGCGGGACGTTGAATCTTCCATATTACCTCAGCCCCACGGAGGACTCGGTGAGCACGTTCACGGTTTATGCCTACCGGTCGACGCCATGCGGGAATGATACGGCGTCAGAGTCGTTCAAGGTCCGGCTGATGATCGCCAATCCGGTGACCACGACGCTGACGGACACGATATGCGGTCAGGATACCTTCAACATCCGGGTTCCGGCTACGCGTTTGGGGTATAAATATTTTGCTGGCACTATGCCTGCCGTCATCGGGACGGGCGGTGCGATCCAGATCCCTTGTGTGGCGGGTCAGGCGCAGACCTCTACGAATATCGTTCCCTCCAGTTTGCTGCGGTCTCTGACCTTTCCCATCTATGCCGAAGGGACATATGCGGGCGCTTGCGGCGCGGACCAGGTGGCGACGGCTACGATGATCGCCCGGTATACAACGGCGAATTTCGGGATCACGGGGTATACGTGGTTCACCGGCGATGTCCTAAAGCTGACCAACGCCACGCAATATGCGAATTCCTATCTCTGGACGCCGGGATCGGGCGGGGTACCCGACAGCAGTACGGATTCGCTTCCGGCGATACACTATAACACCGGCGGGTATCATACGCTCGGGATGAAAGCCACGACGAAAGAAGGTTGCATCGACAGCATGTCACAGGTGGTGGAGGTGTATGGCAATGATGGGCCGTTACCGGCTACCGCGGTCTGTCCGTCCGGGCTTGCGGGCAACAGGGTCGACAGTCTGAATGGCGGCCGGTACCTGGTGGACAGGGCGATCTTTGAAGATGCGCAGGGGAACAGGGTGCTTGCGGGCGGCTGGACCAATGGCGCGGCTCCGGCCGGCAATGAAGGCTGGTGGGCTGCGAAATTCAATAAGAGCGGGCAGCAGCAGTGGTTCCTGTATCAGAATGAAGTGGACTTCTACAGCACGTACTGGTATTATCCGCATATCGTGATCGAACAGGCGGTAGGTGACAGTGCGGGGAATACCTATCTGATGGGGCATCAGATGAACCAGCAATATATTACGGCGGTAGGCGAGCCGCAGACGACGACGCTTGCGTTTTGCGACTTCCTGATGAAGATCTCGGCCGCGGGTCATATCGTGTGGGTGAAGCCGTTGTACAGTATGGACGGGAGCCAGGAATATCAGTTCGAATCCGGTGGGTCGTTGCTGCTGGGCAAGGGCGGGACTTCATTATATGTGGTCTCGCAGCGTTATCCCGGCAGCGCCTATGCGATTGGGAGCACGACGGTGCTGGCCGCGGGCGTAGGTCACGAGGGAGTGATCATGCAACTGGACCTCGATGGCAATGTCCTGCGGGTCAATTCTTTCCTGTGTCCGCCGGTCACGCTATACAACCCGATAATGAGCAGTACGGCTAACTATTGGCATGCGCCGCCGGCGACTTTTGTCAATGGGAACCTCGTCGTCTATACGACCCTGTATGCATCGCAGGGGACGGTGGAGAATGCGACGGTGCCTTTCAGCAGTACGACGATCCCGCAGGCGCTGGTCGTCTGGGACACGGCGTCGCTGCATGCGCTGAAGGTGCTGCCGGTATATAGCACGGTGACGGGGTCGACGGCCGGGGTGACGCCGGTGGCATATGCGATGGATTCGACGGGGGCCTATTATGCGGACTATAATGCACAGGTGATAACGCAGGTAAAGACATACATCGAAGGTTTCAATCCTTCGGGAACGGTCGTCTGGACGAAGATCGCGGACGGGTTGGAGCCCGAGCGGATGTATGTGTCGGGCGGGCAGTTGAAAGTGTGCGGGACGAATTATCCGGGAGCGGGGTATACCGATGGCGGTGGAACAATGATCGGAGCACAGCCGTCCTTCGATTCCTCCAACAAAAGGCTGTCGGTGGTTGGATCGGTCGGGGCTTTCGACGGCCAGGGCGGACATGGGCTTGGCTCGCTGGACATCGTACTAGCGACAATGCAGACTTCGGATGGGTCGCTGCTGGACTTCCAGGCGCTGGGCTCGCCGTTTGAGGACGAGCGGATGGTGATGGTCAAGGGCGCCGGAAATCAGCTGTGGGTCGCCGGTTCGGTAGGCTCGAAATTCCTGGAGTGCTGTGGCGCGCCGAATTATGCGTTATACACCTACAAGCTGCCGATCACCAACGACTGTTATGGCGGTTATCCGAATCAGGCGCCTTTCCTGAAGTGGGGCCTTGCGACGGATACGGCGACCTGTACGGATTCGCTGTATACGGTGAGCTGGAGCAGTGCGGGGGTAGGCACGGTGAGTATCCGCTACAAGGTGAATGGCGCTTCAGGTTATACGCCGCTGGTGAGTGGGTTGCAGGCGGTGTCCGACCACTATACTTTCAATGCGGTTGCGGCGGGGGTATTGGGCAATGTACAATTTGTGATCTTCGATGACGATAGCTCAACACTGGCGGATACGACGGCGCGGCAGCTGACCCGGTCGGCGGCGGTGACGGTGACGATCGCGGCGAGCGATACGGTGGGATGTGCGGGGGCGCCGGTGCGCTTCACGGCGGTTGCCGTCAATGGCGGCGCGACGCCTGCGTATCAATGGCTGGATGGTACGACGAAGGTTGGCGGGAATGCGGACACGCTAACGCTGAACTCGCTCAAGAATAATGATATGATCCGGTTGCAGCTCACGGGTAGTGCGGCCTGTAGCAGTCCTGCGGTGGCCACCAGCAATACGGTAACGATGACGGTAACAACGGGAGTTGCGCCGGCAGTGGTGATCTCCGGTGGGACGACGGGGTTGAAGGGCAAGGTCGATACGATGGCCGCGCATGCGGTGAATGCGGGCGTCACGCCGGTGTATAGCTGGCAGGACAGTACTACCGCGCATTCCTGGGCGACGGTGACCGGAGCGACGGATTCGGTATTGTTGTATACTCCGGCGGATAGCGGCGACCGGCTGCGTTGTATCGTCCATGGCAGTACGGCGTGCAGTCCGGTGGATTCGGCGCTCAGCAATATCCTGGCCTTTACGGTGAATACGCCTGTAGCGCCGCCTCCGGATTCGACAGGCGGCACCACTTCCGATACGACGGGTACGGGAGGCGTGTACCTCTTTCCAAATCCGGCGCATAGCAGCATCACGATCGATACGTTGTCGTTGTCCGATGAATGGCAGACGTTGGATGTGCTGGATATGAGCGGGAATGAATGGGTTGCCGGGATGTCGATCGTAAACCAGACTGTTGTGGTGGTTCCGGTCGGGAATCTGTCGAAGGGGATCTATATGGTGCGAATGACTGGGAAAAAGAAGAAGATGTATTTGAAGTTTTTGAAGTTGTAGAGGTTGGCTGAAGGTGTTTGCCCGGAGGCGGATGCACCTACTTCTTCCGTCGCAGTTTCCGGATGATCCGGGGCAGGTTGATCGTAAACCCCTTGGCTTTATATTTTGTGATGGAGACTGCGCCGCCGAGGATCTCTTCGTCTTCTTTCTCCACCGTTTCTTTCTCCGCCGGCTCTTTCTCTCCCGCGGGCAGCGAGGAAATGGGCCGGGACTGTTGCACCTGGTAGTTGGCGATCTTCAGCGCCTCGATGGTGGCGTCCTTTGCCTGGAGGAGCGCCTTGGCTAGTTCCAACTGGCCTTTCAGGTGATAAATGTTGAGTTTCCATTGATAGTGCGCAAAGTCCTGCTCATTCATTTCCTCCATCATTTCGGCGTCGGGGGCATGCAGATAGACGTCGAGCGCCTCATAGATCACGTCCAGGGCCTGGTCCTTGTCATGGGGTGTGACGGTAAAAAGGACTTTATTCATGTGTTCCTTCAGCGAGGTGTCGGCAAGGATACCCAGGTCCTGAAGGAATTGACCGAAGTACATCAGGTATTGGTTGCAGGCAGAGCGGACCTCCGGGGGAAAATCGAACGTTGCGGTGAGGCTTTCGGGGTCGTCGGGGGAGGCTCCGGCCAGCAGGTCTGCCTCTGCGACCCTTAGTTGAACCAGGCAATCGATGAGCCGGTTGAAGCTGAAGCTCAACGGCAATTTGGGATCTTCAATGGTAAGCGTAAGTTCGATAGAGGCGCCGTCTTCATATTCCGAATCTTCCGAATAGACAATATCCTTCATTGTTTCGCAAGTACTTTTAAAGCAGGACTTGAGCGAATTGAAGGAATAGGGCTTATTCCATTTATACAGATCTATCGCCAGAAATAACATCATACGGCGAACCCCGGTCACCAGGTCGAACGCGACCGCCACATTGATCGGATATTCCAACAATTTTTCGCGATGATGATAGTATATGGACTGACAGCCGTTGAATAGTCCGGCTTCACAGGTATACTCGAGCAGGCCAAAAAAGGTTGCAGGTGAGTTGATTTGCCAATCTCCGTAGCGAATATTGCTTGCCATGTCCGGTTTGCCGTCGACGATCAACTTCTCGACCGGCTCGCCGTTGCGGGGGTCGGGTACAGTCATTTTTTGAATGGTCACTGGATGGAGTTTGATGGAACAACGGGGAATAGGTGGGCGTAACCATTGGGCTTAATTTTGCGCCGAAATAGGGGAATTAAGGATGCTTTTGTTGCGGCGGTGGAAGGCTGCCGACAAGGAGACTTTTACGGCGATGAACCGCGACGCCCGCGTGATGGAATTCTTTGCGAGGATCTGGACGGCGGAGGAGTCGGCGGCGATGATCGCAAAAGCCGAAGCGTGCATGGACCAGAACGGGTATGGGCCCTATGCGGTGGAGTTGCTTGATCCGGCGGGGACGGTGGGCGGGGCAGTGACCGGAGCCGTGGGTGTCACTGCACTTGCAGCGGGCGACTTCATCGGCTTTGTGGGATTGCTCCCGCAAACTTTCGAAGCCTGGTTTACGCCCTGCGTGGAGATTGGCTGGCGGTTGCGGGCGGAGGCCTGGGGTTGCTGGTTTGCGACCGAGGCGGCGACGGAATGTCTGCGGTTTGGACTGGACGAGGTCGGGCTGGAACGCATCTACTCCACCACGGCGGTGCCGAATATCCGCTCGGAGCGGGTCATGCAGAAGATCGGGATGCGGAAAGCGGGAGAGTTCGAGCATCCGCGGCTGGAGGAGGGGAGTTGGTTGCGGACGCATGTGTTGTATGAGGCTACCCGTACGGTTATTCCTTAGTTGGATGGAGCAGTAGGCAGGGGTTAATGATCCATCTGGTAAGGTACGGATTTTGCACCGGTGTGAATATGATCAAGAAAACCATAAGCAAACGGGCAAACCTGCTGGCCACCTATGCTTTTCGCCGCATTTTCGACCGGGTAGATAAAGCGGCGGTCCGGCGCGGCGTCGATGAAATGGGTCTCAACGGGTTTATCCGGCACTGTGCGCGGCTGGCGGCGACGACGGGTGTGGTTTCCGGTATCGGCGGGATAGCGACGATAGTTGTGGGGGTCCCGGCGGACATGGTGAACACCATGACGCAACAGTTCAGGGTCACGCTTGCGGTCATCTATGCGAAGACGGGAGATTATGAAGTGAGCTTTGAAGAATTCATGGCGATCGTTGCCATCTCGATCGGCGTGGAGGCAGGAGTGATGATCACCAAGTCGGTGCTGACGCGGGTCGCAGAGCGGTTGCTGATCCGGATGGGCGAACGAACGGCGGGGCGGGTGATTCCCATCCTGGGGGCGGCGATCGGCGGGACGACGAATTATTTCTTTATAAAAGGAATTGGGGCTTCGCTGCAACGGGTGATACCGGAGAGGCAATTTTAAGTACCTTCACCGAATGGGATATTTTATTCGGGTACTCGGGATCTACGAAGATGCCGTTCCGCTGGACGAGCTAAATGCCGCTCTCAAGCAGGAGGGACTCGCCGCATCGATAGAGGCGGATCACCATGAAGATCCCTGGTCGGTGCTTGAGGTGGCGACCAAAAGCGGCCTAAAGCTGACGCAGATCGAAAAGAATTTTGTCTTTCCGGGTTGTCTGGCCCAGGCGGAGCTGGACGAGTTCCGCTTACTGATCAGGGAGCATCAGCCGTTGTCGGCGGTACAGTGGCTGGATAATTACCTGGACAGAATCAAAGTGACCTATGCTTTTCGCATTCTCGACGGGGCGATGCTCGACGATAATTTCGAGGTCGTAAATGCGCTGCGGCGTACCATTTGGGGTAAATCCGGCGGCCTGCTCCAGCACGATCTCGAAGGCTTTTCCAATGACGAAGGTTACCATATCCTCTGGCAGTTTCCCGATGACATCACCGGTGATAAATATTGTGCCGTGCTGGACAATGGGGTCTGGGTGCGGTTCCGCATGGACCTTGGCGATCCGTTCCAGCGGATGGCGTTCTGGGCGGGAGAGGTGCCGCAAATGGCGGTGAGATTAAAGTAGATGCTCCAAGCGCCGGTTGGCGGCGGTTCAGCCGGCCGGCCGCAGCTCAATAATAATTCCTTTGCCGAAATTCAAAGTACAGTTCATTTAATGCAGCATCCTGCGGGAAATCGGTGGTCAGCCGCTGGAATACCTTCTCGGCCTGTTTGATGCAGGTGGCGTTCTCGAATTGCTCGACCTGCTGCAGGATAATGCCGATCCCGCCGATCGAGTCCGCTTCGATGGGCGGCAGACCAGGAAGAATGGCGGATTCATTGACCAGCACGATATGACCGGAGTCGGCGAACTGTAACCGGCCCGACTCACCGACGATATCCAACGACCAGGTATAGCCGTTTCCCGGCAGCATCCGACCGGGGAAATGAACGACGGCCTGAGTGTCGACCAGGACGCTGTCTAAGCAAAGCTGGCCTTGCGGGGTACGCATGCGGAGAAAGTACTTCCGGGCCCAGGAGACCTGACGCCAGCGGAAGATGATGCTGTCCATCGATGTGGCGTAGCTGTTTCGCGGTGCGAGGCTGATGGAGAGTGCTGTGCGACTCTGCATAGCGGAAGTGTGCGTCGGAAGGCTGGGAGTATGTGGCCGGTTTCCCGCGGCGGGTTGGGTGAGCCCCGCCCACAGCAACGAAAGATAGCGTAAAATTAATGTATCCCGGACGTGCGTGCGCCGCATTTTATCGATATCGGCGGTAGTATAGGCGCCTCGTCCCATCAGCCGGACATAACCGGAATCGCGGTCGAAGAGGATGGTCTCCGCCATGTTGTCGAGAAGCTGCAGCTTATCGCCATTGTAGAGCCAGTCGTGCTGAGCGATGGGTCTGGGCCCCCCTGCGCCTTTGCGGGCAGGGCTGTATTTGATCGTGCCGGCGGCCGAATAAATGCCAAAAACGGGCTGCTGGCCGCGGGCGGCGAGGCCCTGGGTAAGGATTGCGATAAGCAGCAGGCAGATCAGGAAAGAGTTTGGCATACCCTCCCAAAGGTAATAAAGGGGGGGAAGAAAAATAAATTTGGTTTGTACTGCAAACTAGATTAATTTAGTGATGTAAAAATCGATCTTATGCTACCTGAAGAGCCAACCTTATTACCGCAAGAAAGCCTCGCGCTGATCGCGGAAGCCATCCGGAAGACGAAAGAGAATTTCAGGGAGAACAGCCGCTTCTTTTTGTTGTGGGGCTGGTTGATCGCGGCCGCAAGCCTGGCGTTCTTCCTGTTGCGGCAGTATGCGCACACTCGGTTCTACTTTTTGCCGTTCCCGGTGTTGGCGCTGACGGGTATCGTGACGACGCTGGTTTGGTACCGGCGGCTGAAGGCGGAGGCGCCAACGGAGACTTACCTGGGATATTTCTTTAACCGGTTATGGCTGGTGCTGGGCCTGAGCTTCATCATCGTCGTATATATTTCGGTCAGCCGGGGCTGGCCGCCCTTCCTGTATACGTTGATCGTGGCGGCTATCGGCACGACGGTATCGGGGCTGGCGATGAAGTTCAGACCGCTGGTATGGGGCGGCGTCCTTTTCTTTGTCGCGGCGGTGGCGGGCGTGTATCTGCCGGATGCCTATCTGCCGTTACTGACGGGCATTGCGATGATCGGCGGTTATTTGGTTCCGGGATATCTATTGAAAACAGCGCATGAGTAACCAGGGGATGTACAACGAATTGGATCCGGTGCTGAGCACGCCGGTGCGGCTGGCGATCGTCTCCGCGCTTGTGAAGCTAAAACAGGCTGATTTCAACTATCTGATGGAGGCCACGGGTACGACGCAGGGTAATATGAGTCATCAGCTGAAACGGCTGGCTGCGGAGGAATATGTAGAGGTTACCAAGACATTCAAGGGCAGCTATCCCCATACCGTCATCAAGCTCACGACAAAGGGCCGGAGGGCATTCGAGCAATACGTGGAGGACATCAAAAAATATCTGCATTTATGAGGGGACGCAGGGGGCATTTGACCGGGCCCGGGATATTTTTTTGTCATTTTAGTTTGTATCGCAAACTACATTAATAAATAAAACATTTGTTATGGAAAACATCCGATTCAGGGGCCCGCATCTGGGCATCCTCGCAGTGATCTTCACCGTCCTGTTCATTGCGGGGCTCTCCTATGTGATCACGTTCACGGCCGGCGTGCCGCACTATCCGAATCCCTATGATCCCGCGGCGGCGATCGTTGCGTATTTCCGCGAGCATGCGCATGACGCGCAATTATGCGCCTTCTTTCAGTTCGCCTCCGCAATTCCGTTGGGCATTTTCACGGTAACGGCGTGGACCCGGCTGAGATGGCTGGGCGTAAAAGCCGCCGGTCCTTCGATCGCGCTGTTTGGCGGCCTGCTGACGACGGTGACGGTCTGCATTTCGTCCCTGACCGGCTGGACGTTGGCATTCCCGGGGGTAGCCGCGGATGACGGCGTTGTCCGTGGACTTTACTTTCTGTCGTTTGCGATCGGCGGAGTCGGTTATTCGGTACCGATGGGTCTGCTGATCGCAGGGATTGCGGTACCGGCGGGTTTCATGCGGTTACTGCCGCGCTGGATGGTGGTTGCCGGCGTTATCCTGGGGTTGATCGGCGAGAGTAGCACGCTGGCGTTGTTGGCTCCAAAATTGACGTTGCTGATCCCGTTGACGCGGTTTCCGGGATTCATCTGGCTGATGATCGCGGGATTTATGCTGGCGAGGCGGAAACCGGCGCCGGGGCAGCAAAAAGTTGCCTAGAAGGAGATGGAAGCGGATCGTACCTTTGGGTGAATGTCCCAGCCCGGATGTCCCAGCCTCAACGCTATATCGCCCATTTCGATCTCGATGCGTTCTTTGTGAACGTGGAGATCTTGAACGATCCGTCGCTCAAGGGGCTGCCGCTGCTCGTCGGGGGAAGGGAACGCGGCGTCGTGGCCGCATGCAGCTATGAGGCGCGGAAGTTCGGGATCCATTCCGCCATGCCGATGAAGACGGCGATGCGGCTTTGCCCCCAGGCGGTGGTAGTGGGCAGCACGAGAGGAGAGTACAGCCGGTACTCCCGGTGGGTGACCGAGATCATCGCGGCAAAAGCGCCGCTGTTCGAGAAAGCGTCGATCGATGAGTTCTACCTCGATTTAACGGGAATGGACCGCTTCTTTGATCCTTATCACTGGACGATCGATCTGCGGGAGGAAATTATTTCCGCGACGAAGCTTCCGATCTCGTTTGCACTCGCGTCGAATAAAATGGTCTCGAAGATCGCAACGCAGGAGGCGAAACCGAATGGGTATATCCACGTGTTGCCGGGGATGGAGCGGGAATTCCTCGCCCCGTTGAAGGTCAACAAGATCCCGGGCGTAGGCGAGCATACTTATCAGACGATGCAGGAGATGGGAATCGTGACCATCCGGGATCTGAGCGATCAGCCGGTCGATGTACTGGAGCGGCGGTTCGGCAAGTACGGGGCGGAACTGTGGAGCAAGTCGCGGGGAATTCATGAATCGGAAGTGGTCCCTTATCATGAGGCAAAGTCCATTTCGACCGAGAACACCTTTGAAGAGAACAAGACGGATATGGAGTTCCTCATGGCGGAGCTGGTACGAATGACCGAGCGTGTGGCTTATGAATTACGGCAGGATAATAAGACAGCGGGTTGCGTCGCGGTGAAGATCCGCTATCCTGATTTCGAGACGACGTCGCGACAAATGGCGATCCCCTATACCTTCTATGACGATGAGCTGATCGCAAAGGCCAAGGAGCTTTTCCATCAGCTTTATCGTAAGGGGCAGCCGATCCGCCTGATGGGGGTGCGGTTGAGTGAGCTTACGGGTAAGGCCATACAGACCAATCTCTTCGAGGATACTGGGAAAAAGACGCAATTGTACAAGGCGATCGATGAGGTCAAGGATCGGTTTGGGAAGGATGCGGTCGTAAAGGCCGGCGGTCAAAAGGCAGAGCGGGCGCGGTCGGCGGGGAAAAGCACGTCGAGATTCATCCGGAGATCGGGGGAAGAGGAGGGTGGTTGATCAGGGGAAGTGGAGGGGCGGTTTGATGGGGGAAGAGAAGGGATAGTGAGGAAAATCGACCCCCGGGGCATGGGATTTGAAGTTATGTCCAAAAAAACTACCAGATGAAAAAGACACTGTGTATCATGGCCGTAGCTCTGCTGGTGGCGGGGGGTCATGTCTTCGGACAATCGTTTCAACTCGGGATCAAAGGTGGAGGTAACCTAAGTTCGTTTACCGGATCCTCGAGCAATCCAAATTATAGTGAGCACTCGATGCTGGCTGGCTGGAATGCGGGTATATTCACCAATTTCTGGATCGGGAATCACTTTGCTATCGCTCCTGAGGTCTTGTATACCACGGCCGGGGCGAAGATCAAGACGACTACGTCCGACAACAATCAAAACGTCTATGTCAACAACCAACTGAACCTTGCGTATCTTTCGATTCCCGTTATGGCGAAAGTGAGGTTCACCGGCGGATTTTATCTCGAGACCGGCCCCGAAGTGAATTTCAACGTGAGCGGCGGCAGTTATCAAAATGAATCCGTCCGCAACTTCACCAATAGCGCGGATTTTGCGTGGGGTGCGGGCCTGGGGTATCAAAGCCCGATCGGTCTCGGAATTGGGTTGCGGTACAACTTAGGGCTGACGCGGGTTGATAATGTCAACGATGCGAATTGGAGTGACGTCAACTGGCGGAATAGCGGGTTCCAGCTCGACCTGTTCTGGACGATCTTCAACAACAGCAAGGTGAGTGAGAAGTAAGAGTGGGGCGCGTGATGCGCGAGCGGACAACCGGTGTATCGGAAGCGGACAGAAACACCGGCTGATCTTAACGTAATAACTTGATTCGTAGGACAGTAGACCTCTGGCATTTTATTGGCCGGAGGTTCTACATGTTAAGGAACTACTTCAAAACCGCGCTGCGCAGTCTTGCCAAGAGCAAGTTGCATTCCGTCATCAATATCACGGGGTTATCGGTCGGCATGGCGGTCGCGATGCTGATCGCGTTGTGGATCTACGATGAGGTATCGTTTGACCGTCAGGGTGAGCATACCGGGCGGATCGCCCAGGTAATCCAGAATGTGACCAACAATGGGGAAGTGGCGACATGGACGAGTGTCCCGTTCCCGCTGGCGGAGGTGTTGAGAAAGGACTACGGTAATAATTTCAAGCGGGTGGTGCGGGCGTTCTTTAACATCGAGATGGTCACGCTTGGCCACAAGAGGATCAATGAGCAGGGCGTCTACTTCGAGCCTGGTGCGCCCGAGATGTTCAGCGTGCGGATGGTCCGGGGCGAACGGAACGGGCTGGAGGAATATCCGGGGACTATTTTCCTCTCTCAGTCCATGGCCAAGGCCTTTTTTGGCGACGCCGATCCGATGAATGCGATCTTGCAGATCGACACCTCCGTGGTGAGGGTGGCGGGAGTATACGAAGATTTTCCGCGGAATTCGAGTTTTGCCGACGTTCAGTTCATGGCCCCCTGGGCATTCTTCTACAACCGCGCTACGTGGTTACGAACGATCGAGGATCCCTGGCGGCCCAATTTCATCCAGACGTATGTGGAGCTTGCGGACAACACGGATTTCGCGAGCGTGTCGGCGGTGATCCGCGACTCGAAGCTGAACCGTGTCAATGCGCATCTGGCCGCGAAGAAACCGGCGGTCTTTCTCTTTCCCATGACCCGCTGGCATTTGTATTCCGAATTCAAGGATGGCGTGAATGTGGGCGGCGCGATCCAGTATGTGTGGATGTTCGGGACGATCGGGGTCTTTGTGCTGTTATTGGCGTGTATCAATTTCATGAACCTGAGTACCGCGCAAAGCGAGAAGCGGGCGAAGGAGGTGGGCATCCGCAAGACGCTGGGCTCGCGGCGGGGGCAACTCGTAACGCAGTTCCTCAGCGAGTCGCTGCTAACGGCTATTTTCTCCTTCGCGATCTGCCTGGTGATGGTCCGGCTGGCGCTGCCCTTCTTCAACGAGATAGCGGCAAAGGAAATGGATATTCCGTGGGACCGGCGGTTGTTTTGGGTGGGATCGTCGGCTTTTATATTTTTTACGGCTTTGATCGCCGGGAGCTATCCGGCGGTTTATCTTTCGTCATTCAAACCGGTGAAAGTGCTCAAGGGGACGTTCAAAGCGGGCCGGCTGGCGGTAGTGCCGCGGAAGGCGCTGGTCGTCCTGCAATTCACGATCTCGGTTACGCTGATCATCGGCACGGGTATCGTATACCGTCAGATCCAGTATGCAAAGGACCGGCCGGTCGGGTATACGCGCGCCGGGTTGATAACGCTGCCAACGATGAATGGGGCGATCCACATTCATTGGAGCGCGGTGAAGAATGAGCTGATGCGGACGGGTGCGGTTACGGGTATTACGGAGTCGGGCAGTTCGATGACGGCCTTTGGCAACAGCACGAGCGGCTTCTCCTGGCCGGGCAAGGACCCCAACTTCTCTTCCGATTTCAAGTTCGATGAGATCACCTTCGACTATGGGAAGACAGTGGGCTGGCAGATAAAAGCGGGCCGGAATTTCTCGTCGGAGTTTCCGAGTGATTCATCCGGCTTTATTGTGAATGAAGCCGCGGTCAAGGTCATGGGGTTGGAGCATCCGGTGGGCGCGAATGTAACGTGGTGGGGTAAGCCGGGCCGGATCGTTGGGGTAGTAAAGGATATGGTCATCAATTCACCGTATGAGGAAGCGGATCCGACGCTCTTCTCATTGCTGGGCCCCGGGGATGCGGGAAATGTGGTGATCGCGCGGATCAACCCGGCGATAAGCGCAAGTGCGGCCCTGGATAAGATCACGCCGGTATTCAGGCAATTCGATCCCGATCAGCCGTTCGCATATCAGTTTGTGGATGACGATTATGCGCGCAAGTTCAGCAGTGTGGAGCGGGTTGGGCGGCTGGCGGGGGTCTTTAGCGGGTTGGCGGTATTTATCTCGTGTCTGGGTCTTTTCGGGTTGATCTCTTTTGTCGCCGAGCAGCGGAAGAAGGAGATCGGTATCCGGAAGGTATTGGGGGCGTCGGTGATGAATGTCTGGGGGCTTTTGTCCGGGGATTTTGTTGTGCTCGTATTAATCTCGCTGGTGGTCGCGGTGCCGGTTGCGTGGCTGGTGATGAAGGGTTGGCTCCAAAACTATCATTATCGCACGTCGATGTCCTGGTGGATCTTCGCCGCGGCGGGTGCAGGCGCTCTGGTGATCACGGTCGTTGTAGTGAGCGTGCAGGCAATCCGCGCCGCCCTTGTCAACCCGATCCGAAGCCTCCGAACCGAGTAATTGTAAATCAGCCTGTTAGCGGGCACGCGCTCGGCGGAAGAGAAAATTTAACCCAGGTGCTAAAGAAAATTTAACAAACAAGTCTACTATATTGATAGGGAATTAATATCTTTACCTCCTACAAATTTTACAAATATGGCACTTCGTTTAGGGGACAAGGCTCCCAATTTTACAGCTAAGACATCGATTGGTGAAATCGACTTTTACGAATATCTGGGTGACAACTGGGGTATCCTGTTCTCGCATCCTGCCGACTATACGCCTGTCTGTACCACTGAACTGGGAAGGACCGCCGCTTTGAAGGATGAGTTTGCGAAACGTGGTGTGAAGGTGTTGGCATTGAGTGTCGACCCGGTGGACAAGCATCTGGGCTGGATCAATGATATCAATGAAACCCAGAAAGTGAATGTAGACTTTCCGATCATTGCGGATGAGGATCGTAAGGTTAGCACGTTGTATGAATTCATCCATCCGAATGCGAGTGCGACGGCGACGGTACGCAGCCTGGTGGTGATCGGGCCGGACAAGCTGGTCAAGCTGATCATTACGTATCCGGCTTCCACGGGTCGCAATTTCAATGAAGTGTTGCGGGTGGTGGATTCGCTGCAGCTAACGGCAAATCATAGTGTGGCAACGCCGGCGGACTGGAAGCAAGGGGAAGATGTGATCGTGGTACCTGCGATCTCGACGGAGGATGCGCAGAAGAAGTTCCCGAAGGGCGTGAAGGTGGTGAAGCCGTATCTGCGGTATACGCCACAGCCGAATGTATAGGGTGGGATGGATGTATAGGGTGGGATGGATGTATAGTTGGGATGTAATTGAAAATGGTTCCAATACGGGGTAGGTCGCAGTCGGCCTACCTTTTTTCATTCGTGGCGCGAGCTGCGATGAATGGCGATAGTCAGGAGTGCTAAAACAACATATGGGATGGGGGAGATCAGCGCTTCATGGAAGGTGCTGATGGGTTGGCGGAGTGTTTGGGGCAGGGGGTAGATAAGGCTGTCATAGCCCGCCAGAAGGAGGAGGAGGCCGAGACCGGCGATATAGATGATATTCCAGAGTTGGAGGAGCCAGGCGGGGGCGATCTTTCGGAAGATAAGGAAGCCGATGAGCCAGGCGATGATGATCGACCCGAATTTGTAGATGTGGCGGGTGCTACGGCCCATGGCTGCGTAGACGTATGGGTCGAGGATATAGAGGTTATAGGCCGAATAGAGGATGGCGGAGGCCAGGAGTCCAAGGAAAAAGTATAAGCGGGCTTTATCGCGGGGGGGTATTGCTGGGCGGTCTTTTTCAAGTGGTTGCATGGGGTTGCAGCTTTTTTGCAAGTTCCGGGTCGCGGGTGAACAGGTACCACAACCAGAAGATGAAAGCATAGACCACGAAGGTAAACAGATAATGATGAGAAAAGTCGAGCCATTGGGGTTTGTGGAGGTAGACAAGGACGAGGCTTGCGCAGCGGAGGACGTTGAGCATTTCGATGCCGATGATGCCGCCGACGATATAGAGAAGTTTCCGGTTTCGGTTAGCGGGGAGACAGAGGATGAGACCGGCGTAGAGGACGAGGAGCTCGAGGCCGTTGCAAACGTCGGCGATATCGAGGAGGCCGGTCTGACCGGAGCGGATAGCCATGACCGGTTCGAGGCCTTCATTCCCAAAGCCTTTTGGATGAACGGCGGAAACGGCGTTAAAGCCGCCGGAGGGATTGAGGAGGGTTAGGGTGGCGGCTGCGCCTTTGCCGATGATATATGTAAGCGGTTTATCCAAAACCCTGCCAGGTAGCAGGAATAATAGATAAACCGCTTTCCAGGCCACGAAAAGGAAGGTGGCCTTCAACAGGAATTCTATAACAGGTTTAGGAATCCGGTTGAACCTCTTCGATCGAATCATACGTTTTGCTTCCGTGCGCGAGCCCTTTTAATGCCCAGGCCGAGGCCTGCAGCAAGCAGAAGGCTGATGCCGCCGTCAATGGGTGCGGTGCCGCCGCCGTTGTTGCTCGGGTCCCATGCGGGATGTCCGGCGTCAGGGAAGCGGTCATGGCCGGCAAGGATCGAACGATCAAACAGATCATTGCGGTCGATGTCGGGTCTCGAATTGCCGATAGGATCCTGGAGGTGCAGTGGATTGTTGTCGGGTTCCGTTGAATGGAAGCCGTCGTTGCCAGGGGTTTGGGTGTTGAAGGGGTCCGTTCGTTGGATGCCGAACGGTTCGAGCCCAAGACGTGCCCGTTCGCCATAGTTGATCCGTTGGCCCGGGCCGGGGCCGCCAGCGTAAGCCCTTAATGCGGTAAATAGCGGGAATACGAAAGCGGTCAGAATGAGTAAGCGCGTTGCCTTTTTCATGAGAGTAATAATTATTGATCAAATGTTGTATCCTAACAATTGACACTTAAAGGCTTTCGTAGAATGTTAGCAAAGGAAATTCTTAACGGTTCGTTAAGGTTTGCGGGGGTGGTACAAAGATAATAAAAAATCCGAAAGGTCAATAAGGTATAGCAAAAAGGTCGCCAAAGTTATGCACCGTATTTTTCCGAGAAAGGAGGGGGGTATATGCCGGGGTTTGGGGAGGCATTTCCCCGGGGAGGGGCGCTGGCGCTGGCGTTGGGAGCTGATTGGTTTTCAGCGGGTGAGGAGTGAGGAGATTGAGAGAAGACGGCGGCGCGAGGAGATGAGAAAAGACGGCCGCGTGAGGAGATGGGAAAGATTGCAGCGTGAGGAGATTGGGAAAGACGGCGGCGCGAGGAGATTGGGAATCAATCCTCGATCCCGACAATGCGCGCATCGTCGGTTAGTTGGACAGCGAGGATGAGGAGCCGGGATGCTTCTTTTCCCTGGTAGGAGAATTTCAGGTTGACGACAGTGAAGTAAATATTGATCGGGACCATGCCGAAGAGGGCTTCTTTGCGGACATCCAGTACGTAGGCGCTGTCGACGCGGGGATGGGTGCGGGCCCGGTCTTTGGCGGCGGCGGCGATGAATTGCGAGAGGGCGTTGCGGAGCCCGGCATGGGTAGTGATGATGACGCTGTCGTCGTGGCAAAAGGGGAGGCCGCAGAGGTCAATGAGCTTGTCGACGCTGGTGTCGGTGACAACGGCGTTCATGAAGGCTGTCGCAGTGGCGATGGCCCTGTCTTTATCGGACTGGGCAAAGCAGGGGGAAGATGTGGCGATGAACAATGCCAGAGATAACGTGAGCCGGGTCATGGTGCAAATGTAGGGAAGAGCACGCTATTGGCGGTGAGGTTAAAGGTCAGGACGACGCGCCGCCAGAAAATCCAGCACCGTTTTATTAAAGAGCGCCGGGTTGGTGTCCGGTTCTTCGTGGGTGCCGCCGGGAAAAATGACTAATTGAGAGTGAGGGATGTGCGAAGCGATCCCGCGGGTATGGCCTTCCTTTACGACATCCTTTTCGCCGGCCATTACAAGAACGGGGCATAGGATATGCCGCAGGTCGGCAAAGTTGTGGCGGGGCTCGGTGAGGAGGAGGGTGATCAGCCGGCTGCGATTGGCGGAATAGGTGGTATCGCCGGCGAGCGAGCGTTGTTCTTTATGAAGCAGGTGAAAGATCCAGTTGCCGACGACGCTGTGATCAATGAAGATCACGGCGCCCATGACGGCGAGGCGGCGGACTTTGGCGGGATAGTCGATGGCCATGATCAGGCCGGTATTGCCGCCGTCGCTCCAGCCGAGGATGCCGACGCTATCGAGATGGAGACTGTCGAGGAGCGCATTCATATCGGCGGCGAAGAGGTCGTAAGTGTAGAGACGGCCGTCGTCGCCGGAACGGCCCTGGCCACGGGTATCGACGGCGATCACCTTGTAGTCGAGGGAAAGCGCGGGGATCTGTTTGGCAAACGAGGAGATGGATTCGCTGTTCCCATGCAGCAGTAGAAGCGGTTGACCGACTCCGTAAGTTTCGTAATAGAGTCTGATCCCGTTGGCCATTATATAATGACCGGCGGTGTCGTTGCTGCCGTAGGTTTGGGGATTGATAAACCGGGAGCCGTCGACGACTATGCATTGGCGGCCTTCATAGGGAAGAGTGTCGGTGACCCGTGGGGTAAGGACCCAGACCTCGGCGCCTGCCGAGGAGTCCAGTTGGATTGTTCGAACTGCGGCGGTGACCTGAAAGCGGTGGCCCTGCCAGGCGCGGATGTCCAGGGAATGAAAGAAGGCGCCCCAATCGGGCGGAGTGTTGTCCTGGGCGGTTGCGGAGCGGCAAAGGAGGAACAGGAAAAAGATGAGAAAGGGACCGGTTATTTTAAAAGAAAGGTACATGGCAAGGTAATTATTGACGACCAGGACAAAATTCATTAAATTCAGCTATCTAAACAAATAACTAATGAGAAAAGGACTTTGGCTATTGCTGCTGTTGTTGCCGGGGTGGTTGTATGCGCAGCGGACGGTAATCTATTGCGGTAAACTGATCGACCCGAAGGCGGGGCAGGTATTGACGGAGATGACGGTGATCGTGACGGGCAGTACGATAACGGCTGTCGAGAAGGGTTATGCGGCGCCCGCGGGAGATGATAAGGTGATCGATCTGAAAGGCCGGACGGTGATGCCGGGGCTGATCGACTGTCATGTGCATCTCGAAGATCAGCAAAGCGCGAACCAGCAGCTCAAGCGATTCACGACGAATGAAGCGGATATCGCTTTTCAGTCGACGGTCTATGCGCGGACGACGCTGATGGCGGGCTTCACCACGGTGCGGGATGTAGGCGGGACAGGAGTAAATATCTCGCTGCGGAATGCGATCAACAGGGGGCTGGTGGCCGGGCCGCGGGTGTATACGGCGGGCAAGATCATCGCTTCGACGGGCGGGCATGCGGATCCGACGAATGGGTATCGTGAGGGGCTTTATGACGAGCCACGATATACGGAATCGGTGGTGGATGGTAAAGACGCCTGTATCCGCGCCGTCCGGCAGATGTACAAAGAGGGCGCCGATCTCATCAAGATCACGGCAAGCGGCGGGGTGTTGAGCCTGGAGAAGGACGGTCTCGGCGCGCAGTTCAACGATGAGGAGTTGAAGGCGATCGTGCAGACCGCAAAGGATTATGGGATGAGGGTGGCGGCGCATGCGCATGGGGCGGACGCGATCAAGCGGGCGATCCTGGCGGGCGTCACTTCGATCGAACACGGGACTTTTATGGATGACGAGGCGATCGCGCTGTTCAAAAAATACGGTACGTGGTATGTGCCGACGATCATTGCGGGGAAGTCGGTCGCGGATTCGGCGAAGAAGCCGGGGTATTTTCCGCCGGTGATCACGGCGAAGGCTTTAATGGTCGGACCGATCATCCAGGGCACTTTTGCGAAGGCGTACAAGGCGGGCGTCAAGATCGCTTTTGGTACCGACGCGGGGGTATATGCGCATGGGGAGAACTGGAAGGAGTTCGTATATATGACGGAGGCGGGGATGCCGGTATTGGAGGCGATCAAGTGTGCGACGGTGAATGCGTCGGACCTGATCGGGATTGCGGATAAGACGGGGACGATCGAGCCGGGGAAGTGGGCGGATATCGTGGCGGTAGATGGGGATCCGACGCAGGATGTTCACGCCATGGGGCAGGTGAAGTTTGTGATGAAGGGGGGAGTGGTGTACCGGATGGATTGACATTTACTCGGTTCGGAGGCTTTTAACGGGGTTGGCGAGGGTAGCTTTGAAGGCCTGGAGGCCCACGGTGACGAGTGCGATGCCGAATGCGAGGGCGCCGGCGATCGCGAATGTCAGCCAGCCGATGTGGATGCGATAGGCGAATTCCCGGAGCCAGCTGTTCATGGCCCACCAGGTGGTGGGGATAGCGATCACGAAGGCGATGGCGACGAGCAGGAGGAAATCGCGGGACAGGATATAGAGCAGGTGCTGTCCGGAGGCGCCGAGGACTTTGCGGATGCCGATCTCTTTTGTGCGTTGGATGACGTTGTAAGCGGAGAGGCCGAGCAGGCCAAGACAGGCGATGATGATGGCGAGACCGGCGAAGAGGCCGAAGACGGCGCCGAACCGTTGGTACTCCGCGTATTGTTTATTGAAATATTCGTCGAGGAAAAAATAGCGGAATGGGTCGGCGGGGAAGTAACGTTGCCAGGCGGACCTGATGTTTGCGATGGTTTGGGGGGTGTTTGTCGATTTGATGCGGATGGAATAGAAATTTGTCGTGCCGTTGCCTAAAAGGATGGCCAGCGGTTGGATGGCATGTTGGAGGCCTTCCTGGTGGAAGTCGGCGGCGACGCCGATGACGTGCACGTCACCGATCTGATCCTGATTGGCGTGGAGCGGCTCGCCGAGGGCGTCTTCCGGTTTGGCGTAACCGAGCTCGTGAAGGGCGGATTCATTGAGGATGACGGCTTTGGCGTCGGTCGGAAAGTCTTTGGAGAAGGTACGGCCGGCAATGAGCCTGAGGTCGTAGTACTTGAAATAATCATAGTCTACGCTGAGGTGGTGGACGATATAGTTGCTCTTCGTGTCACCGCGGAGGCGGTGCCAGATAGTCGACCAGGTGATCTCGGTCCCGGGGACGTCGGAGGTGCCGGTGATGGCGTCTACGTCTTTCAGGTTGAGGAGGTCTTGCTTGAATGCGGGGTAGAGGGTATTAAAGACGGAGTCGCCTACGGAGGCGGTGCCGGGGACTACGACAGTTTGGTTAATATTGATGCCGAGTGTCTGGCTGCGCATGTAGCGGACCTGATTGTAGACGATGATGGTCCCGGCGATCAGTAGGATGGAGGCGGCGAACTGGCCGATGATGAGGCCTTTTCGGAGGAATTGGCCGCCGGCGGTATTCTTGAACAGACCTTTCAATACCGCTATGGGGTTAAAACGGGAAAGGACAAACGCGGGGTAGATGCCGGAGAGGAAGGCGCCGGTCAGAAAGAGGGCGGCAAAGATCTGCCAGTAGGTCACGGGCAGGAAGGCGGGGGTATCGATCGACCTGCCGGTCAGGCGATTGAAGAGCGGGCTGACTGACCAGGAGATAGTGAGGGCGAGGAT
The DNA here is from genome assembly GCA_035695565.1 of Puia sp. Lineage (GTDB taxonomy): Bacteria > Bacteroidota > Bacteroidia > Chitinophagales > Chitinophagaceae > Puia. The sequence continues at coordinate 51,885 of DASRRX010000004.1, read as the reverse complement.
CAGCGCGACGATATTGAGCAGCAGGCTTTCGGCAAGGAACTGGCGGATGAGGTCGCTGCGGAGTGCGCCGAGGACTTTCCTTACGCCGACTTCTCTTGCGCGTTCGAGGGAGCGGGCGGTGGCGAGGTTGATGTAGTTGACCCAGGCGATCGCGGCGATAAAAAAGGCGATCATAAAAAGAAAAGAGACGGAGGTGCCGTCGCCGTTGGCTTCGGCTTCTTCGCCGTAGTGAGAATAGAGGTGGATATCGGTGAGGGGGTAGATTTCGAAGGTGTAATAATCGTTAGCGGCTTTGTTCTCGGGCCGGGAGTTGTAGTGGCGGTTTGCGAAATCGGGGAGCTTGGATTCGAGGGTTTTGATATCGGCGCCGGGCTTCAATTCGATGTAAGTATAATAATCGGACCAGGTCCAGGAGGTCTCGGTTGGATCGGTGGGGTTGGCGTCGGCACCCTGGAAATGGCGCAGGGTCGGATAGGAGATCAGCATGTCGATGACAAGGTGCGAGTTGGATGGCAGATCCTTGAAGACGCCGGTCACTTGCAGCGGGCGGCGTTTGTCGGCGGCTTCGTCATAGAGAGTGCGACCAACCGGGTCTTCGTTGCCGAAATACTTTTGCGCGGCTCTTTCGGAGAGGACTACTTTATTGACGCCGGTGAGGGCGTTGGCGGGGTTGCCTTTGAGAAGCGGCATCTGGAGGATACGCAGCGTGGAGCTGTCGGCCATGTAGGCTTTCTGTTCGGAGAAGACGGCGTTGTTGGCGGGGTTGATGAGCTGGATGTTCCACTGGATGAGACGGCAGAAACCGGCGATCTCGGGGAAGTCCTTTTTTAGCGCCGGGCCGACGGCGGGTGAGGTCGAGGCCCATTTGCCTTCGATGCGGCCGCCCTGGTAGTCGCTTTCCTGGATGCGGTAGATGCGGTTGGCGTTTTTGTTGAAGCTATCATAGGAGCGCTCGTAGGCGACGTATTCGAAGATGAGGAGGCAGCAGGTGATGCCGATGCTCAGTCCGAGGAGGTTGAGGAGGGAGTAGGCTTTGCGTTTTGTGAAGTTGCGGATGGCGATGCGAAGGAGGGAGTTGAACATGGCGGATCCTTTGGTTGAGCGATCCTTATTCAAAATGGGTGCCGGGATGACGAAGGGTTGATTTTCAGATGGGTAAGGATTGGGGGAGGTTAGGGTGTGCGGTTTTGATACAGGGGTTGGGCGGTGGTGATACAGTAATTAAGCATACCATGGATATTAAATCGGTGTCTTTGACGGTGTCGCCTGGTGTGGGCAAAGTTTCGGGGGAATATATGATCCCGGATAAGGCGAAAGCTATTATGACGCTGGCGCACGGGGCGGGGGCGGGGATGCATCATTCCTTTATGGTGGAGCTGGCGACCAGGCTGGCGGAGGAGGCGGGTATCGCGACGCTTCGGTACAATTTTCCTTTCACCGAGAATAAGAAGGGGAGACCGGATCAACCTGCGGTGGCGCATGCGACGGTTGCGGCGGCGCTTGATCATGCACGGGGGGAGTATCCCGGGCTACCGCTTTATGCGGCGGGAAAGTCGTTTGGGGGCCGGATGACCTCACAATATCTGGCGGCGAATCCGCGGGCGGAGGTGAGGGGAGTGGTGTTTTATGGCTTCCCGCTGCATCCAGCGGGTAAACCTTCGATTGACAGGGCGGAGCATTTGAAGGGGGTGAAGGTGAAGATGCTCTTTTTGCAAGGTACAAAGGATGAGTTGGCGACGTGGGATCTGATCGATTCGGTGTGTAGGTCGCTGCCGAAGGCGACGTTAGTGAAGATCGACGGGGCGAATCATGCGTTCAAGGCGGGTAAAAAGGATGTCATTGGTTTGTTGGTTCAGGCGACGGCGGAGTGGATGGGCTAGTGAAGTCGGCGAGGTTGGGTCAAGGGGAGTGAGGCCGGTGGCTAGGATTTCCATTTTCTAAGTTGTTGCAGGAGGGCACGGAGGTCTTTTGGCAGGGGCGCTTCGATGCGGTGGGTGTTGCCGTGGGCGTCGGTAAACTGGAGGAGGTGGGAGTGGAGGGCGAGGCGGGCGAGGATGGGGCGTTCAGTTTCTTCGGCTTTTGACAGCTTATAGTTACGTTTGATGGCTGAGAGGAAGATCGGTTTGCCGTCGCCGTAGAGGTCGTCACAGGCGATGGGGTGGCCGACGGACTGCATATGGATGCGGATCTGGTGGGTGCGGCCGGTGTGAATTTGAAATTGGAGGAAGGAGTAGGGGCCGATGGCTTCGAGGACTTCGTAGTCGGTGAGGGCTGCTTTGCCGCGGCGGTTGACGACCATAAGACCGGGCTTTGCGGGGTGTTCCATGATGGGTAGGTCGATGGCGCCTTTTTGCTGGGGCGGGACGCCCTGGACGACGCCCTGATAGATCTTTATAACGTTCCGTTCTTCGAAGATCTTCGAGAGATATTTGTGGGTCGCTTCGTTCTTTGCGAAGATGATAACGCCGCTGGTTTCGCGGTCGAGGCGGTGGACGGTGAAGATGTTACCGTATTGCTGGCGAAGGTGGTGTTTCAAAGAGGGTTCTTTTCCTTCACGGTCGGGAATGCTAAGGACGCCGGCTGGTTTGTCGAGGGCGATGAAGTCGTTGTTTTCGAAGAGGGTGGACGTCATTTGGGAAGTTTGGGAGCCGCCATGTCTTTGGCGCGGCCGGGGGAACCTTTGATGGAGGAGTTGAGGTATTTGAGGATGCGAATTTCTTTTTCGGTGAGCAATCGCCAGTGGCCGCGTTGGACGTTCTTCTTGGTGAGGCCGGCGTACATGACGCGGTCGAGGCCTCTAACGTCGTAGCCCAGATGCTCGAAGATGCGCCGGACGATGCGGTTGCGGCCGCTGTGGATCTCGAGGCCGATTTGGGCCTTGTCTTTCGGGTCGGCATAGGCGAGATCGTCGACGGGTGCGGGGCCGTCTTCGAGGGTGACGGCGCCGGTGGCGATCTTGTCGAAGTCGGCTTTGGTGAGTGGTTTGTCGAGGGTGACGTGGTAGATCTTTCTTATCTGGTGGCTGGGGTGGGCGAGTTTCTGGGCGAGGTCGCCATCGTTGGTCAGGAGGAGGACGCCGGAGGTGTTGCGGTCGAGGCGGCCGATGGGGAAGACGCGTTCGGTTGTGGCGGGGCGGATGAGGTCGAGAACTGTCCGGCGGCCCTCGGGGTCGTCGGTGGTAGTGATATAGTCTTTTGGCTTATTGAGGAGGATATAGACGAAATTATTCGAGATAGTGACTTTTTTGTTGTTGACCTTGACGGTGTCGGTGGGGTGGACTTTTGTCCCGGGTTCGGTGATGAGTTGGCCGTTGACGGTGACTTTTCCGTCGCGGACGAGTTGGGCGGCGTCGCGGCGAGAGCAGATGCCGCCGTGGGCGATGTATTTGTTGAGGGGGAGGGTTTCGGTGGGGGTGGGCTTTGCAGGGTTAGGCTTTGCGGGGTTAGGCTTTGCGGGGTTAGGGGAGGGCTTTATGGTGGGGGCAGAGGCGGGAGTCGCACCGGCGGAAACCTTCGGTTTCGGCTTGATGGTCAAATGGGGTTTGGCATTGGTGGGAGCGGGTTGTTGGGTGCGGGTCTTGCGGCGTTCTTCGAAGTGGCGTTCGATGGACTCTTTGCGTTCTTGTTTGGCGGCTTTCTTTTCCTGGCGGAAACCTTCTTTGATAGCGGAGTTGCGCTTCTTGTTGTAGAATTTGCTGAAGTTGTCGGTCTTGCGTTTGCCCAGGCTGGGGCGCTCGCCGGAGGGGGTATTGCCGGGACGTTTCCGGGAGGAAGAATTCTGTTTCATGCTTGAGCGGTTTGCTGTTTTACAACAGTAGTGAGGTGCAAAGGTACTATAATATTTGGGAAAAGGGAAACGAGGAGGTGAATCGGGAGAAGGAACCAACGGAGGTTGCCGGTATTCTGGTGCGGTTGTTGTAGCCCGTTAATTTTGCGGTTGGTCTCCGACGACTGCTAAATCAACGCCATATGAGAAAGAAAAAAATTGGTATTCAGGTGCTTATAGCTATAGCGCTAGTCTTTGAACCGCAGCCTTCGCATGCTTACTCCGTACTGACCCATGAAGCGATTGTTGATGCTTGCTGGGTAAAGTCAATCGAGCCATTATTGTTGCAAAAATTCCCCGGAGCGACCAAGGATCAATTAAAACTGGCTCATGCGTATGCTTATGGTGGCGCCATAGCGCCCGATATAGGCTATTTTCCGTTCGGTAAGCCGTTATTTACCAACCTTGTCCATTACGTCAGAAGCGGGGATTTTATAAATGCGTTATTGGATGATGCGCAGGACATCAACGAATATGCGTTTGCGCTGGGATTTCTTTGTCATTACATAGCAGACGAATACGGGCATTCGCTGGCCACCAACAAATGCGTTCCCATGTTGTATCCAAAGGAGCGAAAAAAATATGGGAACGTCGTAACGTATGAAGATGATCATCTGTCGCACAAGCGAATGGAGTTTGCATTTGACGTATTACAAACGGCGGGAAGCGACTATAACGCAGTGGCGTACCATGATTTCATCGGCTTTCAATTTTCCACCCAGTTGTTAGAAAGGGCCTTTCCGGAGGTATATGGGATCGAGCTTAGTTCCATTTTTCCCAATCTTTCTCTTTCTGTCGCGACGTTGAGGTGGTCGTTCAAGCGGTTATTCCCATCATTGACCAAGGCGGCATGGGTCCTTAGAAAAAAAGAAATCCAAAAAGCGCGTCCGGAAATGACGAGAAGGAGCTATATCTATTCAATGAATAAGGTTGATTACTACAAGGAATTTGGACGGAAAAGGCAAAAGCCGGGTATATTCTCCGCCGTGCTTGGTTTCTTTGTATGGATCGTCCCCAAAATAGGTCCTTTGCGGTCCATGAAATTCAAGGAACCCGGGCCGGCTGCAGAGAAGCTCTTTTATGCCAGTCTGGACACGACCATGGTGCGTTACAAAGCCGCGCTCCGGGCATGCCGGTCGGGCAGCAGCCGGTTGCCAAATATTGATTTCGATACCGGACAGCCGACGACGCCTGGCGAGTATGGCCTTGCGGATAAAAACTACGACATACTGGTAGGCCGGTTGCAGCAAAACGGGTTTAAGTTTTTAAATGGTGAGCTTAAAAGGAACGTCATTGATTTCTATTCTCATAGAACTGCGCCAACCGGCCGGCGAAAGGTTATGAAGGCTTGGTTCAAGACGGAAGAAGGGTTGCAGCAGCTGCGGCAGGCGCCAGCCATTGTAGTGAATTAAAGCCAGCCATCGCAGGGGATTAAATTTATGATTTATTGGCCAGTTGGCCGCAGGCGGCGTCGATGTCCTTGCCGCGGCTGCGGCGGAGGCGGGCGTTGACGCGATTTTTTTCGAGTTGGGCCATGAACTGGTTGATCGCGGTCTCGTCGGGTTTCTCGAACAGGGCCTGATCGATGGGGTTGTATTCAATGATATTAACGAGGTCTGCGGGAACCTGGCGGTAGATCTTGACGAGCTCGTCGGCGTCCTTGGGGCTGTCGTTAAACCCTTTGAAGAGGATATATTCGAAGGTGATCTCGTTGTTGGTCCATTTATAGAAATAGTTCAGGGCGTCGATGAGGGCTTTGATATTGTTGGTCTCATTGATGGGCATGATCTCATTCCGCTTTTTATCGTTGGCGGCATGGAGGGACAGGGCAAGTTTGAATTTGACCTGGTCGTCCCCGAGCTGGCGGATCATTTTGGCCACGCCGGCGGTGGAGACGGTGATGCGGCGGGGGCTCATAGCGAGACCGTCGGGCGCGGAGATACGCTCGATCGCCTTTAGAACATTGCGATAATTGAGGAGCGGTTCGCCCATGCCCATGAAAACAATATTACTCAGCTTCTTTTCGTAGACTTTTTCGCTTTGCCGGTTGATGAGTACAACTTCGTCATAGATCTCGTCGTAATCCAAATTTCGTTTGCGGTCCATATAACCGGTCGCGCAGAACTTGCAGCTCAGGGAGCAGCCGATCTGGGAGGACACGCAGGCGGTCTTGCGTTCGTCGGTTGGAATAAGGACGCCTTCGACGAGGTGGTTGTCGGCGGTGCGGAAGCGGCTTTTGATGGTCCCGTCAGCGCTGTATTGGGTGGCGTCGATGGTGAGGGCGGGAAGGGTGAAGGTGTCGGCGAGCTGCTGGCGCAGCGGTTTGCTGAGATTGGTCATGTCGTCGAAGGAATGGGCGTGTTTTTGCCATAGCCATTCCCAGACTTGCTTTGCGCGGAACTTCTTTTCGCCGAGGGTTTCGAAGTAGGCTTCGATATCCTCGCTGGTGAAGTGCCTGATATTTCTCTTCTCCTTTTCCATGCGGGGCGCAAAGATACGACAATTTACGGGTTGTATCGAAAGCGAACAGAGGACTGTATTGAAAACGGACGGGCAGGTGTAATGATGGACAAAATGCGGTGCTGAGTATGAGGCCGTTAGGGGATGGAATTGTTTTTGGGGCGCAGAAGTCATGATAAAGTCATATTTTCTTATCGCCTGGCGGGGCCTGGTCAAGAACCGGGTATATTCCGCGATCAACCTGTCGGGCCTGGCAATTGGCCTGGCGGTCGTGCTGCTTATCGCGTTTTGGGTCCGGGATGAGTTGGGCTTTAACAAAAATTTTGCCACCTACGACCATGCCGTCCGGGTGATGGTGACTACTACGCGGATGGAGGGGAAACAGACCGATGCGTCGGTGCCGATCCCGCTTTCGGTGGCGCTTCGGACGGATTTCGGCGCCGATTTCAAGACGGTATCGATGACCTCATGGAATTCGGACCGGGTGCTGACGGTAGGAGATAAGGTCCTGAGCATCGCGGGTCTTTATGCAGAGCCGGGGATGATGGACATCCTCGATCTCCATGCGAACGATGGCCGGAAGGCGGTGCTGGAGGATCCCTCATCCATGCTGATCAACGAGTCGACGGCGATCGCGTTGTTCGGGACAAAGGACGTGGTGGGGAAGACGGTGAAACTGGACAATCGAAAGGATTTCAGGATTGCGGGCGTCTTTGCGGATTTTCCGTACAGCTCGACATTTCGGGAAACCCAATATTTTCTTCCGTGGGCGGACTATGCGACGGCGGAGGATTGGGTAAGGTATTCGACGACGAACTGGACGAACAACGCCTTTCAGATGTTCGCTTTGCTGAATGATAAAGCCGATCTTTTCAAGGCCCAGGCGGAGGTGGCGGGGGTGCTGTATCCGCACCGGCCGAAGCTCAAGCCCGTGGTGGAGCTCTTTCCAATGGCGCGATGGCATCTGTATAATACCTGGTTCAACGGGAAGAACGTGGGGGGAACGGTCCAGCTCGTATGGATGTTCGGGACCATCGGGGTCTTTGTCCTGTTGCTGGCATGTATCAACTTTATGAATCTTAGTACGGCGCGGTCGGAGAAGCGGGCGAAGGAGGTGGGCATCAGGAAGTCGGTCGGGTCGCAACGCTGGCAGCTGGTGGGCCAGTTCCTGGGAGAGTCGGTGTTTCTTGCGATGATCGCGTTTGCGGGGTCGCTGTTGTTGGTGGAGTTGGCGTTGCCGTGGATGAATGGCGTTGCCGATAAGCAGATGCATATTCCCTGGGACAAGCCTGTTTTCTGGCTGCTCGCCCTGGGTGGGGCGGTGCTGGCGGGGCTGATCGCGGGGAGCTATCCGGCCTTTTATCTCTCTTCCTTCAATCCGGTGAAGGTCCTGAAGGGAACTTTCCGGGCCGGCCGTTGGGCGTCGGTGCCCCGGCAAGCCCTGATCGTGGTACAGTTCACGGTATCGGTGGTGCTGATCATCGGGACGATCATCGTCTTTCAGCAGATCAGCTATGCGAAGAATCGCCCGGTGGGATACGACCGAAACGGGCTGATCTCGGTCGACATCCTCAGCAACGAGATGCGGACGCATTTCGAAGCGATCCGCCAGGACCTGGAAAAGTCGGGTGCGGTGTCGCGGGTGGCGGAATCGAACAGCCCGACGACACAGGTATATACCAATCAAAGTTCTTTTGATTGGGCGGGGAAGGATGAATCGCAGGTCACGAGTTTTGCGGTAGTATTCAACTCGATGGATTTTGGCCGGACGGTTGGCTGGCGGGTCGTAGCGGGTCGCGATTTCTCGGCGGATTTTGCGTCCGATTCGACGGCTATGATCCTGAATGAGACCGCGGTCAGGTACATCGGGTTGAAGCAGCCGGTCGGCGCGATCATCCGGTATGGGCAGTCCACGGCGCAGATGCGCGACTATCATGTGATCGGCGTCGTCAGGGACATCGTGATGAACGATCCCTTCTACCCGGTAAAACAGACCGTCTGGATGCTGGACAACAACGAGATGTCCAATGTGCTCGATGTGAAGCTAAATCCTTCGATGCCGGTCAGCAAGGCGGTGCCGATGGTGGGGTCGATCGTTCACAAGTATGTACCCGCCGCGCCGTTCCAGTATTCCTTCAACGACCTGGTATATGCGCAGAAGTTCGAGCTTGAGGACCGTATCGGCAAGCTTGCGGGCTTTTTCACCATATTCGCGATCTTCATCAGTTGTCTGGGGCTCTTCGGTCTGGCATCGTTCGTGGCGGAGCAACGGGTGAAAGAGATCGGCGTGCGGAAGGTGCTGGGGGCTTCGGTGGCGACGCTTTGGGGACTGTTGTCGCGGGATTTTGTGGTATTGGTGGGGATCTCGTTCCTGTTTGCGGCGCCGCTGGCCTATAAAGTGATGCATGGGTGGTTGCTGCAATACAATTACCGGGTGGCAATTTCGGTATGGGTATTCGTGGCGGCGATGGGGGTGGCGATGCTTATTACGCTTTTAACGGTGAGCTGGCAGGCATTGCGTGCGGCGCGGGCGAATCCGGTCGATAGTTTGAAAATTGAGTAGATTGCGGAATGAAGGAAATATTGCTGGTTGAAGACGACCCGCAGATCACCAGTCTATTAAGCTTGCATTTGCATGAGCCTTTCTATCGGGTCACAGCTTGTGACCGGGGGTTGGCGGCGTTGGAGAAACTGGATGGGGGCGCGTTTCATCTTGTCATTTTGGATATCATGTTACCTGATCTGAGCGGGGTCGAGATCTGCCGGCGGATCCGGGAGCGGAATGAGCAGACGCCGATCCTGATGTTGAGCTCACTTGCGGAAGAGACGGATAAGGTGACGGCATTGGAGTTGGGTGCGGATGACTATCTGACCAAACCATTTGGGGTATTCGAACTGATGGCGCGGGTGAAGGCGCTGATGCGGCGGGGGAATGAGGCGGTAACCGGCGGGAGCGGAGAGACGGGTGAACGGGTTGCGGGAAAGGGGCTGCTGGTCAGGGGTGAACTGGTCATCGACAAGGACAAAAAAAGGGTTACGATCAGGGGACAACGGCTGGAACTGACGCCAAAGGAGTTCGATCTGCTGGTGTTGATGGCGAGCCATCCGGGAAAGACGTTCACCCGCCATGAGTTGCTGGAGAAGATCTGGGGCTTTGCGTTCCAGGAGTATGAGCATACCGTCACTTCGCATATCAACCGGTTGCGGATCAAGCTGGAAAAGAATTTGAACAAACCCGAATATATCCTGACGACCTGGGGTACAGGTTACCGTTTTGCCGAATGAAACAAGAGTCGAATCCGAGACAAGGGCCAATCGCGGGGCGGGAGCCGTTTACGATCTTTCGCCGCATCTATATTGTGGTGTTCCTGCTGACTGCGGTGCTGGGGGTGTTATTTATCGGGGTGACGTATATGGCGACGACGGCCTTCTACGGCGCTAGTACGCAACTGCTGAATAAGGATGTGGCGGGGCATATCGCGAAGTTCACGTCGCCGTATGGCCGCGAGGGCTTTGACCGGCAGAAGGCGGATTCGGTCTTCTATCAGGCGATGGTCATTAGTCCCAGTGCGGAGGTGTATTTCCTGGATACTACGGGGAGGGTCATTTATTTTCACGGAGATACGCCGGAGATCCGGAACTGGCAGGTGGATACCGGGCCGTTGCAGCAATATTTGCAAGCGGGGGGTCTGCGGTATATCAGCGGCTCCGATCCGCGGGATCCCGACCATCGGAAGATCTTTTCCGCAGCGACGGTGGAGGGGGAGAATGGGCGGCTTGGGTATATCTATGTGATCCTGGGGAATCAGCAATACCGGTCGGTGACGCAGATGCTGGTGAACAGCCGGGTGACGCCGGCAGCGCTGGGAGCGGTCGTCTTTATCGTGGCGCTGTCGCTGTTGATAACGATGTTGTATATACGCCGGGTGAGACGGCAGTATGAGTTGGTCGAAAATGTCAACCGGGTCGTGGCGTCGGAGAAGGAGCGGCGTGATTTTATGACGAATATGGCGCATGACCTGCGGACGCCGCTGGCGATCGCACGCGGTTATGCGGAGACGTTGCAGATGAAGCGGGGGGAATTGGGTGACGGGGACGAACGGGAATATGGAGAGTTGGTATTGGCTAAGATCCGGCAGGTGGAGAAGATGGTGGGGCAGGTGTTTGAGCTGTCCAAGATGGAGTCGGCGAGTTTCGAAATCCGGCGGGAGCCGTTCGTATTTTCGGAGGTATTGCAGGAAGTGGTGAGGGCCGTGGGTAGTGGGGAGATCGATTGTGAGAATTGTATGGATGGGGCGTGGGTGGAGGCGGATATCGCTATGATGGAGCGGGTGTTGCAGAACCTGGTTGTCAACGCGGTGTCATATATCCGGGCGGGTGGGAAGATTGTGGTTCGGTTGAGCCGGGACGAAGGCGATTTGGTGTTAAGGATCGCGAACGAGGGGAAGGAATTGGGGGACGATATTTTGGGATGGTTCAATGGGGTGGAGGGTGTGCGGCCGCAGAGGTCTGCAATCGGGTTGACGATCGTGAAGCGGGTGCTGTCGATACATGGGTTTGGGCATGGGGCGGAGGTGCGGGAGGGGGAGAATATGTTTTGGTTCCGGATGCCTATAGTCGGGTGACGGGGGAAGGTGATACATTCCATATACTCTTGTTATCCTTCTGTGACAACTTCTTTGGGGGACTGTTCTTCCTTTGTCGAAAATTACTCTTATGAATCTGCGTTTACTTGTTTGCGCGACGGGCGTAGTTGCCTGTGGTATGTTCTCCGCTTGCCACAAAGGGCCGGGGAATCCGATCGAAGATGGAGGAAGGATCGTGTATGTGATCAGCAACGATTATCATGACAATGCCAATGCGGTGCTGGCCTACCGTCGAAAGCCGGATGGGACGTTGGCGTCGTTGCCGGGCAGTCCCTTCCCGACGCATGGCGCCGGGCTGGCGAATCCCAAACAAGTGTTGGGCCCGGATGATACGGATGATCCGCTGGTGATCAGCGATGACGGGCGGTTCCTGTTTGCGGTGAATGGAGGCAGCAATACGATTGCCGTGTTCAGTATCAATCCGGATGGGACGTTGGTCCCGGTGCCGGGGAGTCCTTTTCCTTCGGGTGGTCAGACGCCTTGCAGCGTGGCGATCAATGGGCGGTTCGTGTATGTGGCGAACAAGGCCTTCGACCCGCTGCATGTGATCACTCAGCGGCCGAACTATGCGACTTTTGAGGTGGATGATGCGGGGAGATTGTCGGCGGTGCCGAATGGGACGATCGAGGTGCCGGCGGGTTCTTCGCCGTCGCAGGTGTTGTTGTCGAATGACCGGCGGTTCCTGTTTGCGACGGATTTCCTTGCCTTTATGCTGCCGACGGAGGTGCCGGTAGGGACGTTGTTGTCCTTCGATGTGCGTGGCGGGCAGGGGTTGTCGCTTGCGCCGGGCGCGCCGTATGTGGTGCCGAAGGGTGATGGCGGGGCATTGGGGCTGGCGACGAATCCGCGGAGTGACCGGACGTTGTACGTCGGTTTCCCGGTGGCGGGGGCTTTTGGCGTGTATGATATTAATCCATCCACCGGGGCGTTGAATTTCGTGACGCAGGTGGCCGGTGGGCCGGCGACGTGTTGGATCCGCACCAATTCGATCGGGACGCGGTTGTATACGTTGAATTCTGGGGAGAATGCGGTGGGGGTTTACAATACGGATATTCCGGATGCGCCGGGTTACATGAGCAAGTTGGTTTTAAAGGATTCGCCGAACAGCGGGGATTTTTCGCTGGGGTTTTCGCCGGATGGCGGGACGTTGTATGTGGTGAGTCAGAATGTGGATACGACGTTTGCGGTCAATAACAACTGGTTGCATGTGTTGAAGGTGAGTGGGGACGGGTCGTTGAGCGAGCCGGGGGAGCCGTTGCAGCTGCCGGTGGCGAATGATGTGCGGCCGCAGGGCGTAGCGACGCGCTAAGGGATCTATCGTTGGTTACCTACTTTTTCGCGATTACGATCCTAAACTTATTGTTGTAAACGATGTGGCCGTCGGGGCGGGTGAATGGCGGAAGGGTCGCTGTTACCGTCTCGGCGACCTTTTCGTATCCGGCATGGGTGATGGCGCGGTAGGCGGGTCCGCTGGAAAGGAGCCCGCGGAGTACGGTGGCGACGTCGGGGTAGTCCCAGATGGATTCGATGTCGGTGGATTGGAGGATGGTGAAACCGGCTTTTTCGAGCGTGCGTTCGAGACGTTGTTCTTCTGAGAGGGCGAAGGGGCCGGGGGTGCCGGGCGGCGGAGGGGGGAGGAGGGTGCCAATGGCTCCCAGTGAGATGGCGGCCTGGCAGTCTTCCTTGTTGCCCCAGATCATGGCGACGAGGCGGCCGCCGGGTTTGAGGACGCGTCTGGCTTCGGCGACGGCTTCGCCGATCGTCTCGGCGTATTGGAAGGAGTTGAAGCCGGTGACGATATCGTAGGCTTCGTCGGGGAACGGGAGGTCTTCCATTTCGCCGACAAGGAATGGGAATGCGGGCAGGCGGCGGCGGGCTTCTTCGACGAACTCGACTGTGCCGTCGAGGCCGGTGATGAAACGGACTTTGGGGGCTACGAGGCTAAGGAATACGCCGGTGCCGCAGCCGACGTCGAGCAGGGTCTCCTGGCCGGTGAGGTTGAGGGCATTGAGGGCATGGTCGTAACCGGCCCTTGCGGTTGGTTCCTGGATGGTGGACCAGTCTTGCGGTTGGTGGCCCCAGAGCCGGGCCTGGGTGAGTTGGGATCCCATATGGATTGTTTTGGTGCGGTGATTGGAGGCGAGGGAAGGGGACGGGTTGATATTGTCAGAAAGTTACTTCTTTTTATGGAAATTCCGATCAGTCGTAACTTGCCGGGCAAAAAACAGCGGGAGCCTATGAACAAGGTATATGTTATCGATGCGGTGCGGACGCCGATCGGGAAGTTGGGCGGCGGGCTTAGTAGCATCCGGCCGGATGATCTGCTGGCGCATGTGATTCGGGAGCTTTTGGCGAGGAACGGGGCTGTCGATCCGGCGGCAATCGAGGATGTGATCGCGGGGGATGCGAATCAGGCCGGAGAGGACAATCGCAATGTCGCGCGGATGGCGGCGTTGCTGGCGGGGCTGCCGGTGACGGTGGCGGGTAATACGGTGAACCGGCTTTGCGCGTCGGGGTTACAGGCGGTGATGGATGCGGCGCGGGCGATCGCGTGTGGCGAGGGAGATGTGTATCTCGCGGGTGGAGTGGAGAGTATGACGAGGGCGCCGTTTGTTCTCGCAAAGTCGGGCCATGCGTTTAGCCGGACGGCGGAGATCTTTGACTCGACGATCGGATGGCGGTTTGTGAACCGGCGGCTTGCGGAGAAATATCATCCGTATTCTATGGGGGAGACGGCGGAGAATGTGGCCAGGCAGTGGGGGGTATCGCGGGAGGCGCAGGATGCATTTGGGCTGGCATCGCAGGAGAAATATTTTGCGGCTTTGGCGGCGGGGAAGTGGGCGGCGGAGATTGCGCCGGTGGAGGTGTTGGGGGGGAAGCAGGAAAAGATATTCTTTGAGGCGGATGAGCAACCGCGGCAGACTTCGATGGAGAGGCTGGCGGCGTTGAGGCCGGCGTTTATCAAAGACGGGACGGTGACGGCGGGGAATGCGGCGGGGATCAATGATGGGGCCGCAGCGATGTTGCTGGCGAGTGAGGCGGCGGTAGTGCGGTATGGGTTGCGGCCGATGGCGCGGGTGGTGAGTATGGCGGTCGCGGGGGTTGATCCGGCGATCATGGGGGTGGGGCCGATCCCGGCGACGCAGAAGGCGCTGCAGCGGGCGGGGCTTACGGCCGGTGACCTGGGGTTGGTGGAGCTGAATGAGGCGTTTGCGGTGCAGGCGCTGGTGTGCATGCAGGAGTTGGGGCTGGATGCCGCGCGGGTGAATGTGAATGGAGGGTCGATCGCGATCGGGCATCCGTTGGGGTGTAGTGGGGTGAGGATCTCGACGACGCTCGTGCATGAGATGGGGCGGCGGGATGTGAGGTATGGGTTGGCGACGATGTGTGTGGGAGTGGGGCAGGGGGCGGCCGTGGTGTATGAAAAGTTGTAAATTGGGATATGGAATTCCGGACGAAATTAGTAGTGTCCCGCAGGAATAAGCGGGCATATGTGGCTTATGCGGGGTTGTTCATTGCGGCGTCGTCGCTGGTGCTGGTTGTTATCCCGGGGATGAGCGGGTATATTCCCTATGTGTTTGGCGGCGGGATTGCGATTGTGATAATCGGGGCGGTGATCGCCAGGGGGGATGTACGGAGCTATGGGTTGTCGGAGGAGAACCTGGTGGTGAGCCCGGCGGGGATCACGATCGGGGCGGTGCATTATCCGATGCGGATGGTCAGCGAGATGGACTTTAATGTGGAGGCATTTAACGGGATGTATGTGAATGATGGGGCGATGGTATCGGGGAGCAACTCGGATGGGATGACGAATTCGCTGACGTTCCAGTCGGGTGGGGCGAAGGTGGATTGTGGATTTTATCTTGAAAGCAAGGAGCACGTGCAGCAGTTGGCGGCGCTGTTCCACGACTTCTATGAGCGGCATATTCCGTTCGTGGAGCGGAACCGTTCGACGCGGACGTATATGTTCAAGGTGCTGAATGAGCGGGAGCTTGAGGAGTTCAAGCGGCAATATGGGTATCGGTAAAGGTTTTGGAAGGGGTTTTCATACCGAGGCGGGAAAAATGGGGGTCGAAGGGGGATGAATAGCTTATTTACAACCCGCAGTAGTAGTCATAGCCCCGTTCGAACCAGTAGTCGCGGGGGCGGGAATTGGAGAAGAAGATCTTGCCGACGCGTTTGAGATTCTTGACGCCGTATTTAACGGGGATGATCAACCGGAGCGGGGCGCCGTGGCTGAGGGGGAGGGGTTGGCCGGTCATTTCGTAGGCGAGGATGGTTTGGGGGTGAAGGGCGCTGGGAGTGTCGATGCCGACATAGTATTGGTCATCGGGAGTGCTGAGGCCGACGTAGTCGAAGGAGGTCTCGGATTGGAGGTTGTAATGTTGAACAAAGTCGCTAAACTTTACGCCGCCCCACCAGGAGATCTGGCTCCAGCCTTCGATGCATTTGAATTCAAAGACGATCTCGGTCTTCGGCAGGGAACGGAGCTCATCGAGGCTTATATTAATTGTCGTGTTGTCGCTTTTGGTGACCTGAAGGGCCCATTTGTCGAGATCGAAGCCGTTGGCGCCGAGGCCGACGTTGGCGTTGTAGCGGACGTTGCGGGCGGCGGCGGTTTTTGGGAAGGTGGGGACGAGGTGATTGTTGGAAAGCGTATGTTTGAAGATCTTATCGTCGATGTCGAGGCCATGGCGGAGGGGTCCCTGGACGCCGTCATTGTGGGCGGAGTCTTTGATCCAAAACCAAGATTTCCAGGCGGCGGCGCCGACGACGAAGAAGGCGGCGAAGGAAACGAAGGTGCGGCGGTCGATCTGTTGCTGGGTGGTGAGGGAAGAGCTGTGGCCGATCACCCTTTTGAAGATCTCGCGTAAGGGGGGACGGGATTTATGGGGTTGATTTTCCATGGGATGGGGTTGTGTTGAGGGAAGAGGAGGCGGTTATATTGAGGGAAGAGGAAGTGGTCGAATTGAGAGGAGGGGTGCCGGAGTTAACGGGCGGGTTGTTGACGACGTCGAAGCCCGCGACCATTGCGCGAAAGTTATTCCAACCGGCGAGGATGACCTGGACGACGTGGATAACAAAAAATAAACAATAGCCTAAAGTGAGGATAAAATGGATCACCCGGGAACTGCCATAGCCGCCGAAGAGCCAGGTGAGCCAGGCGAATTGGCCCGGCTTAAAGATGGCGAGGCCTGTCAGGATCGATCCGAGGCCCATGAGGATCACGGCGGTGTAGGCGATCTTCTGGGCGCCGTTGTATTTCCCCTGGGGCGGAGCCGTCTTTCTGATATGCAGGTCGTGGAGAACGGTCAGCCAGGCTTCCTTAAAGGAGTGACGGTTTGGAAAGAGATATCGCCATTCGCCGGAAACCAGGGTGTACGTTACATATACGAGGCCATTCAGGAAGAAGACCCACATAAAAACAAAATGGAACGCCATGCCTTCGGCGAGGCGGAAAGAGATATTCAGCGACTTATAGAAAGATTGGGGGAAGAAGGAGAAAAGGATGTTATGTCCCAGGTGGATCTTGTAGACGTCATTTGCCCAATAGATGAGCAGGCCGCTCCAGATCATGACGGTCAGGATCGGGAAGTTGATCCAGTGCATCCAGCGGATGGCCAGGGGGTGTTTGGGAACTATCTTTTTCATGCGCGCTTGGTCGGGCATAAACTTACGAATTTTCGGTAACTTCAGTTCTCACAGTTGTATCACAAAAAATCCCTGCTTATGCTGAAGAATTATCTCCTTGTCGCCTGGCGGAATATGCGTTCGAGGCCGATGCTCAGTCTGATCAACGTGATCGGGTTGTCGATCTCGGTGGCGTTTTGTGCGTTGTTGTACTTTCATCTCAGCTATGAAAGATCGTTTGACCGCTTCCATGTTAATGGCGACCGGCTGTACCGGTTGGAGATGAGCGACTTTTCCAACGATGATCCGGAGAGTAAAGAGCATGGGCTGGAATTCCCGTTGGTGGTGGGGCCGGACATGAAAAGCCGGTTTCCCGAGGTGAACCATATCATTGTCTTCAAGGATCAGACCTATCATATGGGGGATCAGTTGATCCGGGCGAATAAGGAGGTATATAAGGAGAAGGGGGTCTATTATGCGGACAGCAACTTCCTGCTGCGATTCAGCTTCCCGCTGGTGAAGGGCGACCCCCGGACGGTTTTGGCGCTGCCGGGTAATGTGGTGTTGTCGGCGGCTACGGCAAAAAAGTATTTTGGAAGGGAAGACGCGGTGGGCAGGACGATCGAGCTGGTGTCGGACAGCAACCGGCTCTTCAGGGTCGCGGGAATCATCAAGGACGCTCCGGACAATTCGAGCATTCAATATACGATGATCTTGCCGGCGACGGCAGCTCCGGACTATGCCAGGGATCTTGGGGAGCGGTTCAATCATATGGATTACCTGACGGTGGTCGAGTTGAAGCCGGGAGTGGACAAGGCGGCGTTCGAGCAAAAACTGAACGGCTGGATGCGGACCTATTTTCTGCCGGAGGTCGCCGAGGGCTTTGGGTTCAAACCGGCGGCGCGGAATACGTTCCGGTGGTGGCTGCGGCCGCTGGCGGAGGGGCATCTGAATCCTTCCACGCCCTGGGGACATTTCACAGACCTTCAATCGATCTATCAGCTTGGTTGTATCGTCATCATTATTCTCCTTCTTGCGTCGCTCAACTATATCCTGATCACGGTGTCCAATGCCGCTGCCCGCTCAAAGGAGGTAGGGGTCCGAAAAGTAATGGGGGCGGGACGGGGCAGCGTGGTCTTCCAATTCTGGGTGGAAACGCAGTTGACGGTGCTTATCGCGGTAGGCGTGGGAATGGGGCTGGCGTTTGCGGGCGTACCTTTTCTGAGGACGGTTATCGGATCGGAGGTGCGATATGCGGATATCTCTTTTGGGGAGGTACTGGCTGCGGCGCTGGTGCTTGCGGTCGGGCTGGGGTTGCTGGCGGGTTATTATCCGGCGTTGCTGGTCTCGCGGCTCAAACCGGTTTCGGTCATGAAGGGGTTCAGGACATTCCGAATCCGGCCGCGCTTCTCGCGGATCCTGGTGGTGGTACAATTCAGTTGTTGTGTGGTGCTGATGTTGTCGGCGCTGGTGATCGACCGGCAAATGGATTATATCAATCACAAGGGCCTTGGGTTTGACAAGGATCAGGTCTTGATGGTGCATAACCCGGTCTTCGAGCCGGAATTTACGCAGAGAGTAAAAGAAAGGCTATATGCGTTTGCGCGGACGCAGCCTTCGATCCTGGCCTATAGCGCGATGAACGGCGGACTTAACGGGTCGTACAATTCGAACGGCTTTAAACTGGACGGAAAGCAGATGTGGATGAAAGAGCTCACGGTCGATTATAATTATTTCGAGATGCTGGGATTGAAGGTAGTCCGGGGGCGGGTTTTCAGCCGGGATTATCCGACGGATTCGATGCGGAAGACGGGGGCGATGGTGGTCAATGAATCGATGTGGAAATTGCTGGGCAGCCGCGCCAAACTGGGAGTGTACGACGAGACGATCTATGGCACGATCATCGGGGTCGTCAAAGACTATCATTTCGAGAACCTGAGCCAGCCGGTCGAGCCGATGGTGCACCAGCTGACCAGGCATTATGCAAGTGAATTCTTATTCAAGGTCCGGGCAGGCGAGATGCAGTCAACGATTGCAGCGATCCAGCCGGTGTGGAAAGAGGTCACGAACAATTATCCTTTTGAATATACCTTCCTGGATCAGTCGATCGCGCAGATGTATGCGGCGGATATGCGGTGGCGAAAGGCGGTGGAGATCAGCAGTGCGTTTGCTATCGTGATCGCCTGTCTGGGGTTGTTTGGGTTATCGGCCATTACGACGGTCAACCGGATGAAGGAGATCGGCATCCGGAAGGTGTTGGGGGCAACGGCGCCTGACCTGGCGGCGACCTTGTCGCGGGGATTCCTGGGGATGATCCTGCTGGCGTTTGTGATCGCGGCGCCGGTTGCCGGGTGGCTGATGAACAAGTGGCTACAAGGCTATGCGGCGCGGATCGAAATCGGCTGGTGGATGTATGCGCTGGTGGGGGCTGTGGCGCTAGTAGTCGCACTGGCGACGATCAGTATGCAGGTGATACGGGCGGCGCTGGCCAATCCGGTGGATAGCCTGAGGACGGAGTAGTCAGATGCGTTACGTCCGTTAGTGCAAAATACTCAGCAACGTGGCAAGGCTGTTGTTGGAAGGTTCCGCGGTGATGATCTGGAACGTCATCTCGGTGTTGTCGCCGTCCATGAGACCGCTGGTGAGCGTGATCTTGTCGAGCTTCTCGAGGATGCGGGCGAAGATCATGGCCTTGGGGTCGCTGGCCATGGAACTGCCGATGTAATTACTGATCGCCTTCATGTCGATGACGAGGCTTTGCATGTTGTTGCTGACATCGATATTGTCGGTAGAGCGGCGGCCGGGGTGAGTGAAATAGCTCATCGCCTGTTCGCGGGATCCACTGATGACGAGGAGGTTGTCCTGAACGACCATTTTGTTTGCGAAATCCTTAAAGGGATGGGGTTTTGAGGTGTCGGGATTGGCGGTGGCTACTCCGCTGAGTTTCGAAGCGAGCTGCATGAGTTTGGCGGGATCATTGACGCCGGCAACAAGATAAAAGCGGACCTTCTTTTTTGCGGTATCTGTCGTTGCAACGGAATCAGGGGCGAGGGCGGCGACCAGGAAATCTCCACTAAACGCACTGGTAAAATCGTCGATCGAGAGTCCTTTCTTCTGGAGCATGGAGTCGACGAGGTTGCGGGTGTGGTATTTGTCGAGCACGTCCTTATAGGCGGCGGGATTGATGTGCATGGCCATATAGCCCAGCAGGCGGCCGTCGGGGAGCCGGGCGATCAGGTCCTTGTTGAAGGGGTGGTCGACAAAGCGGCGCATAGTTGCCGCGTCTCCGGGCTGGTTAAAGACGGTCATATGAAAAACGATCCGGCCGTCCGCGAAATTGAAGGTAGAGAAGATCGGGGTATTGGCGGGGCCGGACGGGATGTTGGGGAAGTTACCGGGCATAGCAGGCGACATGCCGTTCTTTTTGGCCATTTTCGCCGCCATTTTGGCAAAGAACCGGCCCATATTCATCCCGGTGCTCCAGAAGTGCATATCGGCATCGGAGGCGAAGCCGGTCAGGAAGCGCTGGTCGGTTGTCCAGGGGGATGTGGGGAAGCCGGCGAGGGCGGCCAGGCTTTTCTCGGTGGCGATCTCGGCGACGGGGCGGTGAACGGCGGAGGGGGCGGGATGGGGCCGGGGCGTTTTGGAGTCGGCGGATGCAGATGCGGCGTCGGTGATCGCACCTTCATGTGCGGCCAGGGTGAAAACCACGACGTTGTCATTCCAGGCGAGGGCGAGATGCTCGTGTGCGGCGCTGGCGCCTTTGCCGGGAAGGCGGTGGATGTGCAGGTCGGGGATCACCTTCTTCAACGTAACACGGAATTTGGCGGAGTCCGAAAGCTGGAGAACGATATTCGTAAAGGCGAGGGTGTCAGCGCCGGCGCCGGTGGCGGAGGATTGTGCAATGATAATATGATGGCTAAGGTCGATCCCTGCCGAGGCGGGGTCTTTGAGAATATCGAAGATGAGGGCGAAATGGGGGTTGTTGCTTTGCGGGAGGCCGGACAGAACGCTAAGGAGGTTGCCTTTTGAGTTGATCTGGCTGAAGTTGATGTCGTAAATATGGTCAGCCTTTGGCGGCAGGTGTTGATACAGGGGATTGGGGGTCTGGCTGTAGGCGACCGGGCAAAGGAGGAGGCAGATCGCGGAGAGGAAAAGGCAAATAGTTTTTTTCATGTCGGTCAATTGTTCCCGAAAGATAAGCCGCGGTTTTTACCGGAACAAATCGGATCGGGTTAATTCTTCAAGCGATATTTCTTTCTGACTGCCGTCGCGGAGGTCCTTAAGTTTTGCGGTTCCGGCGGCCAGTTCGGCGCTGCCGATAATGGCTGCAAAGGGAATGCCTTTTCTTTCCGCGTATTTGAACTGTTTTTCGAATTTGGCGGTCTCGTGGTAAAGTTCGGCGGGGATATCGTTGTCACGAAGCCGTTGGACGAGGTCGAATGCGGCGCGGGATTCGGATTCGCCGAGGTTAAAGAAGAGGACTTTTGTTCCGGTGTGGACGTCGGGGGGGAAGAGGTTTGCTTCTTCCATAACGTCGTAGATGCGGTCCACGCCAAAGGAGATACCGACGCCGGGGATGCCGGGGACGCCGAAGGTACCGGTGAGGTCGTCGTAGCGGCCGCCGCCGCCGATGCTGCCCATGTTTGCTTCGGAGGCTTTTACTTCGAAGATGGCGCCGGTGTAGT
This sequence comes from Puia sp., assembly GCA_035695565.1. Taxonomy (GTDB): domain Bacteria; phylum Bacteroidota; class Bacteroidia; order Chitinophagales; family Chitinophagaceae; genus Puia. The sequence goes on along the minus strand of DASRRX010000004.1, from coordinate 30,635 downwards.
AGTTGAGCCCGCGGGCAAGGGTGAGGTCGATGGTGAGGGAAGGGTTGTAGGAAAGGATGGTTTCGAGGTCGGCGACGCCCTGGAGACCGGTGGGATTGGATGTAAAAAGATCTTTGAGGGTTGTTAGTTTTTGGGCATTGGGGCCGTCGATGGCGAGGTATTGCTGGATGGTGGCGACCTGGGCGTCATTTAGGCCGCGGTCGATCAGCTCGGCGCGAACCTTCTCCAGACCGATCTTGTCCAGCTTGTCGATAGCGACGGTTATAGCTGTCAGCTTGCCGGCGCCGCCGCAGATATCGGCGAGGGCTGCGAGGATCTTGCGGTGGTTTATCGCGATAGTGACGGGGATGCGGAGTTTCCGGAAGACTTTCTGATAGATGGAAGCCAGTTCGACCTCATTAAGCAGGGAACGGCTGCCGACCACGTCCGCGTCGCATTGGTAGAATTCGCGGTAGCGTCCTCTCTGGGGGCGGTCGGCGCGCCAGACGGGTTGGATCTGGTAACGCTTGAAGGGGAGGGTAAGCTGGTTGTGGTTCATGGCGACGTAGCGGGCGAAGGGGATCGTCAGGTCGTAGCGAAGGGCGCGTTCGGTGAGGTTGGGGTCATTCTTTCCGCCGAGGACGTTGTCGAAGGCTTTTCGGGACTTTTCGATGTTCTTGGGGTCGCCGAGGCCGTTGTTGAGGATCTTGAAAATAAGCTTGTCGCCTTCTTCGCCGTATTTGCCCATGAGGGTGTCGAGCTGTTCCATGGCGGGGGTTTCGAGGGGTTGGTAGCCATAGAGCCCGAAGATCCCGCGGATGGCGTCGAGAATAAATAATCGCTTGCGGACGGTCTCGGGTCCGAAGTCGCGGGTGCCTTGGGGAAGGGATGGACGGGTGCTTTGAGACGGCATGGGCGCAAAGGTACGGAATGCAGTCTATTGTGCGGCAAGGGCTATTGCGCGGCAAGGCCGATGGGACATCCTTATTGTCCGGCATTGGGGAAAGGCTTTCTCATGCGGCGGTTTGGTGGTGAATAGGAAGATGCGAAATTGTGGAAAGATCATCGTGCCGCATCATAGATTTTGAGGTTAATTCATTAATTTGCCCGTCCTGGCCTATATATAAGGAAAATTAGATAAATGAATAAAGGAGAAGGGGATAGCAGAAGAAGGGGCTATTTGCTGCGGCGATCCATCATGGATTATGGGATGGGAGTGATCATTGCCGTGATCGGCCTGCTAATCGTACTTGCGCCGGTCCTGAAATTGCCATTGAATATGGAGAGGACGAGCCGGTACCTCCTTGGAGGGCTTTTTCTTTTGTATGGCGGGTTCCGGATCTATCGGGGCAGGCAGCGAGATTATTTCAACGATTGATATGATGAACCGTTCAGGTATTTGGATTGGACTGACGATCTGCGGGTTGGCAGCAGGGTGCGGAAGTGGGAATAAAACACCCCAGGAGACCCCCACATCGGGGACCATTAATATCAGTGTCGATGAATCATATCAACCGGTCATCGATTCGGAGATAAAAGTCTTCGAATCCTCTTTCCCCAATGTCCATATCATCCCGCATTATAAGGCGGAGGCGCAATGTCTTCGTGATCTGGCGACGGACAGTACGCGGATGATCCTGGTGACCAGGGGGTTGACGGATGAGGAGGAGAAGTTCTACAGGGATTCTTTTCATATAGAGCCTACTTATGGGCCGTTGGCTTTGGATGCCGTTGCCGTTATCGTGAATAATCGTTCGCCGGATTCGGTCTTTGAGATCAAGGACTTACAGGATCTGTTGAATGGTACGGACACGAAGCATGTAGCGGTGATGGATGGGGTTACGGCGACAAGTACGGTACGGTATGCGATGGATTCGATCCTGCGGGGGCAGCATCTGGGGAAGAATGTTATGGCAGCGAAGAGCAGCGAGGGGGTGTTGGATTATGTCTCAAAGAATGAGAATGCGATCGGATTTATCGGAGTGAACTGGATCGGCGATCAGGACGATCCGGGACAGTTGACATGGCTGAAGAGTGTAAATGTGGCGGCGGTCCGGTGTACCAGCTGCGGCGGCCCGACCTGGGTGAAGCCGTATCAGGCGAATATCGCGTTGCACCGGTATCCCTTTGTTCGCAGTTTATATTATATCCTGAAGGAGGGTTGGAGCGGGGTAGGAAACAACTTTGTCAATTTCCTGCAATACGAGCGCGGACAACGGATTTTTCGCAGGGCTTATTTGTGGCCGACGAATATGTCTTTCGATAATCAGCAAATACAAATTTCACAGTAGAGAAAACTAAATATTTTATAAATTTACCACTTCTAACTTAAACAAGACAAAGTACGATGAAGAACAAGTTGAGACTTCTGTTATTGGTAGCCGGCGTTGCAGGTTTCTGCAATTCTGTATTGGGGCAGACGGTGGATCAGGGGAGGAAATTCTACTACTACAAGAGATTCAAGAGCGCGAAAGATGTGTTCGACAAGGTGCTCGCCTCCAATCCCAACAATATCGACGCCGTTTATTGGCAAGGCCAGACGCTGCTGGCGATGAAGGATTCGGTGGCGGCGCAGGACCTGTATTCAAAGGCGTTGCAGACCAATGGGAATGCGCCGATGCTGCTCGCGGGGATGGCGGGCGTCGAGCTGCGGTTCGGGAAGGCGCAGGATGCGCGGCAGCATTGTGAAATGGCGATCCAGCTCACGAAGCAAAAGGACGTAAATGTGCTGAATGCGGTTGCGCGGGCCAATATCGATGCGCCGCAGGGCGATCTGCAGTATGCGCTGGAGAAGCTGCAGCTTGCGACGAATGTGAAGAATTTCAATAATCCCGAGACTTATGTGTTGATGGGAGACGCTTACAGGAGGTTGATCGACGGGGGGAATGCGGTGCAGGCGTATCAGAAGGCGCTGACGATGGATAGTAAGCTGGCGGAGGCGGAGTATCAGATCGGGAAGATCTATCTGACGCAAAATAATGTGGATTATTTCCTCCCGGACTTCAAGAAGGCGGTGGAAATGGATCCGGCGTATGCGCCGGCCTGGTATGAGTTGTACTATTATTATTATTACCATTGGACAACCGATAAGGACAATGCAAAGGAGGCGCTGGAGAAGTATATCGCCAATTCCGATCCGGGACCGGACGTGGATTTCGTGAAGATCGACTTCAAGGTAGTCAACGGGGATTTCAATGGGGCGAAGGCGGATGCGCAGGCTGCGCTTACGACGTATGGGGATAAGGTAGGAGCGCGGTTATACAAGACGATCGCGTATTGCTGTGACACGCTGGGGGACAACTCGTGTGCACAGACGAATATCAATTCATATTTTGCCAAGCAGGACCCGACGGCGGTGACGCCGCTGGATTATGTTTTACTGGCGACGATCGAAGGCAAATCGCCGGATTCGACGACGCGGGAGAAGGCTTTTGTCGATTTTGGCAACGCGATCCAGAAGGACACGCTGGCTGCGAATAAGACCAAGTATCTGAACATGGCTACCGATCTGGCCAATAAGCTGGGCGATAAGATGGCGTTGGCTACGCTTGCGCGCATTACCTATATGGGGATCAAGGACCCGACGAATTCGGACCTTTTCAAGTGGGGCATGGCGAATTATCAGGCGGGGCAATATCAAACGGCGGACAGTATCTTCTGTCAGGTCTATGAGCAGAAGTATCCGGATGAGGTATATGGGTATTTGTATTGTATGCGAACGAAGGCGCTGGAGGATGATTCGATAGGATCGAAGGGGGTGGCGGTGGATGCGGAGATGAAGCTGGCGGAATTTGGCCGGGCGAAGGATTCGATTGCGAAGGCGGCGGGGAGTAAGGATTCCACTCTTTATAAGAAATATGTGATCGACTGTTATAGCCGGTTGGCCTTCTATTATAATAATAGCAAGAGTGATCGGGCGCAGGCGGTATACTGGTTGCAGAAGATATTGGAGGTAGATCCGGAGAATGCGGATGCCAAGAAATACATTGCTATCCTGACCAAGCCGGTACGTCAACCGGCGGCAAGGCCGAAGTCGGGAGGTAAATGATTGATTGAATAGAAGCTGCGAACGGCCCGGCTTTGCCGGGCCGTTCGTTTATTTTTGCGTTTTGGTTGGAAATTCGGTGCGCTAGCTTATTTTTGCCCTCGAAGAAATCCTTTTTAACGATGGACAATTCCATTAGTTATTTTCCTATCGGCCTCCAATTCATCTTCGCACTTGGTTTTGTCGGCATAGTCCTGGGCGTCACGCATTTGCTGGGCCCAAAGCGACGGACGGCAGAAAAGCTTCAGAACTTCGAGAGTGGTATCGAAGGCGTGGGTAATGCCCGCCAGCCGATGGCCATCAAGTATTTTCTGGTGGCGATCCTTTTTGTGCTCTTCGACGTCGAAGTGATCTTTTTTTACCCTTATGCGGTAAATTTCCGTCAGCTGGGGTGGGCCGGCTTCGTGGAAGTGTTGCTGTTTGTCGCACTTTTTTTGACGGGATTCGTTTATATATTAAAGAAGGGTGCGCTTACCTGGGAAGATTGACGCATAAAATTTAATACTATGGCACGTCCGGTAAGGTTCAATATTCATCCTATCCAGGCGGATAGGAAAGACAATATCAGCATGGCGAATGCTCCTGACGGATATCCGGGGGAGGGGTTCTTTGCGACGCAGTTGAGCAATGTGGTGGGGCTGGCGCGGAAGAATTCGCTTTGGCCCATGCCGTTTGCGACTTCGTGTTGCGGGATCGAGTTCATGGCGACGATGGCGTCGCATTACGATCTGGCCCGTTTCGGCGCGGAAAGGCTGGCCTTTACGCCGCGGCAGTGTGATCTGCTGATGGTGATCGGGACGATTGCCAAGAAGATGGGGCCGATCGTGAAGCAGGTGTATTTGCAGATGGCGGAGCCGCGGTGGGTGATGGCGGTAGGCGCGTGTGCTTCCAGCGGGGGGATCTTCGATACCTATTCGGTATTACAGGGGATCGATCAGGTGGTCCCGGTCGATGTCTATGTTCCGGGTTGTCCGCCACGGCCGGAGGCGATCCTGGACGGCTTTATGCGGATCCAGGAGCTTGTCGGGAAAGAAAGCATCCGGCGGCGGAACAGTGAAGAATACAAGGCCTTGTTGCACGAGTACGGGATACAATAACCGGCCGGAGGCGGCATTTAAGTAACATATGGCATTAACCAACGAGACAATCAAGGGGCGGCTGATCGCGAAGTTCGGAGAGCAGCTCTCCCATTTCGAGGAGCCTTATGGCTTGCTGACATTCGAGGCGCCGAAGGATTTGAACCTGAAAGTGATGCAGTTCCTCTTCGATGATGCGGAATTGCAATTCCGGTTCCTCACCGATCTGACGGCGGTCCATTATCCGGACCAGGCGGGCCGCGAGCTGGCGGTCGTCTATCATCTTCACAATCTTGCCGACAATATCCGGCTTCGGTTCAAAGTGTTCACTGCTATAGGGCAACCCGATATCTTCACGGCTACGCAGCTTTATTCCGGGGCGAACTGGATGGAGCGGGAGACGTATGACTTCTTCGGCATCCATTTCGTCGGGCATCCGAATCTGAAGCGGATCCTGAATGTGGATGAGATGGAGTATTTCCCGTTGCGGAAGGAGTTTCCGTTGGAGGATCAGACGCGGGTAGATAAGGATGATGCGATGTTTGGAAGGGGGCGGTTGCCGGAGGCGGCGAACAGGGGGACGATAGAGACGGCGAGGCCTTCGGGGGAACCGACTTTTCCTGCGAGCGGGGTGCCGGGTGAGCCAGGGGCGAAGCAGGATTGGGAGACCCATACGACTAAGGTCTAGAAACCGGTCGATGAAGAGAGATAAAATGTCGGTGACAAAATAATTTGCAAAATGAGTGTCGAGCAACATATCAAGCTGCCGGAGGGCAGTATCGAGAAGAGCACTACGACGTTGAACCTGGGGCCGACGCATCCGGCGACGCATGGGGTGTTCCAGAACATCCTGGAGTTGGATGGGGAGCGGATCGTCAGTGCGGAGCAAACGGTGGGGTATATCCATCGCGCGTTCGAGAAGCTGGCGGAGCGGCGGCCTTTGTATCAGATCACGACGTTGACGGACCGGTTGAACTATTGCAGTTCGCCGATCAATAATATGGGGTGGCATATGACCTGTGAGAAGTTGCTGGGAGTGAAGACGCCGAAGCGGGTGGATTATCTGCGGGTCATCATCATGGAGCTTGCGCGGATCTCGGATCACCTGATCTGTAATTCGGTTGTGGGTGTGGACTCGGGGGCTTTTACGGGCTTTTTGTATGTGATGCAGTACCGGGAGTTGATCTATGAGATCTATGAAGAAGTTTGCGGATCGCGGCTGACGACGAATATGGGGCGGATCGGCGGGTTCGAGCGGAATTTTTCGAATGCGGCGTTCGAGAAGCTGGAGAAGTTCCTTGCGGAATATCCGGCGGTGCAGAAGGAGTTCGAGAGCCTGTTCAACCGGAACAGGATCTTCATGGAGCGGACGATCGGTGCGGGGCCGATAGCGGCGGAGCGGGCTTTAAATTATGGTTTCACCGGGCCGAACCTGCGGGCGGCGGGTGTGGATTATGACGTGCGGGTGCATCAGCCGTATTCGAGTTATGAGGACTTCGACTTCGACATCCCGATAGGGAGTACGGGTGACTGTTATGATCGCTTCCTTGTCCGCAATGGTGAGATGTGGCAGTCGTTGCGGATCATCGAGCAGGCATACCGGAAGGTGCAGGAGTTCAAGGGGGCGGAGGCGGAGGTGTTCCATGCGGATGCGCCGCACTATTATCTGCCGCCTAAAGAAGACGTATATACGAAGATGGAGGCGTTGATCTATCACTTCAAGCTGATCATGGGCGAGACGGAGATCCCGCCGGGTGAAGTGTACCATGCGGTGGAGGGCGCGAATGGGGAGTTGGGGTTCTATATGATCAGTGATGGGGGGAGGACGCCGTACCGGCTGCATTTCCGGCGGCCGTGTTTTATTTACTATCAGGCGTATTCGGAGATGACGCATGGGGCGATGCTGAGTGATGCGGTGATCGTGATGAGTTCGCTGAACCTGATCGCGGGGGAGATGGATGCATAACCGGCCGATGGGGCAGAGGCGATGGGGGGTGGAGGCTATAAAGAATTTAATATATGGCGAAATTTTCAGACGAGAAATTGAGAAAGGTCGATGAGATCGTCGCGCGGTATCCGGCGGGGAAGCAGAAGAGTGCGATACTGCCGGTGCTGCATTTGGCGCAGGATGAGTTCGGGGGCTGGTTAAGCGCCGAGTCGATGGATTATGTGGCGGGGCTGCTGAAGCTGGAGCCGATCGAGGTGTACGAGGTGGCAACGTTCTACAGCATGTTCAATCTGAAGCCGGTCGGCCGGTATATTTTCGAAGTGTGTCAGACGGGGCCGTGTATGTTGAAGGGGTGTGATGACATCATCGAGCATATCAAGAAGCGGTTGGGCATCAAGGTGGGTGAGACGACGCCGGACGGGCTTTTCACGTTGAAGACGGCGGAGTGTCTCGGGGCTTGCGGGTATGCGCCGATGATGCAGCTGGGCAAATATTTCCGGGAGCATCTGACGCCGGAGCGGGTGGACCAGATCATCGATGAATGCCGGCAAAAGGCGGCGCTGAACAACTGAACCGCCTGGAGGTAATCGTAAAAAATAATTATGGCTAAACTGTTATTATTAGAGAAGGCAAAGGTCGAGGGCATCAGGGGCTATGACGTCTATCGCCGGGAGGGTGGTTACCGCAGCGTGGAGAAGGCGTTGAAGACGATGACGCCGGACCAAGTGACGGATGAGGTGAAGAAGAGCGGGTTGCGGGGCCGGGGCGGAGCGGGTTTTCCGACGGGGTTGAAGTGGAGCTTTCTGGCGAAGCCGGAAGGGGTGCCGAGATATTTGGTCTGTAATGCCGATGAGTCGGAGCCGGGGACGTTCAAGGATCGTTATCTGATGGAGTTCCTACCGCATTTGTTGATCGAGGGATTGATCGTGTCGTCGTATGCGTTGGGGAGCAAGGCTACCTATATCTATATCCGGGGCGAGTATGCCTGGATACCGGAGATCCTGGAGCAGGCGATCGAGGAGGCGAAGGCGAACGGGTGGCTGGGAAAGAATGTCCTGGGCACGGGCTTCGATTGCGAAATTTATGTGCATACGGGTGCGGGTGCGTATATCTGTGGCGAGGAGACGGCATTGATCGAGTCGCTTGAAGGCAAGCGGGGCAATCCGCGGATCAAGCCGCCATTCCCTGCGGTGAAGGGGGTTTGGGATTGTCCGACGGTAGTCAATAATGTGGAGACGCTGGCGGCGGTGGTGCCGATCATCAATATGGGGGGTGAGGAATATGCGAAGATCGGGGTCGGGAAGTCGACGGGGACGAAATTGATCTCGGCCTGTGGGAATATCAACAAGCCGGGTGTTTATGAGATCGATATGACGATCCCGGTAGAGGAATTTATTTATTCGGATGAATATTGCGGGGGGATCGCCGGGGGGAAGCGGCTAAAGGCTTGTATTCCGGGTGGGTCGTCGGTGCCGATCCTGCCGGCGAACTTGTTGTTGAAGACGGTGAAGGGGGAGAAGAGATTGATGAATTATGAATCGTTGTCGGATGGGGGGTTTGCGAAGGGGTCGATGATGGGATCGGGGGGGTTCATTGTGCTGGATGAGGATCAGTGTGTGGTGAGGCATACGTTGACGCTGGCGAGGTTTTATCGCCATGAAAGTTGTGGGCAGTGTAGTCCTTGCCGGGAGGGGACGGGGTGGATGGAGAAGATCTTGCGGAATATCGATACGGGGAAGGGGAAGAAGAGCGATATCGACTTGTTGTGGGATATTCAGCGGAAGATCGAGGGCAATACGATCTGTCCGCTTGGGGATGCGGCGGCGTGGCCGGTGGCGGCGGCGATCCGGCATTTCCGGGATGAATTCGAGTGGCATGTGGAGAATCCACAGGAGTGTCTGGTCAGGAACTATGGGTTAGCGCACTATGCGGATCCGTTGGAGGTGGCGACGGTCTGAACCGAGGGAGGTTCGCGCAGCGAAGCAGGCGTGGTGGGTAGGCGGCGGTGGGCATAAAAAACAATAACTATGGCTGAAGAAAAAAAATTATTCAAAGTTACCATTGACAACATCACGATCGAGGTGGAGCCGGGGACGAGCATTCTGAATGCGGCCCGGAAGATCGGGGGAGAAGTGGCGCCGCCGGCGATGTGTTATTACACGACGTTGAAGGGGAGTGGCGGGAAGTGCCGGACCTGTCTTGTCGAGGTGGCGCAGGGGTCGACGGCCGATCCGCGGCCGATGCCGAAATTGGTGGCGAGCTGCCGGACGAATGTGATGGATGGGATGGTCGTCAAAAATATTACGAGCGAGAAGGTGATCGATGCGCGGAACGGGGTCGTGGAATTCCTGCTGATCAATCATCCGCTGGATTGTCCGATCTGTGATCAGGCGGGGGAGTGCAGTCTGCAGGATCTGGGGTATGACCATGGATTGGAAACCACCCGGTATGAGTTCCCGCGGCGGACCTTTGAGAAGCATGATCTGGGGCCGTACATCCAGCTGCATATGACGCGGTGTATCATGTGTTTCCGGTGTGTCTTCGCGGCGGATCAGCTGACGGAAAAGCGGCAGCATGGGATATTGGATCGCGGGGATCATGCGGAGATCGCAACCTATATCAAGCAGTCGCTGGAGCATGACTTCATCGGCAATATCATCGATGTCTGCCCGGTCGGAGCGTTGACGGACAAGACATTCCGGTTCAAGAACCGGGTTTGGTTCCTGAAGCCGGTGGATGCGCACCGGAATTGCAGTCATCCGAAGTGCAGCGGGCGGGTGACCTTGTGGTATCGAGGGGAGGAGGTGTTCCGGGTTACGGCGCGGAAGGATCAGTGGGGGGAAGTGCAGGAATTTATTTGTAATGAGTGCCGGTTCGAGAAGAAGGCGACGGCGGACTGGGAGATCGACGGGCCGACGAAGGTGAGCCGGCATTCGGTGATCTCGCAGGGGCATTATGTGGGGGTGGAGCGGCCGCAGGAGGTGTTGTACGATGTGCTGGATGGGCGGAGGCCGCAATTGTTGATGGATATCCATACGGTCAGTGAGGTGGATAGACCGGAGATCGATCTTTCGAAGATCCAGGGGCCTGCGCATTCGACGGATTTCGAGCCGCATGAGCCGCGATGATATTGGGGAAAACGATACTAGGTAAAAATTATGTATACAACTTTACTGGCTATTGATTGGGTGTTATTTCTGGATAAGGTGATATTGATCACGGTTATACTGCTGTTGTCGCTACTGATCGCCATGTATGAGACCTGGGCGGAGCGGAAGGTGGCGGCGTTGATGCAGGATCGGCGGGGGCCGAACCGGGCGGGCCCGGGGGGTATCTTGCAGCCGCTGGCCGATGGGTTGAAATTATTTATGAAGGAGGAGGTTATCCCGGGGTCGTCGAACAAGTTGTTGTTCATCCTGGGCCCGGGGCTGGCGATGCTGACGGCGATGATGACGAGTGCGGTCGTGCCGTGGAGCAGTTATCTGGAGATCGGGGGGCGGCATGTGGACTTGCAGATCGCGGATGTCAATATCGGCCTCCTATATATATTTGGCGTGGTGAGCATGGGGGTGTATGGGGTGATGATCGGGGGGTGGGCGTCGAATAATAAATTCTCGCTGCTGGCTGCGATCCGCGGCGCGTCGCAGATCATCTCCTATGAGCTGGCGATGGGGTTGTCGATCATTTCCCTGTTGATGATCACGGGGAGTCTATCGTTACGGACGATCGTGCAGCAGCAGCAGGAGGGCAGTTATTATATCTTTTTACAGCCATTGGGTTTCCTGATCTTTCTGGTGTGTGCGTTTGCGGAGTGTAACCGGACGCCTTTCGACTTGTCGGAGGCGGATAGCGAGTTGAATATGGGGTTCCACCTGGAGTATTCGTCGATGAAGCTGGGGTTCTATCTATTTGCGGAGTATGTGAATGTCTTTATCAGCAGTGCGGTGATGTCGACGTTGTATTTCGGCGGGTATGACATCCCGTTTGTGAATGATGTGCAGCTGGCGCAACGTTGGGGGCAGAATCCGGTGGCGATCCTGGAGGCGGCGTGTTTCTTTGTGAAGATCGTGTTGTTCATCCTCTTCTTTATCTGGGTGAGGTGGACGATCCCGAGGTTCCGGTATGATCAGTTGATGAAGCTGGGGTGGAAGGTGTTGATACCGCTGGCTATTATCAATATGCTTTTGACCGGATTTTTTATACTTTTGCGACACCATTAAATAATTGAATATGCAACCGTTAACGAGCCGGGCTAAGGCGGTGGACCGCAGGCCGATGAATGTGTGGGAGAGGATGTATCTGCCGGCGATTGCCAAGGGGATGTCGATCACTTTTGGGCATATGTTCAAGAAGCGGCCGACGGTGAATTATCCGGAGAAGCAGCGACCTTTTTCGCGGGTGTTCCGCGGGTTGCATGTGTTGAACCGGGATGAGGAAGGGCGTGAGCGGTGTACGGCGTGTGGGCTTTGTGCGGTAGCTTGTCCGGCGGAGGCGATCACGATGGAGGGAGCGGAGAGGCTACCTGGGGAGGAGGGTCTTTATCGGGAGGAGAAGTATGCGGCGAAGTATGAGATCAATATGTTGAGGTGTATTTTTTGCGGGTTGTGCGAGGAGGCTTGTCCGAAGGATGCGATATACTTGTCGGAGACGTTTGCGCCGGCGAATTTCACCCGGAAGGGGTTTATCTATGGGAAGGAGGAATTGTTGATCCCGAATCCGCTGACGGATCCGGAGGGGTTTGCCAAGGCGCGCGGCGAACATAAATAGGGTTGACTTTTAATAACTGCTTCATAAATGAATATTACGCAAGTTCTCTGGTGGTTCCTTAGTATCCTGGCGATCCTTGGTGCCATTTTGGTTGTGATCAGCAAGAATCCGGTTCATAGTGTGTTATGGCTGATCGTGGTCTTCGTAGCAATTTCAGGTCATTATATTTTATTGGATGCGCAGTTTCTGGCGATCGTGAATCTGATCGTCTATGCGGGTGCGATCATGGTATTGTTCCTGTTCGTGGTGATGCTGATGAACCTCAATACGGAGACGGAGCCGCAGAAGAACCGGTGGTTGAAGATTGCGGGGGTGATCACGGGTGGGGCGTTGCTGTTGGTGTTGGTGGCGGCGTTGAAGCGGGCGGATCTGAAGAGCCAGGTGGCGGAGACGAACCTGGGGGATATCGGGTTGATCCATAATCTGGGGATCAGCCTGTTCCATGACTATGTGATCCCGTTCGAGATCAGCAGCGTGCTTTTCCTTAGCGCGATGGTGGGAGTTGTGGTGATCGGGAAAAAAGACTAATTGTAAGCTATGCCGATAAACTATTACATTTTTCTTGCGGTGGCGTTGTTCTGTGTCGGAGTGGCGGGGGTACTGACCCGGCGGAATGCCATTATCATCTTTATGTGTGTGGAGCTGATGTTGAATTCGGTGAATTTGCTTTTGGTGGCGTTCTCGAAGATGCATTGGCATGCGATGGCGGCGACGGATCCGAGTGCGGGGATCAATGCGCAGCTTTTTGTATTCTTTATCATGGTGGTGGCGGCGGCGGAAGTTAGTGTGGGGCTCGCGATCATCGTGATGATGTATAGGAATACGCATTCGATCGACATTAATTTCCTGAATAGGCTTAAACATTAAAGAATCGCGCCTTGCGGTGCGGACTAACTTTTTTATGGCGAATCTTGTTTGGTTGATACCGGCGTTGCCACTGGCAGGTTTCCTGCTGACGGGACTATTCAGAAATTACCTGTCGAAGGGATTGACGGGGGTGATCGGCTGTGGAACGATCCTGGCGGCATTTGTGTTGAGCGTATTGATGTTCGGGGAGGTGAGGAAGGAGGAATTTGAACCGGCGGTGATAACGTTGTTCGACTTCATTAATGTCGGGTCGTTGCATATTCCGTTTGCGTTCCAGGTCGATCAGTTGTCGGTGCTGTTCCTGCTTATCATTACGGGGGTGGGCTTTCTGATCCATTTGTATTCGACTTCCTATATGCATGAGGAGGAGGCGCCGCATTTTGCGCGGTATTTCTCGTACCTCAATCTGTTCGTTTTTTCGATGTTGTTGCTGGTGCTGGGGTCGAACTTCGTGATACTTTTTATCGGCTGGGAGGGTGTGGGGCTTTGTTCGTACCTGCTGATCGGGTATTGGTTCAAGAATATGGACTATAACCAGGCGGCGATCAAGGCTTTTGTGATGAACAGGATCGGGGATCTGGGGTTCCTGATTGCGATTTTTCTGATGATCAATAAGTTTGGGTCGGTCGATTTTGAAACGGTCTTTTCGAAGGCGAATGGGGGGGCGACGGTCGGGTATCTGACGGCGATCACGCTGTTGCTTTTTGTCGGGGCGACGGGGAAGTCGGCGCAGATCCCGTTGTATACGTGGTTGCCGGATGCGATGGCGGGCCCTACGCCGGTGTCGGCGTTGATCCATGCGGCGACGATGGTGACGGCGGGGGTTTATATGATCGCGCGGAGCCATGTCCTTTACGACCTGACGCCGGTGACGCAGCATGTGGTGGCGGTGGTTGGGCTGGCGACGGCGCTGCTGGCGGCGACCATTGCGTTGAAGCAAAACGATATCAAGAAGGTGCTGGCTTATTCTACGGTGAGTCAGCTCGGATATATGTTCCTCGGCCTGGGGGTAGGCGCTTATACGGGTGCGGTCTTTCATGTGATGACGCATGCGTTCTTTAAGGCGTTGTTGTTTCTTGGCGCGGGGTCGGTGATCCATGCGATGGGTGGGGAGCAGGATATGCGGAAGATGGGCGGGTTGGCGAAGTGGTTGCCGGTGACGCGGTGGACGATGTTGATCGGGTGTATCGCGATTGCGGGGATCCCGCCATTCTCGGGCTTCTTTTCAAAGGATGAGATCTTGTCGGCGGCGTTTGGGGCCAGTCCGGTTTATTATGTGATCGGGGTGTTTACGGCGCTCCTGACGGCTTTTTATATGTTCCGGCTTTATGCGACGACGTTTATGGGGGGATTCAGGGGGGGGCAGTCTGACCGGGGCGCGACCGAAGGTCATGGGCACAGCTCTCGTCAACCGCATGAGAGCCCGGCCGCGATGACGATCCCGCTGGTGATCCTGGCGGTGTTGGCGGCGGTTGGGGGATTTGTAGGGATCCCGGAGGCGATCAAGCCGGATGCGCACCTGCTGGCAAAGTTCCTGGGCCCGGTGTTGGGGGAGAGCAGGTCGCCCGCGGCGTCGACGGGGGTCAGTGGCGGGATGGAGTGGGGGTTGATGGCGGTATCGGTTGCGGTGGCGTTGGTGGGGACATTGTGGGCGGTTGGGCGCTTTAGTAAGCGGCCGGAGCTGGGTGAGGCGACGGGATTTGGGAAGGTGTTGGCGAATAAGTGGTATGTCGATGAATTTTATAATGCGGTTATCGTGAGGCCGCTGGATCTGCTTGCGCAATTCCTTGAATTCTTCGATAAGAACATCGTGGATGGTATTGTCAATGGGGTGGGGGGTCTGGTGCAGTATGGGAGCCGGCAGTTGCGGTTGTTGCAGAGCGGGCAGGTCGGGGGATATGTGTTGCTGATGGTGTTGGGGATATTGGTGTTGTTCCTGGTCGAGCTTTTCACAAGCGGGACGACGAGCGTGCCGCAGGTGTTGGCGCCGTCGGGGGGGAGAGTTCCATTGCCGCATTAGATGGGGGAGGATAAGATGGGGGGGATAAGGTTGGGGGGCTTTAAGTTGGGGCGCTGCATTAAGTTGGACTGAATTCAAATAATTGATATGATTCCTGTTCTATTAATAGTGATTCCCCTGGTAACCGGGTTGATCGCTTTTCTGCTGAAGAGTGAGCGTGGGCCGCGGGGCTGGGCATTGTTGTCGTCGCTGGTCACGCTGGCCGTTTCGCTTTGGGGGTTGTCGGTGCATAAGGACAGTACGCTTGTGAAGGCGAATGTGGAATGGTTGCCGGAGCTGGGGAGCCGGTTTTCGGTGGGGTTGGACGGGCTTTCGACGATCCTGAGCCTGCTGGTGGCGGTGAGTTTTCCGATCATCCTGATCGCGACGTGGCGGGATGAGTACCGGCGGCCGTGGAACTTCTTTGGGTTGATGTTGTTGTCGCAGGCGGGGTTGATGGGGGTATTTTTGGCGACGGATGCGTTGCTCTTTTATTTCTTCTGGGAGCTGGCGCTGATCCCGGTATATTTCCTGTGTAGTCAGTGGGGCGGGGAGCGGCGGATCGCGGTGACCTTCAAATTCTTTGTGTATACGTTCGTGGGCAGTCTGCTGATGCTGATCGGGTTGATCTGGATCTATGCGCATACGCCGGGGAGGTCGTTTTCGATGGAGGCCTTTTATGGGATGCGGGGGAAGATCCCGGCGAAGGATCAGATGTGGCTGTTCTGGATACTTTTCATAGCGTTTGCGATAAAGATGCCGATCTGGCCGTTGCATACGTGGCAGCCGGATACGTATGAGCAGGCGCCGACGGCGGTGACGATGGTATTGAGTGCGTTGATGGTGAAGATGGGGGTGTTCGGGTTGATGCGGTGGGTGGCGCCGGTGGTGCCGGAGGGGACGTGGGCCTGGGGGGATACGGTGTCGACGGCTTGTATCATCGGGATGATCTATGCGTCGCTGATCGCGATCAAGCAGGATGACCTGAAGCGGTTGATCGCGTATTCGTCGATCGCGCACGTGGGATTGATGTGTCTGGCGATCTTTGCGACGACGGCGATCGGGATGCAGGGGGTGATGATCCAGATGTTCAATCATGGCATCAATATATTGGGGATGTGGGTGGTCGCCGATCTGATCGAGCGGAAGACGGGGACGCGGAAGATCTCGCAGTTGGGCGGGTTGGCGCAGAAGGCGCCGGGGCTGGCGATCCTGCTGGTGGTGGTGGCGCTCGCGAATATCGCGTTGCCGCTGACGAATGCCTTCATCGGGGAATTCCTGTTGTTCAGCGGGGTGTTTACGTCGACGGCGACGCAGTATAGCGTGGTGTTCACGGTGACGGCGGCGGTGACGATCATTCTGGGGGCGGTGTATACGTTGAATATGATCAAAAGGGTCTTGTACGGCAATGTAAATGCGGTGACGGCGGGGGTGACGGACATTAAGCTGAATGAGAAGCTGGCGTTGGGGGTGATCGTGGTGTTGATCGTGGCGGTCGGCGTGTATCCGAAGCCGGTACTTGAGCTAACGAAGGAGACGGCGGATTTTATTTTAAATAAGATGAATTATAAGTTATAATGAACGCAATAATACTTTCGGCGGTTTGGGGGATTGTTATGATGTTCAGCGGGGTGTTTGTGAAGAGCAAGACGGCGATCCGCAATATCGGGATCGTGGGGTTGGTCGTTTTGCTGATCGGGAACTATGCGGATTGGATGGGGCATCATTTGCTGGTCATCGAGGTGCATAAGATGCTTTTCTTCGACAATTTCGGGTTGTTGGGGAATAGCATTGCGTTTGGGAGTACGCTGCTGCTGGTGATCTTGTCGGGGCGGGACATGGAGAAGGTCGGGCATAACCTGGCGGAGTATTACGCATTGATCTTCTTTACGCTGTGCGGGATTACGCTGGTGACCACCTATAATTCGCTCCTGATGCTATTTCTCGGTATCGAGATCCTGTCGATCCCGTTGTACATTCTAACGGGGAGCGAGAAGCGAAATTTGAAGGGCAATGAGGCGGCGTTGAAATATTTTCTGATGGGGTCTTTTTCGACGGGGTTGATGCTCCTGGGGATCGCGTTCCTGTATGGCGCGAGCCCGAGCGGTTCCTTTGTGATCGATGATCTGTGGACGGCGCGGCCGGCGGTGTCGCCGCTTCTGTTGTCCGGGTTGCTGTTGCTGCTCGTGTCGATCGCGTTCAAGGTTTCGGCGGCGCCATTTCACTTCTGGACGCCGGACGTATATGATGGGGCGCCGACGGTTTTCACGTCGTTCATGGCGACGATCGTTAAAGTGTCGATATTTATCGGGCTGGTACGTTTATTCGATGAGGGGTTCGGGCAGAATCCGGGGCAGTGGCAGGTGTTCGTGGCGATCATTGCGGCGGCGACGCTTTTCATTGGCAATATAACTGCGGTGTTTCAGCAGAGCGTGAAGCGGATGATGGCGTATTCGTCGATTGCGCAGGCGGGCTTTATGTTGCTTGCGTTGCTCTCGTTGTCGGGGGTGGCGAAGGACGGCATTTTGCTATATGCGGCGGTTTATAGTCTTGCGACGATCGGCATTTTTGCGGTGCTGATGCGGATGAAGGACTATACTTTCGAGGGCTTCAACGGGCTGGCGCGGAAGCAGCCGGTGCTGGCGGCAACGTGTACGATCTTTCTTTTGTCGCTGGCGGGGATCCCGCTGACGGGCGGCTTCTTCGCTAAATATTATATGCTGGCGTCGGTGGTGGAGACGGGGAAGTATATGTGGCTGGTGGTGTTTGCGGTGTTGTGCGCCGCGGTGAGCGTCTACTATTATTTCCGGGTGATCCAGGCGATGTACTTCAAGGATGGGGAGGGGGCGACGGAGCTGGCGCCGAGTGCGGGTTTCAAGGGGGTGCTGGTGCTGCTGGCGGCGCTGGTCATTTTGTTGGGGGTGTGGCCAAATGCGTTGCTGGGCCAGCTTCAGCACTTTATTTACACGTGGTAACCGGATTTTTTTGCTAAATTGCTCGTCCGGCCGGCTCCTGGCCGGCGTGTGTGCTATGCGACTAACCGACACATTATCCCTGGCCTACCGGACGATCCGTGGCAATCCGCTGCGGACGGGGCTTACGGTTGCGATCATTGCGTTTGGGATCATGGCGCTGGTGGGGATCAATACGGCGATCGACGCGATGAAGCAGAAGTTTACGGAGAGCTTCTCGGCGATGGGGGCCAATGGGTTTACAATCCACTACAAAAGTTGGTTCAACTTCAACAACGGGGGTGTCAAATCTCAGAAGAAGAGTGCGTTGAGGGAGAAGCGGTCGAATAGTAATGAGCCGATCACAAAGCTGCAGGCGGAGACCTTCCACAGCCGGTATACCTTTCCCGCGAGGATGTCGCTGGGGTTGATGGGGGTAACGGATGCGGTGGTGTCGTCGGGGGACCGGAAGACGAATCCGAATGTGCGGGTTCAGGGTGGGGATGAGAATTATATCGATCTGAATGGTTTCACGTTGGCGGCGGGGCGAAATCTGAATGCGTTGGATCTGAGCTCGGGGCGGAATGTGGCGATTATCGGGTCGGATATCTCAAAGAAGTTTTTCGGGTCGGATGCGAATTTTGCGGTGGAGAAGATCATCCGGGTGAACAATTTGCCATTTAGGGTCATTGGGGTGTTGGGGTCGAAGGGGAGTAGTCTGGGGATGAACTTCGACAATATGATCCTAACGTCCTATAATAACGTGCGGCGGTTCTTTAGTCTGGGGTCGCAGACTTCCTTTAGTATCCAGGTGAAGGTGGCGGATGTGAAGGAGATCGATGGGGCGATCGATGAGGCGGAGGGGATCTTTCGGCCGGTGCGGCGGTTGGATGTGACGGAGGCGGATAATTTCCTGATCGACAAGAGCGATACGTTTGTGAACCTGCTATTGCGGAATTTGAGTTTCATTACGATAGCGGCGTTGGTGATTGGGGGGATCACTTTATTGGGGGCGACGGTGGGGTTGATGAATATCATGTTGGTGGCGGTGACGGAGCGGACGAAGGAGATCGGGCTGGTGAAGGCGATTGGGGGCCGGCAGCGGGTGGTGCGGCAGCAGTTTTTGTGGGAGTCGGTGTTGATCAGTCTGATCGGGGCGGCATTTGGGGTGGTGTTGGGGGTGATCGTTGGAAATTCGTTTTCCATCTTTCTGGATACGGGGTTTGTGGTGCCGTGGGGGTGGTTGTTGGGAGGGATTGGGGTGTGTTCGTTAGTAGGGTTGGTGGCGGGGGTGTATCCGGCGTGGAAGGCGGGGAGGCTGAATCCGATAGAGGCGTTGAGGTATGAGTAGGGGGGAGGGGGGCGGCTTCCGGGGGGCGGGTGAGGGGTTTGTGAAAAGGGGGCGGACCCAGGGGGCAGGGGGTGTCGGCGAACGAGAGGGTGCGGGCTTCCGCGGACGAGGTGTCGGCAAGCGAGGGGGTGCGGGCTTCCGCGGATCGGGTTGTATGAAGGGAGATGAGGGTTATATGGAAGGAGATAAAGGTTGAATACGAGTTTCGAGGGCGGGTTGTTTCAACTTGTTCGGACATGTACAAGTAAACGGGATAACAAATCATTAAATTAGTAATACAATTGCGATCCGGCTGCAGAACGTGTCGTGGCGGGCGATTCGGGGGATTGATGCCGTTTTAGATTTTGAATTTGTAGTTGTAAAAATTGCTTATATTGCTGGCCCAAGGAAAATTCACATCCAATTTCTTCGATTGAAAAGCTTTTTTGTGTAGAATTGTACATCCATTTTCTATTACATACACCTCAATTTTTTAAAAAACACTTAAAACAAACGATCATGGCTGGAACAACGAGACCGACTGCAGCGCCGGCGGCGAAAAGCTCTACATCCGTACAACCAAAACGAAAAGGTAACTCGATCTCCTGGGTGGCACCGGTGGTGTGTATCATCGCCGGATATTGCATCTGGAGATTCATTCTCGGTAACCCCGACAACTTTGTCAAGCCTGACCCCAGTGGTGGATTCTGGCCTCACCATGAGACCCCTAAAAGCGGTGTTAGCCGGATGTATGAGGGTGGTATCATTGTGCCGATCCTGATCGGTGCGTTGCTGACGGTTATTACGTTTGTGATCGAGCGTCTTATGACGATCACCAAGGCAACGGGTACCGGCAATATCGCCGAATTCATCCGCAAGGTGCAATATCACCTGGCTAACAAGAATGTGGATGCGGCTATCGCGGAGTGTGACAAACAGAAAGGGTCTGTCGGCAATGTCATGAAAGCCGGTCTTCGCAAATACAAGGAAATGATCACGACGGAGTTGGATACCGAGCAAAAGGTGCTGGCGATCCAGAAAGAGGTGGAGGAAGCTACTGCGCTGGAGCTTCCGATGCTGGAGAAGAACCTGGTGTTCCTGTCCACGATCGCTTCGGTGGCCACGTTGATGGGTCTGCTCGGTACGGTTATCGGGATGATCACGTCGTTTGCCGCGCTTGGTGAAGCGGGTGGTGGTGAAGCTGCTCAGCGGTTGTCTCAAGGTATCTCCGAGGCCCTGTATAACACGGCATTGGGTATCGGTACTTCCGCTATTTCCATCATCATGTATAACATCTTCACGACCAAGATCGATGGGATCACCTACGGGATCGATGAAAGTGGATTTACACTGACGCAAAGCTTCGCTTCGCTGTACAAATAAGCTTCGGGCGGATGGCGGCCGGCTTTAGTTGCCGGCGGCGACGCGAATGGGGGCGACAAATGGCGCGCTGAAATTGGGGATCAAATGTTAAAGATGCGGCCCCTGTTGTGGAATTTAGAAACTTTTGGGTCTTATTTCGGTAATAGAAATAGGATTGACGAGTAAAAAAAATTAAAATGCCAAGAGCAAAAATACCGCGTAAGAGCACGAACATAGACATGACGGCGATGTGCGATGTCGCCTTCCTGTTGTTGTCCTTCTTTATCTTAGCGACCAAATTCAAACCGCCGGAGGCTTTGAGTGTAACGACGCCGAGCTCGGTGTATACGAAGATCGCCTTCGATAAGGACGTTGTACTGATCACGATGGATCGCGAGGGAAAGGTCTATTTCAGCGTCAGCGACAATAATGCCGCTGAAAAGCAGACGATCATCAATACGATCAATACGCAGCATAATCTGGGCCTGACGGAGGCGGAAAAGAAGGCTTTCTATGCCAATCCAAGCGCTTATATCGGAGTGCCGTTCAGCCAGTTGAAAGCGCTGCTGGACAAGGGTCCCGATCCGGAAGCCATCAAGGGGATCAAATTTCCGGGCATTCCGACGCAGGACAGCACGAATAATGAGCTGCGGGATTGGATAGCGGCTGCGGTGGCGGCATCGGCGGACGGCGGTTTCAACGGGGGGCATATGCATCTCGAAGTAAAGGGTGATGACGCTGCGGCGTATCCGTCTTTCAGCGGGGTGATCTGGGCGTTCAAGAAGAATGACCAGTTGAAGTTCCAGTTGATCACCAGTCCGATCGCTCCTCCTCCCGGGTCTGAGCTGGAAAAAGTCGTGAAGGCTTCGGGTAAGAAGGGGGTCGAATAGCGTTGTCCTGATCCGGGTGGCCGGAGGGGCTGAATTGAGGGCCTAGAAAGTGATAGAAGGTTAAGGTTCAATTAGTTGATTAGTTATTGGCGTAATTGAGCCGCTGATTCGAGCAGAATAGACATTAAAAAAATTAGTAACTTTAAAAAAAAATAGTTTATGGCAGAAATGGATACCTCTGGCGGTGGTGGTCATAAAAAAGGCCCCGGCGTTAAGAAGAGTAAAAAGCTGTCAACCCGGGTGGATCTGACCCCGATGGTGGATCTGGGATTCCTGCTGATCACGTTCTTTATCTTTACGACGACGATGAGCCAGCCTACGGCTATGAAGCTCAATCTGCCGAAGGATACTGACAAGCCGGATGAGCAGAACAAGCTGAAGGAGTCGGCGGCTTTCACGGTCATGCCTGCGAAGAACGATCAGGTGTATTATTATGAGGGACTTGATCCTTCGAAGATCCAGACGGCGACCTGGAAGACGATCCGGGATGCTATTCTGGACAAGAAGCGGAGGACGAATCCGGATGACTTCATGGTGATCATCAAGCCTGACAAGGATGCTACCTATAAGAATACGGTAGACATGTTGGATGAGATGAAGATCGATGATGTCAAGCGGTATGCCCTGGTGGATATTACGCCGGCGGAGTATGGCTTCATCCAGAAGACCGAGCAGGCCAACGGGATAAAATAACCGGTAAGACCCCGATTTTCCCGGAATTTATGGAAACCGGAGGGGGGTGAATCTTATAAGTAGGCGACGGGTCCTGTTGGGAGGCCGGGCCGAACTAAAAACAAGCAAACCCATTACAATGGAAGTCAACAAAATACTAAACGCCGACATCCTCGATATCATTTTTGAGGGTAGGAATAAGGAGTACGGCGCTTATGAGTTGCGTAAGACCTATAATAACCGGCTGGTGAAGTCGATTATAGGGATGGCGATCGTGCTCGTGTTGCTCTTCGGGGGTTATTTCCTCTCCAGCATTGGTGGAGGTCCTTCGAAGAAAGCGATGGTCGTCGACGATGTGCAGCTCGAAGACGTCAAGGAACAAAAGAAAGATGAGCCACCGCCCCCGCCGCCCCCCAAAGTGGAGCCGCCGAAGGTAGAGATGGCCAAGTTTACGCCGCCCAAGATCGTTCCGGATAAGGAAGTGAAGCCGGAGGAGAAGCCGCCGGAGCAGGAGAAGCTGGAGGACACCAAGATCGGTACGGTCAACCAGGAAGGTATCAAGGATGAGGGTATTACGGCCCCGCCTGTGAGTGACGCCGGTAAGGGTGTGGTTGAAGCGCCGAAGAAGGACGATGAGGACTATGACAAGACCTTTACGAAGGTGGAGATCGAGTCTGATTTCCCTGGTGGTGCAGCGGCCTGGTTGCGTTATCTTAACAAGAATCTGCGTTATCCCGATGATGCGGTGAACAATGAGATCCAGGGTACGGTAATCGTACAGTTCATAGTGGATAAGGAAGGTAATGTGAGTGATGTGCAGGCGATCAGCGGCCCTGATCAGGGTGGTCTTCGGGAAGAGGCGGTGCGTGTTATCAAGAAGAGCGGTAAGTGGACGCCGGCTATTCAGAATGGCCGTCAGGTGAAGTCGTATAAGAAGCAGCCGATCGTGTTCAAGCTGGAGTCGCAGTAGGGTGGGGCGAGTGAGGTCTGCGAATGGGGCGCGAAAATTATAGCGAATCCCTCCGAGTAATTCGGGGGGATTTTTTCGTTTATAGGTGTGGGTTAACGTTAGGAATAGCGAGCGCGGATGGTATGGAAAAGGTTTCGGTGGGAGTCTCATTGGAAACCTTTGTTTATGGAACCAAATCAAATTAAGGAGGCGCACATCCTTGATATCTTGTTTGACGGCAGGAACAAGGAGTATGGCGCTTATGAACTGCGAAAGACGTATAACCGGCGGATGGTAAAGTCGATGTTGGTGATGGGGTCGGTAGTTGTGTTGGTACTTTTGGGTGGAGTGGTGTCGGGGTTGGGGAAGAAGAAGGGATTGGCGAGGGTCGACGTTGGTGGGGACGTGATTATTCAGAGTGTGGTCGATCCGCCGCCTCCGCCGCCCCCGCCTCCGCCGCGGGTGCCGCAGCAGCAGGTTGCGACGAGGATCTTCACTCCGCCGTTGATCGTGAAGGAGGATGTCAGACCGGAGGAGAAGCCGCCGGTGAATGACGATCTGATTAATGTCAAGATCGGGACGGTCAACCATGACGGAGATGGCGATGCGGATATCGTGGGGCCGCCGATGGGGAATGCGGGCGAGGCGAATGTGGTGGTGGCGCCGAAGAAAGAGGACGACGGGGGACGTTTCATCCCCATCGAGAAGGAAGCGGAGTTTCCGGGTGGGCCGGAGGCGTGGGCAAGGTTCCTGAACAAGACTTTGTCGTATCCGAGTGACGCCGTCGATAGACGGATCGAGGGGACGGTGATCGTGCAATTTGTCGTGGATGCGGATGGGAATGTGAGTGATGTCAAGGCGGTGAGTGGTCCGGAGGAAGGTGGGTTGAGAGAGGAGGCGGTCAGGGTGATCAAAAAGAGTGGGAAGTGGGTGCCGGCGTTGCAGAATGGGCGGAGTGTGAGGGCGTATCGGCGGCAGCCGGTGGTATTTCGGACGGTGGATGAGAATTGAGGGGTTGGCGGTGTGGGTAAATGACCTGATGGTAAATCCCTGTTTTGGCGGGGATTTACTATTTTTATGCGGAGTGAACCCTTTCATGACGCAATGCAAAATTTCTTCCGTCCTATGGTGGGGAGGTATACGGGCTGTGATGCTTGGGATGCTTCTATTCGCGGTGACGGCATATAAATCGGAAGGGGCAACGTTGATTTTGACTTCAAACACGGTGGCGGGGACTTGCGGGAATAACAATGGGTCGATATCGATCATCGCGAGTGGGGGGAATGGGAATTATCAATACTCCATAGATGGGGGCGTAACGTGGCAGCCGTCCAATACGTTCAACAACCTGGCGGGGGGAGTCTATAATTTTGCGGTTCAGGATAATGCGACTCCGCCCAATACGGGGACGATCAGTGTGGCGCTTGGTAATATCGCCGGTCCGCAGGTGTTGATCCAGCCGATCCCCGCGACCTGTGCGAACAATGACGGTGAACTGGATCTCATTATCACCGGCGGCACGCCTCCTTTCCAAATCTCGGTCGACGGCGTTTCCTATGGTACCGGCAACCTGGTCGGGGGGTTAGGTTCCGGGAATCGATTTGTCGCAGTGCAGGATAATAATGGGTGTCTGGTTTCGCAGCTTACGAATATCCCCCTCAACAATGATCTTACGTTAGCTACGGGGCCCGGGGCGACGGTTTGCCGGGGGACAAGCAGTCCCTTGACGCTGACGACGAATGCGACGGCTTTTAGCTGGTCGCCGGCGACGAGCCTGGATAATCCGAAGGCGGCTCAGCCGAATGCCAGCCCGGCGACTACGACGACCTATACGGTCCTGGCGGCATTGGGGGTATGTGTGGCTTCGGGTACGGAGACGATCACGGTCCTGCCGGCGCCGACTCCTACGGCAACTCCCGGGGCCGCCACGATTTGCTATGGCCAGTCTGTCCAGTTGCAGGGTGGAGGAGGCGTCAGCTATCAATGGGAGCCGTCTACTTATCTCAGCGGCACGACGATCCCCAATCCGATGGTGCAGGCGCCGCAAAAGAGCGTTACCTATAGTCTGACTGTGACGGGCGTCAATGGCTGCAAGTCGGTTGAACCGGCGGTTGTGCTGGTGGTGGTGACGCCGCCGCCGGTGGTGTTTGCGGGTGATGATACCGCGATACTGGTCGGGCAGACGTTGCCGCTGAATGCGATAGATGTCAACAATAGTGGTTTCACCAGCTATCAATGGTTGCCGGTGATCGGGTTGGACAATCCTTCGATCGAGGATCCGGTTGCGACGATAACGGGGGATATTACCTATATAGTGACGGCGACGACGGCGCAGGGATGTTCCGGAACGGATAGTATCCATATAAAGGCGGTGACGATGTCGGACATTGTGGTTGCGAATGCTTTTACGCCAAATGGGGATGGGCGTAATGACGTGCTACGGGTTCATTCGATTGGCATTAAAGACTTTAAATATTTCCGGGTGTTCAATCGGTGGGGGCAGCAGGTTTTCTATACGACGAATGAGGGAGCAGGTTGGGATGGATGGACGGGGGGGCAGGTGCAGCCGGCGGGGACGTATGTGTGGGTGGCGATGGGTTTGGATTTCTCCGGGCGGGTGGTGGAGAGACGGGGGACGGTGATTTTGTTGAGGTGAGGGGATTTGAGGAGTGGCCGGCCAAAGCGGGACCGGCAGTTGGCGGGGGGATGTTTTGGCGCGGTAAAAGGGTATCTTTGCGGTTATGTTAGGTAAACTCGCGGGTTGGGCGGATACGATTGTCGCCCTTGCGACGCCGCCGGGTATCGGGGCGATCGGTGTGATCCGGGTGAGCGGGCCCGAAGCTTTTGCTATTGTGGGGCGGTTATTTGCCGGCAAGGATCTGACTACCCAATCTTCCCACACTTTACATGTAGGGATATTGAAAGAGGGCGATGAGCAACTGGATGAAGCGGTTGTTTCGCTATTTCGCGGTCCCCGAAGCTATACGGGGGAGGACGTGATCGAGGTCTCCTGTCATGGGAGTCCGGTCGTGCTGGAGCGGGTGATCCAGGCGGTGGTGCGTGGAGGAGCCCGGCTGGCAAAGGCGGGAGAGTTTACTCAACGGGCATTCCTCAACGGAAAGATGGACCTGGCGCAGGCGGAGGCGGTGGCGGATCTGATCGCCAGTCAAAGTGCGGCGGCCGCTAATACCGCATTGCATACGATCCGGGGCGGCTTCTCACGGGCGCTTCGGGAGCTGCGGGAGCGGCTGGTCAGCTTCTCGGCGCTGATCGAGCTGGAGCTGGATTTTTCGCAGGAGGATGTGGAATTTGCGGATCGAAGGCAGCTTTACCATCTGATTGGGGAGGCTTCGGAGACTACCACAGCATTGTTGCAGTCGTTTCGGTTGGGAAATGTGATCCGGAATGGCGTCTCGGTGGCGATCGTGGGAAAGCCCAATGCGGGGAAGTCGACGTTGCTGAATACGTTGTTGAATGAAGAGCGGGCGATCGTATCGGAGATTGCGGGGACGACGCGCGATACGGTAGAGGAGACGTTGAACATCGGAGGGATTGTCTTTCGGCTGATCGATACGGCGGGAATCCGGGAGCATACGGCGGATGTGATCGAGCAGATCGGGGTGGGGCGCAGCCTGGAGAAAATGGAGCAGGCGGATATCGTGGTTTATCTCTTTGATGTGAGGGAGGCGGTGAATGGGGACGGCGTGGGGGCGGAAGTGCGGGAGGATTTGATTACACGCGGGAAAGCTTTTTTACTGGCGGGGAATAAGGTGGATATGGCGGATGGCCTGGTGGCGATGCGGTATCCGGAGGAGGTGCTGATCTCGGCACGGGATGGTCGGGGGATTGATGTGCTGAAGCGAAGGCTGGTGGATTTGGTGTTGCAGGGGGAGACGGCTATTGGCGATGGGGCGGTGGTAACGAATGTGAGGCATTATGAGGCCCTGCAGAAGGTGGAGGAAGGGCTGAAGACTATAAGGCGAGGGTTGGATGATCTGTTGCCGGGGGATCTGCTGGCGTTGGATATCCGGCATTGTTTGCATTATTTGGGGGAGATAACGGGGGAGATCACGACGGAGGAGAGGTTGGGGTATATTTTTTCGAAGTTTTGCGTGGGGAAGTGACGGACCGCCGTCAGGCGGGACGTCGGCCCGATAGGGCCGGGGCTGCTGTGCGGGGGATGCACGGCTGATACCGGTTATATTCTTTGGACCTGATTAGCAGGGGTTTTCTTTTGCCTTGATTTGCCGATTTTGGCCTTTAGTCACCCAAAAATTGTTACTTATTCGGGCACTACAGAGAGTTTCAAAGGAACTTCCTTTAATCTAACAGTTGCTGAAGCGCGCCTCGCCCTAAATGTGAGGGAGGAAACGTTCCGGAGATGGATAAAAGAAGGGGTTGTGAAGACTAAAGGCATTGGCAAGAAGCATTTGATTAACCGGGGGTTTTTATTAAATTCACTAAGGTAACTTTTATCTAAAACAAAAGCAAGGCGATGGCTTCATCTGTATAATAGGTTTGAACCAAGCTTTAACCCCTTTAATAAATGGCATCAACTATAGTGAGTATAGCCGCATTAATAATTTCAGTGCTTTCGCTCATTATTTCGATTGTTCAGAAGCAAAAGGAGACCGACAGAAGCATTCGAAAGAGCTTGAGCGACAGCCTTGAAAATGTTTCCAAGATAAATCTTGAGGTTTCGAAGCTGAAGCAGGATAGCGCACTTTTCAGTTCTTCAGGCGGCATTGAGCTTAGAAGGATGTACAATTCTCAAAGGCGAATTCTAATAGCGCATGCAGACTTCTTAGTGTCGAGATACGATTCGTTGACGACAGATATCGATTGCAATTTGATTGCCGGTGGTTATGAAGCAATTGGAGATTATGAAAAAGCTGAAATCTATTGGGTAAAGACAATTGAAAAGTCTATATCCAATCCAATAAAACATATTAACCTAAGGGGATACGCCCGTTTTTTATTCTATCAAGGGAAGTTTCAACTTGGACGAAGCAAATACGAGGAGGCTTTAAAGGTTGAGTTGTCAGATACAGATGATAACAGGCGGCAAATAAGCGACACATATCTGATGTGGGCTTCGACGGAAAGAGAATTTGGCAATTTGTCTGAGACCGAACGCTTGATTGGATTGGGTCAAAGTTATTGCAATAGGATTGGCCACATAAAAATGAGAGAGGAGATGCAAAAGCGATATGAACAGTTTCGGCTAAATATTAAAAATTATTTGCCTCCAGCTGATATCGCAGGCTAAACAAAACAATATATCGAGTTTCATTGACAAATGCCTTTCTACTCATTATGTCGATTTACTTTTATTAGGTGACAAGGAATATTGGAATGGGATTTATATTACGGGAGAGGGGGAACTTATGCATGGACTTTGGTTGCCGATGTTAACTATGTCTGGACTGGATATTTCGCCACCGCAGGGATGACATCACGCTAACGAAGAGGTTTAATCACCAAGGAATCAATTTCGGATCGCTTATAAATTATTGTCGTGGAGTCTTTGGGCCGATAAAAGATTAGGTAACTCTGAATGTCACCTACAATATATCGAAAATATCGATGAAAGATCTTGTGATGCCCGCAATCTTTTTATGTTTGATGAACATTATTGAAAAATGTCGACCGAAAGTGAAATAAATGAGGCCGCTCTGAACTTTTTGCCCAAACTTCAAGCGCGTCAGCCGGGCTCCAGTGCCTCGCAGGTGAACCAAAATAGACTACATGGTGTTGGCAAAACAATGGAACTAGGAGAGGTAGAGAATTTCATTATGACACATTTCGATGAAGATGACTACTCAACTAAAACGAAATTCATTGACATTGACGGAAAATTGGTAGGGCTTGATATTAGCGATTTTTCTAGCTTTAGGGAAGTTGTTTACGGTTTAATGGAGTTTCAGTTTTTTCAGGAACGAATCGACCACGAAAGCTTACTTGATTATTCCTATGATTGGCTAATCAGTAGTTATAAAACCGAGGGAATTGTTCTGCTACTTGTAGATTATCTGAAGGATCGGATAACCGTTGAAACTAAGGAGTACCATTTTTACTTTGTTGTTAAAGGACTGGCGATTGAAAAGCCGATAAAGATTGGCCAATCATGGGTTACGTATTTTTCAAACGAAAAGATTAGGGGTTATTACGATCAGTTTCGCGCTAAAAAGCCTGACAAATCGTACAATGAGTTTTATGAAATTTATAAATCCCACTTTGATTCGATAAATATTCATACTGTTGTTAAAGGGGTAATTTCACGAGCTTTGGAAGTAGCTCGATGGGAAGCAACTCTTGCTGTGGATGTATTAAAATGCTTTTGCTCAAGTTATTCAACTGAAAAACTTGTTCGAATGTTTGACATAGACTTCGTTTTTGCCCAAGATGGGATTTCTCAAACTATGTTTATGCCGCAAACTGACTTTATTGAGGCTACCCTTCAGACAACTAGATTGCACGGTATCATTCCTATAGAGCTCAAGAATCAGACAGTGGAGGAAATGTTTTCTAAGGGAATGAACCTATACTCTCTTTTTATTTCCAAAAAATACAATTCGGATCTATATATAGAGACAGAGGCTCTTATTCGTCAGTTAGGTAATATTTGCTCAACCGCTAATAACTATGAAAAGGTCGTTAAATCTATATCCTTATTTGAGGGTTTTTGCGTGCCAAAAGGATCAGGTAGATCCAAAGGAGAAAGTATTATTAAGAACAAAGTGGTTCCAAAAGTTGTTTGTGCAGTGGAAGTAGAGGTTATCCAAAAGTTAGTGCGGATTTTTTATGAAACAAGGGACAAATATCTTCATAATGCAATTCGAATTCCAATTAGGAAATCGGAATTAAACAGATTTATAGCTTTTCAAAGGGTATTTATTCAAAAGCTTATTTGTTTAAATGGATCTTATCAAACGGTCGAGCAGGTTTTGCATTTTTTTGAGATAATTTGAACTCAATTCAATCAATTGCATGCAGCATAAAATCAATAATCTTGACAAAGTTTTGGTGTATATGGCCAGCTCTTTTGCCAAACAAAGGGTACAATTTGATACAATTCTAAAGCACTTGCGAAATGAGGCGGAATGGGACAATGAATGGTATTATTTAGGTAAAATAATGGACAGGTTAGTAAAGGATGGGTATGTGGAACTTGTTTCCAGGTTACACGGAGTATATGACTATTTGATTACTTGGGATGGTATACATTTTCGTCAGAGCGGTGGCTATGAGCAAAATCTGGAGGGAAAGAGCCGTATTAACCGAATCGAGGATTCTCTTCGGAGGTTTCAACTCGTACGTTCTGGCTGACGATAGCCATTATGATCGGAACAAGCATTGCTGCAATATACAATTTCCTTGAAATTTTATAGGATTTGAGCTTAATCGGCCAGCGGTAGCAAAACATGGACAAAGGATATAAGAAAGTCAGGAGTATCTAATTCAGGTTATTAATCAGGGACTAATTCTTCTGAAACCACCGTCCAGCGCGGGATGTTATATTTTGTATTGGGAAGTAGGTGGGGCGCGCATACAAGCCATTACTGGCGCATGTAGTCTTTCGGCGGTACGCCGTATTGGTCTTTGAAGCACTGGCTGAAATAAGCAGGTGTGTCAAACCCGACCAGGTAAGCAGTCTCCGATACATTGTGACCCGACTTCAGGAGAGAGAGACTTTTTTGCAGCCGGTATTGCCTGATGAGGTCGCCTGCGGTTAGCCCGATCATGGCCTGTAGTTTTCTGTTGAGCGTACGTAAACTCATCGCATTTTTTTCTGCTAGC
>DASRRX010000003.1:100000-272740 GCA_035695565.1 Puia sp. | reverse complement strand
CCGATTCTCACCCCCCCGACAATCATCCTCTACCGACTTGCTTCCCAATCTGTCACCCCCCCGACCACCACCTATCCCCTTCTCACCCTCGAATCCCTTACCCTCAAACCCTCCCACCCCCTTGCCCCACTTCCCCGGATTCACCCGGATCGCCGTCACCTGCCTTCCATCGGCATGCACCGCCTCGAAGGTCGCCCGGTCAAACCCCGGAAGCCCGTCAAGTGAAGAAAGTAACTCTTTCGGTAAGATTGTCATAACACCACGTCATCTAAAAGATTCTCCTGACCTTGCCCCTGCCCCCCTTCCGCGCCCTCCGGCGGCGCCTTTCGGCGGCAATTGGCCAGCACCGCCACGAAAGCCAGATGTGCAAGGATCACAAGGCCCCAGAAAAAATACACCTGCTCATGCATCATGATCTGCCGGCTGACCCGGGTTTCAGCGGCCGAACTGTACCGATATTGCATCCTCTGGATATACGCGAAGAAGATGCTCAACAAAAAGGCCAGGATGAATATCACACAATGCGTCCACGACAACGCCCGGTAGGTATTCCGCCGCCGGATCAGCCAGTACGCCAACGCTTCCAGAAAGAAGATCAGCGGCCACATAAATATCCTCAATACGACCACCACCGGCACCGACGGCCTCCCGCCTGAGCTCAGTTCACTTCCAAAGAAGGTATGCAGAAGACTCGAGATCGACAGCAATTGCAGAAGACCGAAAACCAGCAACACCCAAAAAGGTGCCGTAAAACTCCGTTTCATAGCTCCATATTATCTATTAACCCATCTCCGATCACTCCCCCTTCCATCACTACTAAAACCGGATCGTAAAATCCTGCTTCACCCTAAACTCATTCCGCCTCACCACAAGCCCGAAAAAGAAGAGATCGACCGTCAGCATCACCCTCGGGTCCACCTTGATCTGCGCCCAGGCCCGCTCCATATCCGCACTCCAATGAATATCGTCAAAGATCAGCATGCTCGACCGGGCCGAATGACGCATCAGAATATCGAAATAATGCAGCGTCGGCTCACATCGGTGATTCCCATCGACAAAAGCCATTTCCACCGGCCCCACTCTCTCCACCAACGGCTCCAGCAACATATCGAAATTTCCCGTTATGACCTCCACTCCTGAGAAGCCAGGCCCCGAAAGATTTTCCCTGGCCCGCTTCGCTATCGCACCCGAGCCCTCGATCGTCCAAACCCCCGCCCCCGATGCACCCGCTGCTAAATATGCGGTTGACAATCCAAGCGACGTCCCCAGTTCTACAACTACCCCCGGCCGATAGTACCTTCCAAGCCGGAAAAGCAACTGCCCCAGCCGCGCCGGCTTTGCCGCATGCCGCGCTATATCCGCCACCTTTCGCACCCCATTCCCACCCAGCGCCGAACCCGCCCCCATATCTTCCACCTCCACCACTCCCTCATCCCGCAGCAGCCGTCGCCTCAACCCCTCGATCTCCGCATACTCGGCATACCCCTTCCTGTCCCCCAACACCTCCCGCACAAGCTGATATACGAAAGGAGAATGTACCCCATGCCCCCTCCCATTGGCAGCCGTCAGATAATACCGGAGATATTTTTCAGCCAGTTTGAGGCGTGAGTACATGTATTTATTTTTTCCGTTGCCACACCTGGAAGCTATAGGCATAGGCATGCCTTTCATCCGCCGGATGATCCATATTGCTGATCATTTCCCACCTGGTTTCATCGAATTCCGGAAAATATGCATCCCCCTCCACCACCGCATGTACCCGCGTGAGATATATCTTATCCGCCAGCGGCAACGCCTCCGCATAGATCTGGCCCCCTCCCGCCACAAATGCTTCCTTGCTGTCCGTCGCCTCCGCCAGCCGGATCGCCGCCGCCAGATTCCCCGCCACCTGCACTTTCGGGTTGTTCGCAACCCAGTCCCGCTGCCGCGTGATCACAATATTGAACCGTCCCGGCAACGGCTCGCTTGACATCGACTCATACGTCTTCCGTCCCATAATGACCGGCATGCCCCAGGTGGTGTTCTTGAAGTATTTGGTGTCATTCGGCAGATTCCATACCATGCCGTTTGCTTTTCCGATCACATTATTGGTGCTCGCGGCAACGATGAGACTGATGGTCATAGAATGAAGATTTAGACTGCAACCGGGGCCTTGATAGCGGGATGTGATTGATAGTTCTCCAGCTTGAAATCCTCGAAATCAAAACCAAAGATATCCTTGACCGCGGGATTCAGTTTCATTATCGGCAACGGATAGGGCTCGCGGGTAAGCTGCAACTTCGCCTGCCCGACATGATTATTGTAAAGGTGCACATCCCCGAATGTGTGAACGAATTCTCCTGGCGCCAGATCGCAGACCTGAGCCACCATCAACGTCAGCAAAGCATAGCTGGCGATATTGAACGGCACCCCCAGAAAGACATCCGCGCTGCGCTGATATAACTGACAACTTAATCTCCCGTCCGCTACATAAAATTGGAACAGCGCATGACAAGGCATCAGCGCCATCTCCGGCAGATCGGCGACATTCCATGCGCTCACGATCAACCGGCGGCTGTCCGGGGTCTTTTTGATCTGGCCCACTACCTGCGCGATCTGGTCGATCGTTTTGCCATTGGCCCCTTCCCAGCTGCGCCATTGCTTGCCATATACCGGCCCCAGCTCCCCATTCGCATCTGCCCACTCATCCCAGATGCTTACTCCATGCTCCTTCAGATACCGGGTATTCGTATCTCCACGCAAAAACCACAACAGCTCATAGATGATACTTTTCAAATGCAATTTTTTCGTCGTCACCAGCGGGAACCCTTTTGAAAGGTCGAACCGCATCTGATAGCCGAAACAACTGGTCGTACCCGTACCCGTCCGGTCCGTTTTGGCCGCCCCGGTATCCAGTATATGTTGTAATAGATCCAGATATTGCTGCATGCCTGCAATTTACAGAAAATGCGCACGACATCCTCTATATTCCCCCTACTCCGCCAGCATCTTATTCACCACGTCATTGAATTCCTTCTTCTGCTCCTCATAGTGCTCCCCCGTCCCCGGTCCGCTGAATCCCGTATGGATCCTTTCTATCTTCCCCGACTTTCCAACAAAGATCGTCGTCGGAAAATCATGGATATCGTCCAGCTGCGGCAGCGTCTTTGCCGCCCGCTGCGGATCAGTCACCGTAACCCCCGTGATCAGCATCGGATATTTTACGTCGAACCGCTGCTTGAAAGCCCTAACGGCCTTCTGTGACCGCTCAAAATCCGTGCTTCGCTCATATGCCAACGATACGATCTCCACGCCCTTGCTTCGATATTCGTCGTAGAACTTGCTCAGGAATTGCGTCTCATCCATACAGTTTGGACACCATGACCCCATGATCTGTAACAATACCACTTTCCCCTTGAATCGCCTGTCCGAAAACGACACCGGCTGACCGTCAAGATCCTTGAACGTAAAGGCCAAAGGCACATCATTTTTCCATTTGGTGATCGCATATTGATCCTCGAGATGCGCCGTCGGATCCTTGACCGCGCTCCAGGTCGAATAATTCACCGGACCGGCATACATCTTTCCCCCCACCAGCGAATCCCCGCGCTCACAAGCCGTAAAATAATACGCGTGCGTGCTCCCGTCAAACGTCGAAAGCCTCAGCGTATCCCCATCCATGATTCCCTCCAGATACCGCAGGTCGCCGCCGGCATCCAAAAAGGTTCCCGTCACATCCTTCCCCGTCTGCCGGAACTCGCCAACCCTAAAAGTCGTATCCTTCCCATTCGACGATCGGAACACCACGGCCCATCGCCCGTCAACCGAAGCAGCCGTATCCTTCACCGAAGATTTCCCGGCGAACCGGTACCCCTCACCATACACTGCCTTGAACGGCATCGCACGAAAAGAATCCGCCAAATGGATGATCCAAACGCCTTCCAGATTTCCATCCGCCGTCAACGCCCCTCGCAACTGCGACTCGAAGAGCGGGAACCGGATCAACACCGAATCCCCCTCCATCCTGATACTGTCTACCAGCACCCGCTCGCCCGCATTCCGCATGTACAGGATCTTTCTGCCGGCACTATCCTTCACTTCAAAATTGAATACCACATTATTCCCATCCTTCCGCTCCAGATACGCCCGCCATTGCCCGTCTCTGAGCTCCCGCCTGCCGCCCGTACACGCCACCATCGACATCAGCACCACAACACCCAAAAAAAGCTGTCTTCCCATCGCCTGAAAATTTTTACAATTTACTCCAAATTCTCCAGCATATCGCTCGTCATCCGCCCGAGATCATACTCCGGCTTCCATCCCCAGTCCGCCCGCGCCACAGAATCATCTATACTTTGCGGCCAGCTGTCCGCGATCTGCTGCCGGTAATCCGGCGCATACCGGATCGAGAAATCCGGAATATGCCTGCGGATCTCTCCCGCAATCTCCTTTGGCGAAAAGCTCAACGCCGCCACGTTATAGGCCGTCCGCACACTGATCTTTCCCGCCGGCGCCTCCATCAGTTCGATCGTGGCCCGGATCGCATCCGGCATATACATCATCGGTAAATAGGTATCCTCCTTCAGGAAACAGTCATAACTCCTGCTCTCCAGCGCCTCATGAAAGATCTCGACCGCATAATCCGTCGTCCCGCCCCCCGGCGCCGACTTATAGCTGATCAACCCCGGATACCGGATAGACCGGATATCCACCCCATAACGGCTGTGGAAGTAGTTACACCAGAACTCCCCCGCATATTTGCTGATCCCATACACCGTCGACGGCTCGATGATCGTCCGCTGCGGACAATTCTGCCGCGGGGACGTCGGCCCGAATACCGCAATGCTGCTCGGCCAGTATACCTTCTGGAGTTTTTCCTCCCGCGCGATGTCCAGCACATTCAATAATCCCTGCATATTCAGATGCCACGCCAGATGCGGATTCTTTTCCCCCGTCGCAGAAAGGATCGCCGCCAGCAGATAGATCTGCGTGATGTTCTGCCGGATCACCTGCACATGCAGCATCTCTTTGTTCATTACGTCCAGCGATACATAAGGACCGGTCCCCTTCAACAATTCATTTTCCTCCCGGAGATCGGAGGCAACCACGTTCGCATTGCCGTAAATGCGCCGAAGGGCAAGCGTCAGCTCCACACCGATCTGGCCGCTGGCGCCGATAACCAATACCTTTTCTTTGGTCATACTCTGGGTTTTGGGGAGCAAATATAGCGGGTTTGACGAACACCGGGCTTTTCCCGTAGGTTTACCTCAGGCTCGTTTATGTCTTTCAATGGGATCGGAGAACCTAACCAATTTAAATTTTAATTATTTGCGTTAGGTTTGCACCATGCAATTTCTCACCGACTTATTTCAACATCAGTCCTACGATAAAAAAAGCTTCTTCCTCATCGCCGGCCCCTGCGTCGTCGAAAGCGAAGAGCTCGTCATGGAAGTGGCGGCCAAAGTGTCCGGGATCTGCCGCAACCTCGGCATCCCCTATGTCTTCAAAGCCTCCTACCGCAAAGCCAACCGCACCAGCGCCGGATCCTTCACCGGCATCGGCGACGAAAGCGGTCTCGACCTCATCAAAAAAGTAGGCGATACCTACAAGATACCGACCACCTCCGACATCCACGCCCACGACGAAGCCGCACCCGCCGCCCGCTTCGTCGATATCCTCCAGATCCCCGCTTTCCTCTGCCGCCAGACCGACCTGCTGGTAGCCGCTGCCGCGACCGGCAAGATCGTCAACGTAAAGAAAGGACAATTCCTCAGCGGGCCTTCCATGAAGTTCGCCGTGGACAAGATAAATAAAGCAGGAAATAAGAAAGTGATCCTGACCGAAAGAGGCACGACCTTCGGTTACCAGGACCTGGTAGTCGACTATCGCAATATCCCCTGGATGAAGGAACATGGCGCCCCCGTGGTTATGGACTGCACACACTCCCTCCAACAGCCCAACCAGACCAGCGGGGTCACCGGCGGCAACCCACAGCTCATAAGCACGATCGCAAAAGCTGCCATTGCCACCGGTGCTGACGGCCTCTTCATAGAAACGCACCCCAATCCGGCCATCGCCAAAAGCGACGGGGCCAATATGCTACGGCTGGATCTTCTGCAAGGGTTATTGGAACAGTTGGTGATGATAAGGAACGCGGTAGTCGATTTTTAGAGGGGACGAAATAAGGATCGGTCTTTCTGGAAAATAAGAATTAAAAACGGGACATATCAAACTCGAACGCAAAGATACGACGTGTCCCCGCAGTTTCACTAGCTGAAAAAGGGACATGCCTAGCTGCAAAGTTCCTTCCGCCAGCCGTCGCCTCGCCCCCCAAGCCTGCCCGCCCCTTCCGCCTCATTCCCTCAATCAATTGTTCGCCAGCAACTTACTCGGCAAAAGCCCGAATTCTTTCTTAAAAGCGATCGTGAAATTACTCAGATTCGAATACCCCAGCTCCATCGCCACCTCCTTCACCGAATGGTCCCCCGACAACAGCTTGTCCTTCGCAGCCTGCATCCTCACCTTCTGAAAATACTCATAGACCGGCACCCCATAGATCAGCTTAAAATCCTTTTTGAGCTTCGACTCACTGATCGATACCATCCTCGCCAGCTGATGGATCGTTGGCGCCGGCTCAAAGATATCCCTTGTCAGCGCCGCCTCCACCTGCATCACCCGGTCAATATCCGCCTTCGATAAAGGCACATTGAAAAGCGCATTCCGTTTTCGCTCAAACAACCGCACAAACCACCTCTCCACCAGCAACATGATCCTGTTCTGGATCACCGGCAGCCGCATCGGATTGCCCTCCTCCACATCCACCACCTCCTGCATCAACCTTCGGTACTCACTGTCCAACGGCTCCCGATGCACATTCTCCACCTGCAACGACAAATACGCCGCCAGCACATCATCGATGCTCGTCACCCCAAGGTAATCCCCCAGCCATTTTGCACTGAAAAGAACATCGATGCCCTTATAGACCGTCCCCTCCTCCATCAGATAAGCCCAATCCACCAATGCATTCGTCAGATAGGCCGTCGACCGCGTCGTATGCGATTCCCGCAGCCGCTCATCACCGATCCGTATCTCCAGCATGCCCGGGATCGTCAGCTCATGAAACCGTAGCGTATAATATTGCTCCTTTATCTTCCTTCGGCTTAACAGCCAGCTCGTATTCACCTTGCAGTTTACGATGTTGACATGCGCCCCATTGGGCAGCCGGATAAAGTTCAGGCTCCCGGTAGCAACAGCCTCGGGAAAGATTACCCGATGATTGATCACCGGCACGTTTAACCGCTGTGCCAGATCGTTCATCAATTGCTCATAGTCCGTTGTCGAATAATCGTAATGGAACAAGAATCCTTTTTTGAATTACCTTTTATGGGCTTCGCTCAGTTTGGAGAAAGGTACGAAAAAACCAAAAGCACCCTACCCTGTAACTGGGTAAGTTCCCCCGGCGTTTCGCTCCTTCGACGGACGCCCCCCGCTTCGGATGGATCTCTCCCCCGGCAGTCGTTACAGATACTTTAAGGGATTCCTCCGGGCCGAAAGGATATACCGCTTGATGTTCATCCAAAAAGCAAGGACGAAATAAATGATCAACGGTGAGCCCATAGTCAGAAAGGAAATATAGATAAACCAGGTGCGGATTCGGGAAGTGGCTATACCCATTCTCTCACCGATCGCAGTACATACCCCAAATACTTGCCACTCGATGAAGTGCTTGAGTCTGTTCATGCCCCTAATTTAGTCAATTTGCCCAAAACGCACTAATTTTACACCTCCAATTACGAGCTGCCCGCGCGCAGCCGCATTGTCCCGGCTCTTTATCAGGAGCTTACACAGAACACATAAAACAAATTCGTTATGGTCTTCGATCTGGAACTAATCAAAAAGCTTTACGGCCAACTGCCCTCAAAAGTAGATGCCGCCCGCAAGCTGGTAGGCAAACCCTTGACCCTCGCCGAGAAAATATTGTACGCCCATCTCTTCGAATCTCCCACCCGCGCCTACGATCGCGGCAAAGACTATGTTGATTTTGCACCCGACCGCGTCGCCATGCAGGACGCCACCGCTCAAATGGCCCTTCTTCAATTCATGACCTGCGGCCGTGATAGGGTCGCCGTCCCATCTACCGTTCACTGCGACCACCTGATCCAGGCAAAGACCGGCGCTTCCGCCGACCTCGCCACCGCACTTGACGTCAACAAAGAGGTCTATGATTTTCTCGCTTCCATCTCCAATAAATATGGTATCGGCTTCTGGAAACCCGGGGCCGGGATCATCCACCAGGTAGTGCTGGAGAACTATGCGTTCCCCGGCGGTATGATGATCGGCACCGACTCCCACACGCCAAATGCCGGCGGCCTCGGTATGGTCGCTATCGGTGTCGGCGGGGCTGACGCGGTCGACGTAATGGCCGGCCTCCCCTGGGAGCTCAAAATGCCAAAGCTCATCGGTGTCAAGCTCACCGGCAAAATGAGCGGTTGGACCTCCGCGAAAGACATCATTCTGAGAGTAGCCGGCATCCTCACCGTAAAAGGCGGCACCGGCGCCATCGTCGAATACTTTGGTGAAGGCGCGGACAGCCTCAGCGCTACCGGTAAAGGCACTATCTGCAACATGGGTGCCGAGATCGGCGCCACTTGCTCGCTGTTTGGCTACGACTCCAAAATGTCCGCCTACCTCAAGGCAACCGGCCGCGAAGAAGTAGCTGCACTCGCCGACGGTATCCGGGACTATCTCCGCCCCGACAAGGAAGTCTATAACGATCCTGAAAAGCATTACGACCAGGTCATCGAGATCAACCTCAGCGAGCTGGAGCCCCACGTCAACGGCCCCTTCACGCCCGACCTCGCCTGGCCAATCAGCAAATTCGCCGAAGCCGTTAGGGCCAACAACTGGCCGGAACGCCTCGAAGTAGCCCTCATCGGCTCCTGCACCAACTCCTCGTACGAAGATATCAGCCGCTCCGCCTCCCTCGCCCGGCAGGCGATCACAAAAAAGCTCAAAACAAAGGCCGAATTCACCATCACCCCCGGCTCCGAACAGGTCCGTTATACCATCGAAAAGGATGGATTCCTCAAGACCTTCGACGAGATCGGCGGTATCGTCCTGGCCAATGCCTGCGGCCCCTGCATCGGTCAATGGGCCCGCCATATCGACGATCCCAACCGAAAAAATTCGATCATCACTTCCTTCAACCGCAACTTCGCTAAACGTAACGACGGCCTGGCAAGCACGCACGCCTTTGTCGCCAGCCCCGAGATCGTGACCGCCTTTGCCATTGCGGGTGACCTCACCTTCAATCCCCTAAAGGACAAGCTAAAGAACGACAAGGGCGAGGACGTCATGCTCGACGAGCCCACCGGTGTGGAGCTTCCGCCCAAAGGCTTCTCCGTCGACGACCCCGGTTATCAGGCGCCCGCAAAAGACGGCAAGAACGTACAAGTTGTCGTTAAGCCCGATTCCCAACGGCTGCAACTGCTCGAACCCTTCTCCGCCTGGGAAGGCACCGACCTTAAAGGCCTCCGGCTCCTGATCAAGGCAAAAGGCAAGTGCACCACCGACCATATTTCGATGGCCGGCCCCTGGCTCAAATTCCGCGGGCATCTCGATAATATCTCCAACAACATGCTGATCGGCGCCGTCAACTTCTTCAACGATAAGACCGATTCGGTCAGGAATGAACTTACCGGCGAATACGGCCCGGTGCCCGCCACAGCCCGTGCATACAAGGCCGCCGGGATCGGCTCGGTAGTAGTCGGCGATGAGAATTACGGCGAAGGCTCCTCGCGCGAACATGCCGCCATGGAACCCCGCCACCTCGGCGTCCGCGCCATCGTGGTCCGCAGCTTCGCCCGCATCCACGAGACCAACCTGAAAAAGCAGGGGATGCTCGCCCTCACATTTGTCAGCAAGGAAGACTATGAGAAGGTACAGGAAGACGACAGCATCGACATCACCGGCCTCACGTCCTTCGCACCCGGCAAAACGCTGACAATGGTCCTCCATCACAAAGACGGCAGCACCGACAACGTCACGCTCAACCACACCTACAACCAACAACAGATCGGCTGGTTCAAAGCAGGTGGCGCCCTCAACGTCATCCGCGCCGAAGTCAAAAAATAAAAAAAGTAACCCTGGAATAATGAAAGCCGCTCATTAAGATACCTCAAGCCCATATCGGATTGCCGCTACAAGGATATCGATGTTTATATCCTTTAGCGTTTTGAACTTAATGCAATACCCGCTCACGCTCGCCTTGCCAAGCTTTTTTCCATATGTCTCGGCCAGGTATTTCTTATCTTCAATCCCAAGGATATAGACAGAGATTCCGGTTGTGTTTGCACTGATACCAATTTGATAAAACTCCCTGGTCTTTCCATCGGCATACTTTATGGTGCGAGATCCATATCCTATATTAGGATTAGAAACAATTTTATTTTCACTGTTTTTACCATCCAGGAACCACAATTTACACGCTGGCATTACTTGCAGGATAACCTCGTGCAACGCTTGCATATCGCTGCGTTTTGGTTCAGGTTGACTGGTAATATACTCTTTGATCTGTTGCTGTATGTTCATATAAAATTTGTGTGCTTACTCTAACCGGTTTTACCCCCAGCTAAACGCATCCCCACTTACGATATGCGTCACCGGTATCCCCGGCGCCTTCTGCTGCAATACCGGCACCAGCCACTCCATCCCCGGCTCCTCGCTCACCGAATGACCCAACACCACCAAGGCGATCTTCTCCCCAAGATATCGCGCATCCCGGACATATTCGCTCGTCTCCCACTCATTCAATTCCCCGCAGATCAACAGGTCCGGTTGATACTGCTGGATCGCCCCTATCTGCTTCTGCCCGCCCGCCGCCCCGGGCAACAAGACCAGCTTGCTGCACATCTGCCCGGGATCGCCGATATACTTCACATGGTCGATCCCCAGATTCTTCTTTAGCAGGGCGATCAT
Organism: Puia sp.; assembly: GCA_035695565.1. Lineage (GTDB taxonomy): Bacteria > Bacteroidota > Bacteroidia > Chitinophagales > Chitinophagaceae > Puia. The sequence goes on along the minus strand of DASRRX010000003.1, from coordinate 261,784 downwards.
ATCCCCCATCGTCGCGACAGGCGCCACCACCAGTTCCGGATCGTTCGGGTTATACAACTTCTCCCACCCCAGCGCCTGCATCACCCCCATCCGGATCCCGTCCGGATTATGCTGGTGGATGCCGTCATGAAATCGCCAGACCGTGATCCCATGCTCCTTCAATACTCCCTGCTTCGCCTTCAGTACCGGATCATCCCCCAACCACTTCGTCTCATCCGCATGATTGTAGTAGGTAGGCTCATGCGCAATAATGAAACTCGCCCCAAGCCGGATCGCCTTTGCGATCACCTCATTGGTTGCAAACATCGTCGTAACGATACCCGTGACCGTTTGATCCAAACTCCCCGCTTTGATCGTATCTACTGTTTTCGGGAACGGAGCCCCCGGTATATCCGCCAGCAACGCCGCGATCACCTGCCTCACCGTCATCCCGGTCCCCTGCGCCCCCGTCAGCCCGGCCTTTTGAGTCACCGTCATCCCGGCGCCTTGCATCCCCATCACTCCCGTCCCTTGCACCTCCGCCTCGCCCCTTCCCGCTCCCATTATGGTATCCCCACTCACTAAGGTCGAACCCGCCAGCAACGCCATCCTCATCATGAACTCCCGCCGCCCCGCAGAAAATTGATCTGCCATATATTTCGGTTTTATCTCGCTAAATATAGGATATCCCATTACAAACCGCCCTTTTTAGGTACTTTTCCATTACAAACCGATGATTATGAACCCTCGCCTGCTCTTCCTCCCCCTTATGATCACCCTTGCCGTATCCACCGCACAAGCCCAAACGACGCCTGCCGCCAAAAGTCCAACCTCTTCCGCCACCCTTCATGACGCCCGCCAGACCTCCCCCCGCCCCTCCCTCGCCGTCATCGGCTATTTCGCCGGAAGAAGCACCGCCATCGACTCGTTTCCCACCCGTGAGTTGACCCATATCATCTTCAGCTTCTGCCACCTCAAAGGCAACAAGCTCCACGTTGCCAACCGACGGGACACTCAGACGATCCGTAAGCTGGTCGGCCTCAAACAATCGCATCCCCAACTCAAGGTCATCCTCTCCCTCGGAGGCTGGGGCGGCTGCAAGACCTGCGCCGACGTTTTCTCGACCGACAATGGCCGGACCGAATTTGCCCGTTCCGTCCTGCAGCTCACCAACTACTTCCACACCGACGGCATCGATCTCGACTGGGAATATCCCGCTCTCGTCAACGTGCCCGGCTATGCCTTCTACCCCGAAGACAAAGACGACTTCACCGCCCTCATCCGTGAGCTCCGCAAAGTGCTCGGCAACGACAAAGTGATCAGCTTCGCCGCCGGCGGCTATACCGATTATTTAAAAACCTCCATCGACTGGAAAGCGGTAGCCCCCCTCGTAAATTATATCAATCTCATGTCTTATGATCTCGTCAATGGCTATGCGACAACGACCGGCCATCATACGGCCCTCTATTCCACTCCGCAACAGGTTGAATCCACCGACCATGCCGTCCGGTACCTCGACTCCGCCGGCGTCCCGCTCCACAAGATCGTCATCGGCCTCGCCTTCTACGCCCGGGTGTTTAATGGAGTGGATAGTATTAACTATGGTCTGTACCGGCCCTGCCACTTCTACCGCGGCGTCTCCTACCGCGAACAGGCCACCTGGCTCTCGGCCGACAGCGGCTGGACCTACCATTGGGATCCTATCGCCCAGGCCCCCTGGTCCTACAACGCCGCTAAAGGCTTGATGGCTTCCTACGACGACAGCACATCCGTCCGCATCAAGACGCTCTATGCCCTGCACAACCACCTCGGCGGCGTCATGTTCTGGCAGCTCACCGAAGACCGGTTCTTCTCCGGCGGCTTATTGGACGTGATCGACCAGACCAGACGATCCGCGGCGGCCAGGCCATAAGCCTTACGACAATACAACCCTACGTCCAATTCCGTTATATCCCGCCGTAATCCTACCCTCAAGAGATTAAATACCAATATGTTAAAATGCCCGCTAAAAAAAAGCAATGAATCCCCTGAATTCCAAAGGAAAATAGGCAACCATTAACATTTCATTATCGTATTGTTCAGCTTGGTACAAGTAGTTTGCGCGTTCATACTATTGTCAATCTCTACCATTTTTATAGTTCACCTTGATCCCAGGAAACACGCAAATACACGCCTTGATTGAGGGCTGCCGTTCCAATGACCGCGCAAGCCAAAAAGAGCTATTTAATATGCTCAAGGACTATGCTGTGAAAATATGTTACCGCTACCAATCCAACCTTGAACAGGTAGAAGAGATCATGAATGAAGGTTTTATCAAGCTCTTCAAAAATATCCACCAGTTTGAGGAATCCCGGCACGCCGACGTTCTGGCTTCCCTCAAGGGTTGGTTCAAACGCATCCTTGTCAACACCTGCATAGACTACTACCGCAAGAATGCATCCTACGTACGCGGCCAGATGCTCTCCGAAGACGCAGAGAACATCGCCGACCGGCAGGAGACAGGGATAGACGTCCTCTCCTACAAGGAGATCATCGAGGCGATCCGCCAACTGTCCCCCGCCTACAGGACTGTGTTCAATTTATTTGTGATTGAAGGACTGTCCCACGAAGAGATCGCCAAACACCTTGGCATCTCCGTCGGATCCTCCAAATCCAACCTGTCGAAGGCACGCGAAAACCTACGAAAGATATTAACCAAAAAAACTGACCAGAAAGAGTATGTTCAACCTATCCGATAAAGACTTGGACCGGCTAAGCCAGGAGGCGGCCCAACAACACGAGCCGGGAGATATTGTCGGCCCGCGGCTGTGGGAAAAGTTGGAAGCACGGCTGGATAGGGATTTAGGCAAAGTCAATCCGAATCCGGCACGCGGTATCCGCCGCCTGCCCTTCTACTACGCACCGGCGCTGCTGGTGATCCTGGGCGTATCCTACTATCTCGTCAGGCTCAACAACAAATCCCACAAAGGCACGTCCTCCGGCAGCCCACCCCTGACAATGGTACAACCGGCCCCGGCCGAACCTTTGAAATCTACTCCGTCATCACAAAACGCTGTATCCGATAAGACAAATTCTACACCAACCGCACCTTCAAATACCGTTCAGTATCCCGGCGCCCCAGGCGCCTCCCCCTCCAATGCACCTGCCACCTCCGTGCGCCCCGATGCTTCGACACAACCCAATGCGCCCGCACAACCCGATGGCTCGGCACACCCTGCCACCTCCGGACAAGCCGATGCTGCCGGTCGCCCCGCATCCCCCGATGCCAATACCTCTTTGACCACTACAACGAATTCCTCGACCTCTTCCCGCCGTCGCCGTCACCATGATCACCTGGCTGAAAGCCCCGGCTCGCCCACCATTGCATCCCAACCGCCTGCCGCATCCGCGTCGCACAACAGTACATCACCCTTCCCCGGAAACCCCTCATCCGTCGGAAACCCACCATCTTCTGGAAGCCTCTCCGGTAAGCCTTCGTCCCCCGGAAGCCCCTCCGGTAAGCCATCGTCCTCCGGAAACCCCTCCGGAACTCAATCATCCCCCGGAACCCAATCCCCCTCCGGCGTCACCCGTACTCCCCGCGATCTAACGTACTCGGCTGTCCGTAAACCTGTTCGCATCGCCAACGCCGGCGTAATCGACGACTCCGCACTCCGTCACTTCGATCTGAGCTCCATCCACAAACCCATCAACAGAACTCTCCATATCAACCGCTCTCTCGAGATCGGCGTCATGGGCGGCCCCGACTACGCCTCCGTCCACTCCATCTCCGGTGACCGGCCCGGCAGCACGATCGGCGTTACCGTTGACTATCAATTCACCAACCACTGGTATCTCGGCTCCGGATTACTCCTGACCAGAAAGAACTTTTCGGCAGTGCCTCAGGACTACCATGTCTCAGCCGACTTCTATCGCCAAAATGGAATGGGAATGGGCGGCGGCCCCCAATATATCAAAGGGGCGTTCAATATGCTCGAAGTCCCGCTGAACCTCCGCTATGACTTCAGCCCCGGCGGCAACTCCCTGCTGTTTGCAAGCGTCGGCGCCTCCTCCTACTTTTTTACGACTGAGAACTGTGGATACTACCTAAGTCCATACAACCAACCGAACCTGATTTGCAAACAATATTCATACTCCAACCAACCCAGCGAGCTTTTCGCCTCCCTCAATTTGTCCATTGGCCTCGAATGGGGCATAAGCAACAACTTCTCCATGGTTGTCGCCCCCTATGCCAAGATCCCAACCCGCGGCATCGGCGTCGGCCAGGTCCAGTTCAGCAGCGTTGGCGTCTCCCTCGCCCTCCGGTTCGCACCCGTTCTCAGCCGCAAACGCTAACCTCGCATCCGCGCTCCACCTCACCGCTTATCGAACCACACCGGTTTCGCATCATTCCAATCCCCATTGTAATTGATAAAGACCTCCTCCCCCGCCGAGATCCGCCGCACCGCCCGCACCTTGATCACCCGCTCCTCGAAGTCCATCTCATATTCGCAATTCGACCGGTAAGAATGATTGTACAACGGAACATATCCCAACGCCATACAACATTCCCTCCGCTCATGTCCCCACTCGAAAATATAATCGTGAAGCAAGGTCTGATCCAGCAGCTTCCGCTCCACCCCGGTCATCACGATCACCGGTGAGATCTCTATCACCGTATCTTTCGCAATATCTTCCGAAGTAAATACCCCTCTCCCCATCCCATCCGTTAGCGCAATAAAAAGACTTGGCAGCATCATAGGACAAATATAATTTTTTATCTTCGCCGCGCCGATCATGCCTTTAGATCCTGAATATATCGACCATTTCAACGAGATCATCCGGTCAGAAGACGTACTAACGATCCGCGATTATCTCAATAGCCAGAACATCAGCGACGTGGCCGAACTGATCTACGAATTCCCCGACTACGAGACCCAGATCATGGGCAACCTCAGCATCCATCGCGCCTCCAGCACCTTCAAAATTCTCGACGTCCCGACGCAGAAACGGATCATCCAGGAACTTCCCGCCTTCACCACCGCCGAGCTCCTCAATGACCTGTCCGCCGACGACCGCACCTCCTTCCTTGAAGAGCTTCCAAGCGAAGTCGTAAAGGAACTCATCAAAACCCTCGACCCCGAAGAGCGCAAGATCACCCTCTCCCTCCTCGGCTATCCCGAAGGCAGCGTCGGCCGGCTGATGACCCCCGACTACATCGCTGTTCAGAAAGACTGGATCGTCCGTGAAGTCCTCGACCACATCCGCGAAGTGGGACGGGACAGCGAGACCATCGACGTGATCTACGTCGTGGATGAAAGAGGAGTTTTTATCGATGACATCCGGATCCGCGAGATCATCCTCGCCAACCCCGAGAAAAAGATCGAAGACGTCATCGACAACCGATACATCGCACTCAACGTCAATGACGCCCAGGAGACCGCCAGCGAAGCCTTCAAAATGAATAACCGCGTCGCCCTCCCCGTCCTCGACGACAAGAAGGTCCTCCTCGGCATCGTCACCATCGACGACGTCCTCTGGATCACTCAGGAAGAATTCTCCGAAGATATCCAAAAGATCGGCGGTACCGAAGCTCTCGACGAACCCTACCTCGAAATGCCGCTTCTCAAGCTCTTCAAGAAACGCGTCGTCTGGCTGGTCGTTCTCTTCCTTAGTGAAATGCTCACCGCCACCGCCATGGCCGCCTTCGAAGACGAGATCGCCCGCTATGTCGTCCTGGCTCTCTTCGTCCCGCTCATCATCTCGAGCGGCGGCAACAGCGGCTCCCAGGCCTCTACCCTTATCATCCAGGCCATGGCCCTCGGTGAACTTACCGTCATCGACTGGTTCCGCGTCATCCGGCGTGAGCTCCTGTCCGGCCTCCTGCTCGGCGCCGTCCTCGGCATTATCGGCTTCACCCGTGTCATCCTCTGGAATCAGATCTTCCATACCTACGGCGACCACGGCGGCCTGATCGCCGCCACCGTCGGAGTCGCCCTCGTCGGCGTCGTGCTCTGGGGTACCATCGCCGGCAGCATGCTCCCCATCGTCCTCAAAAAATTCGGCGCCGACCCCGCCACTTCCTCCGCTCCCTTCGTCGCTACCCTCGTCGACGTCACCGGTTTGGTCATCTACTTTTCCGTCGCCAGTCTCATCATGCAAGGCATTTTACATTGATTTCCTCCCCATAACCGAATTAATTTCCCTCCGTAATTGAAGAAAAAATATTTTTCCGGCCATTAAACCTTTTGTAACCGAACGTCCCGCACTTTTTTATTTATTAGCTAAATAAATAATATGTTAAAGCCTTGCAATTGACTTATTTTCAAAGAGTTTTCTTCGTAAATTGATGGTATCAAAATAAATCCACGGCAATGAAACAGAAGATGCTGATTACCCTATCTACCCTTCTCCTCATCGGAATGTCCTCCTTTGCCCAACACGGCGGAGGCCACGGTGGTGGAGGTCATATCGGCGGCGGCGGTGGCCACTTTGGCGGTGGCGGCGGCGGTCGCATCGGCGGCGCCGGATTCAGCGGCGGCATCCGCGGCGGAGTCAGAGGCTCAGGATTCAGCGGCGGCATCCGCGGCGGAGTCAGAGGCGCCGGATTCAGCGGCGGCATCCGCGGCGGCGTCAGAGGCTCAGGTTATGTCCCCGGTCGCGGCTACGCCGGTGCAGGCGTTCGCGGCTACGTCGGTGGTCGCGGTTATGCCGGCGGTCGCGGCTACATCGGTCGCGGTTACGCCGGCCACGGCTACTACGGAGGTTACAGAGGATATTACGGCGGCAGAGGTTGGGGCTGGGGGCTCGGCCTCGGTCTTGGCTGGGGCCTCGGCTACCCTTACTGGGGCTATCCATACGGCTATTATGGCTACCCCTACTATGGTTATCCGTACTATGGCTACGGTTACGGCTATCCCGGGTATTCTTACCCTCCCGGCTATTACTATGACCCCGACGACGATCCCGTAGATCCCTACGGCGACGGTAGCGGCGACGGCCAACAACCAAACAACCCCAATTACAACAACCCTAATTATCAGAACCCGAATTATCAGAACCCACCCCCGCCGCCTCCTGCGCAGCCGGATACCGTACTGTCTAACCGGCCGGGCACCAACAATACGCCTTCCGCTTATTACGACGGCAACACCGCTTCCAATAGCGATAAAGTATGGGTGAAGGCCCACTGGAAATACACCAACAACGGCTGGGTATGGATAGAAGGCTACTGGAGACCCCGTTCGTAATTTCACCACTTTATTTCTCCGCCTCACTATAACACGGCCCGCCTTCCAGGCGGGCCGTTTGCTTGCCGCCACCCTTCCGCCACCCCGCGCCCCCATCCGCCACCCTCATCCCCACCCTCGTTTAAAAATAAATGGCTAATTTGCTCGTTCAATTGGCAAATTTGAATTCCTATGTGTGGCATTGTTGCTTATATCGGACCCAGAGAAGCTTATCCAATTATCCTCAAAGGCCTCCGACGTCTCGAATACCGCGGCTACGACAGCGCCGGCGTCGCCCTCCTCAACTCCGGCCTCCGGGTATATAAAAAGAAAGGGAAGGTCGCCGACCTCGAAGACAGCCTCGTCGGCAAAGACCTTCACGGCCACACCGGCATGGGCCACACCCGCTGGGCTACCCACGGCGAACCCAACGACCGCAACGCCCACCCCCATAGCTCCGCCAGCGGCCGCCTCGCCATGATACACAACGGGATCATCGAGAACTTCACCCAGCTGAAGCACGATCTTGTCAAGAAAGGCTACCGCTTCAAAAGCGATACCGACACCGAAGTGCTCCTCAACTTCATCGAAGATATCCAGCAGAATAACAACTGCGGCCTCGAAGAAGCCGTTCGTATCGCGCTCCGCCGCGTCGTCGGCGCCTACGTCATCATCCTCCTGGATCGCGACAACCCCGACACCATCATCGCCGCCCGTAAAGGCTCACCACTCGTGATCGGCATCGGTAAGGGTGAACATTTCCTCGCCAGCGACGCCTCTCCCATCATCGAATACACAAAGGAAGTCGTCTATGTCAACGACTACGAGCTCGCGATCCTCAAAGCCGACGAGCTCATCCTCAAAAATCTCGGCAACGAGAAGATCACCCCCTTCATCCAAAAGCTCGACCTCGAGCTCGCGGCCATCGAAAAAGGCGGTTATGACCACTTCATGTTAAAAGAGATCTTCGAACAACCCGACACCATCTTCGACTGCCTTCGCGGCCGCCTCGACGCCGCCAAAGGCACCATCACCATGTCCGGCATCCAGCAGAACATCGAGAAGCTCACAAAAGCCCACCGCATCATCATCGTAGCCTGCGGCACAAGCTGGCACGCCGGCCTCGTCGCCGAATATGTCTTCGAAGAGCTTTGCCGCATTCCCGTCGAAGTGGAATACGCCTCCGAATTCCGCTATCGCAACCCCGTCGTCCACCCCGGCGACGTCATCATCGCCATTTCTCAAAGCGGCGAGACCGCCGATACCATCGTCGCCATCGAAAAGGCAAAACAACACGGCGCCTTTATCCTCGGCGTCGTCAACGTCGTCGGCTCCTCCATCGCCCGCATCTCCCACGCCGGCGCTTATACGCACGCCGGGCCCGAGATCGGCGTCGCCAGCACAAAGGCCTTCACCGCCCAGCTCGCCGTCCTCAACATGATCGCCCTCAAGGTAGCCCGCGAAAAAGGAACGATCGACGAAACGCGTTATCTGCAGCTCCTCAACGAGCTTCACACCGTCCCCGAAAAGGTCAGGGACCTGCTGACCCTCAGCCCCCATATCCAGAAACTGGCCGCCAAATACAAAGACTCGAAGGACGCCCTCTATCTGGGCCGGGGATACAATTTCCCGATCGCCCTCGAAGGCGCGCTGAAGCTGAAAGAGATCTCCTATATCCACGCCGAAGGCTACCCCGCCGCGGAGATGAAACATGGTCCCATCGCCCTCGTCGACGACCAGCTTCCCGTCGTATTCGTCGCCACCCGCGATTCCTACCACGAAAAGATCATCAGCAATATCCAGGAGATAAAAGCCCGGAAGGGCATAGTGCTCGCCGTGATCAGCCAGGGAGACGATACGATCGAAAAAATGGCCGACGACTGCATGGTCACCCCCGAAGCCGATGAACTGATCGCCCCCATGCTTAGCGTCATTCCCATGCAATTGCTCGCATACTACATAGGCGTCGCCAAAGGATACGACGTCGACAAACCTCGCAACCTCGCCAAAAGCGTTACCGTCGAATAATACTATGAACGAGATCAAAAAAAGCCCGATCGACACCCTCGGCTATCATTTTATCGACAGCCGCTACCTCCCCGCAGGGAAGGACGAATATTATCTCCGCAATCTCCAAAACCGCAGCGGCATCGGCTACCGCCAGCTCACCGCCTACGAGATCGAAGTCCTCGTCCGCAACCGCAACACCTCCGCCAACTGGAACGATATCCTCGTCTCCGACGCCTTCACGCCCGAACTGGTGCAGAACTGCAAGTTCTTCGGCCTCGTCCGTATCGGCAAGCTGACCCCCTACTATCTCGAATTCCACAACCTCCGCCGCCCCGTCGGTCTTTACAACAGCACCATCATCAGCTGCGACTTTGGCGACAACGTCTGCATCGACAACACCAACTACCTGTCCCACTATATCATCGGCAACGACGTGATGGTCGTCAACACCAACGAACTTGCAACGACCGACCATGCGAAATTCGGCAACGGCATCCTCAAGGAAGGCGAAGAAGAATCCATCCGCATCTGGTTGGAAGTCTGCAACGAGAACGGCGGACGTAGCATCATCCCCTTCAATGGCATGCTCCCCGGTGATGCCTGGCTCTGGAGCCGCTTCCGCGACGACACGAAACTTCAGGATAAATTCAAAGAATTCACCGCCTCCGCCTTTGACAACCGCCGCGGCTATTATGGAAAGATCGGCGACCGTACGATTATCAAGAACTGTAAGATTATCAAGGACGTTTGGATCGGCAGCGACGCCTACCTAAAAGGCGCCAACAAGCTAAAGAACCTCACCATCAATTCCTCCGCCGAAGCGGCTTCCCAGATCGGTGAAGGCTGCGAGCTCGTCAACGGCATCGTCGGTTATGGATGCCGGATCTTCTATGGGGTAAAAGCCGTCCGCTTTATCATGGCTTCTCACTCCCAACTCAAATATGGCGCGCGGCTGATCAACTCCTACCTCGGCAACAATGCCACTATCTCCTGCTGCGAAGTCCTCAACTCCCTCATCTTCCCTGCCCACGAACAGCACCACAACAACTCATTCCTGTGCGCCGCCCTCGTGATGGGACAAAGCAATATGGCCGCCGGTGCAACCATCGGCTCCAATCACAATTCAAGAAGTCCCGATGGCGAGATCATTGCCGGCCGCGGCTTCTGGCCTGGCCTCTGCGTCAGTCTCAAACACAACTCCCGCTTTGCCTCCTACGCCATCCTGGCCAAAGGCGACTACCCCGCCGAGCTCGACATCCCGATCCCCTTTGCCCTCATCAGCAATGATGTGTCCAACGACGAGCTCATCGTTATGCCCGCCTACTGGTTCCTTCACAATATGTACGCCCTGGCCCGCAACTCCTGGAAGTACACCGACCGCGACAAGCGCACCGACAAAACCCAACTGCTCGAGTTCGACTACCTTGCCCCCGATACCATCGGCGAAATGCTCTCGTCCCTTCGCATCATGGAAGAGCTCACCGGCCCTAACTCCGGGACCGAGACCGAAGTCCACACGCCCGGCTGGGAGAACAGTGACCGAAAAGTCAAGCTGGTGAAGGTCCCCCAGGCCTGCGCTATCTTCAAAGACCTGATCGCCTATCATGCCGCCACCCAATTGCTATCCCATATCCAACAAAAAAAGATCGCTTCCTTCGAGGAACTGCTCAAATCTCTCCCGGCCAGTCCGACCCTTACCCCCTGGGCCAATGTCGGCGGTCAGCTCATCCGCAAGCCCGAGCTCGACAAGCTGATCCAGCAGATCCACAACGGCAAGGTCCGCACCTGGGGCGAAGTCCATCAATTCTATCGTCGGCAGGGCGAACAATATCCTACCGACAAGCTCCATCATGCCCTTGCCGCACTCCGCCAGATCACCAACCTGACCCTTCGCCGCATGGGACCCGCCGGATTCGCCAACCTCCTCCGCCAGGCAATCGCCACCCGCGACTGGATGACCGGCGAGATTTACGCGACCCGCGAGAAAGACTATAGCAATCCATTCCGAAAAATGGTTTATGAGTCCCCTGAAGAAATGGATGCCGTCATCGGCCGCCTCGAAGACAATAGTTTTATCCGCCAGGAGAAGGAAGCTGCAAAAAAGTATCGGAAAGAGATGGAGAAGGTCCTCCGCAAATTCGGGCTATGATCACCGTTTGATCGAGTCCGCACCCTTCGTCGACGGATACTTATTTCTTCCTGAAATACAACCGAAGCGGCACCCCATTAAAATCAAACGCCTCCCGTAGCTTATTCTCCAGGTAGTTCCTATACGGTTGTTTCACATCATCAGGGAAATTGCAAAAGAAGGCGAAAGACGGCACCACCGTCGGCAGCTGCGTGATATATTTTATTTTTAGCGGCGTCCCCCGCACCACCGGCGGATGATAAGCCTCCACCGCCTTCAGCATTACTTCATTCAACACCGAGGTCGGCACCTTCCGCCGCCTGTTCTCATATACCTCGAGGGCCGTCTCCACCGCCTTGAAGATCCGGGTCTTGTCGATGACCGAGATAAAAAGGATCGGCACATCGGTAAAAGGCGCCAGCCTTTCCTTCAGTCCTTTTTCATAATCTTTGGCCGTATTCGTCTCCTTCTCCACCAGGTCCCACTTATTGACCAGCACGACTATCCCCTTCCCCTTCTTTACCGCAAGGCTGAAGATATTCAGGTCTTGCGCCGTGATCCCTTTCGGCGCATCCAGCATCAGCAGGCAGACGTCCGCCTCATCCATCGCCTTGATGGCCCTGATGACCGAATAGAACTCCAGGTCCTCATGAACCTTCGTCTTCCGCCGGATACCAGCAGTGTCGATAAGGACGAAGTCCTTTTGAAAAAGATTATACCGCGTATGGATCGTGTCCCGCGTCGTGCCCGCAATATCACTTACGATCGTCCGCTCCTGCCCGATCAGCGCATTCAGCAAAGAAGACTTACCCACATTCGGCTGGCCGATAATGGCAAACTTCGGCAGGCCTTCATCCTCCGCCGGTGACTGCTCCTCCGGGATCAACGCCGACAACGCATCCAGCAGCTCGCCCGTACCGCTACCCGTCATCGAAGAGAGAAAGAAGATATTCTCGAACCCCAGGCTGTAGAACTCCGATGCCTCCAGCAACCGGTCGCTGTTGTCTACCTTATTGACCACCAGAAAGACCGGCCTCGTCGTCCGGCGTAACACATCCGCCATGGCTTCATCAAGCGTCGTGATCCCCGCAGCGCAATCCACCATAAAGACCAGCGCATTGGATTCCTCCACGGCGATCAATACCTGCTTTCGGATCTCCCGCTCAAAGACATCCTCGCTCCCAACTACAAAGCCGCCCGTATCGATCAGATTGAATGTTTTACCCGCCCATTCGGCAACGCCATACTGCCTGTCCCTCGTCACGCCGCTGATATTATCCACGATCGCCCTTCGCTGCTCCAGCAACCGGTTAAAAAAAGTACTCTTGCCAACATTCGGCCGGCCAACAATGGCCACTGTAAATCCGCTCATAGCTCAATAGTTCATTTATATCCATACTCCTTCAGGAAAGTCTCCGTATCCCTCCACTTCGGTCGCACCTTTACAAACAATTCCAGGAATACCTTCCGATCAATAAATTCCTCTATATCCTTCCGCGCCGCCGAACCCAACTCCCGGATCATCTTTCCCCCTTCACCGAGAATGATCCCCTTCTGCGATTCCCGCTGTACGATAATATCAGCCCTGATCTTCGTCAACGTGCTCTTCTCCGAAAATTCCTGAACCAGCACCGTTGCCTGATAAGGGATCTCATCCCCATAAAGCAAGAATATCTTCTCCCTGATCAATTCGCCCACGAAGAACTTCGTCGGCAGATCGGTTAGATCATCCCCCTCGAAAAAGGGCTGCCCTTCGGGCAGGAGCCGTAGTACCATCGCAAGCAGTTCCGGCAAATTCGTCTTTTTCAGCGCGGAGATCGCCATCACTTCCCCGGCATAGCTCTTTGCGCTATAGTATTCCTTCGCCGCTCCGATCTTCTCCGCCGCCACCCCGTCGATCTTATTCAAAACAAGCACCGCCGGCGCCTTCAACTGAAGGGACTGAAATAATGCGTCATTTTCCCCCCAGTCATCGCGGATATCCAACAGCAATAGAGCCAGGTCAGCATCCTCCATCGAGTTCCTCACCGCCTGCATCATTTTTTCATGTAGTTTGTACCGCGGCTCGATTATCCCCGGAGTATCGGAAAAAATGATCTGATAATCATCTTCCGTCAGGATTCCCTTGATCCGATGCCGCGTCGTCTGTACCTTCGGCGAGACAATAGCCAGCTTCTCCCCCATCAGGGCATTGAGCAACGTGCTCTTCCCGGCATTCGGCTTCCCAAAAATGCTGACAAATCCAACTTTCATTCTCCTCAAATATAAAAAAAGGGCCCTTCCAAGGCCCGAATCTAATAAACCCGAATCTAACAAAAAGGGCCTCCGCGAGGCCCCAACCTTCATTGTCTTTGTTGCGAAGGGTGGGATCGAACCACCGACCTTCGGGTTATGAGCCCGACGAGCTACCGCTGCTCTACTTCGCGATGTGGAGGGCAAAAGTACGGCCCTTTGGCTTCCCAACCAAATAAAATAACTATTCTTTTTCCTTACTCGTTAATAATCAACGCGAACGACCAACATTGCTCGCCCCGCTGGAATGGGATTCCCGGAGCACGCCCGAGCCCTTGAAGTATATGCTGCTCGCACCCGTCGCATCGGCGTCCAATTGCTTATTGACCGTGATCCGGATATCGGATGCCCCCGACGCCTGGGCCGAGCACTCTTCTACTACCAGATCATACCCCTTCACGTCACTGGCGCCCGACAAACGGATCGTCGCCATCCCCGATACCTGCCCCGTAATATGTGAATCCGATGCCCCGCTCTGGTCCAGCGACAATTGATTCACCTTCACCGCACCCTTGAAGTCACTCGCACCCGAAAGATTCAGATCCAGCTTTTCCCCCGTGATAACCCCATCGACATACACATCGCTAGCCCCTGACGCCGTGATCTCATTCAGGGTCGTATAGGAAACATAGGCCTTCAGCTTATTATCGCCCATATGCCACCGCTTCCCCTCCAGCCGGATGATCAGGATGCCATCCACGACCTCCGTTATGATCCGGTTCCGCATTTTGACATCCTTGGCGCTTACCACCACCTTTTCTTCCTGCCCCTGGCTGAGGTACAGATTGATCGCACTTGAAACCCGGATCCCATGAAATCCTTTCACCGGTCTCAGCTCCGCATTCGGATCATGGATAACCGTCTCCTGCGCGCTAACACTCAATACCAGCAGGCACCCTACAAAAAAAGCAAGGACTTTACTCATATTCGTAAAGGTAATCAATTACCGTATCAATCTTTTCTTGAAACGCTCCCCGAGCCGCTTGTACGCGATTCCCGGACGGAACCGCTCCCTTTGTAATGAATATCGCTGCCTCCGCTGGCGGTAGCATCCAGCTCTTTATTGACTGTTACATATACGTCGCTCCCACCGCTGGCCTGCGCATGACAGTCATCGACCGCCAGATCATAGCCATGAAAGTCGCTCCCGCCGCTAACATGCACATTCAACTGCGACGCCGATCCGCTGATGAAGGAATCGGCCCCGCCGGACTGTCCAACCGTCAGCTCCGCGACTTCAAACTTCCCATGCAGATCGCTTCCCCCCGATAAATGGAGCTCCAGCTTTTGCGACTTGATCGTCTGATCGATGAATACATCCGAGCCTCCCGAAGCTTTCAACTGATCCAGGACCTTACAGGAGACATAAGCCTTCAGCTTCCGGTTTCCCCAGTTCAAGCCCCAATGGAACTTATCATCCAGATAGATATTCAAAATGCCATCCTCCACCTCCGTCACGATCCGGCCCCTCACCTCCGGGTCGCTCGCGCTCACTGCAACCGCCTCATCATCTCCCTGGCTCAGATACAGATCGATGCCGCTGTGGATCGCAATGCCGTGGAAGCTGCTTACCGTCCGCTTCTGCGCATTGGCATCATTGATAACTTTTGGATTCTGAGCGATGGCCAGTACCCCGGCCAGCATAAAGACTGTTAGAAGTGTACAATTTTTCATGTCAGCATTTTTTTTAAGGACAGTGATCTTTCATCAATGTTGCATCCCGGCCCGCATTCTTCGCTGCATCCGTCCGCCCTCTCCGTCGCATCCTGGCCCGCATTCTTCCACCTTATCCCTTAGAGATATTGCCGCCTCCGACAGTATGGGATCCCACAACCGAGCCATTGCCTCTGTAGCGGATATCGCCGCCCCCATGTACAGTCGCATCGAGCGTCTTATTGACCGTCACAAAGACGTCGCCGCCACCGCTTACCCGCGCCTGACAGCTATCGGCCGCCAGATCGTAGCCGTGGAAATCGCCGCCGCCGCTCACATGGACGTCAAGCCGGCCCGTAGTGCCGCCAAGATACAGATCACCGCCGCCTGCGATCCCGACCGTCATTTCTCCCGCCTCGAATTTCCCGTCGATCCGGCCGCCGCCGGACAAATGAACTTCAAGCTTTTCCGATTTGATAGTCTGCTCGATATGAATGGTCGTACCCCCCGAAGCTCTCAATTGATCCAGCATTTTACACGAGACATATGCCTTTAGCTTCAGATTTCCTTCGTGCCAGGTCCAATGAAACTTGTCTCCCATATAAATATTCAGAATGCCATCTTTTACCTCCGTTACGATCCGGTCCCGATACTCCGCATCGCTTGCACTCACCGCCACCGCCTCCTCATCACCCTGGGTGAGATAAAGCTCGATCCCTCCCCCGATTCTGATCCCATGAAAATCCCCGACCGGTCGCTTCTGCGCATTCGGATCATTGATAACTTTTGGATTTTGGGCATAGGCCAGTACCCCGGCCAGCATAAACATAGTTAGAAACAAAGCAGATTTCATGATTGGCAGTTTGAAATTGGGACGGTCCACCCGTCAGAAAAGTTACAGCGCCCGATGAAGAAATACTCGTATCTTCCGGGACACCTCCTATCCCGGCGGTTGATAACTACTGTCTTATGCTAAAATTCATCCTCTGTTCCTATTCCCTTCTTTGCGGCGTCCTGATCGCCGCGGCCCAACCAACAGCCGGTACCGCCGCCGCAGGCACAGTTGCCGCCAACGCCGCAGGCGCAATTGCCGCCAACACAACCAACCCCACCAACGTCACCCAAACCCCAATAGCCGGACCAGCCGCCTCCCACCCTGCCGCCTCCCACCCGGCCATCGCCTCCACGCCAGCCCCCCTTCCACCCCCCAAACGCCCCATCCGCCCCGCCGACCTTTACCGCCTTCCCGCCATCAGCGACCCCCAACCTTCCCCCGACGGTAAATGGATCTCCTACACCCTTACTACGATCGACTCATTAAAGGATAGCCGCAACTCCGACGTCTGGATGATCAGCTGGGACGGCGCCCAGGACATCCAGCTTACAAGCAGCCCCGATGGCGAATCCCGCGCCCGCTGGAGCCCCGACGGCCGCTATATCTCTTTTCTTTCCTCGAGACAAGACGGCAAGGGTAGCCAGATCTGGCTGCTCGACCGTCGCGGTGGCGAAGGCCAGCGCCTCACCGGGATCAAAGGCGGCGTCGATGACTACTCCTGGAGCCCCGACTCGAAAAATATCCTCCTCACCATCACCGACCCCGATCCCGAAGACAGCAGCAAGATCAAAACCACCCGGCCCTACGTCATCGACCGCTATCAGTATAAGCAAGATGTCCAGGGCTACCGCTATAAGAAAGCCCATGTTCACCTCTACCTCATCAACCTCGCCACCAAAAAGCTCGATACCCTGACAAAAGGCGGCTTCGATGAAGGCTCCGCAGTCTGGAGCCCCGACGGATCCGCCATCGCTTTCGTCAGCAATCGCACCGAAGACCCCGACCGCAACGAGAATTCCGACATCTATATCATCGCCGCAAAACCGGGCTCTCCCATCCGCCAGCTCACCGATTGGAAAGGGTCCGACAACAACCCCCGCTGGAGCCCCGACGGCACATCCATTGCCTATACGCGTTCCGTCTCCGATGAAGTCTACCATATGTATGACGAGCCCGTGCTCTGCGTGATCCCTGCAGCCGGCGGCACACCCAAATTATTGTCCCGCTCCCTCGACCGCCCCGTCTTCAGCCCGCGCTGGTCCAAGGATGGCAAATCGATCGCCGCGCTCGTGGAAGATGACCGCCGGCAATACGTCGGACTGTTCTCTGCTGCTGACGGCACACTTTCCCCGATGACCACATCCCGCATCTTCACCACCCTCGAACCCGCCGGTGATCATTTCCTGGCTATGGGTAGCGACCCCGGGACCCCCGCCGAGATCTATGCTCTCGATAGCGGCACGAACGGCCGCCGCCTTACCCACCATACCGACGAATTCCTCGCCCCGCTCGAGCTGGCCAGGGTTATGCCCTTCACCTCGAAGAGCGCTGACGGCACAACGGTCTCGGGGATCTATTATCGCCCCGCGGGCGCCCCCGAAGGCAAAAAGCTCCCGCTCATCCTTTTCATCCACGGTGGGCCCGTTGCCCAGGACGCGCTGAGTTTCGATCTGTCCAGACAGATCCTGGCCGGCGGCGGATACCTCGTAGCAGCCGTCAACTATCGCGGCAGCAGCGGCCGCGGTCTTAATTACTGTTCAACGATCTTTGCCGATTGGGGCAACAAAGAAGTAATGGACCTCCATGGTGCAGTTGACTATCTCGTCAGGGAAGGACTTGCTGATCCCGACCACCTCGGTGTCGCCGGCTGGAGCTATGGCGGCATCCTCACCGACTACCTCATCGCATCCGATACCCGGTTCAAAGCAGCCAGCAGCGGAGCCGGCACGGGGTTCACCCTCTCGCTCTACGGCGTCGACCAGTATATCAACCAATACAACAATGAAATTGGAACTCCCTGGACAAGCATCGACCGCTACATCAAGATCAGCTATCCCCTCCTGAAAGCAGACCGCATAAAAACGCCGACTCTATTCATGAGCGGCGACAAAGACTTTAATGTTCCCACCGCCGGAAGCGAACAAATGTATCAGGCCCTCCGCACCCTTGGCGTGCCTACCGAGCTGATCATCTACCCCGGGCAGTTCCATGGGATCAGCATTCCTTCCTATCAACGCGACCGCTTCGACCGCTGGCTCGCCTGGTTCAACAAATACCTCGGTCCGGGATTTGAAACAAAATAACCTATAACCAAGTCATTTTAAACCGTGAAAACACCCATTTCGTTTAATCAAAGCTTGATATTTAATACATCCTTCGAAATTTTTTCTATAATTGATTTACTTTTTCCCCAGTCATACAACTGCCCTTTTATTTAACGACCGACCTTCAGTTCTTTTAAGTAAGTCTTCATGTTTTTTCTCAAGGGCCCAATGTGAACCAGGCTCCCGTGCGGTAGTTATACGCTCCCCGCTTAGTTTCGCACCACATTCAGAACAGAAATTTCCCACAAGAGGTAAGTACTTGCGCATAATTTTGCAGTTGCTACTTTATTCTCCAGCCTCTAGTAAGATACTTTCTAAAAGAGAGGGCCCAATCCGGAAGTTCGTGGCCTGAATCCTGTCAAAGAGAGGTTTGATCTGCGGCAAAATTCCTTCCTTCTTGGCTGTCAATATTAACCCTAGAGTGCCGGTAATATTGAGATTCAGCTTTTGCGCCAACTTGCGACCTTTTAGATCGTCGATGATAAGGAGTGAGGGCTGGTTCTCCGCGGCAAGGGCTATGGCGCTGGCTTCGCCGCTATCCACCTGGAGCAATAGCGCCGATTGAAAGTTTTTGTCCTGGACAGTCTTGATGTTCACCCAACCCGGCAAGGGTTTCCCAAATTCTTCGGCGATCTCGACAGATGTGAAGATTGTTCTGAACAGACTTTGGAGAAGGGGAAGACTTTCAATTTTATCCAGGAGGATAAAGCAGCTGGCATCAGCGATAACGGCGCTATAATTTCGCGGCATCGTTGATCACATCTTCTATGGAGTAATTGATGATAGATACCCCATAATCCGCCAATATTTCGGCAAATGTGGGTTTGGAAAGGCCTGCTAATTCGGCGGCTTGTCCCAAAGATAAACGGCCCGATTCGTAGAGCTTTGCGGCAAGAAACCTTACGGTGTCTTTGGGGCTCAATTCCAATGAGTCAGGGAGCTGAAGCGTAAGCGTACTCATAGCGTAAATATACAAAATTTTGCTTATTCCAGCATTGAGAAATAGTTGTCACTAATCTGGTACTAAATTCGCTGGAATGCCTTGGAAATTGGGCGAATGTCCTCTCCAGGGAAAACTTCCTTCCGTCTTTGTAGCCCCTACCCATCATTTCCTCAAATGCTTAATCATCAATCCTCTTCCCCCCGTTAAAACACCCTTTTTTGCCAAAGCATCCAACAATAGCAATAAGACGGCGCATTCCGACGAAACTATAGCTTATCTTTATTTAACTACTCTCTCATCTTTTATTCACGCTCACAATCTCAACTCACCGGAGGTAAATTATTATGGAAAAGAAAAGGGATGACCAACAGCTTAATGCAAAACTTGACGAAATTCGGGATCGTTTGCTGGCAACCCCTTCCGAGAAGGAGTTAACCGGCATGCAACTCCAATTGGAGGTGATCGAACAATGGGTTCGCGTGACAAATTTAGCCGACGCCGACCATCAGCACGACCATATGGCCGACCACGACAATACTGCATTCGTCGAGCCCGTGGTTGTATTGGCCTCAAAAGAAATAACCGCCGCAAGAGACACAAAATAAAGGAGGTGGTTAATGCAAGCACAGCAGCAGCCGGCAGAATTGCTTGGCGCAATAGAAGAGGCATTGGCGCTCCGCAAGCCCTTTGCCGACAGTGAATACATATTTGACCAGTTACAGGTCTCCCTGAAGGGCCGGCTGGGAACCATCTCCCGCCATTTACCCGCGGCCGGCGACTTGTTGGAGGCCATCAACCAGGCGAACGTCCCGCTCCCTCGTGTGCTCGGCAATACTGTAGTCCGATGCGCCATCATTCACGCCCACAGCCACCTCGAGGCAAATGCAACCTATGGCCTTCCGCTTGCCGACTGTAAGGAAGTATTCGAAGCGACCCTTCGCTACCTGCAGGATGGCAACACCGATACGCCCCTCAACGACGGGTCCCTTCGGCGCCTGGGGCCGGAACCTTATCACGGGTGGATTTGGAATGACGAACATCCCAATGATATCTTCGGCCGGTCCTTTCGGTATTTGCTAAAAGACCGGTATGCTGCAATCCCGGTCACACCCAGCGAAGACGAGATCAGGCTGCTTCAGGCAGGGGCCAGGCTGCTTCAGGAATTGATGCCGGTGTTGACGCCCGCTACGCTTCCGCACGCCCAAATGCTCACGCTCGTGCCCAGCGAAGGCGGTTGGAAGGGCTGCGCGTCCAGTTCCCAATTCCATCTTGGCAGTACCATATTCCTTGGCCGTAATCTCCACACGCCCTGGTGGGTAGCGGAGCATTTGCTCCATGAAGCCCTCCATCAAAAGCTTTACGATTTTCGTCAGTCACATTCGCTCCTGGAATTTGACTATGCCAGGGCCGAAGCGCCGAGAGTTGTCTCACCATGGAACTCCGAACAGCTCAACAAATCCAATCGGTGGGATGCGCATCGCGTATATGCCGCTTATCACGTCTATGTGCACCTCGCACTTCTTGGGATCGTGGCCGAACAACGTGCCGCCGAATTGGAAAGCACCTATGGTCCGTTGCACGCCATGATGGAAAGCCGCAAAGCTCTTGAACGGGCACACTATCTTGGAGAAAAGCTTAAGGAGGAATGTTGGGATGAACTTGGACCTGCTGGCAAGAGTATGGCGGAGTGGCTTTTTACTGTCATGGATATCCTCGATCCCAATCCGCCGCCAAAAGGGGCTTTCATCCATTTATGTCTCGACCTCTATGAAACAGAGAACAATCGGGTCGTATCCGCGCTAAAGGATAAAGAGCCGGCGGCCGCAAGTTTCCAAAAGAAGCTGGCGCCTCTGGCAATAGCCGAATGGCAAAGCGCCAGGCAATTGCTTTCAATCATCGGAGCTCAGCAGGAAATAGACCGCCTCGACACCGCGCTGAACCAGTTCACGGATGATGAATTGGGAAAAGGCTTTCCACAGGTTCGCCGGATCATTGGATCGGCACTAATGAATGCCGCTTTTAACCGATATCGACTGACCGGGACCGGAGAACAGGACGAGTTGCTCAGGTCCATGATCGAAAAAGCAAGCCGGCCTGTCCACTCCTTGCTGGCTGGCTATTCACCGGCAGTCGGCGATGCCAAGCGCCGTGCAAACGAACTGCGGTTCAACATGTCCTGCGACGATAACGTAGGCCGGATCCTCGCTATGCTTGCCGCGAGCGTTCCGTCCGGCGGCAGAATACTGGAGATCGGCACCGGAGTAGGTGTCGGCACTGCATGGATCATGGAGGGTTTGGATGATCGCACGGATGTCGAAGTGATCAGTCTGGAAGTTCAACCTGCGCTGGCCAACGCCACACGCGAATGGCCCTGGCCATCCTACGTTCAAATCGTGGTCTGCGACGCGCTCAGGACTATCGGATCCATTGGCACATTCGACCTCGTATTTGCTGACGCCAGCCCGCTAAAATATGGCAGGATTGATACTGTCCTTCCGAGTATCCGTCCAGGTGGTATCCTCATTGTCGACGATCTTGGGGAACCTAGTACCTCCGAACAACAACGGATGGACAAAAACGCATTACGAAGTGTGTTGACCCAACATCCCGATCTGCACGCTGTGGACATGCAATGGTCGACAGGAGTGGTTCTGGCCACGAAGGCTATCCGCGCATCCCGGCTTGCCGCCGAAATACCCGTGAGCTATGCCAATGCCGGCATAATAGGGGACCCTCCCATCAGGCTTTACGATGGATCACTGTACCACCCATGAAAAGCAGGTCAATGTCAGCGGCTATGAAAGTACTCATTGCATCCACCGGCGTCTCCACATTCGGCTCCCCGGCAAGGTTGAAAGAAGTATTCAGCAGGACCGGTATCCCGGTCAGTGATTCGAATTCCTTCAACAAATCATAAAAGATCGCGTTTTGCTCACGATTAACGGTCTGTACCCGGGCCGACCCATCTACGTGTGTGACCGCAGGAAGTGTATCTGCCAGGACAGGGACTACGCGCAACATGACCGGTGAAGCCCCTTCCAGCTCGAAAAACTCCGACGCCCTTTCCTCGATCACTGCAGGCGCATATGGCCGGAATGCTTCACGATGCTTGATTCGCCGGTTTAAGATATCCTGCATCTTCGGGTCACGGGCATCTGCCAGGATACTTCTGTTACCCAACGCCCTCGGGCCAAATTCACTGCGCCCCTGAAACCACCCGACCACCAACCCTTCCGCCAGCGCCTTTGCCGCGCATCGCAACAGCTCCGGCCGGTCCATCCGCTCGATCTTTCCCTGATAACCTTGCAGTGCTTCCTGAATCTCAACCTCGGAATACTCCCGCCCATAGCAGTCATTTATCTTTTCGGGTATCCGAACACCGGTTAACGAGTGGTGAACAGCCAGTGCGGCGCCGATAGCTGTTCCGTTGTCCTCGCACGACCCATTCATGTTGAGATTGAGGTCTAGCCGCTTCCGCAAATACTCGTTCGCCACGCTATTCAGAGCTACCCCTCCGCTATAACACACGGTATCCGACCGATATCGCGTCTGAAGGTATCGAACAAGCTCCACCAGCAAGTCATTTGTCGTCTGCTGAACATGTGCGGCGATATCCGCATAGTGAGCGTTTCCGGTAATGTCCGCACCGGAAATATTCGGCGAACTTAACCGGCTGATAAGCTTTTCAAGATCGACCCGCATTTCCCCATGGCAGTCGATCGAAAGCGCCCCCAGATGTGAATACGTCTTTGGATCACCGTATGGGGCAAGGCCCATCACCTTGCCGGCCTCGTGCCGGTCGCCATGACAATAGTATGCACACCATTCCCATAAGTGACCAAGACTGGACATCCAACGCGGTTGCCGCCCGTTGTGATCATCCGATGCCGTCCGGCCGGCCTGAACCTCATCATACGCGATCCGGTAGATAAGCTCTAGCTCGGTGCCATCAAACGCATACGCAGACACCGATTCCTTTCCACGGCCCCGGATATACTTGACGGCGTCTCTTTCTTTCTCCCTGATATCGAGGTAAGGCCGGTGATGCTCGAAAGACCCTGCTCCGTCACAGACCAGCACGATGGAAGGCTCCAAAGGTGAGTAGTGAAGCGAATATTCGGCATGCGCAAGATGATGAGGGACACTGATAAAGGGGGGCAATGTGAAAAGACCTGGCCATTCGACCTCTCCTATCGCAAACCGGGCATGAACCGCATCCCATGGAGTACAGGTAGCAATGGCCCTAAGTTCGGATATGTCAATGCCTGCATACCTGAGACAATAGCCGATTACGTTGATGGCATGCGCTGATAGCTGATCGAGAGAGAGCGACTGGCGTTTCCGGCGAACAAGCCGCTCGGTTTGCACCGCGACAATGACCCGTCCATCCTTGATCAGCGCAGCTGCCGAATTGTGGCTTGCTGCTATCCCCAGTATCCAATTTGATTCGGCCATACAACCGTATTCACCTCCTACCCCCCATACCTATCCTGCCACGCATTCATCCCGCCCGACAGATTCTTCACATCCGTAAACCCCGCCGTCTCCAGCATCAGACAAGCCATCCCACTCCGGTTCCCGCTGCGGCAATAACAGATCACCTCCTCTCCCTTCCAGCCATCCACCTCATCCGTCTGCATCTGTTGTATCTTTCCCAACGGCAGCAATACTCCACCGATATTGAAACTCTCATGTTCAATCGGCTCCCGCACATCCAGCAAATGAATGGATTCGCCGGCATCCAGCCGCGCCTTTAACTGCTCTACAGAAATAGTCTGCATATTATCCGAATATTGATATCAATAGGCGCTCGGCGCCGGCGATGCACTGTCGCCGTTCTGGACCGGTTTCCGCGTGCCAAGCGTAACGTTCACCAACTGGCCCATGTGAATGTGATTGACCTGCCCGTCCTCGCCAAATTGTGGCGGGTCCTGCTTGTAAATATAGGCCTCCGTCGTATCCCGGACATCCGGATCCCTCACCACCACGCCAATCGAAAGCCCAAAAGAATCCAACCTTGCCCTCGCCTGCACATAAGTCAGCCCGATCAGATCGGGTACCCCAAACTCCTGCCCCCCGACGCCGCTCCCCAACACAAGTGCTATCGAACTGCCTTGCTGAATGGTTGTCCCCGGCTTGATCGTCTCACCGTTATATTGCTGATCCAACACCGAGTTTCGCGCAAAATCAGGCTTGAATATCGTGTCCCCCATCTTCAATCCATATTGCTTCAGGACATTCACCGCATTCCGGAAACTCATGCTGACCAGATTGGGCATCTGGATGAACGGAGCCTGCGACCGGTTGATCGTCAGATAGATCGTCCTGTTGATCTTGACCAGGTTATCCGCCTCCGGGAACTGCTTTATCACCTGCATCGGCTTCATCGTGTCGACATAACCCGAAGAATCCTGGATCTGGACCTCGAATCCCTGCGTCTGTAATGATTTTTTGGCGTCCGCAAAAGACATCCCCGTCACCGAAGGGATCGTCATCGTCTTGCCATGCTGCGTCAGCAGCGCCAGCGACCCCAAAAAGAGCAATAACAACAACAACAAAAGTACAATGCCTGCTAAAATGTTGACCCAGAGAGGTTTACTTGTGAGGAATTTAAACACGCCTTATGATTTGAAATTCGACAAAAAATTGCTCCGCAAAATATGCACTTCGATTCCAACACTGTTGGAATCTCGTTCGGAATCATCGCTTCGCTCGATTCTGTCTCATTACCACAAATGATAGCACTTTCCTCAGAGCTTGGTCAAGGCTTCGTTCCTGGCCTTTCCTCGCTCGTACCCTTCGTTCCTCGGGTACGGTCGTCAAGTGCAACTGGGCTACACCCAGTTTGGTTTAAAGATAAAGAATATTTTCCGCTCCAGCCACCGCTTCCCCAATCACCCTTTTTGCCGCCGCCGCGCCTCCCGCACCCACGACCCGCCTTCCTTTCTCCAAACCCCTCGCCATTGACCCCTCATCTACCCGCAACCTCAACTCACCTAACCCCGGCCCTCGCCGGTCGCCCTCTCCTACCCCTTCCTCCCCGCCAGCGCCTCCTCGATCAACGCGGAATAAAACTCCCTTAACGTCCACCCCTGTACCATCAATTGCTGCGGCACGATGCTCGCCTCACTCTGCCCCGGCACCGTATTGATCTCAAGCATAAACGGTTCCCCCCTCTCTTCATTGTATATGAAGTCGATCCGGATGATCCCCCGGCAGTTAAAAACTTCATAAATTTTCTTCGCCGCCGCCCGCACCTTCACCGCAACCGCCTCCTCGACAAGCGCCGGCGTGATCTCCTCATTCAACCCCGCCGTATACTTCGCCTCAAAGTCAAAGAATTCCCGCTTGCTCTTTACTTCCGTAAACGGCAACGTCACCACCTCCCCCTTCGACCGGAATACCCCGATCGTGAACTCACGCCCGGCAATATACTCTTCCACCAACACCTCGTTATCTTCCCGAAAAGCTTTCTCGATCGCCACCCCCAATTCCTCCGAAGGCGCATTCACCTTCGACATCCCGATACTGGATCCCCCATTGTTCGGCTTCACAAACACCGGGAATTGCAGATGCCGAGTCATCTCATCCGGACTATCCTGCCGCCCCTTCAGGAACAATACCGACCGGGCCACATTGATGCCGTTGAAGGAAGCCACCGCCACCGCAAATCGCTTATTGAACGTGATCGCAGACACCACCGCATCACAACTCGTATACGGCAAATTCAACAGATCGAAATAACCCTGCAGTTTTCCATCCTCACCCGGCGTGCCATGGATTCCCGTCAAAACAGCATCGAAGGTGACCTTGACCCCATCGATGGTCAGCGAAAAATCATTTTTGTCTACCACGATCCTCGTGCCGTCATTCAACTCATGCCACCAACCCTCCGGCGTGATATCGATCCTGTAAACCGTATACCGGTCATAATCCAGATTGCTCTCGATCGTAACCGCACTTTTGTAAGAGATGACCGACTCACCGGAATACCCGCCGGTAATAAACGCAATGGTAGGTTTCATGAATAGCAATAATTTTTGGCAAAATAAGAAAAGAAAAGCCGCACCGCGCACCTCCGGCCCCAAAAACAAGAAAGGTGAAGGAAATATCCCCTTCACCCTTTTATGACGGGAAATATCACCCGCCTATATTCAGTAGCACTCGGGCTACATGCACAACAATTTGATAAATGAAAGTTACCGATTTCCCCGGCAATTCAAAAAAATTTCTTTCTCCGGTTCGCACATGTTTCGCACATCTCAGCTCAATTCATTTACATCTTTCTATACATGGGATATTCGCCGGTAATTACTCGCGCACCCGCCTTCACACCCACCTCCAAACTCCCCGCACTATATGTGCAACCTTTCCTTCTTCGCCATCAACTCATCCACCGTCTCACGATACATCTCATCCGGAACACAGCAATCTACCGGACAAACCGCCGCACACTGCGGCTCCTCATGAAAACCCTGACACTCCGTACACTTATTGGGAGTAATATAATACGTATCCACGCTGACCGGCGCGTGACGCTCACTGGCCTCCGTTACCGTTCCATCCAATAACGTAAAAGACCCCTTCACAGTGGTACCGTCGGCAATCGCCCATTCTACTCCGCCTTCATAGATCGCATTATTAGGACATTCGGGCTCGCAAGCGCCACAATTAATGCATTCTTCGGTTATTTTAATCGCCATCGTTTTGAAAATTTAGGGAGTGATTTAGACTTAACTTTGCGTTTTTAGTTTTCGTTTTTTGATTCGTGGCCCGGGAATTTCCCGGCGACCACTCTCGCAAATATAGCGTGGATTTTATGAACTTAGACCAACGAATAGATTTATTAGCTGAGCTCGGTAATTACTGTTTATCAACGGATCCGGCCTGGATAACGGCCCAACGGCGCGCCCACGCCGCCAACGGCTGGTTCACCCCCGAATTCATCGGGCTTGCCGTCCGGGGGATCGCCACGCAATTCCTCCAAAAAGAGAAATTGCAAACCTGGGCCGATAAATACCAGCTCCCCGACCAACCCATTACTCCACGCACCGTCGGGGTGACCATGGCCGGGAATATCCCCCTGGTCGGATTCCATGATTTCCTGTGCATCTTCATTTCAGGCCATCACCAGCTGATCAAGCCCTCCGGCCGGGATGATATCCTCATCCGCCACCTCCTCCAGCACCTCATCACCATCGAGCCCGCCGCCGCTAAAAGCATCGGCCTCGCCGAAAGACTCACCGGCTGTGACGCCTATATCGCCACCGGTAGCAACAATTCTGCCCGCTATTTTGAATATTATTTCGCCAAATATCCCCATATCATCCGGCGCAACCGCACTTCAGTCGCCCTGCTGACCGGCAAAGAGACCCCGCAGGAATTGGAAGCCCTCGCCGACGACGTCTATCAATACTTCGGCCTCGGCTGCCGCAACGTTACCCAGCTCTATGTCCCCGGGGACTACGATTTTCTGCCCTTATTGCAAGCCTTCCGGAAATACAATTACCTCTCCCAGCTCCCGAAATACAAACACAATTATGACTACCAGCTGACCCTCCTTATCCTTAATAAAAAAACCTATATGTCCAACGAATCCATCCTCCTGACCGAGAATGATTCTCCCTTCAGCCCGATCAGCGTCCTCAACTATACGTATTACCGCCCCGCCGGCCCCCTTCCCGCCACCCTCTCCGGCAACCATCCCGATATTCAGACGATCGTGGGCCGCGCAAGCTTCACCCATTCATCCGGAACCTTCCCCCCTTCGTCCGAAGCCATCTTCCCCCATTCGTCTGAAGCCGTCTTCCCCCCTTCGTCCCAAGCCCCCACCTCATCCCAAGCCCCCACCCCCTTCGGCCAGGCCCAGCAGCCCCGCCTTGAAGACTATGCAGATCGCGTCGATACCCTGAAATTCCTCCGCGACCTCCGCTAAACTCCCACCAATTTTTAGTACATTTACAGGTGTTTATCGGACCCATCTACGAAAGCCTTAGTAAATTATTTGTTAAACTGAACGGGCGGTAGATTCAGTTTTGTAACCTTGGCGTTAATTTCACAAGCGCATAGCCTAAGACCTAAGCTGCAAAACGAAAAGTCAAACTAACGAAATTAAATTTTATCACAATGAGAGCTAAACAAGCAATCGCCGTTATCCTGCTCAGTGCTTCTACCGCGATCGCCACGATGTGGGGCTACAATCACTTTACCCAGAAACCGGCCTATGTCTATTCCTCCCAGGATTCCTCCGGCAAAATACCGGCTAACTACGCCAGATTCTTCGATGGCAATAAGCCCAATGGCGGCCCCGTCGACTTCGTCGACGCCGCCAGCGCCGCCATCCCCGCCACCGTTCATATCAAGACCAAGACCATCCATACCGCCAGCAACAACCTGCCCCGGCGTAACCCCTTCTCCGACCTCTTTGGCATCGACCCCGATGACCTGTTCGGAAACGGGAACGGCCTGCGGTCCATGCCTGAAATGGCATCCGGCTCCGGCGTCATCATCAGCAACGATGGCTATATCGTGACCAACAACCACGTAGTCGACGGCGCGGACGAGCTCACCGTCACCCTCAGCAATCATAAGTCCTTCAAGGCAAAAGTCATCGGCGCCGACCCCGCCAGCGACCTGGCGGTCGTCAAGATCGACGCCCAGGGTTTACCATTCCTGTTGTACGGCAACTCCGACGACGTCAAGATCGGCCAATGGGTCCTCGCCGTCGGCTACCCGCTGACGCTGGAGACCACCGTTACCGCCGGTATCGTCAGCGCAAAAGGCCGGACCCTCGATATCAACCGCCGCCAGAGCCAGTCTCCGGTCGAGTCGTTTATCCAAACCGATGCGGCCGTTAACCCCGGCAACAGCGGTGGCCCGCTCATCAACACCGAAGGCCAGCTGATCGGCATCAACTCCGCAATCGCTTCGCCCACCGGATCCTATGCCGGCTACTCCTTCACGATCCCTGTCAATATCGTCAAAAAGGTCGTCAACGATATCATGAAATTCGGTACGCCGCAACGCGCCTTCCTGGGCATCTCTTATCCCCGGGATGACATGAGCGACGACCAGAAGCGTGAAGCCGGGATCAAAGACGGCGAAGGCGTATACGTCCTCGATGTTACAACCGACGGCGCCGCTGAACACGCCGGGATCAAAAAAGGCGACGTCATCACCAAGCTAAACGGCGTTCCCGTCACCACCGGCGCTGAAATGGTCGGCCAGATCGCTACCTACAGCCCCGGCGATAAGATTAATGTTACGTACAAACGCGACGGCAAAGAGTCGACTATCTCCATCGTCCTGCGCAATAATGCCGGCACTACCGCCGTCATCAAAACTTCCGTCCTCGATAAATTGGGCGCCGAACTGCAATCCCTCAACAAAAAGGATGCGGCTTCCCTCGACCTGAAAGGCGGGGTCGTGGTCAAATCCGTCGCGGAAGGCGGCCTCATGGATAAATCGCGGATCCAGGAAGGATTCATTATCCTCAAAGCCAACGGCGAAGAAGTGAAATCCGTCGAAGACTTCCAAAGGGCCGTCGAGAAAGCGACCGGCGGCACCATCAAGCTCGAAGGCGTATTCCCCGGCTATGAAGGCGTCTATACCTACCCGTTGCGCCTCTCCACCGGGAACTAATAACACATTCACACATTTCCTAAAACACATTTCCTATAACATATTTCCTATAACCCATTTCCCGAGGCTGATCGCAAGATCAGCCTTTCTTCTTTTCAAGCACCATATAACCCCACGCATCCAACTCCACCGCCCTCGGCAACTCCAATTCCCGGCCGGTAAAAATATCCTTAAACCGCCCTCGCACCCCCCAGAACATCGCATCCAGCTTCAACGCCCCACCTGAAATATTCAGCAGCACCACCACCTCATCGTCCCCGGCCATCCGCACGTAACCGAAACAACGGTCATCCACACCCGTATTGATCCGCCTCGTCATCCCCCCCGAGCTCGCCGCCTCCGTCCTCCCGACCTGCCCCCCCGCCCGCAGCGCCGGATTCCGCTTCCGCAACGCCAGCAACGCCTTGTAAAAATCATTCAGCAGATCTCCGCCCGTCCAGTCGATCGGGTCCTTATCGAAAAATTTCAGCCGTTTGTAATTTGGCAACTCCTGCCCGCTATAGATCAGCGGCAACCCGTTCCACGTCGCACAAAGGACCGCAAACGCCCTCGCCGCATCACCCAACCGCTCATACTCGCTCCCGCTATGCGAATTCTCATCATGGTTCGTCGTGAAATATACCCGCAGCCCGTCCGCCGGGAACTGCGACGCATAATAACTCAGGACCTCATCAAGCCCGCTCAGCGCGCTTTCCTTCCGCCATATCGCTTCCATCTTATGCAACAGCTTCCAGGTATACGTTGCATCGAATACCTCATGATAATTGATCTCCTCACATTCCGCCAGCCAGAACAACGGTTTCAGCGGATCGAGCGCTATCCTCGCCTCCCGCCAGAAATCCAGCGGCACCAGCATCGCCATATCACACCGGAACCCATCCACATCGCATCGCTCGATCCAAAACCGCATCATTCCGATCATCGCCTGCCACAGATCCCGGTTATCATAATTCAGATCGATCACATCCGCCCAGCCATGCGGATCGTAGAAGCTCCCTTCCTGGTTCCGCCGGTAATACTCCGGATGCTCCCACGTCCAGCGATGATCCCAGCCCGTATGATTGGCCACGATATCGATGATGACCTTCAACCCAAGCCCATGCGCGTCCTTCACCAGCTGCGCGAAGTCATCCAGCGTCCCATACTCCGGATTGATCGCCATATAATCCGAACAGGCATAATAGCTGCCCAGACTCCCCAGCCGTTTCTCCACGCTGATCGGCGTGACCGGCATGAACCAAAGGATATCGATCCCCATCGCTCTCAGCCGCGGCATCTGCTTTGAAAAAGCCGCAATCGTCCCTTCCGGCGTATACTGCCGGAGATTAACCTCATATATACTCGATGTATAGCTCCACTCCACCGGATGAAATGCTGCACTCATAGCTACGACCCGTTTTGCCGCCAATATAGCGTACCTTTGCCATTCGTTATGAAAAATTTTGATATCCCCGTCATCTATCGCAGCCCCCTGATCGCCGCAATAAAGAACAGGCGGAAGGAGCGCGATAAAATGAAAAGGGATTTCACTCCTACCCTCCTCGATCTCGGCGACCTTCACATCTACCTCGCACGCCATTTCGGGTTTTGCTACGGCGTCGAGAACGCCATCGAGATCTCCTTCCGTACCGTCGACCAGAACCCCGGTCGCCGCATCTTCCTCCTCAGCGAAATGATCCACAATCCCCGGGTCAACGCCGACCTGCAATCCCGGGGCATCCGGTTCCTCCAGGATACCTACGGCAAACAACTCATCCCCTTTGAGAGCCTCCGGCCCGACGATATCGTCATCATCCCGGCCTTTGGCGCCACCCTCGAAATAGAAGAAAAGCTTCGCAAGATCGGCATCCGGACCGAACAATACAACACCACCTGCCCCTTCGTCGAAAAAGTCTGGAACCGCAGCGCCCAGATCGCTGAAAGGAATTATACGATCGTCGTCCACGGCAAACCCGGCCACGAAGAGACCCGCGCCACTTTCTCCCACGCCGCGGCAGTAACACCCACCGTCGTCGTCAGAGACATGGCGGAAGCGCAGATCCTCGCCGGATACATAACCGGCGCCCGCCCCGCCGCAACTTTCTATACCGCTTTTCGCGGTCAGCATAGCGCGAACTTCGACGTCACCAAAGACCTCATTCGCATCGGCGTCGTCAACCAGACCACGATGCTTGCAAGCGATACCCAGGCCATCGCCGATTTTCTCAAACAAACCATGCACGATACCTACCCGCAAGGCCCCACCGAAGATCCCCTCGCGGAAACTTCCCCTGACTACCACTTCGCCGACACCCGCGACACCCTCTGCTACGCCACCCTCGACAACCAATCCGCCGTCCAGGGTATGCTCGACACCCCCGCCGACCTTGCCATCGTCGTTGGCGGCTATAACTCATCCAACACCTCCCACCTCGTCGAGCTCTGCGAAGAAAAAATGCCGGCCTACTTCATCAGGTCTGAAGATAATCTCCTCTCTCCCGAAGAGATCCTGCACTATAATTTTCATGAAAAAAAGGAGCAAACCACAAAAAACTGGCTCCCCGGTCGAACTCCCGCATCAACCCCATACCCCGCCCGCATCCTCATCACCAGCGGCGCCTCCTGTCCCGACATCCTCGTCGAATCCGTCATCCGCCGCCTCGCGCAATACTACGACGCCGAAGCCCGCATCCCCGGCCTCATCGCACAATTCGCCGGCTAAGGACACCTGCCGCTCGCAAGACCGCGCCCCATTCGCCGGCTAAACCCGCCGGCCGTTACACCATCTTGAAACCGTCCAGGAATTTTGTATTGAAGTCCCCGCTGCGGAACCGTTCGTCCTTCATCAACTGCAGGTGGAACGGGATCGTAGTCTTGATCCCCTCGATCACATACTCGATGAGTGCGCGGTGCATCGTATTGATCGCCTCCTCCCTCGTCCGCGCGACCGCAATGATCTTCGCGATCATCGAATCATAATACGGCGGGATCGTATACCCCGCATAAGCATGACTGTCAACCCGGATCCCATGCCCGCCCGGTTGATGCAATACCGTGATCCGGCCCGGAGAAGGCCGGAAGTCGTTATATGGATCCTCCGCATTTATCCGGCATTCGATGGCGTGCCCCTGCGGCTCATAGTTCATCCCGCTGATCGCTTCGCCATTCGCTATCTTGATCTGCTCCTTGATCAGGTCAAAGTTCGTGACTTCCTCCGTCACACAATGCTCCACCTGGATCCGCGTGTTCATTTCCATGAAAAAGAAATTCCGGTGCTTATCCACCAGGAACTCGATCGTCCCCACACTCTCATAATTGATCGCCGACGCAGCCTTGATCGCCGCCTCACCCATCCGGCGCCGCAATTCCTCCGTCATGAACGGCGAAGGCGATTCCTCCACCAGCTTCTGATGCCGTCGCTGAATGCTGCAATCCCGCTCGCTCAAATGACAAACCCGCCCATATTGATCACCGGCAACCTGGATCTCGATATGCCGCGGCTCCTCCACGAACTTCTCCATGTATACGCCATCATTCTTAAATGAAGCGCCCGCCTCCGCCTTGGCCGTGTTATACGCACGCTCCATCTCCGACTCCTCCCAGACGACCCGCATCCCCTTGCCACCGCCGCCAGCCGTTGCTTTCAGAATGATCGGATACCCGATCTCCTTTGCCAGCCCCTTTGCCTCTTCCAGGCTCTCCAGCAACCCTTCGCCACCCGGTACCACCGGCACCCCCGCCTTGATCATCGTTTCCTTCGCCGTGATCTTATCCCCCATTGCATTGATCATCGCAGGCGTAGGCCCGATGAATTTGATCTCGTGCTCGCCGCAGATCTCCGCGAACCGCGCGTTCTCCGCGAGGAAACCATATCCCGGATGGATCGCATCCGCATTCGTGATCTCCGCCGCCGCCATGATATGTGGAATATTCAGGTAAGAATCGAAGCTCGCCGGCTTTCCGATACACACCGCCTCATCCGCAAACCGTACATGCAGGCTTTCCTTATCCGCCGTAGAGTAAACCGCAACCGTCTTGATACCCATTTCCCGGCAGGTGCGTATCACCCGCAGGGCAATCTCCCCTCTATTGGCAATCAGAACTTTTTTAAACATTCTTAAGATTATTGAAGTTGAAGTTCCCTGGGCTTCATCGTTTTCCCCGATTTGCCGCCCCTTCGCCCCAAATCATGCAGGTTCAACCTGGAACAAAGGCTGATCATATTCTACCGGCGAAGCATCCTCCACCAGGACCTTTACGATCCGGCCTTTTACCTCACTCTCGATCTCATTGAAAAGTTTCATCGCCTCGATGATACACACCACCTTGCCCGGTTCGACTTCGTCACCGACATTTACGAAGGATGCTTTGTCCGGCGAAGCACTGCGGTAGAAGGTCCCTATCATCGGACTCTTGATCGTAACCGTATTATTGGCAGGCGGTTCAGCCGGTCGGGCCGGTTTCTCGGGAGCGGCAGCCGCAACAGGTGCGGGCACTGCCGGTACAGGCGCCGCCGCTATCGCAGCGACAGGCTGCGCAGAAATGGGGGCGGTAATTATTTGTTGAACAGGTTCTTCCTTCTGCTTGATCGTCAATTTAAATCCCTTCTCCTCAATGCTCACTTCTCCAATGTTAGACTTGTTGATCATTTTGATCAACTCCTGAATCTGTTTAAAATCCATATTGGATGAATTTACTTTATTTGGGCGGCTAAAATAGGGATTATAGCTAAATATACCCAAAAACAAGGGTTATTTCACCCTTTCCACATACTCCCCCGTCTTGGTGTTGATCCTGATCAACTCCCCTTCATTGACGAAAAGCGGTACGTTCACCGTCGCGCCCGTCTCTACGGTAGCGGGTTTCAGGGTACGCGTAGCCGTATCCCCCTTAACTCCCGGCTCCGAATAGGTGACTTGGACGACGATCTTGTCCGGTAACTCGACACTCATCGGCTGGTCGGTATCGGTATTGATCAGGACCGACACCTCTTGTGCTTCCTTCAAAAACTGCGGGGCGTCGATCATCTGTTCCTGCAAGGCAATTTGTTCAAAGGTCTCATTATCCATGAAATTATAACCCGTGTCGTCCTTGTAAAGGAATTGATAGGCCTTTCTTTCCACCCGAACCGGATAGATCGTATCCCCGCTGTTCCAGGTCTTTTCGATCGAACGGGAATTGTCGACCCCCTTAAGCTTGGCCCAGACTTTGGCCGCCGCCCTTGCCGTTTTGTTCTCGCCGAATTCTACAACCGTGTAAAGACTTCCTTCCAATTTGATGATCATGCCGCGACTGATGTCCGCAGTATTTGCCATAAAAAGCTGTTCTAGTTTTTTTAATAGAAAACCCCCCTTCCCGGCCGGCCGCTAAAAATTGTAGCAGTACCATCCCCTGGAAGGAGGGAGCAAATTTACAGTAAATTCCCCAAAACCATGCAAAGCAGGTTTTCCGGCCCCGCCTATTGATTTCCGGTACCTGTCCCCTTCGGCCTTAATGTGACCAGCACCACACCGTTCTTCCCCTTTTCCCCATACTTTGCCAGTCCCTCGTCAGGTTTCAGCACATTCATCGACTCGATCTCGCCCGCATTCATCCGTTGCACGAAATCCCAACTAACCACCCGGCCATCGACTAAACAATAAGATACTTTCTCACCTTTCATATGAATGATCACGACCCCGTTTTTAGCCCTGTCCCCATATTTCGCATATACCGGCGAATTCAGGTTCGCCGGGTCCTTCAGTACATTTATCGACCCGATACTGTCGGGATTGATCTTTTGCAAAGTATCCTCCGGCACCTCCTTGCCGTTGATCAAAAAAAGCGGCCCGTTCGACTGTCCCACGATTGTCACCGTTCCTACCGGCCGCACCCCCTTATACCCCAAACTCTCTCCCTCCGACCAGTCATGCCCGGGGTCTTTCGTCGTTACCAGCACCGCTCCATGCCTCCCCTTCTCGCCATAGGCGGCAATCGCCGGTGCGCTTCCGATCACATTTATGCTGCTCACCATCTCTGAAGGAATGGCATTAACGCTCCAATAGGCGGGCATTATTTTACCATCCACGATATACAGTGGATTCAGGCTGTCCGACGGCGACTTTCCGATCACCTGAATTTGCTGCGCCGCACCACCCCGGTCACCGGGAACTGTGTCCTTCACCTTCGTAGCCGGCACAACGATCCTGCCATCCTTCAGCCCCCCTCATGCGGCTTATTCCCTGCCTCCGGCACACAATCCGGCAACTTCCCATAAAGCCGTTCAAATTCCGGCCTCTCTCGCGAATCATCATTATCCATGTCAAAATACCGCGGATTCCCCGACGCCGGAATTACGATCACCCGGCTGTCGCCCGGAAAAATGACCGCCCGGACATTGGGGTTCGAAGTATGGAATTCCCGCTGCGCCTGCTCCGCAATCGCCGCCCACCGCGCCAGATACCCGCTGTTCACCAGATGCCCTTTCGGATGATCCGTGGCCATATAGCCGTCTATCTTCCCATATTTCTTATATAATTCATCCAACCCCGGCGTACCCGGATACCCATATCGCTCGACCGTTCCATCCGTATAGATCACGATCTCCTTTCGTCTGTCCTCGGTCTCATAGAGAAGACCGATCTCCGGGTGATCCTTCTTTAGCTTCATGAATTGGTTCAAATCATCATTCTCCTTCAGTTCCATGCGCATCTCTTCTTGCGCATCCGCATATCCGGGATCTGCCGGAACCTTCAAAAAAACCGGCACGATAAAAAGATTACTACCCGGCGCATTCGCCTCTCGCAGCACCCCGACATCCAGCATCCCCATCGTCTCCTTTAGATTGGGGATATACCGCTCCCGGAAATCCGTGTCATACCCCGGCTTCGTATAATCGAGATGAACCTTCACCGAATTGCCGGATACCGGGATCCGCAGTTTGTAATATCCGTTGGCATCCGTCTTCGTCTGAAGGCCCGTAACCGCATCCCGGACTACCACTCCTTCCAACGGCTTCCTGTCCGGCCCATTGATCGCGATCCCCGCCGCGTTCACATACACCGGACCATGCGAGCCTAACAACCCCGTATACTGGTCCCTGAAAGCCACCAGTAACACCGACACCAACGGCAGTATGAAAAGTAGTTTCAGCAAATGTACCCGCGCGCTCCGCATTTTGTTCATCATGATGATTCGTTTTTTAAGCGATGAGAAGTTGAAATTATTCGCCAGCCTGTACCCCGGCTCACCCACTACTTTTAGCAAATGATATTGATAGCCCTTCCGGTCCACCCCCCTGGACAACACCTGCTGATCCGCAACGAATTCCAGGTTTTGACGGACCGAATACCGGATCATCCAGGCGAAAGGATTATACCAGTTCACAATGCATACCGCTTCCGTCAACAGGATATCGATGGTATGCCGCTGCCGGATATGCACGTACTCATGCAGGATGATATCCGCCCACTCCTTTTCCGTATGCAAATGCTGATTGATAAAAATGGCGTTCCCGAAAGAGAAGGGCGTGACCGGCCCGTCCACCTGGTAGATCTTCACGCCGTTCCCGTCGATCAACCGCGCTTTCCGCCGCAGCCGCACAAGCGATAGCCATCGCACCGCCACCCGCGCCAGCATCACCACCGCCCCAGCCGCCAACACCCACAGGACCACCGGCCATCCCGGTAATCCCGGGCCCGGGGCCGCCTGAACGGCAACCCGCTGCGTCACCCCGCCGATCGCCGGAATTAATTGGATCACGACCGGCTCGCCCGCCGGCCCGTCCGGCAACATCGGCCCGATATTGATGAAAGGGATAACAAAGGAAAACAGCGTGTACCCAAGCAGGTACCACCGATTCAATGTATAAAATGTCAGCCGGCGCAGGACGATCTGGTAAAAGCACCACACAAGCGCCAGGCTGACCGAAAGTTTAAGAAGGAACAAAGGTACAATGGGCATCGCAACAATATTTAGATGCATAGACGACCGCGTTTACATAATTTGATAAAATAAATTTCCCCTCCCCCCTCTTTTCACCCCTCCCTTTCCCGGTTAACCCTACAACCCCGAACCGCCCTTCCCCGCTTTCTCGATCAACTCGATGATCTCCTTCAACTCCCTCGCCGAAAGCTTCTTCTCCTCAACAAAGAAATTCACCACCTCCTTATAGGAGTTGTCAAAATAATCCCTTACGAAACCGCTCATGAATTTCTTTTTATACTCATCCTCCGCGATCAGCGGTTTGTACAAATAAGCGTTCCCTACCATCCGGCTCGTCAGATACCCCTTCTTTTCAAGGTTCTTGATCGTAGAAGCCAGCGTAGTATATGGCGTCCCCGCCGAAGCCATGTTCTCCAGGAATTGCTTGATACTGCCCTCCCCTGCCTTCCAGACCGCCTGCATTGCTTCCTCCTCCTGATGACTCAACTTTTCCATTATTACGAATTTTTCGTAAAGCTACGATATTTTCGTAACAAACAAATAAAAAACTCCCTTTTTTCGTTTATGATTTACTTTTACAGCATAATTAGTTGCATGAAACTCTTTAAGATGAAACATGTATCCCTGGCAATCATCGCTTTAGCCCTCTCCCAATTCGTATCCGCCCAGAAACCGAACCAGCCCGCAACCGATACGGCGAACGCCAGCGCCCCGTTTATGCGCTACCCGACCATTCCCCCCTTCCACCTCCTGAAACTCGATAGCGCCACCTACCTCAACAAAGAGGATCTCCATAAGAACCGCAAGACCATTGTAATGTACTTCAGCCCGGACTGCGAACACTGCAAGCACCAGACCGAAGCCATCCTCGCCGATTTCAAATACTTCAAAGATATCCAGATCGTCATGGCTACCTATCAGCCTTTCGAGGATATGCGCCAATTCAACCAACACTACAAGATCTACAAACACCCCAATATCCTGATCGGCCGCGACGAGCAATTCCGTCTGCCTCCTTTCTACAAGATCCGCAACCTCCCTTACCTCGCCCTCTATGACAAAAAAGGGAACCTCATAACCACCTTCGAAGGCACACAGAAGACGGACACCCTGCTGGCTGCCTTCGGCATCAAACACTAGAAGTCAGTACCTTTATCCGCGCAAATCGCATTTTATCACTCAAATAAATATTTCATAGATGAAAGTTACGGTTGTAGGCGCAGGCGCCGTTGGCGCTACCTGTGCCGATAATATCGCCCGTGCGGCACTTTGTGAAGATCTCGTGCTGCTGGACATCAAGGAAGGACTAGCCGAAGGAAAAGCCCAGGATATGATGCAGACCGCGGCCCTGCTTGGATTTGATACCCGCATCACCGGCACCACTAACGATTACGGCAAAACGAAAGGCAGCGACGTAGTCGTCATCACCTCCGGTCTCCCCCGCAAACCGGGTATGACCCGCGAAGAGCTCATCGGCACCAACGCCGGGATCGTCAAAGGGGTCGCGGAGAATATCCTCAAGCACTCCCCCGACGCCATCCTGATCATTATCAGCAACCCGATGGATACGATGACCTATCTCGCGCTCACCCATTCCGGCCTCCCCAAAAATCGCATCATCGGCATGGGCGGCGCCCTCGACAGCGCCCGGTTCAAATACCAACTGAGCCAGCACCTTCAATGCAGCCCCGCCGACCTCAACGCCGTCGTGATCGGCGGCCACGGCGATACCACCATGATCCCCCTGATCCGCTTCGCCACCTGGAATAGCGCCCCCGTAACAAAGTTCCTGAACGAAGAGAAGCAGAAACAGATCGTCGCCGATACCATGGTTGGCGGCGCTACGCTCACCAAGCTGATCGGAACCTCCGCATGGTACGCCCCCGGCGCTGCCGGAGCCGCGCTGGTCCAAAGCATCGTCCGCGATGAGAAGAAGCTCTTTACCTGCTGCGTCTCCCTCAACGGCGAATATGGTCAAAAGGATATCTGCCTCGGCGTACCCGTGACCATCGGCCGCCACGGCTGGGAAAAGATCCTCGACTTCGGCCTGAACGCCGACGAACAAAGCCTCTTTAATAAAAGCGCCGACGCCGTCCGCAGCATGAACGACGTCCTCAAGACACTATAGCACTTTCTCACCTCAATACGACCCCGATCCCCGATCGGGGTTTTTTTGCTACCCCCCTGACCGCTCGATCTCCCCTCACCACTCGACCCACCTCACCTCTCACCCCCCTCACCGCTCGATCTCCCTCACCACCACCTCCATCGGCTGCAGCTCCATACATTTAAAATGCCCCTTCGGACATTTCTGGAACCCGATCTTCGAACAGGGCCGGCAACTCAACCCCTTCACCTCCATCATCGCATACGGCAAGTCCCCAAACAATTCCCTCCCCATCGGCCGGAAATGATATAGATAATTATCCCCATAATACGGATACATCCCAAACTCCGGGACCGTATTCCCCCAGATCGACAACACCGGCCGCTTGAACGCCGCCGCAATATGCATCAGCCCCGTATCATGCGTTACGATCAGCTTCGCTTGTTTTACCAGCGCCGCCGATTCATTGATGTTGAACTTCCCGCACGCATTATATATCCTCACCGGATCTATAGCCGCCAGTTTCTCCCCCTCCGCCGCATCCTCCGGCCCCCCCAGCAGGATCAAAGGGTGCCGCGCCCGCTCACAGACCTCCGCCAGCTTATGCAACGGCAGCTTCTTCGTCGGCAACGCCGCCCCGATCACTATCCCCACATATCCCGCCTGATGCGCCGTCGGAATATCCCCCGGCTTCAACTCATCCGTACGCGGAATGAAGTAATCCAATCCTGCCCCGTCATTCCGGACCCCAAACCCCGCCACCGTATCCATATACCGGTCCACGATATGCACCGCCGGCAACCGGTTCCGCTTGAAATTGGTATACCACCACTTTTCAGCATTCAGCTTGTTAAAGGAAAATGACTTCTTCCGCAACGCCCGCTTCACCCTCCAGGTCCGAAGGTTATGGTGAAGATCGATCACGTAATCGAAATCCTCCCGGCGAAGCGCCCCGATCAGCGCCTCCAGGTCATTCGACCAACCACGACCGCCGCCCGAACCAATGGCCTCCCCCGTCCCCCCCAGACAATGTATTTTGTCGATGTAGGGATTCGCTTCCAGGATAGGCCGGAAAGCGGCCTTCGTCAGATAATGCACCTCCGCCGTCGCCAACTGCTTCTTCAGGCACCGCACTACCGGAGTGGTCAGCACGATATCCCCAATAGAGCTAAACCGTATAACCAGGAACTTCATTTGACATAACCTCCTTTTAACCCCCCACCTACCACCTTTTACCCCCAACCTATCGCGGCTCGATATAATTCAGATCTTTCCCAAACGTCTCCGGCGTGACCGCCAACGCCACAAAAGCGATCGCAAACACGATCAGCCCAGTCACCCAACCCGCCTTGAAATGGCCAACCGAAGGCACCAACGCCTTGAACAATGGCGCCACCACCACGGCCAGCGAGCCCCTCGCCATATTCGGCACCGTCGTCGCAACCGTCGCCCGGATATTCGTCCCAAACTGCTCCGCAGCCATCGTCACGAACATCGCCCAGAACCCCGTCCCCAGACCTAACACCACACAGACCCAGTACAACATGGTCAACGACTGCCCTTGAAGATTGAAATAGGCAACCACTCCGATCACCGTAATGACATTGAAGACCCACAAGGCCTTTTTCCGGCTCCGAAGCCCCTGACTTATAAACCCGATCGCCACATCCCCTACCGAGATCGCCGCATAGGCCACCATGATGCCCAACGCCGGATCCGCAACCCCCTGCACCTTCATATCCTTACCAAAATCATTACAAAAAGTGATCAGCACCCCGATCACATACCAATTCGGCAACGCGATCATGATCGCCGTAAGATATTTTATAAACCGCTTCCAGCTCGTGAACAGCATAAAGAAGTTCCCTCTGCTCACCCCAGTCCCCGCCATACTCTTATACATCCCCGATTCCAGCACGCCTACCCGCATCAGCAACAGCACAAAGCCAAGTCCGCCGCCAATATAGTAACACGTCCGCCAGCCGTCCGCGCCTCCGCCAAACCACTGCCTCACATAATACGCAAATACCGCCCCGCTCAACCCGATCCCCGCCACCCACGACGTCGCGATCCCCCGCTTCTCCTTCGGCATCAGCTCGCTCACCAGCGTGATCCCCGCGCCCAACTCACCCGCCAGCCCCAGCCCCGTAATAAACCGCGCCAGTTCATACTGCCCGAGCGTATGCACCATGCCGTTTGCAATGCTCCCGACGGAATAAAGAATGATCGACGCGAACAGCACCCGTAGCCGCCCTAGTTTGTCTCCCAATACACCCCAGATAATACCGCCGATCAGCAACCCATACATTTGAATGCTTAGAATATCCTGCCCTTTTAGCTTGATGTCCGCATCTGAAAGCCCCAACCCCTTCAAGGATGGGATCCGGATGATCGAAAAAAGCAACAGATCATACACGTCCACGAAATAACCTAACGCTCCAACAATTACAGCCAGATTGAAAAGCGGATGCTTTTTTTGCTCCATGGAGAATATTGATTTGTGAACCGGACTCCGCCCGGTTCAGGATTTTTTATAGGGATCCGCCGCCGCCGCAGCGCTTCTCTTGCCAAAGAAGAGTTTATATAGGACAGGTGCAGTGGTTACAACGACGATTCCGATGACGATCACAT
Organism: Puia sp.; assembly: GCA_035695565.1. Taxonomy (GTDB): domain Bacteria; phylum Bacteroidota; class Bacteroidia; order Chitinophagales; family Chitinophagaceae; genus Puia. Next base: position 219,131 of record DASRRX010000003.1, on the reverse strand, counting down.
CCAGGTGCTTCTTCAGATCGAACCCATACCTGGCCAGGAAGAACCGCTCCAGGTAGTGACCGGCGAACAGCATCGTGAAAACCCACGCGACACTGCCAATTAGATTATAAAGTGCGAACTTCTTCTTGTCCATCACAACGATGCCCGCGATGATCGGGGTGAACGTTCGGATAATGGGCAGGAACCGCGCAAACACCACCGCTTCGCCTCCATGCTTCTCAAAGAAGTCCTTCGCCCTCGAAAGGTATTTCTGCTTGAATAAGAAATTGTCCTTCCGTTGGTACAAAAAAGGTCCGCTCTTGTTGCCAAACCAATACCCCACCCAGTTGCCGGCGATCCCGCAGACCGAGACCAGCAACCAGAGCGCCGCCAGATCCGGCAGATCACCACCGACCCCTCCCTTGATAAGGCTCCCTATAAGCTCGGAACTATACATCCCGGCTACAAAAAGCAGGCTATCGCCCGGAAGAAAAAATCCAACCATCAACCCCGTCTCCGCAAAAACAATGAACAACAACACCCAAAGTCCCCCATATTTAATATAAAATTCAGGCGAGATCAGGTCGCGAAAAGTGATCGTTAAGAGTTCAAGCATACAATTTTTCTCATTTTATGATTATCTGCCCCATTCCCCGGGATCAACCGCCCCGCCCCCGCGCGCCGACCGCCGCCTCTTCCAATTCCCCCTCCCACTTACTCACGATAGCCGAAGCGATACTGTTGCCCAGCACATTGGTCGCACTGCGGCCCATATCCAGGATCTGATCGATCCCCAATAAAAGTAACAAGCCCTGCTGCGGAATATTGTATAGTAATAAGGTACTCGTCATCACAGCCAGGGCCGCCCGCGGAACCCCCGCCACTCCCTTGCTCGTCAGCATCAGCACCAGCAACATCGACACCTCCTGCCCCAGACTCAGGTGCACATTGTACGCCTGAGCGATAAACAGCGAAGCAAACGTCATGTACAGCATACTCCCGTCCAGATTGAACGAATACCCCAGCGGCAGCACGAAACTCACGATCTTCGGCGGACAGCCAAAATTCTCCAGCTCTACGATCAGCCGCGGAAAAGCCGCCTCCGAACTCGCCGTGCTAAACGCCAGCAGGATCATATCCTTGATATTCACCACCAGCTCGATCGCCCGCCGCCCGATAAAGGCCGACGCGATCAGCAACAGAAGGAACCACAGCACCACGATCCCAAGATAGAAGCCCAGGATCAGCTTCCCATATGTCAGCAACAGCTCCGGCCCCTTCATCGCCATCACCCCCGAGACCGCCGCGAGTGCCGCAACCGGCGCAAGATACATCACATAACCCGTAACCCGCAGCACGATCAGCGCAATAGCGTCCAGCGCCTTGATCACGATCTTGCCCTGCTCGCCGATCGACGCCGTCGCAATCCCAAAGAAAACGGCAAAGACCACGATCTGCAGGATCCTGTTCTGCGCCAGCGCATCGAATATGCTCACCGGAACGATATTGGTGATGAATGTCCTGAAAGGCACCGGTCCGCCTTCGATCCCCGTACTCGCACCCGCCGGCGGCAACGGCAGATTAAGCTCGCTCCCCAGCGACAACCCATGCATCAGCACCATACCCAGCAACAAGGAAAGAAAAGAAGCCCCCAGGAACCACAGCAACGCCTTCCCACCGATCCGGCCCACCGCCTTTATGTCTCCCAGCTTCGCAATCCCCACGACCAGCGTACAGAAGACAAGCGGCGCGATGATCATTTTGATCAGCCGCAGGAAGACGTCCGTCACCACATTGATTACAGCGGTATACCCCGAGATCAGCCCCGGATTCCCGTTATAGTATACCCATAGCCCCAGGAGAATCCCCGCTATCATGGCGATCATGATCCAACCGGTAAGACTGATCTTTGGCATAATAACCCCGGGAATATCCTGCAAACAATCGAATTTTATTGATTTGACAAAACTTTAATGCTAAAATTCCCTATTTTCGACCCTACGCTTTACATCAATCGCACAATCAAAACGAGCTTCTTATGAGTTTATTCCGGAAAAAGTCCCTCGACTCCCTGATGGCGCAGGCCGCAGATTCAGAGAAAGGCCTCAAGCGAACCCTGGGTGTCTGGAGCCTGATTGCGTTGGGAATCGGCGCTATTATCGGCGCGGGACTGTTTGTGCGGACTGCTGCTGCGGCAGGTGAACATGCCGGTTCCGCCGTAACCATCTCCTTTATTGTAGCTGCATTGGGTTGTTGCTTTGCCGGTCTCTGCTATGCAGAATTCGCGTCGATGATTCCCATCGCAGGTAGCGCATACACGTATGCTTATACTACTATGGGAGAACTGGTCGCCTGGGTTATCGGATGGGCGCTTGTTCTGGAATATGCGCTTGGCGCGGCTACTGTTTCAATTTCCTGGAGCGAATACCTAAATAAGCTATTGGGGGGCAGCATCCCGTTTGAATGGTGTCACTCGCCTTTTGAACGGGTCCAGGATGTCGCAGGTGTGATGCATCATGGGATTATAAATATTCCCGCACTTGTCATCCTGCTGCTTATTTCCCTCCTGCTGATAAAGGGCACCGCTGAGTCCGCCACCGTAAACGGGATCATCGTCTTCGTAAAAGTGGCCATCGTATTGGTATTCATCGTTATTGGCTGGCAGTTTATCAATCCCGCCAACCACCACCCATATGTGATTCCTGCGGATCAGCCGCCTGCACCCATGCGGGATGGCACTCTCTATTCTTATGCAGATTTCTTCCGGCATGGCTGGGGCGGAATTCTCGCGGGAGCCGGCGTAGTATTTTTTGCTTTTATCGGGTTCGACGCCGTATCAACCGCCGCACAGGAAGCAAAAAATCCAAGTCGGGACATGCCAAAAGGCATCCTTGGTTCTCTGTTGATCTGTACCATTCTTTATGTTTTATTTTCCTGGGTACTCACGGGCGTTGCTCCGTTCACCGACTTTATCAAGTCCGGCAAAGAAGCGTCCGTTGCATATGCTATCGAGACATACATGAGTGGTTATCATTGGCTATCGACCCTTGTAACGATCGCGATCCTCGGCGGATTTTCATCCGTCATCCTGGTGATGTTGCTGGGGCAAAGCCGCGTATTCTACACCATGGCTACCGATGGCCTGCTGCCCAAAGTGTTTTGCGAACTTCATCCTAAATTTCGCACGCCCTATAAGTCAAACATGCTGCTATTTGTATTTGTCGGGCTCTTTGCCGGTTTTGTTCCCGAAAGCGTAGCCGGAAACCTGACCAGTATCGGCACCTTGTTCGCCTTTATCCTCGTTAGCATAGGAATCGTGATACTCCGGAAAAGCGACCCCGATCGTCCCAGGCCGTTCCGAACGCCGCTGGTGCCCCTCGTTCCCATCCTCGGCGTAATTGTTTGTGCGGCGATGATCGTCGGTCTCGACGGAAAAACACAATTAACAGCATTAGGCTGGATGATCATCGGGCTCATAGTATATTTTGGCTATAGCAGATATCACAGTAAGCTAAAAGTCTGACCCGTTCGCGGCCGCGGCCCAATTATTTATTACATTTGCCCGCCAAATAAATAGAAATTTATGGGTCGCATATTCGAAGTTAGAAAGTCCACCATGTTTGCCCGCTGGGACCGGATGGCCAAACAATTTTCCCGCATCGGAAAGGAGATCGCCATCGCCGTCAAGGCCGGCGGCCCCGACCCCGCCACCAATCCCGCCCTCCGTCGCTGCATGCAGAACGCCAAAAGCGTCAACATGCCAAAGGACCGCGTCGAAGCGGCCATCAAACGTTCCCAGGGCAAGGAAATGACCAACTATGACGAGATCCTCTATGAAGGCTACGCCCCCCACGGCGTCGCCGTCCTCGTAGAGACCGCCACCGATAATCACGTCCGCACCGTCGCCAACCTCAAATCCCATTTCACCAAGGGCCACGGCAACCTCGGCAACAGCGGCAGCGTCAGCTTCCAGTTTAAAAAGATGGGCGTATTCAAGCTCAAACCCGAAGGCATCAACATAGACGATATAGAACTCGAGCTCATCGACCACGGCCTCGAAGAATTGGGCGAAGGCACCGGCGAACACGACGAACCCGTCATCGTCCTGCGCGTCCTCTTCAGTGATTTTGGGAATATGCAAAAAGCGCTCGAAGAAAAAGGCATCACCCCGATCAGCGCCGAGATCGAATGGATCCCGACCACAACCGTCGAACTGCCCGAAGACCAGGCCCAGGACGTCCTCAAACTCGTCGACCGCCTCGAACAGGATGAAGACGTCCAAAAGGTGTTTCATAATTTAAGATAGCCCGCCCCTACTCAGCCATCATCTGCCGCACCGCATCGATCACCTGCTCCACATTCGGCTTGCTGAAATAATCCCCATCGGTTGAATACGCCGGCCGGTGCGCCTGCCCCGTGATCGTCCGCGGCGCCACATCCAACCATCTGTATCCCCCCTGCTCCTCCATTACCTTATTAAAGATATATCCCGCCGCCCCACCCGGCACATCCTCATCCACGATCAATATCTTACTGGTCTTCTTTAGCGACTCGAGGATCTTAAAATGAATGTCAAACGGCAATAACGTCTGTACATCCACCACTTCACAGCTTACTCCCGCCCCCTCAAGCTCCTCCGCCGCCTCCTGCACGATCCGCAGCGTCGACCCGTATGAGACGATCGTGATATCCTCTCCTTCTCTGATCACCTCCGGAATGCCCAGCGGCACTTTAAAATCCAGCAGGTTCTCCGGCAACTTCTCCTTCAGCCGGTAGCCATTCAGACATTCGATCATGATCGCCGGATCGACACCCTCCAAAAGCGTATTGTACATTCCGATCGCCTGCACCATGTTCCTTGGCACGCAGCAATGGAGCCCACGCAGCGAAGAAAGGATCAGCGACATCGGCGAACCACTATGCCAGATCCCTTCCAGCCGGTGCCCCCGCGTCCTGACGATCAATGGCGCCGTCTGCCGCCCCGCCGTCCGGTATTGCAACGTAGCCAGATCATCGCTCAGCGGCTGCAATCCATATAATAGGTAGTCGATATACTGAATTTCCGCGATCGGCCGCAGCCCCCGGATAGCCAGCCCAATCCCTTGCCCCATGATCGTCAGCTCCCGGATGCCCGTATCGAAGATGCGGTCTGCCCCATGCCTGGCCTGCAATCCCGCAAACCCCTGGTTCACATCCCCGATCTGCCCCAGATCCTCGCCAAAGGCTAGCACCAATGGATTCTCCGTAAAAAGCCGGTCGAAGTACCTGTTCAGCACTTCATACCCATTCAGGACAGGCGAGTCCTCCGTAAATTCCGCCTCAACTGCCGGAACCCGCAAAATATTCCGTTCTCCTTCATGATACAGATGCGAATTGTAAAGCGCGGCATTTTCTTTTAATAGCTCCCGATAATATGCCGCCGCATCCCTGCTCCCTTCTCCTGCCACCGTAGCAGTCGCACCCCCCTCCCGTCCCACCAGACCGATCGCCCGATGCAGCGTTTGCAGCACCTCTTTCCGTCCCGGTTCCCGGTTAGCCGCCAGCGTGGTTGCCAGTTGCTGCAACATCTCCGCCGAATCGGGGTGACGCATCGCCATCTCCCGGATCAACGCGACCGAACGTGCCACCTGCCGCCGGATCGGATCCTGGTATTTCTCCCACGCCAGGTTCCGGCAATCCCGCGTATAGTCCTTGGCCGCCGTCTCTATCTCATTCAGTTCGTCTTCGCTTGCAAGCGCGTTGCCGATGATCCACTCCTTCATTTTCTTTATGTCATCCCACTCCCGCTCCCATTCCAGGCGCTCCGGCGACTTATATCGCTCATGACTGCCCGAGGTCGAATGCCCCTGCGGCTGCGTCACTTCCTCGACATGAAAGACCACCGGCGTATGCGTTTGCCTGACCGAACGGATGCCCGCTTCAAAGACCTCGCACATCCCCGCATAATCCCAGCCCTTCACCCGGTAAATATCGACCCCATTCGTTCCTTCCCTCTTTTGAAACCCTTCCAGCAGTTCCGAAATAGACCCCTTTGTCGTCTGCAACTTCCGCGGTACCGAGATCCCATAACCGTCATCCCACACGAAAATGGCCAGCGGCACCTGCAAAACGCCCGCCGCATTCAACGTCTCCCAGAAATGTCCCTCGCTGGTCGAGGCGTCCCCGATCGTGCAGAAGCAAACCTCATTGCCGTTACTCGATAATTCACTAAAGGGTTGTAAAACCCCGATCTCCCGAAAAGCCTTCGACGCATAAGCCAGCCCCAACGCCTTTGGCAACTGAGCCGCAGTGGGCGCCAGACCCGCCGTCAGATTCTTCCGGTTCACCAGATCCAGCGTCCGGCCGTCCGTATCGATAAAAGGCGTGGCAAAATGTGAATTCATCTGCCGCCCGGCGCTATGCGGGTCATGATTGGGATCAGGATCGGCATAAAGCTGCGCGAAGAATTCCTCGATCGTCGCAGCCCCCGTCGCAAAAGCAAAGGTCTGATCCCGGTAATAGCCTGAATAGAAGTCTCCGGGCTTAAAGAACTTTGCCATCGCCACCTGTGGTACCTCTTTCCCATCCCCGAAAATGCCAAACTTGGCTTTACCCGTCAACACCTCCTTCCGCCCCAACAGGCTGGCCTCCCGGCTTTCACAGGCAGAACGATAGTCTTTCAGAACTTCTTCCCGGAACTTGTCGAAAGATAATTTTTCCGGATCGAGGACTTCGCCGGGAGCTAGATTTTCCATTAGATTATAAATTAAAAGGCTATCAAAATTCGCTCGGCAAAATTAGTATTCTCCGGCCAACTTCCCGTCTATCCCCTTGATTTTCGTTCGATTGTTAAAAAATAAAAATCCTTCTGAATTCTCAAGATTTTATTGGAAAAACTGGCCGTAAGTGATTAATTTTATAAACAAACTGGGCGGAGCCCAGTAAAGCCAAACTATGAAAAAGTTAGCACTTTTAACCGGACTTTTTACCACCGTCCTGGCCATGGGCCTGGTCACCGCCGCCTCAGCACAGACCGGGACCGGTCCGGCGCAGGCCCCCGCGAGTGCAGCCGCCCTGCCTGCCAATGGCACCGCCCTGCAAAGACCTACCGAGCTGCTGCAGTTGAAAGAGAACATCCATAATTTTGGCAAGATCCCCCAGGGCCGCCCCGCAATCTATATCTTCGAGATTGTAAATACCGGCAGCACTCCGCTCCGGCTGGACAACGTCCATGCCTCCTGCGGCTGCACCACCCCGGAATGGAGCCGTGATCCCATCCAACCAGGCGCGACCGCCCGGATCAAGGTCGGCTACAACGCAATGGGTGAAGGAACCTTCACAAAAACGGTCACTATCGTCTACAATACCAACCAGACAAAACTCTTAACCATTACCGGAGAAGTGTATAAGGTACCGCAGACTTCCGCTCCCGAAAACGCCTCTGTTCAATTGTTAAAACAAGTAAATTAATTCACAAATGAAAAAATTATTTCTCCTCGCCAGTGCAGCACTCCTATCCGTTAGTCTTTTTGCTCAGAATCAGGTCAAGAGCGCCGATGATGCCGTCAAATTCAAGGAACTTTCATTCGACTTCGGTAAAGTAAAAAGAGGCACCCCCGTTACACACGATTTTAAGTTTACAAATATCAGCAACTCTCCGGTGATCATCGAAACCGCTTTGGCTTCCTGTGGCTGTACGACGCCTCACAAGCCCGAAGGCGCCATCGCACCCGGTAAGAGCGATGTCATCTCCGCTCAATACAATGCCGCCAACCCCGGCGTCTTCAACAAGACCGTCACCGTCAAACTCGCCGGGATCGAAGGAACCGTCGTCCTCAAGATCACGGGCGAGGTGCTCGAAGCCGACGCCTACGCCAAATACCAGGATTCCAAGACCAATACGCCCGGTCGGTAAGCCAACTTTAATATTTCTTCGCAAGCCCTCCGACAAGAGGGCTTTTTTCTTACCCGGCCACAACCGCCCCACCCCGTTTTTATTTACTTTTGCGCCATGTTATCCATCAGTCACCGCGGACAGCAAATGCCGGCCTCGCCGATCCGGAAACTCGTGCCCTATGCCGAAGCTGCAAAGAAAAGAGGCGTCAAAGTCTACCACCTCAACATCGGCCAACCCGACATCGAAACCCCCAAAATGGCCCTCGACGCCGTCCGCCATTTCGACTTCAAAGTACTCGAATACAGCCATAGCGCCGGCAATGAAAGCTACCGCCGAAAACTGGCCGCCTACTATAAGCGGGTAGGCATCGATGTCGACTTTAGCCAGATCATCATTACCACCGGCGGCTCCGAAGCCATCCTCTTCGGTTTCATGAGCTGCCTTGACGCCGGCGACGAGGTCATCATCCCCGAACCTTTCTACGCCAACTACAACGGATTTGCCGTTGCATCCAACGTGGTTGTACGACCGCTTACCTCCTATATAAAGAGTGGATTCGCCCTCCCGCCCATCTCCGAATTCGAAAAGCTTATCACCCCCCGTACAAAGGCGATCGTGATCTGCAATCCCAATAACCCCACCGGCTACCTCTATAGCCGTGAAGAGATGGAAAGCCTCCGGCAACTCGTCATCCGCCACAATCTCTACCTGTTCTCCGACGAAGCCTACCGCGACTTCTGCTACAGCGGAACCCACATAAGCGCGATCAACCTCAAAGGCGCCGAAGACAACGTCCTGATGATGGATACCATCTCCAAACGCTATAGCGCGTGCGGCGGCCGCATCGGCGCATTAGTGACCCGCAACCAGGCCGTACTCGACACCGTCATGAAATTTGCGCAGGCAAGACTAAGCCCTCCATCGTTCGCCCAGATCCTTGGCGAAGCCGCCACCGATCTCCCGGCCGATTACTTCGACGCTACCCGGGCCGAATACCTGAAAAGAAGAGACACCCTCGTTAGCCGGCTCAACCGCATCCCCGGAGTCTTCTGCCCTAACCCCGGCGGCGCATTCTATGCGATGGCCAGCCTTCCCGTAGACGACACCGATATCTTCTGCCAATGGCTGCTCGAATCATTTACGTATAACAATTCGACCGTCATGCTCGCCCCCGCCGGCGGCTTCTATGGCACCCCCGGTCTCGGCAAAAAGGAAGTTAGACTTGCCTACGTGCTCAATTCGGACGACCTCAACAAAGCAATGGATTGCCTCGAACATGCCCTCGACCAATATCCTGGCAAATGCTGACCACCCTCGCCCCAAAAACAAATTATAATAATTAATAATTTATTTATCGTTTTATTGAAATATGCAAATATCAGCCCTAAATAAGACGAAATAGGCTGAAAATGTCAATTTATTCATATTAAATAAAATAATATACTGCATTTACCATTCGTTTCTCCGAAAAAATAAACAAAACTCATAAAAATACTTTGCAGTTCTCGACAAATTCCCCGATATTGCATTCAGAATTGAGCGAGAGGATAAGAAAGGAATAAGCCAACCCAGAATTCGACAGTTTTTTAACCATTTGGTATTATTCCGTTGCTTTTTCAGTTTCTATCTTTGTGCGGCTGATGAAGCAATACAACATCGATCTTTCAAAGATTTTTCATATGGCAAGCAATCGTTAGACGGCCTTCTGTTTCCACAGAGGGCCTTTTTTATTTTCCGACCCTTAGCCTACCTCTCCCTCATCTGCTACTCCCTCACCCTGATCCATCTCCTCATTCTGATCCCCTTCATTCATATCATCTTTACCCCATCCACCCCACCACCCTGCCATCAACCCATTCACCTCCACTCCCCAGCTTCCCCACCCTCATCTTTTCGTCCGAAATTCCTCGCCTTTTCACCTGCATTTCTCTATCTTTGCAACCCGTTTCCACCCCCTGGGCAGAAACAACCGGCGAGATAGCTCAGTTGGTTAGAGCACAGGATTCATAACCCTGAGGTCTCGGGTTCAAATCCCGATCTCGCTACCCAGCCCCACAACAAATTTGTAATCAAAATTTTGTGGGGCTTTTTTATCTATTATATCACTTCGGTTTGTCAAGACCCCGCTACATCAGAAATCTGGACGGTTCTCTCAGCTTTTTTTCAAGTGTTTCATATAGATCTCGGTGCTTATCCGGATTTTTGGTTTTTAGATTTCGCAAGTTCTGTAACTTCCAATTGATAGCCGGGAATCGTTCGAAATCATAAATGTTCCAATCAGGTGTGACATTTTTTACACTTAACAAAAAAACCTTGTCGGATTCCGTCAGATTTGCATGAACAGTTCGCACCAATTTTTCGCGAATTCGTTCATATTCTTCGTATTTAAAAACTTCATCGCTCATACCGGCAAACTGATTATCCATTGCAGATCGTTGGTCTTGAAAATTAGGAGTGATAATTTCATTGATTGGTCTATCGCTGCAAAGCAAATAAAGCAAAAATCCTGTTTTTACCTCTTGGCTAAAGCCTTCGGTCTCCAACAAATATTTAACATCGAACAAATCCCGGGGATGTTGGCGATCAAGTGCGGCGATTATTTTACCACCGAAAAGTTGGCCGGTAGATACAACAGGTATAGTACAAAAAGCTTCAAAATCGTTTTGTGCCTTATCGCACAACACCATTTCCTTTGGTTCAGCTAAGGCGCCTCTATTGACCAGATTAACTTCCACTTTTATATCGGCCCCATTTACCGAAACCTGTAACTTTCCTGTATAAGGCCGATGGCTGACGCGTACGTTTGACACGACTTTCTCAATATTTACTTTTATTTTTTCTAATGCCTTGGCAATATGTGCAAGAGAAGTTGCCCTGTCTTCAATAGGCAGATAGGTAAGGTCGATATCTACCGATAGACGGGGCATATTACGCACAAAAAGGTTAATGGCGGTGCCACCATGAAGGGCAAAGCACTTCTCTTTTGCAACTTCGGGCAATACACTTAGTAAAAGCGCCACTTGTTTTCTATACATTCCTTCCATATTCTTCCAATTCCTTTGGAATGGTAATTCCATATTTATCAACAAGAAGACCGTTTTTGACGATACTACGTTTACCCTTGCCCATATCTATATTTTGCAAATCCAGATATTTAAACCAGCTATGACCTGACTTTTCGGCCATATACAGAAAGAGGCGATTAACTTTCACAGAACGGCAATTTTCAAGTAATGTTTGTACTTGTTTTGGCAGAAGGTTGTTCAAACCTTCCATCAGCTCAAAGCATTCCATGAGTTCTTGCTTTTGAGGAGCTAAATACAGGCATTCCATAATCGCCCGAACCGCGTTTGAAACCTTTATCGAAAAGTTTTTTAACTCGATTTCGGTGAGCCCTATATTGGATGGTAAAAAAGTAGTTTCAAAGTATTCGACTTTTACTCCCCAGTTATATTTTCTAAACCATAGCGGAAGCCTTTCATTTTTACCGCCGAATAAGGTAACTCGATTTGCCGCTATTTCGAGATAATGAGCTTTGCCCAAAAATGAAAGCGCCGTTCGACCCCCTGGATGTATCGTCATTCCACTTTGTTGCTGCAAGGCATATATGCCACCTTCATATCCAATTTGGTCGCCTGTGCGTATATGTGCACCTGTCCCAATAGATTTTAACCATTTGCCTTTCTTATAGCGTTGCTGTAAATCGTAACTATATCCTAACCGCACAAGCCATGACGATTGCAAAACAACCCCTGGTGGCTGCAAATGAAGAAGTTGGTTTATTTTAGTCCCATTTTCAGTACCCATAGTACGAATATAGCATAAAAATTAAACCACATCAATCAAAAAGTTTGTTTTAGCTAAGATTAAGGTACTATAAGTACGTCAATTAACTTATTTTAAACAAGGTAATAGCCCACGGCCAAGGCCTGCCGGCCATAAGGGCTTTTTTTATTACATTGCAACTACCGGGAAGCCCCCCGCATACCACCCCCATTCACCCCGATAAAAAAAATTCCCCATGGCCGACTGCACCAACTTCAACACGCCGAAAGCTCCCAGAATGAGCCAGGCCTTCCCGCAAGCTGTGCTAACCCAACAATTCATCTTCGTATCCGGCACCCCCGGCTATGATCTTACCTCCGGCAAGGTCATCAGCGATAATTTCGAAGAGCAAACCAGACAATCGTTTCACAACATCAGGATCATCCTCGAAGAAGCAGGCAGCAGCCTTGGTAAAGTTGTTAAAACTACGATCTTTATGGTGGCCGGAAATGACTTTAGCGTCATCAACAAAGTCTATGCTGAGTTCTTCCCCGAAAACCCGCCCGCCCGAAGCACACCCCAGGTAATGCCCTTCCCGGCAGGGATCTTGATCTCAGTCGAATGTATCGCTCTCGTCTAGATCAACCATGGCAAATCCCGGCGGATCCAGCCCCACCACCCCGAAATGTTAAAAATTCCCGCCGCCGGCCAGAGCCATTTGATCACAGCCGCCAATTTCATACCTTCCGTGTCCCTATTTCTATGCGCGCAAAGCGAAAATCTTCTTCGGCATACCTGGCTTGGCCAATCCTTCTCCTATTCCTCCCGGGTCAAAGGATTACCGCCCAGAACCTCGTGCCAAACCCTTCCTTCGAAGATATAAACATCTGCTCCGAATACAACCAGCCTTGCAGCCCCTCCGCCTGGTTCTACTTAAGCAGAAGGCTTACGACAGGCTACTTTCCCCGCTATCCCTCCGCCACCGGGAGCCGGCACCTGCAGATCGTAGCGGTTAGCCGCCTCACCGCTAACCGCCAATATTGGGAAACAATGCTGTTGTGCCCCCTCCAGGCAGGTGAACACTACAGCGTCAGCCTGAAGATCGCCAGCCCGCGCAACAGCACCCAGCTCAGCACTACCAGCCCCAATCTGCGCGATATCGGGATGTGGTTTACCACCCGTTTTGTTTTTGTGCAGGGCGACTCCCTTTTGCAACCCAGAAGCTATCTCTCCTTTACCGGCGCTACAATCCGGGATTTGAAAAACGGCTGGTTCGAGATCAAAAAGGATTTTGTCCCTGCCACCACCGCTACCATCCTGATCGTTGGCAACTTCAATCGCGTCTCTAACGCCGACATCATGGATCAACGCAACAACCCCAACGCCACCATCGATATCCTGGTGGACGATCTTTCCGTCATGCCGGTGAAGGGGACTATCTGTTCAGGCTATCAGAAAACAAAAGACTCCCTGTACGCTATCCTTAGACGACATTCCAATAACCTTCCACCCAATACCATTCCCAATGCCACCGATACTCCGCCGGATACTACGGAAAACAACACCATCGACACGCCGAGATCATCCTCCCTGCAGCAACCGCCGGATACCATTATCATCCACAACATCCAATTCGATTTCGACAGATACCTGGTCCAAAATCCCGATACCTTACAGCGCTACCAAAGGCTCCTGACCAGACCGGGAATAAAGAAGATCCAGGTGGTCGGTTATACCGACGATGTTGGCTCAGAGGCCTACAATCTTGACCTTTCCCAAAAAAGAGCAAGCGAAGTCGCCCGCTTGCTGACTTCAAAATTTGACATTCCCCCCGCTTTGATCCAGGCGGAAGGCAGAGGCATCTCCAAGTCCTATCCGACAAGGGAGCTCAACAGAAGAGTGGAGATTTATATCTTCCATGAATAACTCCAAAGCCCACTCCCGCATCCATGAATTGGCTCACCTCCCCTCGAAATATGGCCGCTCATCATCCGGCTCGCCCTCCCGCTCCTGCCAATAAGCCAACGTCACCACATGCCCTCCCGGCATTTTCAACAACCGTCCAAAGATCGCATTCACCGCATTGAACATCACATCCGTCACTCCAACCGTAAAAGTCGCCGGCGGCACAGCCGCCACATTGGCCGCCGCCCCACCTGCAGCCACCCCTTGAGCCGCCGCCCCCGCAGCCCCCGCCCCCTTCGGCGGCGGACTCCCCACTACCACCACCGTATACCCATTATACTCCAATATCCCCCGCAAGAACTCCACCCGCTCCGCCACCACATTCTTTTCGACAATGGCACATTTCACCCCATTCAACTCCTCAAATAAATGATTTTGATTGATCGCCATATCAAACCGTTTAAACCCCGATGCTCAATGAATAAATGTAGTCATATACCCACCCCATCAACCCCGTTACAACAATGCCCGCAACACAGATCATCAACCCAAGATTCGGCAACGGCGCGATCTTCAGCGGCCCGATCGGCTGCGGCTGACTATCCATGAACATCGCCTTTACCAGCCGCAGATAATAATACAACGAGATCACCATGTTCAACGCCGCAATAACAATGAACACATAATTCCCCTTCCCCGCACCCGCCATCAACAAAAACAACTTCCCAAAGAAACCCGCCGTCGGCGGTATCCCCGCCAGCGAGAAGAGCGAGATCGCCATCACCCAGCATAATACCGGATTCGTAGCATACAACCCCCTGTAATCATCGATACTCTCCCGCCCCGTCTGCGCCGAGATCAGCGCCACTACCCCAAAAGCCCCCAGGTTGGAGAAAATATAAACTAAAATGAAATACACCACCGACGCCTCACCCATCCGTGAACTGCCGATCACCCCCGCAAGGATGAAGCCCGACTGCGCTATAGAGGAAAAGGCAAGCAACCGCTTTAGCTTCTCCTGCCGTAACGCAAAAAGATTTCCGATCACCATCGTCAGCACCGACAAAAGGACCAGGATCTTATACCAACTGCCGGCCATCGGCTTAAAGACAACATACATTGCCTGGACGAATATGAAGAACACCGCCCCTTTGGAGACGACCGACAAATAGGCCGTTACCGCAACCGGGCTTCCCTCATAGACATCGGCAGTCCACAAATGAAAAGGCACCGTCGACAACTTGAAGGCAAATCCGGCCAGGATAAGGATAAAAGCAAAAAGCTGGAACGCGCTGCCATCGAGCCGCGCCGCGATCGTATCGAACCCAAGCGTTCCCGTAGCGCCATACAGCAGCGAGATCCCCAGCAACAATAAGGCCGACGCAAATGCGGAAGACAAGATGAATTTCATCCCCGCCTCCGAAGACTGCCGCTTTTCCAGCTCAAAGCCCGACAGGGCGGCCAGCGGAATGGTAGACAACTCAAGCCCAAGATAAAATATCAGCAGATGCCCCGCCGAGATCATAAAGAAGAAGCCGGTCAGCGTCGCCAGCAACAACATATAGAATTCCGGCGCCTGCCGGTAACCCTTCAGCCAGTCGTAAGCCGTTAACGAGACGATCAGCGTCGCCAGATTAAGCATGTTCTTCTCCAGGACGATCAGCCGGTTGGTGTGGAACATCCCGCTGAATGCCGTAGCATCGGGCCCGCCCCACAACCCGAGAATAAAATTCGCCAACAGCAGCAGGTTGACGATGTTGAGAAAAACCCCGGCCTTGTACTCCATCGCACTCACCTTCATCACCAACAACAGAAAGAGGATGCCCGTGACGATCAATTCCTGCCTCAACGAAAGAAGAATGCCAGCCAACATAACTTTTAGGTCATTTAATTATAATTTCCTTTGCCGCCATGGCTGCCGCCTTTGCCTCAACCGCTGTCCCCTTCACTGCCATAACCGCCTTCCCCGCATGCTCCGCAATCGCACTCACCCCCGGCGTCAGCAGATCCGTCAGCCAGAACGGCGCGATGCCAATGGCAACAATGCCCGTCACCAATACGATCCCCGCCAGTTTCTCATTCCATGTCGCATCCCTAAGTCCATTAAATCCCGCATCCTTCAATGGCCCCATGATCGTCGCACCCGTCGCCCTCAGGATATACACCGCCGTTATCACGATCGAAGCGCAAGCGAGGATCGTCGCTAGCCGGTACATCTCACCGGCCCGCTGCCACGACCCCATAAACACCGTGATCTCCGCCACAAACCCGCTCAGCCCCGGAAGTCCCAGCGAGCATAAGCCCGCAAGCACAAATACCGTGGAAATGAACGGCATCACCTTCAACAAGCCGCCTAGCCGCTCCACCATTCTCGTATGCGTCCGGTCATAGATCATCCCGATCGCAGCAAAGAAAAGCGCCGTCATTAACCCATGCGAGATCATTTGCATGACGGCGCCCGTCATAGCCGTCGATGTCAGCATCCCAATGCCCAGCAGAATGAAACCACAATGGCTGATGGACGAATATGCATTGATGTACTTCAGGTCCTTCTGCATCATCGTGGCGAATGCGCCATACACGATCGCTATCGTCGCCAGCAAAATAATGACCGGCGAATATTCCCTCGCCGCATCCGGCATCAGAAAGACCGCGACCCGCAGACAACCATAACCGCCAAGCTTCATGGAGATCCCCGCCAGGAACATCGACGCCGCGGTAGGTGCAGAGGAGTGCCCGTCCGGCACCCAGGTATGGAAAGGAAATAATGCCGTGAAAATGCCAAAACCCGCAAACAAAAAGGGAAAGAATAATCGTTGAACCGCCACCGGTAGCCGCGTCTGCCCAATCGCCTGCCAATCGAAGGAATGCCCCCCGGTATGATAATATACCCCCAACAACCCGACAAATACCAACGCCGACCCCGCCATCAGCATCAGCGCCAGCTTCATCGCACTATACTCCTTTCGCCCGCTCCCCCATACCCCGATCAGCAAGAACTTCGGGATCACCGATACCTCAAGAAAAAAGAAAAGCGTAAACAGATCCAGCGAAAGGAAGAAGCCATATGCACCGGCACTGAGCAGCAGCAACAGGAAAAAGAACTCCTTGCTCATCGACGTGACCGACCATGACACCAGAACCGCCGCCACCATCACAAAAGCCGTCAGCAGGATCATCGCAACCGAGATCCCATCCACGCCGACGTCCAACCAGATATTCAACGACGCATACCAGACATGCCGGCTCCGGAATAGCATTGTCGCACCGTTACCCGCCGCCCGCTCCTTCCAGTACAACCCCAGCAACACAAAAGCCAGCACCAGCTGCACCCCGACTCCGGCCAGCGATACCCAACGCACCCCGCCCGGCCGGCGGCAGAACAGAACGGCAATCGCCGTCAACAATGGCACTACGATCAGCAGTAAGAGGTTCATGTGTATATATAAATAAATAAGACCGCCAATCCCGCTATCCCCGCAAAAAAGTACAAGGCATAATCCTGCACCTTCCCCGATTGAAATCCTTTTATCGCCGTAGCGATCCTCGCAGTGACCGCCGCCAGAAGATTGATCATCCCGTCCACGATATTCCGGTCGATCCACGCCGCCGGCCTGCCGATCAGATTGAAAATAATTTTCCTGGTGATGAATAGGTAGATCTCATCGACATAGAATTTATGATACGCCCACCGGTAAAGCCCCCCCAACGCCGCCGCCACCTTTGCCGGCCGGTCCGACTCCCTTCGATAGAGATACGCCGCCAGCGCGATCCCCACCAAAGCCAGCGCCACCGGAGCGATCGCCATCCTGCTGAAAGCGCCGCCCACTTCCGCCGCCCAACCCGCCCCCGGGCCGCCGCCCGCCTCCGCTACGCCCCCCGCCCCCATCAACCGCGAAAATGGCACGAAACCCGCAAAAGCCGCACCCAGCGCCAGGATCACCAGCGGGACCGATTCTACGACCGGTATCCTATGCGCATGTCCTTCCGCCGGCCGGCTCCAAAAAACCGAAAAGTACAACCGGAACATATAGAACGCCGTCAAACCCGACGTAAACAACCCCATGCCATACACGAACTTATTGGCATGCCAGGCCGCCAGAAGTATCTCCTCTTTACTGAAGAAGCCCGAGAAAGGCGGTATCCCCGAGATCGCCAGACAGGCCACCAGGAAACACCCATGCGTCAGCGGCATCACCTTCCGAAGTCCCCCCATATCCTTCATTTCATTGCTATGTACCTGATGGATGATCACGCCCGCACAGAGAAAGAGCAACGCCTTGAAAAAAGCATGCGTAAAGAGATGGTACATGGAAGCCGTATACCCATATGCGCCCAGCGCGAACATCATATATCCTATCTGCGACATCGTCGAATAGGCCAATACCCGTTTGATATCCGTCTGCGTACACGCAATGATGGCCGCCAGCAAGGCCGAGAAAACACCGGCATAAAGGACGATCTGCAACACCGCCGGATCGGCGGCATACAACACAAACAATCGCGCCACCAGGTATACCCCCGCCACCACCATCGTTGCCGCATGGATCAGCGCAGAGACCGGCGTAGGACCCTCCATCGCATCCGGCAGCCAGATATGCAAAGGGAACATCGCCGACTTTCCCGCCCCCCCGACAAATACGAGAGCCAACCCCCAGGATAGCAAAGACACCCCCAGGAAAGTAGTATGCGGCAACCGGGGATCGAGCAAGGCCGCGATCAGCCCCTGAAAGTCCAGCGTCTTCGCCTGGAAAGACAGGATCAGTATCCCCACCAGGAACCCCAGATCAGCGAAACGGGTAACGATAAACGCCTTCTTCGCCGCAGCCACCGCCGTCGGGCGATCGTAATAATACCCGATCAGCAGGAATGAGGAGCAACCCACCAACTCCCAGAAAATATAGGTCTCCAGCAGATTCCCCGACAGCACCAGCCCCAGCATCGACGCCGTAAAAAGTCCCAGAAAAGCATAATAAGTCCCATACCGCTCCTCCCCCCTCATGTACCCGAGACTGAAGACATGCACCATCAGCGAGACAAGACCGACAACAACGATCATCATCACCGATATCGGATCCACGATCACGCTCATATTGATCGACAAACCCCGGCCGAACGACAACCAATCCGCTTTCAGCGAAACCACCTGCGCCCCGCAATGCCCATTCACCAGACATGCGGCGAAATACCGGTATGCCGTCCACAACGACAACCCCGTGGAGATCGATACAACGAGTGTTCCGATGACCCCCGACATCCCCCGGAAATATCGCCTGCCCAACAACCCCAGCGCGACAAAACCTGCCAGCGGCAATCCGACGATCCAGGCTATAACAGCATAGTTTGGCATTTCAGCAATTTTCAGAATTTCATTTCATCCGTCGTCTCCACGTCGATCGAACGAAAGTTCCTGTACAGATTGATGATGATCGCAATGGCAACCGCCGCTTCCGCGGCCGCAATGCCAATAATGAACAAGGTAAAGAAGACCCCTTCCAACTTCTCCGGATACAGATATTTATTGAACGCGACAAAGTTGATGTTCACGCTGTTCAGGATCAGCTCCACCGACATCAACATCGTGATCAGGTTCCGTCTCGTCAGCAATCCATACATCCCTATAAAGAAGAGGGCGGTGCTGACGATCAGGATATGGTTCAAAGGTACCTGACTCATTTCTCTTCCGGTTTTACTTTGATTGCAATAACGATACACCCGATCATCGCCGCCAGCAACAGGATACTGATCACTTCAAACGGCAGCACATATCCATGCTCACTCGTGCTCAGCAACTGCTCTCCGATATTGCTCACGCTTGCGCCGCCCCCTGAGCCCACCGATAGCCCGCCGCCTCCCCCCAAAGTCCCGCTCGCAGCCCCCGATCGCCGAAAGGCATACTGCCGCAACAGCACGCACGTCAATATGAAACCCGCACAAGCCGCCAGCCCGGCAAGAACGCTCCTGCCTCGCACCGGCGCCGGCAGGTCCTTGCCCGATTGCTGCGTGAGAAAGATGGAAAAGATGATCAACACCACGATCCCCCCTACATACACCACGACCTGCACCGCTGCGATGAATTCCATCTGCAGCCAGAAGTATAACCCCGCAATCCCCGTCAGGGAAAATAATAGCCAGATAGCCGAACGGAATATTTTCCGGGAAGTCACCGCCAACACCCCGGTAACAAGAATGAACGATGAAAGTATGTAGAAGGTGACTGCGGCCGCACTCATTTTATTCAACGCCCTCCCTGATTTTAGAACCCGGTTTATTTAATTTTTTTGTCAGCGCGCTGCGGTCGTATACACTATGTTCAAAATTCTGCGCCATTTTGATCGCGTCCGTTGGACAAGCCTCGATACACAGGTTGCACATCGTGCATAGCTCCAGGTGATAGATGAAGGTATCCAACGCCTTTTTCTTCTTGCCCTCCGGGGTGATGTCGAATTTGGTAATGATCTTGATGGTGCCGTTGGGACAGGCCAGTTCACAGGCCGTACAGCCCGTACAGGCATGCTCGTTCTTCTCGTCGTGCAGCATGACGACCTCCCCCCGGAACCGCTCCGGCAACTTCATTTCCCCCTTATTGTCCGGGTACTGCTGCGTGATGATCTCCTTACGATGGGTGAAATAATACCCCGTCAGCCGCATCCCCTTTAATAAGGATCGCACGGCGCCAAACACGTCCGATATGTATTTTTTTAAGAACATTTTCTTTAATTTACCCGGTCCCCCAAAGCCCCCGGCCTCAAAAATACCATCCCTCGATAGCGATCAATGTCATCACCAGCAGGTTCACAAGACTGATCGGTAATAAATACTTCCACTCCAGGTTCAGCAACTGGTCGATCCGCAACCGCGGAAAAGTCCAGCGAAACCACATGATCACGAAGATCAGGAAAAAAGTCTTGGCCACGAACCACAGGGAAGACGGGATATAATCCATCACCCGGTTGAATCCCGTCCAATGACCGATATGCAACGGCATCCAGCCCCCCAGGAATAAAGTCGCCGCTATCCCGCACACGATAAAGATATTGACGTACTCCGCCAGGAAAAAAAGCGCGAATTTCATCCCCGAATATTCCGTATGGAATCCCGCGGTAAGCTCCGATTCCGCCTCCGCCAGATCGAAAGGCGCCCGGTTGGTCTCCGCCGTTACGGCAATTATGAAAATTATAAATGAAATGATCGCGGGGATATGCCCCCTGAACAACCACCACCCATCCTGCTGTGAGGCGATGATATCGGAGATCCGCAGGCTGCCGGTCAGCACCACGATCGAAAGGACCGAGATTCCCGCCGACAATTCATAGCTGACGATCTGCGCACCGCTTCGCATGGCGCCCAACAGGGAATATTTATTGTTGCTGGCCCAGCCCGCCATCAGGATGCCGATTACCGACAGGGAAGATAAGGCCGTTATGTACAACACTCCGATATTGATGTCCCAGATCTGTGTCCCCTTTGCAAAGGCCAGCGGCGCAAGGATCATCATCGCCACGACGATCACCACGTATGGCGCCAGGTTGAAGAGGAATTTGTCCGCCCCATCCGGTGTCAACCCCTCCTTCATAGCCAGTTTTAACGTATCCGCCACCGTTTGCAGGCTGCCCCCCGGCCCGACGCGGTTCGGTCCCAGCCGGACCTGCATATAAGCCGAGACCTTTCTTTCCATCAACACCAGGACCAGCCCCAGCAATGCGAACAGCCCGATCATACATAGCCCGACGATCACCGCCTCCAGTAAGGTCGCGACGGTAGGACTGAACGTGCCGTTCAGCCATACATCGATGGAATGCGTTATATTTTCAAAGCTTAGCATCGTTATAATTACCGGTCTATATCCGGGATCACCAGATCCAACGTCCCCATGATCGCCACCAGATCCCCGATCTTATGCCCCCTCGCCATATGATCCAACGCCGACAAATTCGAGAACCCCGGGCTCCGGAACTTGATCCGGTACGGCGTCGTCCCCCCCTCACTGATAATGTATACCCCGAATTCCCCCCGCGCCGTCTCGATCCTGCTATACCACTCCCCTTTCGGCAGCTTCAACACCGCCTTCGTCTTCGCCTGGAATTCCCCCTCCGGAATATTGTCGATCAGTTGCTCTATGATCGAAATACACTGTCGCATCTCCCGCATCCGCACAAGATACCGCGCATAACAATCGCCCCCCGTGGCCGTCACCTCTTCAAAATCAAGGCGCCCATACACTTCATAAGGATACAGCTTCCGGATATCACAGCTCACCCCGCTTGCTCTCGCGGTTGGGCCCGTACAGCCATAGGAAACCGCGTCCGCCGCGGAAAGATATCCAACCCCCACCATCCGGCTTTTAAAGATAATATTTCCCGTTACCAGTTCATCGTATTCATCGATCTTGGTACGAAAGAAGCGGATGAATTCCTGCACCTTTTTTTGAAAATTGGGGTGGATGTCCGCCATTACTCCCCCCGGTACCATAAAGTTCATCGTCAGCCTCGCCCCGCAGGTTTCTTCCATGATCTCATTGATGGCTTCCCTTTCCCGGAAAGCATGGAAGAAGGGAGTCAGCGCACCTACATCCATGGCCATCGCACCCCACCACAACTGATGAGAGGCCAGCCGCGTCAATTCATCCATCAGGACGCGGATCACCTGCGCCCTGGCCGGCACTTCGATCTGCATTCCCTTTTCCACGCACAGCGCACAGCCATGATTGTTAATGTGAGAAGAAAGGTAATCCATCCGGCTCGTCACATAAATGAATTGCCGGTATGTCAGGCTTTCGCACATCTTTTCGATGCTCCGATGAATATACCCAAGGTGAGGCTCGACCTTTTTGATCGTCTCTCCGCTCAACGTAATGACAAGATGCAGCACCCCATGCGTGGATGGATGTTGCGGCCCTACGTTGATCACCAGGTCCCCTTGTTCCGTCGTGCCTATTTCCTCGATCATATTTCTGATTTCACCCTGATTCTCTCGTTTCCCCCTCTCCCTAAGCCCTTAAAGCTTGATCATATTTACCGGATCTTCATAATCCTTCCGCAACGGCCATCCCTTCCAATCATCGGTCATAAAAAGCCTTCGCATATCGGGATGCCCCGTGAATACCACGCCAAAAAGGTCGAACGCCTCCCGTTCATGGAATTCCGCCGTTCGCCAGATATCCGACACCGTCCGGATGACCGGATGCTCATGATCCAATTTCACCTTCACTACCAGCGTATGCCGATGTATCGTCGATGTCAGATGATATACTATGGTAAAATGCGTCCGCCAGTCGACCGCCGTTACGCAAAACAAATAGTCGAAGCCCAGGCCCTCGCCCGACCGCATCTCCTTTGCAAACCCTTCCCACTCCGTCGGTCCCGCGACCACCGTAGCCCACTCAGCCCCCTCCTCAAAGGTCGCCGACGGCAACAGCCCGGCCAGCCTTGCTTTCAATTCATCCTTGGTCATGGAACGCCTCTCCTTATTTTTTCCTGCAAAGTGATCAGGGCATGCAACAGCGCTTCCGGCCTCGGCGGACATCCTGCGACATAGACATCCACCGGGATCACATGATCCGCACCTTTCACCACAGAATAAGTGTTGTAGAAGAAGGGGCCGCCGCTCGTCGCACAAGCGCCCATGGCTATGACATACTTAGGGTCCGCCATCTGGTCATACAGCCTCTTCAGGACGGGGGCCATCTTATTGACGATAGTCCCGGCAATGATGATCACGTCCGCCTGTCTCGGCGTGGCTCTCGCCACTTCGAAGCCGAATCGCGACCAGTCATACTTCGCCCCCGCCGTGCTCATCATCTCGATGGCGCAGCAGGAAGTCCCGAATACCAGCGGCCAAAGCGAGTTGGACCGCGCCCAATTGATCACCTCATCCAATTTTGTCACCAGGATCCCACCGCCCGCCGTCGGGTGCACTTCCCCTGGAAAAGGTTGATCGCTTTTATGTTGTGGGCTCACATCCATTTCAAAGCCCCTTTTTTATGCGCATACAGGAATCCCATGAACAGAATGAGCAGGAATACCACGATCTCAAACAGACCCGCTATCCCTATCTTCCTGACCGCTACCGCCCAGGGATACATGAAGACAAGTTCCACATCGAAAATAAGGAAGATCAATGCATACAAATAGTACCCGACATTGAATTGATTCCAGGGACTGCCCGCGGTTGGGATACCGCATTCATAGGCTTGCCCCTTCTGCAGGTTGTGTGTCCCCTTTACAAAGACCCGGGCAATGGCGATCCCGCCCGCTGCAAAAGCGACCCCCGCAAGCAATAGCACGATTAAAGAAGAGCTTCCCATGGGTAAAGGTTATTTTGACCCGTACTAATATACCGAATTCCCCGGAATTACCATTTTTCCTTCCTACTTCTTCCCGATCCGGTATATATCCCCATCGTCGGTGATGACATACAATTTTTCATCCATATAAGCCACATCCCTGATCCGCTGATTTTTATCTTCCAGAAGCCTCTCTTCTCCGACTACCTTATTATTCTTTATGACTACCCGGTCCAGATGTTCGCCGGAAAGGCACGAGATGAACAAATTATTCTTCCACTCCGGAATGGCATTGCCCTTATAGAAACAAATACCGCTCGGGGATATCACCGGATCCCAATAATATACAGGCTGCTCCATCCCCGCTTTCTGCTGGATCCCATCTCCGACTTTTCCGCCCGTATATTCGATCCCGTAGGTAATGACCGGCCAGCCATAATTTTTGCCTGGACGGATGATATTTATCTCGTCACCGCCACGTGGACCAAATTCCGATTCCCACAATTCCCCCGTCACGGGATCGATCTCCAGCCCCTCCGGATTGCGATGCCCGTACGAATATATTTCCGGCTTGGCGCCCGATTGGTTCAGAAAGGGATTCCCCGCCGCAGGCTTGCCATCCGTAGTGATCTTTATTATCTTTCCAAGATAGGAATCCAGATCCTGAGCGTGGACCCTTGAAGAAGGCATGAACTTCTCGCCAATGCTTACAAAGAGGTTGCCATTCTTATCGAACACCAGTCGCGAACCATACTGCAACGTGCTGCCAGTACCAGGCGCCGCCCTGAATATCACCGTGATATTATCCACCTTTCCTTCCGCTTCATTCAGCTTCCCCTTCGCTACCGCGGTAAGGTTACCCGACTGATAAGCCTCCGAATAACACCAATAGATGATCTTATTATTGGAAAAGCCCGGATCGAATGCCACATCCAGCAGTCCGCCCTGCCCCGAATACACCACATCCGGAAGACCCGTGATCTTCTTTACAAGGGCCCCGTTCTTATCATGGATCTCCATATAACCCGATTTTATCGTAACCATCAACCTGCCATCGGGCATGGCTACAATTGCGAACGGATGGCCAAGCTTGTCCGCAATTTTCTCTACCGTGTATGGAGTATTTGTCTTTACGCCCGCGATCCTTGTCTGCCCCGCAAATGCAGGCTTGTAATCGCTGTTCGGGCTTTTCGTTTCAACAGGCGGCAAACTGTCCGAATTGCTCACGTTCCTTTCCGCTCCTTTATTGGCACAACCCGCCAGAGAGGCGAACATCAGGATAACCGATAATATAAAAGCGTTCTTTACCCGCATAACGATAGTTTTTATCCAACTAAAGTTAAGCAAACCATCTCACCTCGCCGCCTTGATATACCCCCATCCCTCCCTTTGTCTTGTGATGATCTCATAGATGCCATCCGGCACCACATGGACCCCGGGAATGAGTTGATCCGGGCTGACATTGTTGTTTTTCATCGCGATCGCACACACCGAAAAGCTGATATTCTTGTTGGCGGCCAGCTTCGCAACGTCATCCGCCACCGCCGACTTGTCCTTCACGACCATTTCCAGCCCCTTGGAATACATGACCACCTCCATTTTCGCATCCGGATTGCCTTCGGTGATCTCCTTCAGCCACCGGATCATATTCTTCTGATCGATCGTATCCCGGCTGGTAAGATCGAAGATCACCTTATAATCGGCTCGCTGCGCCGCCAACGAGAGCGAACAAAACAGCAGCCCCAGTACAACTTGGAATTTTTTCATTTTGTTGATTTTTTTTGTTTCGCCTCCCGCACCGCCTCCACGATCGGCGGGAAAGGACCAAACTTATGTTGCAGGGCAGGATAGCTATCCACAAATGGGCCGAAAGGATGATCCGCCGGCTTCAGCGAAATATCCGGCCAGTCCTGCCTGAACTGCTTCACAGGCCTCGGCTGCGAGTCGATAAAGGCCGACAGATCCCACGCCTCTTCAGCCGTCAGCTGCGTTTTTCGGTAGTCCGCGCCCCACGGCATATTGTTGAATATAAATCCCGCAAGCCGCGACAGCCGATAAAGGCTCGCGCCCGTATTATAGCTGTGATCGCCCCAAAGAGGGGGATAGACGTAAAGTCTTCCATCCTTATCCAACAGTCCCTGACCTTGCGGCCCGTGACAGACCTGGCATTTCAGGATGTATAGTTCCCTGCCTTTCGCCGGATCGGCTGGGCGTTGCAGATAGGGGATAGCTTCAATCCCGCTGCCCGCGGGCTTTTTGCCTTTGGGCACCCCTGTTCCCAACCATTCCATATAAGCGATCATGGCCCGCACCTCCCTGGATCCGGTGTCGGGCGGCACTCCGTTCATACTCCGTTCGAAGCAATCCGAAACACGCTGGGCGATATTTTCGACCGCACCCCGCCGCTCCTTGAATTTGGGATAAGAAGACCGAACGCCGCCAAAATTATTACCCCAGGGTCTCCTGCCTGCGTCTAAATGACAGTTCTGGCAATTCATCCCGTTCTGTTGCCGGCCGATACTGCCCCCGGGCCCGAAATAAAAGGCCGTCCGCGCGATAAGGTCCCGCCCATAACGGATCAGATCGCCGCTGCTTCCTTCCGGCATCGAAGCCGAATCCGGCCCTTCCCACAAGGAATCGACGTTTGCGCTCCCGGCGGCTCCGGGACCGACGGCTACCGGCGGCTGCGCTTTCAGCGACCGTTTGCCCAACTGTCTGAACACAAGCTCCCCGGCCGCCAGCGCCAGCGCGACAAGCAGGGCCACCACCAGCATGAATTTATTTTTCATCAGCCTGCGAAACAATAAGTACAGCCATGTTCCTGCGCCCTGCCTACCGCCCACACGCCCGACGGCATAACCTGGATCGATGGGAGCATCCCCGCAACCCATTCTTTTTTGACGGCCGTAGCATCCTGATTTGATTTCATCGCGATAACCGCGCTAAAAACGGTCAACGCCAGATCGCAGGCGCAGATCAACACCCCGTCAGCTTGCAGGTCCCTGATACCCAGTGGTATCGCCCCGATACCTGGTAGCTTGAAGTCATCGGGCTTCGTCTCCCAGAAGGGATTGCGCGTCGCAGCCGCTCCGGTCCGCGGGTCATTGATCTTGAATACCTCGCCCAGATTGTACTTCGCCCACAACGAGTCGCCAAGCACATAAGGGATCGCGTTATGACGCAATACGATCACGACGCTGCAGTCCTTTGGTTCCGTCCCGGTTGCCTGGTTCGTCAACAGGAATGCTTTCGGCCATGCAAAGGTCATTAGCTCTTTCGGCTCCGGGCAATCGAAGACGATCTTGTGCTTCCCTTTGATATTGGCCTTTAACCACTCATCGGGATCTCCGAGGTTCGTGCCCTGCGGATCATCTTTCTTAGCTTCCGGATTGGCCGAAAGGGTTAATGGCAGATTGCTCATCCCGATAAGCGCAGCCGTGCCAGCCAGCTTACCCAGAAAATCACGCCGGTTTGCCAACTTGTTTTGTTGAATGGTGCTCATGAAAAGGTTATTTAATTGTTGAGGAATGGAAGACCACAATGGCGCGGATTCCGGCTACCGCCGGCAATATGGCTTAAGAGTAAAGCACCCGAGGACGCAGTCAAATTACCGAAATTATTTATAGCAGAAATTAATTATCTGTTATGCAATTAATTTTACCCAGTTACCCCATCCGCCTCTCAAGGTCTCCTACATTACTGTTACCCCGCCAAATACTCCCCCATCAGCCAGCCCCTTTCGCAACAACCCGGAGTCCTGACCAGCCAACCACACCATTCCCGAACCCCCCGGTGGCGTCCCTGTACCAGCCACAACCCCTGCCTGCGTCCCTGAAGCCCCTGCCGGCGTCCCCGCGGCCCCAACCCTTCCCCCACTTGCTCCCCCGCCCGCGGCGCCCGCCACCGCCACCGGATCACCCACCCGTCCACTCACCGTGAAGTAATATGCCGTCGCGATGAAACGTCTCACATGCTGCCTCGTCTCCTTCGGCAGATATCTTTCCATCACCCAGAAGTTCCGGCTGCCCGCCAGCCTCATCGCCCGATACACCGGTCCCGGCCCCGCATTATAAGCCGCCAGCACCAAAAGCCAATCCTTGAACTCCCGGTGCAGATCCCGCAGATACAACGCCGCCGCCCCCGTACTCTTATAAAGATTAGTCCGCTCATCCGACCGTCGGCCTACCTTCAGCCCCAGTTCCCGGGCCGTACCCGCCATCAACTGCCAGGCGCCCTTCGCCCCCACCCGCGACACCGCCGTCAGCCGCAACTCCGACTCGATCACCGCCAGATATCGCAGCTCAACCGGAAGGTCATAGTGATCCATTACCGAATCGATAATGGTAAAAGGCTGAGAGCTCCGATCCCGAATTTCGGCGAGCTCCACATCATTCTCCTTAAGATAAGTGGAAACAAATTTGGTCATCCGGCGCCCCGGCAATACCAGCGTCGCCATTTGCGAACTGGAGACCACCAATGAAACTGGCGACACCATCGAACCACAGGATACCATCGAACTACGCGACACCACCGAACCCGGCGCCCCCGGTCCGCCCGAATACGCCTTGGCTTGTAGACAATTGATTACCAGACAACCACACAGGGTAACAAGTACGAGTGACTTCAACATTGTTAAATTTTTTGCTGTAAAACAATGCCGGTCCCAGGTAATGGATTAATTTGAGCGAGGGTTCAACATAGAGTAGAGGAAAAGCACAAAGCCGGCCGTGGGTACGGAAATCAGGCTTTTCATTCACGGTGGCCGTAACTTGCAACTTTAAAGATACTCGCTTACCCGGGGTCCTGGTAGGGGTTTTTACGATTTTTACGTGGGAAAAATACGATGTTAAGCATAATAATTTAAATATCAGACGTTAACAAATGGAGAATTTTGCAGCATTACAGGAAATAGTTATCAACAGACGAAGCACTAAGCCCGCCGACTTCAACGGCCGGAAGATCGACGACGCCCGGATCCGGCAATTACTTGAACTGGCCAACTGGGCCCCCTCCCATGGCCTCACCGAGCCCTGGCGATTTATCGTCTACTCCGGCGATGCCGTACGCCAGTTCTGCCACCAGCATGCCGAACAATACAAGACGATCACCCCACCCGACAAATTCACCTCCGCCAAATATGAAAAACAAGCCCATAACGGCGACCTGGCTTCCCATCTCATCGCCGTATATATGCAAAGAGGCTCAAATCCCAATATTCCCGCCCTCGAAGAGATTTGCGCCACCGCCGCCGCGGCCGACAATATTCTCTTAGGGGCCGAAGCCCTCGGCATCGCCGTCCTTTGGAGTACCGGAGGCACTGTTTTTCAACCAATTATGAAGGAGTACCTCGGCCTCGGCCCGGAAGACGTCCTCCTTGGCCTCCTCTATCTCGGGTATACCGACCAGCCCCAACGCCCGGGCAAACGGGCCCCCGTCGCCGAAAAGACAAAATGGATCACCGCCTTATAACCATATTGACCCTATTAACCCTAAACCTGATTGGCATCTCCGCCGAGGCCAACCCTGCCGACCCCGCCAACCCCGCCAACCCCCTCATCTCATCCCCCTACCCGCCCACCACCATCACCATCGACCCCATAATTTCCTCCGACTCCGCCTCCTGCGTCATCCCCTTCACCCGGGCAGGGAACCTTATTCTCATCCAGGCGAAAGCCGATACCTCCACCGGCTTCTTCGTCCTTGACACCGGAACCCCGGACCTCGTCCTCAACCTTACCTATTTCCGCCACTACCCTACCTCCAACCCGACCGAAAGCGGCGGCGTCACCGGCTCCGTCGTCATGGCCCTGCAGACTACCGTCGACAGCCTTCGCCTCGGCCCCATCAGCTACCGCCGCCTCGAAGCCGGCCTGATCAACCTCGCCCATATCGAGAACAATAAAAGAGTGAAAATTTTGGGTTTACTGGGGCTCCGGCTGTTCGAGCATTTCGAAATGATCATCGACTACAACAGCAACCGCCTCTATCTGCATTTGATCAACAGGAAAGAAACCCCCGCCTACCGTAACCCGCAACTCCTCGACACCTCCTCCTACTATATCATCCCCATCGACATTGAATCGGATAAGATGATCGTATATCTCTTTCTAAAAGGCCGCAAACTCAAATTCATTATTGACACCGGCGCCGAGACCAACATCCTCGACAGCCGGCTACCCGGAAAAGTATTCGAACAGGTTGAGATCACCCGGAGGGTCACCCTGGATGGAAGCGGCAGCCACAAGGTGGAAGCCTTGGTTGGCGCACTGAAAGGCCTCCACCTCGGCGACCGGGATATCGGCAACCTCCCCGTCCTCATCACCAACCTCCAAAGCATGTGCGACGCTTATAATAATTGTCTCGACGGAATGCTGGGCTTCGACTTTCTATCTCTTCATAAAATTGGATTTAATTTTGTCACCCGGAAGATGTATATATGGAAATGAGGCGGCTCCTGCTATATAGCCTTTTACTCACCCTGTCGGTTCAACCACTGCAAAGGGCATTCTCCCAGGGGGACATGCAGAATCCATCCTATACCATCCGCGAAGGCAGAATGTATATCCATATCATGAAGAAGACCGGAAAAGGCACCCTCGAAAATTTTGTTCAGAAATTCGATCTCGGCGAGCTCGACCTCGGCCAGGCCCTGACCTCCGGACGCCTCACATCGCTGACAAAGAACGGCTGGCGGATCGAAATTGACAACCGGAAGGAACTTGTCATCAGCAAACCGATCGGCGGCCTCGACCAGCTCGGTAATCCCGAGAAACGAATGGCCCTCACCGAAGAGCATCCCAATACCTACGACCTGTTCCCACCCCGCAATGACAATCTCGTCTATGGATTCAACCGCTTCACCGGCAAATTTCCTTTCGCCGTTCAAGATTCCATCGTCACCTTCTTCCTGAAAGGCCACAGCAGGGCCTACCATGTGTTGCTCGCCGCCAGCTTTACCAACTGGCAACACGCGCCATACGCGATGAGACCAACCGACAGCGGCTGGATCTGCAACGTTCGTCTCGGTCCCGGAAAATATTGGTATAAATTTATTGTCGACGAGCGCTGGATGACCGACCCCGATAATTCGCTCACTGAGACCGACCTGCACGGCAATGTCAATTCCGTTTATTATAAACCGAATGTCGCCTTTACCCTCGGGGACCACCAAGGGAACAGAGATGCCTTTCTGACCGGCAACTTCAACGACTGGAATCCCGGCGAACTGCCCATGCACCGGACCCCCACCGGCTGGACCATTCAACTGTATCTCGCCGAAGGGACCTACACCTACAAATTCGTGGTCGACGGCAACCGGATAGAAGACCCCGCCAACAGCGACCGGGCTCCGGACCAACATCGGGGGTTCAATTCTGTCTTGCGCCTCGGCAAGCCTTACCTGTTTGCCCTCAAAGGATACGCTTCGGCAAAGACCGTCACCCTTGCCGGCACCTTCAACGGCTGGCGCGCCGGCGAGTGGTATATGCATAAGACGCCCGACGGGTGGGAACTGCCCTTCGACCTGGGCCCCGGCAACTATCAATACCGGTTCGTCGTCGATGGGAAATGGATCGATGATCCCGCCAATCCCCTGTTTGTCTATAACCGGCAACAGCATGTCGCTAACGCCTACCTGATCATCCAACCCAATTATGTCTTTCACCTGAAAGGATTTCCCGACGCCAAAGAGGTCTTCCTCGCCGGCGATTTCAATGACTGGACCCCCAATTCCCTCAGAATGAAACGGGTAGGCGATGAATGGATCTACGATGTCCACCTTTCCACCGGGAAACACCTCTATAAATTCATCGTCGACGGCCACTGGATCAAAGACCCCGGCAACCCCCTATGGGAGGAGAACGAATACAATACCGATAATTCCGTCCTCTGGATGGAAGAAAAATAAGGGACCCCACCCCTTAAAATAGGGAGCACTCCCTATATCCCAACGCTGAAAAATGGATTGTTTTGTCGCATCAAACACATTTTTAACTTTAATCTTTTTGTTATGCGACCGATCATCATTACACTAAAACTTTTTGTCATTCTCTCTTCCGTTTGCTTCCGGCTCACCGCTCAGCAATCACTGCCGGATTCCGCCAGTCTTTATATCGACGTCCATCACCTCGGCCCCGGTAAAGTCACCGCTACCGCCGTCGCCGCCGCCCACCAAAAAGACCTTGCCGTCGAGAAGAAATACAACGTTACCTTCATCAAATATTGGGTCGATGTCAACAAGGGCGACGTCTATTGCCTTTCCTCCGCAACTGATCCTCAATCCATCCGGGCGACCCATTCGGAAGCCCATGGCCTCCTCCCCGATCAGATCTATAAAGTGACCGCAGGCCAGGAAGCTATCCTAAAAGGCAATAACAATTTCTACCTCGATATCCATGAGCTTGGGCCCGGAAATGTCACCGCAGCCGCTGTCGCCGCCGCCCACCAGAAAGACCTCGCCGTCGAGCAGAAATATGGCGTGAATTTTATTAACTATTGGGTGGATGAAAAGAGCGGGACCGTGCTTTGTCTCTCCCAGGCCCCCGACTCCCTCGCCGTCATCAATACCCACAAGGAAGCCCATGGGCTGATCCCCGTCTCCGTCGTCAAAGTGGAACAGGGTCAATAAGCCAATAATAGCCAATGATACGAAGCCTCAATGGTGCCTCCTCCGGGAGGCACCTCCTTTCGCCACCTATTTCCCCACCACGTCATACCATAATCCCACCACCCCATTCGCAAACTTTCTCTCCTCCTTCAACTCCAGCCCAACCCGATCCTTCAGCCCGGCAAAATACGGCAGCCCATCAACAAGGATAACCGGCGTGATCGTAACCACCACCTCATCGACCAACCCCGCCGGCAACAGCGTCGCCAAAAGCTGCCCACTCGCCAGCAACAACAGATCCCCCTTCACCTCTTCCCGTACCCGCCTGATCTCTTCGACAACATTTTCTTTGATCAACCGCGTATTTTGCCACGAGATCGAATCCAACGTCGTTGAGACCACCACCTTCACCGCTTTATCCACCCACTCCGCATACTCCACTACCCATCCTGGCCACTTCTCCGGCTCCTTCATAACATTCGGCCAGAACGGGTCCATCAGTTCATAGGTTTTACGTCCGTATATGGTACCCTCCGCCACCCGAATTAGCTCGGCAACCATCTTGTGCGTCTCCCCATCCATCCTGATCCAATCGATCTGCCGGTTACGATCGGCCATATACCCATCCAGGGAAATATGACCCACTGCAATGATCTTACCCATATTTTAGTGTTTTATTTCCCCCCTTACCACTATCCGTCTCCACCTCTCACCATCTTCTCATCCCCCATCACCACTTATCCGTCTCCCCTTCTCACCATCTTCTCGTCCCCCATCACCACTTATCCGTCCGGAACGGCGCAAGCGGCAGCCCCTCCTTACTGAACACATTCCCGATCCCCGCATTGCTGAACTGATACCGTACCGCCACCGGCTTTTTCACCTCCTTCGACCACACCTCCATCTTATTCCCCGCCACCTTCCCCTCCGCCGGATGGAATACCTGATCTTCGCCCGCGACCTCCAGGGTCTTCACCTCCTTCCCCTTGACCATCAACCCGCCCGGCGCATCCGAAAAACTCAGCGTAACCTTATCCCCCTTAACCTCCATACCCGACTCCGACGGATTTTTATAGGACAACCCCGACCGATGATACGTCTCCGCCAACGCCCAGTTCGCCAACCGAATGCCCACATCATGCTTATCCTTTGGATGGATATCCGTCGTATCGTTCACAAGATCGCTGATCACCACCATCCCCGTACCTCCAAGATCCTGAACCGACGCCTGCTGCTCACGCAACACACCTGCATGGTCCTTCGTCCCGTAGGTGTAAGGGGCAATCTGCACGTAGTACATCGGGAAAGTTCTGCCCCATGCCTGCCGCCACGCCCCGATCATGGTTGTGAGCAGTTTCCCATACGTATCCGCCGTCACCACATTGCTTTCCCCCTGATACCATAACGCCCCCGCAATATTAAAAGAAGTAAGCGGCGCGATCATCCCATTATAACAATAGCCCGGAAGATAAGGCCAGCCTTCCGCCGGAACCAGCTTCGCACCGGCCGCCTTCAGCGCCGGGTCACCATTTATCAAATCCTCCGGCGTCCAGACTTCCGCCGGCGTTCCGCCCCACGACGCCTCGATCAGCCCCACCGGCACATCCAGTTCTTTATTCAAGGTCTTGCCAAAGAAGTACGCCACCGCACTGAATGTCTTTAGCTCGTTCGAATCACAGGCCGCCCATCGCCCCGGACAATCATCCTGCACCGTCTTTGCAGTGGTCCGCGGCACATGGAAGAACCGGATGCGGTTGTTTGAACAGGTTGGCAGCTCCGCCTTCACATCCGGCAGACCCCAGGTCTCACACATCTCCATATTCGATTGGCCCGAGCAAACCCACACCTCCCCGATCAGCACATCCTTTAGCGTGATAATATTCGAGCCTCTGATCTCGATCGTGTACGGCCCGCCCGCCGCCGGAGTGGGCACCTCGAGTACCCAATGACCATCCCGTGTCCCCTTCACCGAGTCCGTGATATGACTCCAGGAAGGCGTGACGAAGATCTTCTCGCCCGGATCACACCAACCCCATAATTTAGCGCTTGCATGTTGCTGTAAAACCATATTATCGCCAAGGACCGCCGGTAGCCGGACATTCGCGAATGATGCCCCGCTACACAGCAGCAGCATGGATAACAACCAGTTTCGTTTCATCCGAGGAAGTTACATTGAATTTTGACAAAAAATTTCTCCGCATTTAAAAAACTTCGGTTTCACTACCGGTGGAGACCTTCATGACCCACAACCGGTGCATCCCTTGGTCGGCCCTTCACTTCGTTCGGGCCGCTTCGCAACTTTCGCCTTCGGCTCGGTTGTTTCTCAGTACCTTTAATGCCGGCACTTATGGGATCAGTTACACATAACGCGACGTCACACAACCCGGCATTTGAACTGGCGGTACAATTTATCAATCAGACCTCCCGGTCCGTCTTTTTGACCGGAAAGGCAGGGACCGGTAAAACAACCTTTCTGAAATTCATCCGCGAAAACACGTTCAAGAAATTGGCGGTCACCGCGCCCACCGGCGTCGCCGCGATCAACGCGGGTGGCACGACCCTCCATTCTTTTTTTCAGCTGCCCTTCGGCCCTTACCTTCCATCCCCTCAATCGTACTTCTCGGCGCCATCCCGCGATAATATCGCTTACGTCGACCCGCAAAGCCTGTTTCGTAATATCCGGTTCACCGGCGCAAAGCGGGAATTGCTCCGGGAGCTCGAGCTGCTGATCATCGACGAGATCAGTATGGTTCGCTCCGATACGCTCGACGCCATCGATGCCATCCTCCGCCACTTCCGGCAGCAGCCCTCGATCCCATTCGGCGGATTGCAGTTGCTTTATATCGGCGACCTTTTTCAGCTACCCCCCGTGGTTAAGAACGACGAATGGGAATTGCTGCGACAACACTACGCCAGCCCGTTCTTCTTTGATGCGAGGGCCATCGCCCAGTCACCGCCGGCCTGCCTCGAGCTCAAAAAGATCTATCGCCAGAACGAAGCCCGCTTCATCGGACTGCTCAATAGCATTCGTGATAGCAACGTCACCGAAGCCGACCTCTCCACTCTGGCCGATTATTATCAACCCGAATTCATCGCCCCAAAGACCGAAAATTATATTACCCTCACCTCCCATAACGCAAAAGCCGACCAGATCAACCGGCAGGAACTGGACAAACTCCCCGGCAGGATCCACACCTTCAAAGCCTCCGTCACCGGCGATTTCAATGAAAAGGCCTATCCGGCGGAAGCGGCCCTGACGGTAAAGGAAGGCGCCCAGATCATGATGATCCGCAACGATAAGGGTGAGGCCAGACGCTATTACAATGGAAAGATCGGCGTCATCCAACGCTTGTCGGACGACCGGATCACCATTCAATTCCCTGACGAGCCCGATGAGCTGACAATTGAAAAAGAGACCTGGAGAAATATCCGTTATAACTACGATAAGGAAAAAGACCGCGTCGATGAAGAAGAGCTGGGCAGCTTCTCTCAATATCCGATCCGGCTTGCCTGGGCTATTACCATTCACAAAAGCCAGGGCCTCACCTTTAAAAAAGCCGTGATCGACGCCGGCGATTCGTTTGCCCCCGGCCAGGTCTATGTCGCCCTGAGCCGCCTGACAGCAATGGATGGCCTCGTCCTGCGATCCCGGATCACCCCCTGGTCCATTCGAACCGATTCCCGCGTTGCCGCATTTATGGAGAACAATCCGCCAAACGAGATCGTCGAGCAGCAATTGGACCTGGATCAACGGGCATTCATCACCGACACCCTTCTAAAGGCCTTCGACTGGACACACCTCACCGAACAATTCATTACCGGCAGCCTCGATAGGGACTGGACAAAAAGCGCCCGCGCCCAACAGGAAGCCGCGGACCGGTTCATCCAACAGCTCAAACCGCTCATTCCCGAAGCGGAAGCCGACGACTACAGGCAATTACAGCAAAGCGCCGACGCCGCGGCCCGTTACCTCATCCGGCAACTGGATGACCAGCTGATCTCGCCCATTACCCAGCATATTGCGGCGGGGAGATCACAGAAGAAGACGAAGAAATACTGGCAGGAATTGACTGCCTTGAAAGTGACGATAACCCGAAAGCGGCAACAGCTCGAAGACGCCCTCCAACTGATCACCGGGCTCCGGCATGGGATCAGCACCACCCGCTTGCTTACCACGCTCGAGAATGATCGCCGGGCCCGATCCGCTGCAACTTCCCCCGCGCCCGGATCCAACCTCGCCACCCCCCGCCCGGGTACCTCATCCCGACCTTCCTCTTCCCGGGCCTCCGAAAAAAGCAGTACTCGTCACATCAGCCTCCAACTCCACCGCGAAGGCGTCCCCATCGACGAAATTGCCGCTCGCCGCAACCTCGCCGTAGGCACTATCGAAACGCACCTGGCCTCCTTTATTCCTACCGGCGAGATCGATATCAAAGAATTGGTAGCCGAGGAAAAAATTGCGCCCATTCTGACCGTCATCCGCGAGGTCGGCGGCTCCGCCCTTGGCCCCATGAAAAGCCGGCTCGGCGACGACTACTCCTTCGGCGAGATCAGGGCCGTTCTCAGCTTCTCCAAACAGCGCATAACTCCGCCCTCATGAAAATCGTTCCCCTGACCTATCTCTCCACCCACTACTATCTGCTTATCACCGATAAAGCAACACTATTAGCGGATGCCGGCTGGCCTGGCACCATCGGAAAATTTCTTCATCTCCTGCGTAATATCGATATCTCTCTGGAATCGATCACCCATTTTTTTGTCACCCATTATCATCCCGACCACGCCGGCCTCACACAGGAATTACAAGACCTCGGGATCAAGCTCATCGTACTCGACCTGCAACTGCCTGCCATCCCGCTGCTCAAACAATGGATCAAACCAGAGACTAACTGGAAAGAGATCCATCTCTCCAAAGACACGATCATCCTGACGGCCGGAGACAGCAGATCGTTTCTAAATCGCCTCGGGCTCGACGGCCGTTTCGTCCACACCCCCGGTCACAGCGATGACAGCATCAGTCTCGTCCTCGACACTGGCGAAGCCTTCATCGGCGACCTGCCCATTCCCGGCTACCCTACCGGCGATAACGAAGAGATTCGAAGTAGTTACGCGATCCTCCTGTCTCTCGGCGTGAGCACGCTCTTCCCAAGCCACGGCCCGACACCTGTCCCATTCAACCCATGATCCTCTGAAGGCTCCGTTTTACCCGCGTCTTACCAGGAACCGCAGACTGGCTCACTCGCTACGCAAAGAATTCACCGGATTTGCCACCGCCACCCTGATCGCCTGGAAGCTCACCGTCGCAAGCGCGATCAATAGCGCTATCGCCCCCGCAAATCCAAACAACATCCACCATTGCAGATTGACCCGATACTCAAAATTCTCCAGCCACTTATGCATGGCCAACCCTGCCAGCGGCATCGCCAACACGAACGCCACCAATACCAGCACAAGAAAGTCTTTTGACAAAAGCGTGAACAGCGTCCCCGCCCTCGCCCCCAACACCTTCCTGATCCCGAACTCCTTCGTCCGCTGCTCCGCCGTGAACATCGCCAACCCCAGCAACCCCAGACAGGAGATGAATATCGCCAGCGCCGCTCCGCAATTCGCCAGCCCATGCACCACCTCCTCACTCTTATACAAATTCCGGTATTGCTCATCCGCAAACTGATAGGTAAAGGGGAACCTCGGATTGAGTTGCCTGCACAACGCCTCGAGCCCCTTCAACGCCTCTTTGGTCTGGCTTCCCTTTATCCGCACTATCGCATTCCCATAGTCATCCGTCTCTCCATAATGGATGATGAGGGGCCTGATCGGCTCATGCAACGAATTGAAATGGAAGTTCCGCACCACGCCGATGATCGTGCCTTTCTTGCCCCAGAAGGTCAGCCGCTTGCCGATCGGATCCTTATACGCGATCCGCTTGGCCGCCTCTTCATTCAGGATATACCCCACCGTATCTGTCCCATACACCGGCGAATAGTCCCGCCCTCCCTTCAATTGCAAGCCCATCGTCTTTATAAAATCATACCCGGCCGAGGTATTGGTGAACATGATCGTATTATTGGGATCCTTCCCGTCCCAATCCACCCCCAGCGTCCCATTTTCGATATTCGTCGGCGCCACCGATGACCGGCTGACCTCACTCACCCCCCGCAATTGCAGCGCCTCCTCTTTAAATACCTTGTATTTCCCCGTTAGATCGCCTTCCAACGGAATATAGACCAGATTATCCCGGTCATATCCAAGGTTGACCGACTGCACATAATCTACCTGCTTCGATACCACCATCGTTCCTATTATCAATACAATGGACAACATGAACTGGAAGACTACCAGTCCCTTTCGAAACCAGGCCGTCGCCGGACTGAATCGCAATGTACCTTTCAACACCCGGATCGGCTGGAAAGAGGAAAGAAAGAGCGCCGGATAACTGCCCGACAAAAGCCCGGTAACGATGGTCAGCAAAGCCAGGCTCAACCAGAAGGATGCCGAAGCGTAAGGAAAGACGATCCCTTTCCCCGTAAGCTGATTGAAGGCCGGCAACGCCAACAGGACGATGCCCAGCGCAATGACGACCGAGATCGAAGCCAGTAGCACCGCCTCGCTCATGAACTGGCGGATCAACGCCGGCCGCACCGCCCCAACCACCTTCCGGATGCCGATCTCCTTCGCCCGCTTCACCGACCGCGCCGTCGTCAGGTTCATGAAATTGATACACGCGATGCAAAGGATGAAAATCGCCACAAGACTGAATAACCGCACATACTCGATCCGCCCGCCCGCGATCTTGCCATTCACGATCTGCCCATGCAGATATTCATCGCCAAAACGCTGGATCCCAAGCTCGATATAGAAGCTCTTGGACATGTATTTGTTGTACTTGGTAAGGAAGTGGGTGATCTGCTGATCGAACCGCGCCGCATTGGCGTCCTTCCTCAACAGAAGCAGCGTACTGGGCCCGTTATTCCCCCAATCCTTTGCCCATGAGTTGTCATCGAGGTAAGCATACCAGTTGATAACGAAGTCGAACTTCGCCGACGAGATCGATGGAACGTCTTCAAAGACCGCCGTGACCTTCAGATCGCGCCGGTTCTCATTCCGGATCGCCTTCCCGATCGCCGCCTCCGGACTGCCAAAAAAGGCTACCGCCATCTTCCTGCTGATCGCCACGCTAACCGGCTCCGCCAGCGCCGACTCCGCCCTCCCCTCCAAAAGCCGATAGCTGAACATCCGGAAAAAATCCGCACCCGCAAACGCCCCATCCTCCTTTAAGATCTTTTCCCCTACCTGGAACGTCATCCGTTCCCCGCCATCAAAGCCGGACGACATCTCCACCTCCGGCAACGCTTTTTTCATTTCCTCCGGCAATAATCCCGGCGTATAATGGCCCGATGTTATCTTTCCGTCATAATATTGCCGCTCGAATACGCTGTACAGCCTGTCTCCGTTTGCATGGAAATTGTCCGTTGCCTCTTCATCCCTGATCCACAACAAGATGAGCAGGCTACAGGCCATCCCGATGGCCAGCCCGAAAACGTTCAAAAAGCTATACCCTTTCTGCCTCCACAGGCTTCGAAAAGCGACCTTGAAGAAATTCTTTATCATGTTGCCAGTTTGTGATTACTAACTGGACGCACAAAAGCAACAAATGTTGCAGCCGGCTCCTCTCGCCCCGATAATTTTTCGCCCCCTCCACGTCCTTCTTTACCGCCCCACCTGTTCGCCTCTCCATGTCCATCCTCTACCGCCCCACCCGTTCGCCGCCTGCACGTCCCTCAACTATCCCCGCCGTTCTCACTCCCTACCCGGCACCCGCCACCCCCGCCGTTCTCACTCGCCTCTCCCACCCACCCCCACCGTTTTAACATTTCTATAACAACTATTGCAACTCACTGAAATAACTATTGCGTTTCCAAATAGTCAAAACACCTACTAAAATAATTTTATGAGACAAGTCCTCTCCGTAATCCTTTGTTTTGTTGGCCCCATCCTATTATTCAGCTGCAGCAGTTCCCGCAAGAACTTCGTCCCCTTTACCCGGGACCTTCGCACCAAACTCGAAAAGGAGAACATCGACCTCCGCCAGGTCCAATTCTATGTCGACCAGAAATTGGTTCTCTCCCGTAACCTGGGGGAACAGAAAGTGGAAGTGAAATCCGGCGTGGTTAAGCTCGAGAACGGTCACTATTCCAACGACGTCATCATCCCCGCATTCACCCCCGGCGTCTGCAACTCCACGGATAACGACAAGCTCATGATCAGCTTTGAGAAAGGCAATAATGACCTGGCCTTCGGACCCGGCAGCGGTTATACATTCAATGAATTTGTACTGTACGGCACGGAATGGAAGAACGGCACCGCCGCGGTGACCTATGATTCAAATAAGTTCCGCGCACGCTGCGGCACCTGCTCCGACATCGCCTCGGCAACCCTGGTCATCCGCAAAAGTGAATTGGATAAAATTGAAAAGAAGAGCAGAACCCTGAAAGGCAGAACGATCTCCGACTCGAAATAACCCGTCGGAGTTTCCCGCCGCCCGCCATCCTTCTCACCGGACCGCTTCCGCCGGCCCGATATTGGCGCTTCCATTATTCATTTCCTTCACGATATCTATCCGCCCATCAGCGATCGTCACCACCTTGATGTAATTCGGATTCATGATCTGCAGCATATAGAAGGTCTTCTGGCCATCATTCACCTCCGTCACGATATCTATTTTATAATCCGGAAACTTCCTTTTTACAAACTCCACCATATCCCTGGAGAGCTCTCTTCCCTCATAATACTTCAGCGAATAAAGGAAAAGACCATTGGGGTTAAAATAGGCGAACTCATGATGCTGATCCAACATGAACGATACTTGGTACCCCTGCTCATACTTGAACCAATATTCCCCCGTCGGAACCTCGCGAAACCGCCGGTGGAAGCGCCGGTAAGCCTTGGCGCTAAGCTCGTTGATCGGAACATTGCTGAAGAAGTTATTACCGGGATCACTGTACCGGACTACCTCCCCGGTACCCATACTTCGCGCCGGCACCGCAGACACCCCCGCCTGGCCGCCAACCCCGGCCACCTGACCCGACCCGGCCGACCCCACCGGCACCAAGCCTTGAGCGCCCTGCCCCACAACACCCAGTCCCTGCCCTCCTACCCCTACTACAACCTGACCCTGGGCCCCCTGCCCCCCGGTACCCGCCGGCTCCTGCCGGCCTTCACCCCCCGGCTGTGCAGCCACGAGGAGCGGAAACGCAAAAACCCCCAAAATCAGGGGGCGGATTAAACGAGATTTCATAGCGAGAATCGTTTTAATTGTAATTCCGCCAAATATCGGCGGCTCGACTAAAGTTAACAATTTCTTAATGCGGTAACAAAAAAATCTTGCCATATCTTCAACGGTTTTTTTCTTTGGCTTAGTATCATGGGTCAGAAATTCCCGATCTTTACCGGCACGACGGCTCACGACCTATGGCTAAAACACGAACGCCCCGACTTCTCTCCGGCTACACGCACCACAACAAGGTCCGCCTCATCCACGGCGGCGCCGGCTATTTCTCCACACTGGTACAACTGATCGATAAGGCAACCAATACCATCCACCTCCAGACCTATATCTTTGACGGCGACGAGACCGGCCAACTTGTCTCCGCCGCCCTGCTCCGCGCCGCCGCCCGCCAGGTTCAGATCTTCATTCTCCTCGACGGCTACGCCTCCCAACATCTCCCCCACGAGATTATTAGCAAATGGAAAGCCGAAGGCATCCACTTCCGTTGGTTCTGGCCCTTGTTCAAAAGCCGCAACTTCTACCTCGGCCGCCGCATGCACCACAAAGTCGTAGTAGTCGATGCCTCCTTCGGCATGGCCGGTGGCGTCAATATCAGCGACCGATACAACGACATCGGCGGCCGGCCCGCCTGGCTCGACCGCGCACTGCTCGTCGAAGGACAAGCTGCGCTGAAACTCCACATTATCTGCCGCGATATGTGGACCAAAGCCTATTGGAAACTTGACCGGCCCGGAAAAGACAACCGCTTCCCCCGTCTCCCCGGCGTCATCCCGGAACAGGAATGCCTCGTACGCGTCCGCCGCAATGACTGGGTCCAGGGCCTCAACCAGATCTCCCGCAGCTACGTCGAAATGTTCCGTCACGCCCATTCCCATGTGATCCTCCTGTCGGCATACTTTATGCCCGGCTCCATCCTCCGCAAACAAATGATGCTGGCCGCGCGCCGGGGCGTCAAGATCCACATCATCGTCGGCGCCGTCTCCGACGTTAAGATCGCCCGCCTTGCCGAGCAATACATGTACCGCTGGCTTTTCGCCAACCACATCGAAGTCTATGAATACCAGGGCACCGTCCTACACGGCAAAATGGCTACCTACGACGGGATATGGATGACCAACGGGTCATATAATGTCAACCGGATCAGCGCATACGCCAGCGTGGAGTTGAATATGGACGTACGCAATAACGACTTCGCAGCCCAGGCCGAAGCGGACCTCCGGAGTATCATCACCGATCATTGCATCCGGATCGATCCCAAGGATTATTTTCACCGCCACGGCTGGCTCCAACGCTTCCGCCAATGGATCGCCTACGAGACCGTCCGGCTCATCTTCTTTCTCTTCACCTTCTATTTTAAACAGGAAAAAGAATCCACACATCGTTAGCGGCCCTCGATCTCCGGTACAATTCGCGGCCCTCGATCTCCGGCACGATTAGCCAACCTCGATCCCCGGCACATTTAGCGACCCTCGATCCTTCGCACAAACAACCTCCGGGAAGAGTCATCCCAACCCTCCCATCTCCCCCGTTGAATGACGAGTTGATTATCCCTCCCCTCCTCCAGGAAATAATGGCATACAAAGGGAGCCCTCGGATACCGCCAACCCTGGATCTCGCCAAACCGCAGTACATTGAAGACCAGCCGCCCCTTATAGTCCCCAACCGTATAATATCCTTGTGCAAACCGCAGCAGATAACCTACGTCCTTCCGGTCCCGGAATATAGCCAGTCCTTCCGCATTCCTCGGCTGCCAACGCCATTCCATCGGCCGGTCCGCGGCATCGAAGACCGACCGGTATGCCGTAAAGTACCCCGCACTATCCTCCGCCACCACATACCATAACCAGACATTGAAAGGGGTCGGCGTACTGAAATACCGCGAAATCCGCACTCCCCGTAATCCGCGTTCCACCGCCCGGTCGACGCTCCACTTATTGTAAAGGCCATAACATAAATAAGCGGTGCTCAGCAACAGCCCCATCCACGCCCACCGCCGCCGCACCGGACTGCTCCGCCGCAACACCGCCAGCGCAAGCGCCGCCAGCCCCAGCCAGACCGAATACAACGGATCG
Organism: Puia sp.; assembly: GCA_035695565.1. Classification (GTDB taxonomy): domain Bacteria; phylum Bacteroidota; class Bacteroidia; order Chitinophagales; family Chitinophagaceae; genus Puia. The sequence continues at coordinate 175,358 of DASRRX010000003.1, read as the reverse complement.
GCGACGAAGATAACATTAAAGGATAACCGATAATGACTGAACGGCTCAAACCACCCCGTTCCATACGCATTGAAAGCATCGATGAAAATATGTGAGAACAGCTCCAGCACCATGAAGAAGATCCAACCGCCCATCGTCATCCCGCGCGCCCGATAGACCCGCCGGCCGATAACCGCCAGCAATACCCCCACCACCGCAACAAAAAGTAATGAATGCGTGATCCCACGGTGAAAGCATACATCCCGCGAAGTATCCAGCCAAAACGCGGCGAGGAAATCGATATCCGGAAGACTGTTCACCACCGCCCCGATCACCAGCGCCTTCTTGCCCAGTTTCCTCCCCGCCACTAGCTCCCCTATGACCGCACCCAACACAATATGCGTAAGCGAATCCATGATAGCTACCTTCTGCAACCCTCACGCCACTCTTTCCAGCAACCGGGTGTCTCCGTTCGCTAACCCCGCAATGACGATATCCGCCATATCGATAAAGAACCCATCCTCCATCACCCCCGTAATTCCGCTGACCAGCGCATGCAACCCCGCCGGATCGTCGATCAACCCAAACGAAGTATCGAGAATATAATGTTGATTGTCCGTCAAAAAAGGAACTCCCTCTGCCATTCTCATACGCGGCGTCCCACCTAGCTCCTCCAGGCGCCGGAACGTCAGCTCCCAACCAAATGGCGCTACCTCCACCGGTAAAGGAAATTTTCCGAGCCGCTGCACCAATTTGCTTTCATCCACAATTATGATGTAGAAGCGCGTCGCCGATGCCACGATCTTCTCCCGCAACAAGGCGCCCCCGCCACCCTTGATCAAATTCAGTCCCTCATCCACCTCATCCGCCCCATCGATCGTAATGTCCAAATGACCGATCTCCGAAAAGGGCACGATCGGAATATTCAGCTCCCGCGCCAGGTTTTCCGACTGGATCGAAGTGGCGATAGCCGTCACCGAAAGCCCGTTCTTTACCTGCTCCCCAATTCCCCGGATCGCCCAGTACGCCGTCGACCCCGTCCCCAACCCAATCGTCATCCCGCTGCGGATATAGCTCACCGCCTTCGCCGCCGCCAACTTTTTGCCTTGCACCGCCGAATTCTCCATAACTAATTATTAAATAGCAATTTTTAAGTCCCTAAATTATGATTTTTACGAATTCCCGGCGCTCAGGTAGGAAATATACCCCGATTGCCATAACTTTGCCTCGTCATCCATTGTTATAGTGATCATGCACCTGGTAACCGAATATAAGACTTGTTGTTGTTGCTGTTGTAGCCAATCCAAGGTTATTGGGTGGAGGATGACCTCTTATAAGCTTAGACGACACTGCTAACATGCAAGCTGAAATAGTTGAAGCTCCACCACAAGTGGGGCTTTTTTTATTTTATCCATAGTAGGCCCGAGGCCAGCAAAAAGACTTAGAATTCATCTCATATGACAACAACGACCTTCTTTCCTGCCGATCCCACCCTCCTCTCCGGAGTAAGAGCCCTGGAGAACGAGATCGGGCATACTCCGCTGTATCGTTTTACCCGCCTGTATCACCGGCCGGGCGTTGAGATTTACGCCAAACAGGAATGGATGCAGCTTTCCGGAAGCGTAAAGGCCCGTGCCGCATACAATATTATCCGCCATGCCATCGAGAAAGGATATCTCAACGGCCACCGGACACTCCTCGACGCTACAAGCGGCAACACCGGCATCGCCTACGCCTATATTGCAAAACGGCTCCGCATTCCCGTCGCCCTCTGCCTCCCCGAAAACGCCTCCCGGGAGCGTAAGGATATCCTTCAGTCCCTTGGCGTCAACCTGATCCTCACCTCCCGGTTCGAAGGTACCGACGGAGCGCAAGAGGCAGCCAAAACTTTAGCTGACCACGATCCCGACCGGTATTATTACGCCGACCAATATAAGAACGCCTGGAACTGGCTGGCCCACTACCACGGAACCGCTTCCGAGATCTTCGCCGAACTGCCGGGCATAACCCACTTCGTTGCCGGTCTCGGCACCACCGGAACCTTTGTCGGCACAGGCCGGCGCCTCAGGGAACTACAGCCTGCCATCCGGCTCATCTCCCTCCAACCCGACCACGCCCTCCATGGCCTCGAAGGCTGGAAACATCTCGAGACCGCCGTCGTACCCGCGATCTATGATCCCTCCGTGGCAGACGCCAACGAAGAGGTCAGCACCGAGGAAGCCTATACGCTCATCAAAGAGGCCTGGCATACCGAGGGACTGCTGCTCAGCCCATCCTCCGCCGCCAACCTCGCCGGCGCCATCCGCATCGCCCGCGATCTGGAGCACGGGACCATCGTGACCGTCCTGCCGGACAACGCCGACAAATACAGCGAAGTCATCAAAAAATTATTATAAACCAAATCCCCAACAATTCAAATATGATCATCATCGAACCCAGAGTCAGCCAGCTCCTCATCGACGACGCCCTCGATACCTTCCCCGACGAATGCTGCGGATTCCTGTTCGGCCGGGAAGAGCACGACGGCACCCGTATCGTCATCGACATCCTCGTCGTCGACAACTCCAAGCCCGGCGACAAAACCCGCCGCTTTGAGATCTCCCCTCTCGACTATATGACCGCCGAACAACATGCCCTCGACCATGACTGGTCACTACTGGGTATCTATCATAGCCATCCGAAACATCCGGCTATCCCGTCCGAACACGACCGGGTGGCCGCACAACCCTATTTCTCCTATGTGATCATCTCCGTACCGGACAAAACAGAAAAGAATTCGATCCAATTTCGCTCCTGGTTGTTAAATGACGACCGGCAATTCGAAGAAGAACCGATAACCGAATATCAATTATCTTAAGCTGCCGGAGGTAGCTTGCCCGATAGGGCAGACATTGACGCTTATTAAATTTCAAAAAAACAACCGAATACATGGCAACAGTCATCATCCCAACGCCTTTACGGAAGTTCACCAACAATTCAGCCCGGCTGCAGGTTGGCTCCGGCACGATCCATAGCACGGTACAAGAGCTGACCACCAACTTCCCCGATCTGAAAAAGCATCTGCTCGACGAAGGCGGTAATATCCGGTCCTACGTCAATATTTTTATCGGCAACGACGATATCCGCGATCTTCAACAGGAAAAGACGCCCGTCCGGGATGATACCGTCATCAGCATTGTTCCGGCCATCGCCGGCGGCGCGGGAGGCGGCGCCCCAATCATCAGCGCTGGCACGCCCGACGGCACCTCGTCCGCTAACACTCCCCCCACCCCCCTCTTCACAAAAGAAGAGCTCGCCCGCTACGACCGCCATATCATCATTCCCGGATTCGGCATGGAAGCCCAGCTCAAGCTCAAAGCCGCCAAAGTACTCGTCATCGGCTCCGGCGGCCTCGGTAGCCCCGTTCTCCTTTATCTCGCCGCAGCCGGCGTCGGCACCATCGGGATCGTCGACTTCGACGTCGTCGATGACAGCAACCTGCAACGTCAGGTCCTGTTTGGCGTGAACGAGATCGGTAAACCCAAGGTGGAAGCCGCCCGCCGCAGGCTCGAAGCCCTCAATCCCTATATAAAGCTCAACGTCTATAACACCCATCTCAACTCGCAGAACGCCCTGGACATCCTCAGGGACTATGACGTAATAGCCGACGGCACCGACAACTTCCCGACCCGTTACCTGGTCAATGACGCCTCCGTCCTTCTCGGCAAACCCAACGTCTATGCCTCAATCTTTCAATTCGAAGGCCAGGTTTCCGTCTTCAATTATCGCAATGCCCAGGGTGAGCCTGGCCCCAACTATCGCGACCTCTACCCGACTCCTCCTCCTCCGGGTCTCGTCCCCTCCTGCGCGGAAGGCGGCGTACTCGGCGTCCTGCCCGGGATCATCGGCAGCCTCCAGGCCCTCGAAGTCATCAAAGTCATTACCGGCGTCGGCGAGACCCTCTCCGGCCGGTTCTATATCTTCGACGCCCTCAACTTCGAAAGCAGGACCTTTACCATCCGCCGCCGCGAAGACAACCCGATCAACGGCAAGAACCCGACCATCACCGCACTCATCGACTACGAGCAATTCTGCGGCATGCGCGCCGTGGAAGAAGCGCCCCTGAAAGAGATCACGGCGAAACAACTTTATGACTGGCAGGTGAAAGGAGAGAAGTTCCAACTGATCGACGTCCGCGAGCCCCATGAATATGATATCGTCAACATCGGCGGCGAGCTTATCCCGCTTGGTTCCGTCAGCGACAACAGCGACCGCATCTCCCGCGACGTCAAGGTCGTTGTCCATTGCAAGGTCGGCGGCCGTAGCGCAAAAGCCATCCGCGAACTTCAGGAAAAATTCGGGTTTACCAACCTCTACAACCTGAAAGGCGGTATCCTCAGCTATATCGACGAAGTTGAACCGGAATTGACAAAATATTGATTTGCCGCCCCGGCCTCGACCTGCCCACCCACTTCTAATTGGGGCGATTTCGCCCCCATTAGCCATTTCGCGTTTTCCACACACCCGCCACCCTCGCTTCCGCCCCGCAGGCGCCCACCCCTCAATACCTCAACAGCCTCCCCAACGCCTCCGCCACCTTCGGGGCGTTGGGCAACATCGCCGCCTCCAGCCCCACATTCATCGGCACCGCCGGCAGATCCAACGCCCCCAGCACCTCCACCGGCGCATCGAGCGAAGCCCAACAGTTCCGCGCCACGCGCCCCGCCAACGCCTCCGCGAAAGAATTATTCCGCTGCTCCTCCGTTACCACCAGACACTTGCCATGCCGCCGGACAGTCGCAAAGATCAACTCCTCATCCAACGGGAACAAAGTCCGCAGATCGACGACTTCCACCTGCCCCGGAAAAGATGCCGCCGCCGCAAGCGCCCAATATACCCCCATCCCATAAGTGATCACACACCCCGTATCACCGCTTGAGACCCGCTCCTCATCCGCCGCCAATACAATATTCCCCTTGCCCAGCGGTAAGACATAATCCCGCGCCGGCTCGATCGTCTTCGCCCCTTCCGTCCCCGGCACCTTGCTCCAATATAATCCCTTATGCTCCAGCATCACGACCGGATTAGGATCCAGAAATGCCGCCTTCATCAAGCCCTTCATGTCCGCCGCATTCGACGGATAGACCACCTTGATACCCTTGATCGACAGGAGCGTCGTCTCGATGCTGCCCGAATGATACGGCCCCCCGCCACCATAAGCCCCGATCGGGACCCGAATGACCGTCTGCACCGGGAACTTTCCCCGCGACAGATAACAGGACTTCGAGATCTCCGTCACCAATTGATTAAACCCCGGATAAATATAGTCCGCAAACTGTATCTCAACGATCGGCTTGGCCCCCACCGCACTCACTCCCAGGGTCGACCCGATAATATACGCCTCCTGTATAGCGGTATTGAATACGCGATGATCGCCGAACTGCTCCGCCAGCGTTGCCGCTTCCCGAAATACCCCGCCCAGCCGCCGGCCTACATCCTGCCCATACAACAACGCCTCCGGATACTCCTCCATCAATTCCCGGATCGCAAACAACGCCGCATCCACCATGATGACCTTCTTACCATCCAAAGGCTCCCGATCACCACATTCCACCGTCACCGGAGTCGGCGCAAATACATTCTCCGACACGCTCTCTTCCTCCGGTTCCGCCGCATCGACCGCTTGCCGGAATTGCGCTTCCACAAAGTTCGCCATCTCCCGCTCGATCTCCTCCAACTGCCCCATATCCACCCCCTGATAGATCAGCTGCGCCCGCAATCGCACGACAGGGTCCCTTGCCGCATGCTCCGCCAGGTCCGCCCCATCCCGGTAGAACTCGCGCCGCACCCCGCTGGTATGATGCCCCAGCAACGGCACCTGCGCCTGCACCAGAAATGGACCGCCTCCCGCCCTGACCTCCGCGATCACCCGCCCCATCGTCTCATAGCTTCCGGGGAAGTCACTACCGTCGATCCGTAACCGACCCATTCCCGAAAAGCCTCCCGCATACTCATACGAATCCATCGCCCTCGCCTCCTCCGCCCGCACACTGATCCCCCAATCATTGTCCTGCACCAGGTAAATGACCGGTAATTTCTTCAGCACCGCAAACTGAAAGGCCTCGCTCACCTCCCCCTCCGTTACGCTCGCATCCCCGAGCGAGCACACCACGATCGGCGATTCGCCCCCCGCCCCACGGATCAACAGCGGTGAGACAATCTTTTCCAGATACGCCAGCCCCTGCGCCAACCCCGTCGCCGGGATCGCCTGCATCCCCGTAGCGCTGCTCTGATGAAGCATATTGGGCCGGTCCGCCCCCCTATAGTTCGGATGAGAATAATATTCACGTCCCCCGGTAAAGGGATCATCGCCCTTTGCCAGCAATTGTAACATCAATTGATAAGGCTCGAAGCCAAGCCCGAGCAAGATGCTTTCGTCCCGGTAATATGGGCTGACCCAGTCGCAGGGTTGTAAGTTAAATGCGGTCGCCAGCTGGATGGCCTCATGACCGCGGGAAGTGGAGTGTACGTATTTACAGATCTGCCTGTTCTTCTCATAAATAGCTGCCATCTCAACAGCAGCCCGCATCAGCCGGTAGGCTTTTAGCAGAGTATCGACGGTGATCATGGAAGAAAGAAGATTACTTGATCTCGATCGTGAACAGACTATCATCCTCGATGAAACCTTCCAGCTCGTCCCCAACCACACACTCGCCTACCCCGGCCGGCGTCCCCGTAAATACCAGGTCGCCGATATTCACCGAAAAGTAATTGGAGATAAAGGCGACGATCTTGTCAAAGCTGTTGATCATCATATTGGAGTTCCCTTGCTGCACCAATTCCTTGTTCTTGTACATGCAGAAGTTGATATCCTTCTTGTTCTTGACATTTTGCAATGGGATCCACTTCCCGATGGCAGCGGAATTGTCCCACGCCTTCGCCTTTTCCCAGGGAAGGCCTTTCTCCTTCAACTCATTTTGGATATCCCGCGCGGTGAAATCAATGCCGACGGTAACCGCATCATAATACTTGCTCGCGAATCGGTCCTGGATGTATTTGCCATTCTTGGAAATCCGCAACACCAGCTCACATTCATAATGCAGCTCGTTCGTAAACTCCGGGTAATAGAAGGGAGTATGCGCCTGCAGCAAAGCGCTCTTTGGCTTCATAAATATGATCGGCTCTTCAGGAACTTCGTTATTTAACTCCTTGGCATGTGCCACATAGTTACGGCCAACACAGAATATTTTCATATTCAATCAGGGTTTTTATTTGCGGGAGATACAACCACCAAAAAAATGATCCATCTCCTGCAATAAGTTAATTTCCGTCCATAGGCATATTGAATATCAAAATAGTTACTCATTAAGGATGAATACAATATTAATGCGAAAATAAAGATTCCAGCTAATAAATCATAGTTCAAACTCCAAATTATTGTACAGGTTCATCGTCCGGTCAATCCCAATGCTGACAAAGCTTTCGATCAATTCGACCGACTTCTCTATCTTCATCCGGACCAGCGGCAGCTCCTCCGGGCTCCACTTCCCCAGTACATATTCAACCTGCCTGCCCCTGGGGAAATTGTTACCGACCCCAAACCGCAACCGGGGATAAGAGCTCGTACCAAGCGATTCCTGGATGCTCGTCAGCCCGTTGTGACCCGCATCGGAGCCACCGGGCCGGAGCCGAAGCCTGCTGAGCGGCAGAGCCAGATCGTCCATAATGACAAGGATGCGCTCCAGGCTGATATTTTCCTTGTCCATCCAGTATTTCACCGCCCGGCCGCTGAGATTCATAAAGGTCGTCGGCTTGATACCCACCAACACATTCCCCCGCAACCTGATCTCCACCTTTTCGGCTAACCGCTCCGCTACAAAGAACTGCTTATATTTGGCCGCTAACGCGTCCAGGATGTCCCACCCAATATTATGCCGGGTGCCCGCATACTCCGCACCAACATTACCCAGACCGGCTATCAGAAACTTTGTTGCCACAACATCCGTCATCTATCTTGTTACCGGCCCAACCCAACCCAGCCGGCTATTATAGCAAAAACCCGGTTAAATACTAACCGGGCTTCCACTAAGAATAAATTTATTTCTTGGCCGCTGGCTTGGCCGCCGCTGGCTTGGCAGCCGCACCACCAGCCGCAGGAGCGGCAGCGGGAGCGCCGGCAGCGGGTTTGGCAGCTGCGGCAGCACCAGCAGCAGGAGTTACGGTACCAGCCTCTTCCTGCTTCAACTGACGCGTCAGCACGATCGAAGCGATCGGGATCCGCGGAGAATTGAGGATCTCATAATTCTCTGCCTTCACATCCTCCACCCGCACATTGCCATTCAACTCCAGCTCCGTCAGATCGACCTCGATATTCTCCCTCAGGAATTTCGGATATGTCTTTACCTTAAGCGCCTTCATCTTCGTGATCAGCTTACCGCCATCCTTCACACCCTTGGCGGCGCCGGTGAACTTGATAGGGATCGTCGCAATAACCTTTTTGTCTTCCACCAGCTCCAGCAGATCTATATGGATCAGCTCATCCGTGACCTTGTCGAACTGAAGGTCCTTCAGGATACATTTGTAGGAATTGCCGCCTACCTTGACGTCGGCCAGCTGGAAATCAGGTGTGTACACCAGTGTCTTAAATGAAGTCGCCGGAGCTGAGAAATTCACCTCCTTTGCACCCCCGTAAATTACACCGGGCACTTTCTCCTCAGAGCGAAGTTGGCGGGTGGCTTGTTTGCCAATTTCGGTCCTGAGTTGTCCTTCGATTGTAATTGTTTTCATTATATGTTTGTTTAAAAATTACGCTCAACTTTACTCCTATTTCCCCCTCAGCTGCGAGTGAATGAACAGCCCCGTTATACTCCGGTTCTCATGCGCATTGCGGATCGCAACCGCAAACAACTCCGCAACACTCAACAACTTGATCTTCTTGCTCGGTTGCTTCAACGGGATCGTATCACAGACCACCAGCTCATCCAATACGCTGTTCTCGATATTCGCATACGCATTCCCGCTCAATACAGGGTGCGTACACAACGCCCGAACGCTTCTGGCCCCCTTTTCCTTCATAAGACCCGCCGATTTTGCCAGCGTACCGCCGGTATCCACCAGGTCATCGATCAACACAATATCCTTACCGGCTACATCCCCGATCACCACCATGCTTGCAATTTCGTTCGCCCGTTTCCGATGCTTATCACAGATCACCATCTCCGCATTGAAATAGCTTGCGATCTCCCGGACCCGGTTTGCGCCGCCCACGTCAGGGGCCGCAAAGGTAAGATTTTCCATCTTAAGTTGCTCAATATACGGGATAAAAATCGCCGAACTGTCCAGGTGGTCCACCGGGATGTCGAAAAAGCCCTGGATCTGCGCCGCATGCAGGTCCATGGTAATCACCCTATCCGCCCCAGCCGACACTAACATATTGGCTATCAGCTTACTACCAATGGCCACCCTCGGCTTATCCTTTCGGTCCTGCCGCGCATATCCATAGTACGGAATGACCGCAACGACCTTATATGCCGACGCCCGCCGCGCAGCATCGATCATCAGCAGCAACTCCAGCAGATTCTCCGCCGGCGCACAAGTACTTTGCACCAGGAAGACCATATCCCCCCGGATACTTTCATTAAAGACGGGCTGAATTTCGCCGTCACTGAATCGCTGGATCGTGACCTTCCCTGCCGGATGACCGAACTGGTGGGCTATCTTCTCCGTCAGGTACTGTGAGCCGGTACCGGAAAAGATCTTGGCTGTATGCTGCATGATTGATTAAAATAAATATGGCGCGAAGATAAGTAATCACTCACAACCTTCTCCTGCAAATAAAAGGCCTGCCCGCTCAAGTCGGACGGCCTTTAAATAAATTGTTACGCGCAAATCGTTACGCGGCCAAATTGCCCCGCGGCGCCTTAATTGACCGATGCCAGCTGCTGCGTCTTGGCAGTGCTTGCTACAGCAGTCTTCTCAACCGCCTTGGAAGCCGGTCTCGAATTAACAGCATAAAAAATCGAGGAACACACGAAGATCGAAAAGAAGAGGGCGACTACATACATACCTACGCAAAAGAATAAAGGTTGCCAGCCACCGATAGCATTGAAGGTTGAGCGTTTCATTGGATTTTAGATTATAAGTTTTCAAAGGCTGAGCTCCAGCTCAGAATTAATCGTACGGATTAACGGGAAAAAGCCTTCTGTATTTCATTTTCCCGTTTCGAATGACAAAATAATATTTAATATTGAAAAATGCAACTTCTACTCCCTCCTCTTCGCAAAAAAACCCCCGGCCCGAGCAAGTGGGGCAGAGACGACGGCCCTCGTGAAAAGCTGAAAATCAATGGTCCGGAAATACTTACCGACTGGGAACTGCTATGCCTCATCCTGGGTAGCAATACCCCAAAGAAGACCGTTATGGAGCTCGCCCGCGAGATTCTCAAGGAAAACGGCGACAACCTCCAAAATCTCGCCCGGCGCAACGTCCAGGACCTCATGAAATTGAAGCTCGAAGGATTGGGCCAGGCCAAAGCAAGCGCGATCATCGCCGCATTCGAGCTCGGCCGGCGCTATCAGGCGGGAATTTCAGGCGAACGCCCTGTTTTCAAAGAAGCCTCCACGGCTGCCCGGTTTCTCCAACCCCTCCTCGGTGATTACAATTACGAAGTTTTCGCCGTCCTTTATCTCGACCAGGCAAACGGCCTCATCCACCATGAAAAGATTAGCGAAGGCGGGATTACATCCACATACGTCGACCCCCGGCGTATCTTGAAACGCGCGCTCGCGGAAGATGCCGTCAGCATTATCCTCGCCCACAACCACCCCTCCGGCAGCCTTCACCCCAGCCCAGCCGACAAATCCCTCACCGTCGAAATTTCCGATGGGGCTAAATACTTGAGAATTAAATTATTAGACCATATCATCGTCAGTCGCCAGGGCTTTTTCAGTTTCGCCAACGAAGGCATCCTCCCCTAACGCTTGCGCCCTCACCCCCCTTGGCAACCCCTGCCCATCCCCCCTCATGCCTGCGCCGACGGCCCCCCAAAATTCAACGGCAGCTGCACCTCCTCCAGATCCTGTATCTTCCCACTCGCCGCCTCGAACCGCGCAACATTCTCCGTCAACGCCTTCATGAACCGCTTCGCATGCTGCGGAGTCATGATGACCCTTGACTTCACTTTACTCTTCGGCGTCCCCGGCATCACATTCACAAAATCAACGACGAACTCCGCATGCGAATGCGTAATGATCACCAGGTTGGCATATTGCCCCTCGGCTACCTCATCCGAGATCTCGATATTTAATTGGTTATTTTGTCCCTGATCCACCATTTTATTGATTTTAAGCAAATATAAGTCACTCACGTTAGCCCCTCCCCAAAAAAAAGACCGTCCCTTAAAGAGACGGTCCCCCGAAGCGTGAATATTTTACCTCATCGTTTCCTACTGCTGCACCGTAACCCCGATCAACAGGTGGCTCCACTGCTCGATAGGCTGACTTGCCGTCGAAATAGAGAACGGCAACACGTAAGAAATAGCCGAGCTGGTGTCAACCTTGCCGATGTTGAAGGTCACCAGCGCACTATCCAGCCGCTTGCCGGCCGGAATGGTCAGGCTCAGCGAAGTCACCGAGTAGTCGCTGTCCGGCAACAACGTATACGACGTGCCATTAGCCGCATTATAAGAGTTGAGATACGCCGAGTCCACGATCAGCGTAACCGAAGTCGACGTACTCAGCACGGCCGGGCTGGCCAGGTCCGTATATACCGGGAAAGTGTTGGACCCCGCCTGGAATGTGAAAGGGACCACGCCATTGCCATTGGCAGCCGCCAGCGGCAGGTCGACGGACGGAGCGACCGTTGAGAAATCGATATTGTACTTACTGTTCTTCAGACAAGAGCTCAACGAGACCATCACCAGCAAAACCACACCTGCTTTCACCGGCCACTTGCCCATCACACTGTTATTTCTTTTCATATTTTTCTTTTTTAGGTCCCCTCTTAACCCCTGGGGCGAAAAAGGGGAAATAATAGAGTTTTAATTTTGCAATGAGGCCTACTGCTGAGGCATCCAGAATAGTCTTGTAGTGAACGGGTCTATGGTTGCGCCACCCGCTGCCGTCCAGGAAGCATTGTTGTTCTGCTGCTCCTCGGTCGGATAATAGTACCGGAAAGGCATATGCGGCTCCGTATTGGTCGGCGACGCGGATACCGGGACCATCGGCCAACCCGTATTCATGGCCGTAACAAAGGTCTTCCGCCAGTCCGCATAGGGCTCCGCCGCATTGATACCGTTAAGCGCCGCCCATTTCTGCTCAAAGATCGTATGTACAAGGCTGTCACTGCTGGCACCGGTCGGGAAAGCGACCCAACCTATGTTTTGCCCATAATAAGCCGCCGCGGCCGCATCCGCCGCTGTTGTCGACCCGCCCACATTCAGCAATTCGAAGGACTTTGTGATCCCCATCTGATACAGCGTCTGAGCCGCCGAATTCCCGCCGGGCAGCCAGCCATATACCGTCGCTTCCGCCTGAAGGAAATAGCTTTCCGCCGCCGTCATCATCACCGCGGACTGCGTCGGAGCCTGAACGAGCCCCGGGCCGACATTGGAAGATCCGCCGGCGATGGACGCCTGGATACCCAACGGATTGGCCGCAAACTGACCTGCATCCGCCGGCAGGCTGACGTTCGGCTTGAAATAGCTGGGATTTGTGGCAATGACGTTCCGCGGGGTATAGAAGTAGCCTACCCGTACGTCATTCTTCGCCAAATAGAAGTTGAGCGCCGTTCCATTGGCGCCGATAAAACTGGCCGCATAGTTCAACGAACCCGACGGGCTGACCCCAAACCCGCCGAATATCTGGTTAGGATCCGCAGAGGAGTACCCCGGATTCACCAGCGCATCGGTAGTGAGATACCCATAACTGGCCGTCTTGCCTACCTCGCTGACAATATAGGCTTGCTTGGCCGTAACATTGACCTCCCGTAGCAGCAACCGAAGCTTGACCGTATTGGCAAATAGCAGCCAGTTCTGCATGTTTCCGCCAAACATCACGTCGTCCGTCGTAGGCGTTACCACCGAAGTATTGCTCAGGTTGGAATTGATCTCCGCCATGGCATTGTCCAGCTTTGCTGTAAGGCTGTCATAGATATCGCTCGCCTTGTCATACCTCGGATAGAAGTTCTTGGCTACATTCAATGCCTGCGAATAGGGGATATCTCCATAAAGGTCAACCAGGTTTTGGAAACAGATCGACTCCAGGATCTCCGCGATATCCTTGTAGTTTGCGTTGGCCGCGACACTGCTCGTCTGCGTGACCATGAAGTTAAGATTGGTCAGCACTCCATAATAGTTATCCCAAAGCTGGGGACTACTCGAGGTCATGATATAGTTGGCTACACCGGAATTGAAGGAATATCCCGGCTGATAATTCCAGTAGCCAAGCCACGCGGCTTCGACCTCATAGCTGGGATTGCTGCCGGTACCGGTTACATCGTTTACGATATTGACCAGGTTGGTGATCGCAGCCGGCAGGATCAGTTGAGGAGTGGCAACGCTCGTTGTAGGCGCATTCGGATTATTCTGGAGATCGGAAAGATAACCCTTACCGCAACCACTGCCCAGCAGCGCAATCCCGACCCCGATACACGTTATAATTGAAAGCTTTTTCATGCTAATATCTTATGAATTAGAATTTAAAAATTGAACTTGGCGACCAGGGTCCACTGTCTTGTCGGCGGAAGCTGATAATACGTATTGTTACCCAAGCCGTTGGCGTTGCTGTAGTTGAATTCCGGATCGGTGAAGTTGTTTTCCTTCGGCCGGAACATCAGGGCGTTGTTGACAATTGCCGACAGCGTCAGCCCATGCAGCACCTTCTGACCGGCGATCAGCTTGCCAAAGTCATAGGTCAGGTTGATCGTCCGCACTTTCCAGGCTGCCGCATTTTCCACATAGGAAGTCCCCGCGGAAGTGAACTGGCTATATACCCAGAACCCGATATTGCCATCCGGAACATAGACATTCGTGTTGGGTGCATATTTCCCGGGAGAAACCTGGATCTCTGAATTCGGGAAGACCATGTTCTGCCGGCCGTTCTCCGTTGTATGTGTCGTTGCGCCCGTGAAGTCCAGGCTCTTCTCCGCGGAATTATAGAATACATAACCACCGCGATAATCCGCGATCACCTGCAATGTGAAGTTGTATGCCGTCACCGTAGAGGTCAGACCAAGGATGTATTTCGGGGTCGTCCTCCCGGCGGGCACCAGGCTCGTCGACAGCGTAGGCAGGCCCGTCGCGGAGCTGACAACGATCTTGCCGTTGGCCGGATCCCGTACCAGGTCCGATACATATAACTGCGGGAACACCATCCCGACGATCGCCTCGTTATTGTTGCCGATACCCGTCTGCAGCGTTTTGTTGGAACCGGTCCCATACAAGCTCACAACCGTCGTAGTCTGTATGGCCAGGTTGGCATTCAGATCCCACCGTACTGTGCGTGTATGCACAGGGTTCGTCTTCAGGTCGAACTCCCAACCCTTCGAGACCGTATTGGCCGCATTGACATTAGCCGCCGAATAACCCGTTGCCGTCGTCAGCGTCACGGGGAACAGTTGATTGTAGTTATTGTCGTGGTAATAGGTAACGCCTGCCAATATCCGGCCATTGACGAATCCGGCTTCGATGCCGCCTTCCACTTCATTCGTAGCTTCCGGGGTATTGGCAGGATTGTTATACGTGCCGCTCAATGACAACCCGGCTAAACCGCCATAAGGGTAGTTGGCGGCGACATTGAAGGTGTTGGTCGTGCTGTAGGGCGCGAGCGTGATCTGGCCGGTATGGCTGTATGCTCCGCGGAGCTTGGCATAGCTCAGAACATTACTGCTCTTCAGCGCGGGGAACAGATCGGTGACGATCAGCGAGGCGTCACCGCCATATACGCTGTAGTTGTTATGCGCCGGAGCCAGCAGCGAGGAATAGTCTTTTCTATAGTTGCCATGCAGAAAGAGCAGATCGTTGTAAGACAAGGTCAGATCGCCATAGTAACCGATCAGCCGCTCATCGGAGATATATCCGCTGACCGTCGGTATCCCATATTCGAAACCGATATTGTAGACGCCCGGTAATACCAGGCCCGATTTCTGGCTTTGCGGGGAACCCGAGTTGATCGGCACGCCGTTGATCGCACCTACGTTATTACCGACATTCTGTACCTGCTGATTACTCGACCGGTCCCAGATCGTATTACCCACGATCAGGGTGGCGCCGATATCACCGAATTTCTGCTGGAATGTAGCCGTGATATCCTGCTGGATCCTTTTGGTCAGCAAAGTCTCGTCCACCAATGCGCCGGAAATATTCCCGCTTGATGGCGTGCCGTATATCCCGCTGGAAGGGCCCGTGGCGGCGATGGCATAAGGCGTGAAAGTGGCCGCATTCCGATAGCCCTTGAAGATCGAATTACTGACCTGGGCGCTGACCCGGTATTGGGCCAGGAACCAGTCGACCGGCTTCAGGTTCAGGTCGAACGCACCCTGAATATTATCCGAGTGACCGATATTCCGGGAGTTCTGCACCTGCCACCAGGGGTTGATATAATAGGCGTTGTAATAGTTGCTGAGATTGCCAAACGATTTGGGATCCTGCCAATCCTTCAGTGAAGCTATCGGGATATTTGCCGGCGTATTTAGTAAGGTCCAATAGATAGGCCAGCCCAGCGTAATATCGTTCCCGACGACATTGCTGTATTTATAGGAGTAGTTGGCGAAATAGTCATACCAGAACGTATTGCCGATAGTCCGTTTCCCATTGAAGCGAATGCTCGCCCGCTGCGACTGATCCTGCGGAACTACCCCTTTGACGTCCACATATTGAACGCCGACGAAGTTCCCGTTCTTCGCGTCACCCGTTGCCAGCGATGCATCGGTCTGGCTGGTGAAACCGGTTTTCATGAACTGCTGGATAGGATTCTTGGACTGCGGTGCATATGGGACCGAATCGACCTGTCCGTATTGGTTCGGTATCCCGATAAAAGACGGTTGCCCCGTGAACTGAGGTCCGTACTGCTGATTCTCGAATGGGATATAATTGGTATACCCGGTATAAGGATTGATGGCCGTGAACTGCCAGGGAGTGCCGGCCAGATAGACGCCGTTCTCTCCGCCATAACCGCCGAACTGGTTTTGAAGCTTCGGAAGATATGCCACCTTCTCCAGGGTCCCCGTTTGCGAGAAATTGATAATAGGCTTATTATTCCGGGCGCCTTTCTTAGTCGTAATAATGATCACGCCGTTCGTTGCCTCCGAGCCATACAGGGCCGCCGCACTGGCGCTCTTCAGGATCGAAGTGCTCTCGATATCTTCCGGGTTCAGCGTGATGATAAAGCTCTGATCGACCTCCTGGCCGTCCACGATATAAAGCGGCTCGTTATCCGAAGTGATGTGACGCTCGCCACGCAACTGAATGCGGATCTGCGGGTCCACGCCGTTATTGATGATACTGACCTGCGCGCCCGATACCTGCCCGATAAGCCCCTGCTCCACGTTGACCGGCTTGGCGATATTCAACGCCTCGTTGTTGACCGTCGCCGTACTGTAACCAAGCGCTTTGTTCTCTTTACGAATACCCAGGGCCGTTACCACTACTTCCGTCAGGTTGGATTCCTTCCGCGAAACCACTACGCTCAATGCCGTCCCTGAATTATCCACCGTGATCTCCTTTGCCGCGAAACCCGTTCCCGACACCGTCAGCACATCGCCCGGCTTTGCCTTGATCTCGAAGTTGCCGTCAGCGTCCGCCGCCACGCCCAGCTTGCTGCCCTTTATATGAACCGTCGCGAACGGAACGGCGGCGCCGGTCTGATCAGTGATTTTTCCGGCGACAAGCTTTGCTTGTGAGAATACCAATGCTGCAGGTAGCATCAGCACCAAAAGCATAAATACAATTTTTCTCATTTTACTCGTAGTTAGAATGTTATTGATGATCCTGGATTGAAAAGACTTTTCCGGTTGGAAGGAGACGTATTACAATAAATATTAGGTGATTAAGACACTTGAAAGAGGTGTGTCATCCTTGAGCAGGCAGAAAAGATAGTAAGCAGCTAAATGACTTAGCAGTTTTCGCATGTGACTCGTATTTAAAATGTCCCGACAGTGCTTCACTTGACCCCGCGGCCCGAAGTGTTAAAGAAAACCAAATTAAACACATTTTAGACATATTAACTGCAACAAATGCTGCAACTCACGTAGAATTACGATGACTTTTTTAATATCATTAAACAGAAAGCCGAATAAAAAAGAGAAAATCAAAATTTTACGCTTGAAGAAAATGTTATCTTTTAGTTGTTAAAAAATCGTTAACAAAGGCGCGGGCCGGCTATCGCCGGCCCGCTCAAACAATATTTCCGCCATTCCATCCGCCCCTTATGGCTGATTCAAAAAAACTACCAGCCCCTGCACATACCCTATATCCAAATCATCATATGAGTTTTTCTTTAAATACCCATCGACCTTGTCCTTATCTGCCCCGAACACCGCCAGAATCGACTTCTTCTTCATCTCTAATTTTTTTGCATTATCTCCCTTGCCATCCGTCACATAATAAGTGGCGTCATCGATGTATTCATCATAATTATTCCCGCTTTCGGTCAGCCCATCCGACCGGTAATCCGCCTTTTTGAACTTGGTGCTCACTATCTTATATAACGAATATTTATCCCCCCGGATAAGGCACTCGACAAAATTCCCGTTATTCAGCGCCGGCGCCTGCACGAAAAAATGCCGCCGCCCATCTGCATCCTTCAACTCGAACCGGACGATCTGGCTCTTGTACAACTCGATCCCCGATTTCATATCCTGGCTCATAACGAGCGCATTCTTCATTTTGTCGTAATTGAAGAGGAAATACCGGTTGTCGATCAGAGTGCCGCTCGTATCCGACACCGTTCCATGACACCAATCTTTGAACAGATACGCAGATCCTTTCGTATCCTCCTTGGAAGTGCTGAATGTCATCACACTGGGCGTATAGTTGAGGAAATGGGTCGATGTATATCCCGCCGCAGGAGTATTTGAAGCCAGAGGCATCGCCCCGGATGGCTGGAACCCGCTCCCCTGACCCGCACCCGGCGTCTGAGCAACGGGATTTGCCTGCGCAATACTCACATCCTTGAGATTATCCTGCACCTGTTTCGCCTGGATTGCCCCGGTCGGATCACCCGTCACCGATGAGGACTTTCCGCTTGCAACGGATGCCGCCGTCCGCATATCGCTCCTGAGCACGATCGCCAGCTTATTTTCCTGATCGACATCCACCGTATCGGCTTCGCAACCCACCGCCGTGATCGTCAGCCGGCAACCCGGATGAATGCTCAACGCGAAATTCCCATGCGCATCCGTACTGGTGCCCTGCCCCTCCCCTAACATAACGACCGACGCATTGGGGATGGGCGCCCCCTTGCTATCCGCGATACTCCCGATTACTTTAAGCGTCTGCGCCGAAGTGGTCTGCGTCGAAGCGGTCTGCGCCGAAGTGGTCTGCGTCGAAGTAGTCTGCGCCGAACTGACCTGCGCCAGGCAGGCAATAACAAAGCAAATGGCTAAATTCTTGACCTCCATGTGACCTAGATTTTGACAGGCTCCGGCCGGTTAACAGGTTCCCCCCAGTTGACAGGCTCCGGCCGGTTAACAGGCTTCCCCCCCAGTTGACAGGCTCCCGCCCGGTGATACAAAGTTGAGCGATAAAAGCCACCGCTTTCGCGTGTGGCTTTATTTTATCAAAAGTTACGATATTTTTTTGAGATCTATTCGTGCACCATCGTCTCATCCACGATCCGGGCGGCCGGCGTCGCATTCACATACCCGGTAATTAAATGTATCGTTTTCGTCGCCGGATCGTAATTCGCATAAATGACCGTGAACCCGGTAATTCCGGCGACATCCGTAGTGACAGTCAGGTTATAGCTTGCATCGAAATCGATGATGTAATTGCCCAGGTTGTTCGCATACGGGATCGTGATCTCCGTCGGCGTATTGGGAGAAGCCAGTTTCGGGAAATACGGCGCCAGGTTCAGCGTTGACGCCGGCGGAGGCTCAGCCCCGGGATATGTGTATGCCGGCACCGTCGCACTGGTATAGTTGTACCGCGTCGCACTGACGTCATCATACAACCCCGCCAGCGGATTACCGATCGTATGGAAGTACACCACGCCAAAATTCCCGCTTACCGCGCCGGCCGAAGTATTGCTGATGCCGACCGGCAACATGAAGTTCTGGGTCGGATCGATCTTCGAAGGATAAAAGACCACCTTCACCGTATCCAGCCTCTTTCCTGCCGGGATCGTACCCGTTCCGCCGATGATCGTATAATCACTGTCCGGCAGCGCTACGTACTGCAGTCCTGTTCCGGCCGAATTGTAGGCGCTCAGCGCACTGGAGATGACGCCGACGGTCACAGAAGTGGACGAGCCCAGCGTACTCTTCGAGTCGATATTCACCAGTACGATCGCCGTATCCGACGCATCGGACGCGGGATAGGTCAGCGCCCCGCCGCCAAAGAATTGCAGGCCGGAGCCCATCCCGTTACCGCCCGCACCTGCAGGATATTCCACCTCCACGATCGTGGGAAGATTACTGAAGTCAGTGGGCGGGGAGGCCTTTAGACAGCCCTCCAGCAACACCACCGATGCCCCAAAAACAATTAACAACAATTTTTTCATGATCAATTCATTTTGATTTATTAATATTTTTAAGGCATCCAGAAGATCTTCGAGGTCAGCGGATTGATGGTGCCTTCCGCGTTCACGTTGGCCGTATTGTACTTGTACTCGCTCGTCGGGTACAACAACCGGTAAGGGATATGCGTAGCCGTTGTACCGGGGAATACCGATACCGGCAGCGTGGCTGGTATCCCGAGCCGCCGCCAGTCACACCAGGATTCCAGCGGATCATAGATGATCAGCGACGCCCATTTCTGCGAGATGATCGTCGTGATCGGATCGGTGGAAGCGCTGATATTCACCTCGTTGACCTCCGCCTGCGTTAAGCCGCTGCCCGTGGTCTGACTGTAATAAGCCGCCGCCGCCGCCGCATAGTTCGGTACATTGAGCAACCTGAAATTTTCCGTCACGGCCGACTGATATAACGCAACCGGATCACCCGAGATATAGCCGCGCTGCGCCGCTTCCGCCTGCAGGAACAAGCTCTCGAAAGCCGGGAAGAAGACCAGTCCGCTCGTCGGTGAGACATTCAGTCCGCTGGTATAGTTTCCCGCACTGGGATTGGAGTTATAGCCTACCAGCGAAATATATGTCGGGCTGGTCTCCGATCCATTGTTGCTGCCGAAATCACGTCCCCTTACGATACCCTGCGAAGTGTTCGGTGCAAAGATCAGGGGCGGCCGGTAGGTGTCTTTGGTATTGGTCCAAAAGTTGACGATATAGCTGCACGCCACGAGGTAATTCTCGTTCCCATTGGCCGAACCGGACGGGCTCCAGCCGAAATCACCCCACAGCGGATTCTGCTGGGTGCTGGTAGCGTTCGTATATCCCGGTTGAATGATCGCGTCCTGTCCCGCACCCAGGAAGTCGCTTGGCGTAAGTCCCTGCAGTTCCGCAGTAATCGTCGACGGCCCGCCGGACATTTGCGTCAAATTCAGCAGCATCCGCAACTTGACCGTATTGGCAAATTGGATCCATTGTCCCATATCGCCACCGAACATGATGTCCTGCCCCCCCGGTGAAACCGCATTTGGATTGTTATTGATGATCGTGATGGCCGTATCCAATTGATGCAGACAGGAGGTATATACGTCGGCCGCCTTATCGTACTTGGGGAACAGCGTCCCCGAGCTTCCGTTCAATGCGTCCGAATACGGGATATCGTTATAGATATCCACCAGGCGGCTGAAATGATAGGCTTTCATGATCTTGGCTATGGCCTGGAAATTAGCCTGCGTCGGATCGGCGCCCGCCGTCTTGTCGATAAAGTTGTAATTCTCCAACAGGGGATAACCGCCATCCCAGTTATTGGCGCCGAAGTCCGAGGTCACGTTATAGGTTTCCCAGGCGGAATTAGGGATATATCCGCCGCTGATCGACAGATAACCCATATACGTATTGAGGATATCCGTATAGCCCCCGCCAAAGTTGATTACAGCCGAACCTGCCAGGGCGGCCGACAGCACAAATTTGGCCGGCACATTGGAAGGCACGTTGGGGTTCGGGCTGTTGATATCGAAGGTTCCCTTCTTACACCCCGCCCCAAGCAGGAGACCGAAAGAGACCGGTATCAGGAATGATTTTATTCTGCTATGCATAGTCGAATCTTTTAAATTGAAAAGGTTAGAAAGTGATCCCTAAAGTAGCGTTGAAGATGCGGGTTGGCGGAGCCTCGTTTTCCGTCGTTACGCCCACGCCGTTACCCGTCGTATCCGAGAACTCAGGATCGGTCCACTTGTTGATCTTCGGCCGGAACATAAAAAGGTTTCTTCCGGAGATACCCGCCGTAATGCCCTGAACTACCTTCATGGATGACAGCATCTTCTTCGGGAAGGAAAAACTGAGCGACATTTCACGGATCTTCCAGACGTCCCCGCTGATGACATAGTTGGAACCTACTTCATCAAATGTACCGGGCCAGAAATTGAAGTTGCCGTCATTGGTGGTAAGTGTCTTATTCGGCACATAGGTCTTGCCGCCATCGGTCGAGTATTCCGAATTCGGGAATACGAACGGCTGACGCCCCGCCTGCACCGTCTCCGAGGAGATACCCGAGAAATCCATGAACTGGCCGATTGCATTGTAGATCTTATAGCCGCCGCGATAATCCGCCGTGACGCTGAACGTCCAGTTCTTATAGTTGACCGTCGACGTGATCCCGATAATGTCCTTCGGCGTAGCGTTGCCCTCCGGGACAAACGTCGAGCTGATCGATGGGTTGCCCGTGGTCGGATTGACGATCACTTTGCCGTTCGACGGGTCTCTTACCCAATCGTTCGTCTCGATGCTCGGATAGGCCTGACCGACGATAGCGAAGATGGCGCCCGTCGCTACCCCGTTGAAACCGTAGTTCCCGCCGGAAATATTCAGCGACGGCGTATTGGCGTTGATCGACTCGACCACGCTATGATAATAGGTGTAGTTCACACCTACCATCCAACCCCAGTCATGCGTTTTGATGACCTGACCATGCAGATCGACCTCGATACCCTGATTCTTCGTTTGCGCGGCATTCAGCAGGGCCTGGTCGAAACCGCTGGACCGCGGGATCTGCGCATACACGATCCCATTCGATAAATGTTGCTCATAAGCCGTCACCTGCAAGTTGAATCGGCTCTTCAGGAAGCCGAACTCCAGACCGACCTCTTCTTCTTTAACCGTCTCCGGCTTGATATTCGGATTGGCAATGCTCGTGCTCAATACATATCCGCCAACGCTGCTGTACGGGAAGCCATAACCCGACGCCGGCAACAACGTCGGCACCGTCGCATAAGCGCCGTCGGCGATATTCTGCGAGCCGCCGGCCAGCGCCGATGCATTACCCGTTACCGAGTAAGCGCCACGGGCTTTGACATAATCCAGGAACTTCCCATTGGCGATCGCCGGGAAGATATCGCTCAGCACGACGGATCCGTCCACGTCGTAATAAGGAATGAACCGGTTCGTTTTGGACAGGCGGCTGTCGATATCCGAACGGTAAGACCCATGCAGGAACGCCAGGTTCTTAAAGCCGATCGTCGCCTCACCGAACAACCCAAGCCGCCGCGCCTCCTCAAAGAAGTTCTGACCCGACAGGCTAGGGATGCCCGTCAGGTTCTGCACGTTATAGACGGGGAAGAAGAGCGGACCGGCGTTGATCCCTACCTCAGTAATCCGGTTATCGATATACGTCGTCCCCAACGTTCCCTTCAGATTGAAGTCCTTGCCCAGATCATAGTCAAAGCCGGCGATAAAGTCCGACGTAACCAGAAAATTGGAATAGTTAAAGGTATTGTACGTCGGAGCGGTCAGCCCGTTATTATTCGCGATCCACTTCGTGCCGTAACCCGGGATCGTATCGAATGAGCCGTTGGGATTCACAAATATCGCAACCGTACTGTTAAGCGAATATTTCGAATAGTCCTCTTCCTCAGTAGTATATTCATACTTCCGGCTGAGGTTGTTCATCGACAACCGGTAGGAAAGATTGAACCATTTGGTCGGCCGCAGGGACAACTGAACGTTACCCGTAAGGTTATTGTCCGTTGTATAATTCCGCTGCGTAGCCGCGATCATATAGGGGTTGTAAAAGTAGTCATTGAAATAGCCGTCCGTGGTGGCGTATTTGTACGTTTGCCAGTTCTTCAGCGAAGCTAACGGCACATTTGCCGGGGAGGCCATCACATCATCATAAATAGATCCCGTATTGCCCTGGTTGCTGTACTTATAAGTGTAAGACAGCGTATAGTTGGCTGAGAATACGCCATAGTTCTTCGATCCCGCGACCCGGAAGGCGTCCCGCCGGCCATTGTCATAAGGCATAACCCCGTTCTGGGACGAATGCTGGGCGCTGACATAAAAACGGCCATTGTCATCCCCCGAACTGTATGAAAAATTGTACTGCGTATTGTGTGCCTTATTAAAAAAGTCCTTTTTCTGATTCTTCACCGCGGAATAAGGGATCACCAGCAGGCTGCTGTCGGCCAGCGGCCGGCCCAGCGGCACCATCCAGCCGTTATACGCCGGCCCATAGCTCTGGTTCTCGAAAGGAATATAAGAGTTTAGGTTATTGAAGTCATATACCCAGACCTCACCACCGTTATTGCCGAACTGCGTCTGATAGGATGGTAAATAATCAACCTCCTCCAGGGACTGCGTCGTGCTGACGTTGATGCTGGGATGATTCCTCGTCCCATGCTTCGTCGTGATCAGCAACACCCCGTTCGACGCGTCCGAGCCATATACCGCCGAAGCGCTCGACCCCTTCAATACCGTGATATCTGCGATATCATCCGGGTTCAGCGTGGAAATGTCATTGTAGAAGATCGCCCCGTCGACGACGATAAGCGGCTGGTTATTACCCGTCAGCGACCGGTTGCCGCGCAGCGTGATACGAGTGGGAGCGAACAGCCCGTTGTTGGTCGTCTGGATATTCAACCCCGACACCTTACCGGTCAGCCCGTTAGCCACGCTCACCGGCGCGGCTATCTCCAGGTCTTTCGCGGTCACCTTGGCCGTCGCATAACCCAGTTCCTTTTCCTGCTTCTGGATACCCAATGCCGTTACCACAACTTCCGTCAGGTTGTTCTCCTTTGCTTTGACCTGGATGCTCAACCGCACCTGGTCACCCACCGGGATCTCCTGGGTCGTAACCCCGGTCCCCGAAATGACCAGTACATCACCGCTCTTTACCTTAAGGGTAAAGCCTCCATCCGCATCCGCAGCAGTACCTTGCTTACTGCCTTTGACCTTTACGGTGGCAAAAGGAACCGGCTGGTTCTGCTGGTCAGTGATTCTGCCAGTGATTGTTCGCAATTGGGCCGACGCCAGGAAGGAGTACAACACCAGCACCGCGAACAGTGATAGAAATTTTGTCATGTGACACTTGTTTTTAAATTGATTCAAAAATGTAATAGGCCATTAAGCACAGAGTACCGGAAAAACCCCCTCCCCTCACGCTTGCTGTCAAACTGAAAGCAAATCGTGACGAGCCAAAATATCATCGTAGGAAATGTGGAGCGCCCGAATGATCGCCCTTAAGTGGCGGAGCGACAGTAGACTGGAATACATCGGTGACACGCACCGTTGGCAGTGACAGAAATTTTCTCATTGTGTTAGTTTAAATAGTCCGCGCTAAAATTATATTATCTTTTTCTCTCAACCAAAAAAAATGTTAACCGGTTTTAACAATAGAATTAAAAAAGAATTAAGCCATCAGGCATAGCCGTCGCCTAAATAATTATTCATCAAATCAGTTCATATAATTATAGAAATGTTTCGATTAAAATTGTGCGCGCATTTCGCAACATATTAATACTTACCACAATGGCATTAACATATTAAATAACAGCCTATTTGTAAAATACCCGGCAGTATTACCGCAGTCTGGTCCAAGTTCTACTCATTTATACAAATACATAAATTAATCCCTTCCAATCCATACCTAACCCTTTCGCAACCCTTTCATGTCCTTACACAACCCTTCATATCCTTACTCAACCCTTACATAACCCTTTCCATCCCCTTTCCCCTACCTTTGCCGCATGGAATTACTAGACGGCAAGCTCGCCTCGCGAGCCATCCTGGATATGATACAACTGCAAGTCGCTCAATTGAAGACAGAAGGAAAAAAGATTCCGCACCTTGCCGCCGTACTCGTCGGCAACGATGGCGCCAGTGAGACTTATGTCGGAGCAAAGGTCAAAGCCTGCGCAGAGATCGGCTACAAGTCCACCCTCCTCCGCCCCGAGGCCACCATTAGTGAAAACCGGCTTCTCAACCTGATCGACGAGCTCAACAACGACGCCGACGTCGACGGCATCCTGGTCCAGCTTCCGCTGCCCAAACATATCTCCGATGAGAAAGTGATCAACACCATCTATCCATCCAAAGACGTCGACGGCTTCCACCCCGTCAACGTCGGCAAAATGGTCCAGGGACTGCCCACTTTTATTTCCGCCACTCCCCACGGTATCCTTCTCCTGCTGGAACATTATAAGATCGACACCCGCGGGATGCACGCCGTCGTGATCGGCCGCAGCAATATCGTCGGCAGGCCCATGAGCATCCTGCTCAGCGCCAACACCCAGCCCGGTAACTGCACCGTCACAACCTGCCATTCTCAAACCCGCAACCTCCGGGACATCTGCCTCCAGGGCGATATCATCGTGGCCGCCCTCGGCCGGCCTGAATTTGTCGACGCCTCGATGGTCAAACCCGGCGCTATTGTGATCGATGTCGGCATCACCCGCGTCCCCGACCCCGCCAAGAAGAGCGGATTCGCCCTCAAAGGTGACGTCAACTTCGCCGAAGTAGCCCCCAAATGCAGCTTCATCACCCCGGTCCCCGGCGGTGTCGGTCCCATGACCATCGCTGCCCTCATGAAGAATACTCTTACCGCCTGCCAACAACGAAATGGAATCTAAGTCAGCTGAAACCAGCCTCCCGGGCGAAACCGCCTTACCCACCGAAGCTACCCTCCCGGCCGAAGCCCCCACCCCCGCCGAAGCTACCCTCCCGGTAATGGAACAATTCTACACGCTCCAGGGCGAAGGCTTCCACCAGGGAAAGGCCGCCTATTTCATTCGACTTGGCGGCTGTGACGTCGGCTGCGTTTGGTGTGATGTGAAGGATTCCTGGGACGCCGCCCGCCACCCCCGGTATACTATACCCGACCTGGTACGATCCGCCTCCGCCTACCCCGGCCGCCTGGCCGTTATCACCGGCGGCGAGCCCCTTATGCACGACTGCACAACCCTTACCCGCCAGCTCCATCAGGCCGGATTCGCTACCCACATCGAAACCTCCGGCGCCTGGCCCCTCAGCGGCGAATGGGACTGGATCTGCCTCTCCCCAAAAAAATTCTCAGCCCCCCTCCCCGGCATCGCCCCGCTTGCCAACGAGCTCAAAGTGGTTGTCTTCAACAAATCCGACTTCGAATGGGCCGAAAAATGGGCCGCCCTTACCAGCCCCGGCTGCCTTCTTTTCCTCCAGCCCGAATGGAGCAGGTCCGCCACCGTTACCCCCCTTATCATCGACTATATCGAAGCCCACCCCCAATGGCGCTTCTCCCTCCAACTGCACAAATACATCCACGTCCCCTGACCGTCCACCAACGTCACCCTGCGTTACACCCCTCGTCCCCTGATCGAAAACTGATCGTCCACTAACCGAAAATTTGTATCTTGACATCCCAAAACGCACCGCGTTCAGGAATCCGATTTAAACAACCAATATTCCCGTGAGTAACAACCAACTTCTCTTTTGCCTTTTCCTCCTGTTTGCCGCCATACCCGCCCGTGCCCAATACAACCCCGACAAGGTCGACAAGAAAGCCGCCAGCCTCTACTCCAAAGGTCTCGACCTGTCCCAGGACGACATGCCCGGCGCGATCCGCCTCCTCGAACAGGCCGTTCAGATCGACTCGGGCTACGAAGAAGCCTACATCTCTCTCGCCGGCATGTATGCCGCGTTGAAAGACTATCGTCATGCGGTCCGCAGCAGTGAAAAGGCCCGGGCCATCGACAGCAACTACTTCAAAGATTTCAACCTCCCTTACTCCATCGATCTCGCCGGTCTCGGAGAATTTGACAAAGCCCTCCAGGCCGTCAATATTTTTCTCACCGACCCTCGCCTGAGCGAGACAAGCCGGAAATCAGGAGAATTTCGCCGAAGATGCTACCAATTCGCCCTCGACTACGCCGCCGCCCACCCCGTCACCAACTACAAGTTCGAACCCCGCAACCTCGGGGACAGCATCAACACCGAAGTCTCCGAATACTTCCCGACCATCACCATCGACGGAAATACGCTGGTCTTCACCCGCCGCGTCAACCATATCAATGAAGATTTCTACCAGTCTGTTAAGGTCAACGGAACCTGGAGCAAGGCCGTAAGCCTCCCCGGAAATATCAATACGAATAACAATGAAGGGGCCCAGAACATCTCCCAGGACGGCCAATGGCTCATCTTCACCGGCTGCAACTTCCCCGACGGCCACGGCAGTTGCGACCTATATATTTCTTACCTCACCCCCGACGGCTGGAGCACCCCCGAGAACCTCGGCGACAGCATCAATTCCGAATTCTGGGAATCATCCCCCTCCCTTTCACCCGACAAAAAAGATCTTTACTTCTCCAGTCGCCAACCCGATGGCTACGGCGGCAGCGACCTGTATGTCAGCCACCGCCTGCTCAACGGACAATGGAGCATCCCCGAAAATCTCGGTCCGGCAATCAACACCATCGGCGACGAAGCGGCTCCCTTCATCCATGCCGACAATCAGACCCTCTACTTCACCTCCAACGGCCACCCCGGTTATGGCGGCGATGACCTCTTCGTTACCCGCAAACAACCCGATGGCACCTGGAGCAAACCCGAAAATCTCGGTTACCCCATCAACACCATAGAGAATGAAGGCAGCCTTGTTATTGCCGCCGACGGCAAGACCGCATATTATGCCAGCGACCGGGCCGACAGCCGCGGCGGCCTCGACCTCTATACCTTCGAACTGCGCGAAGACATCCGGCCTGCAAAAACACTTTGGGTAAAAGGACGCGTATTCGATTCCGCCACCCGCAAAGGACTGCCCTCCAGCGTGGTGCTCACCGACCTCGCTACCCGCCAGACCATCAGCAACCTTCAAACCGATGAGACCGGCAACTACCTCATCACCCTGCCCGAAGGACGCGACTATGCTTTCGAGGTCAAACGCAGAGGATATCTCTTCTTCTCCGAAAATTTCTCCCTGAGCCGAAGCCCCAACGACACCGTTTATCATATCGATATCCCGCTCCAACCCCTCGCCGCCAACGCCACCCAGGTATTGAGAAACATCTTTTTCGATCCCAATAAGTATGATCTCAAGCCCGAATCCGGCGCAGAGCTCGACGAGGTTGTTCAATTGCTGAAGGACAATCCCACCCTCAGGATCCAGATCAGCGGCCACACCGACAACTCCGGTAAACCCGCCGACAACATCAGGCTTTCTGAAGCCCGGGCAAGATCCGTAACCTCCTACCTCATCGCCAAAGGGATCGCACCCGCCCGCTTGTCATCCAAAGGCTGGGGCGATACTAAACCTATCGCCGATAACAATACCCCCGAAGGAAGAGCAAGGAACAGACGCACGGAACTAAAGGTCATCAGCCGCTAAGGCCCGCCTCCGCCATCCCAAGCCGCTAAGGCCACCTCCGGTCAACCCTCTCCCGACCCTTCGCGCCCGCCTCCGCCATCCCAAGCCGTTAAAGCCCGCCTGCGGTCAACTCTCCCGACCATTCGCGCCCCCTCCGCCATCCCATTCCCCGCAGCCACCCTGCAGTGACCGCACGAAACCCAATTTCCGCCGCCGAACGATTTTCTTTCGCTTAACTTGGCAGAACAACTCGCCCCCCCATGGAAGATCACACCCTCTATCAACTCGCCCTGGCCCGCATCAATGGTATCGGTCCCGTATATACGAAGAAACTGATCGAACACTTCGGTGACGCCGCAGCCGTCTTTCACGCCGGCCGCAACGCGCTCGAACGCACCGGATTGCCCTCCAACCTTATCGACGCGATCCTCGGCTTCTCCGATTACCCCGGCCTCCAAAGCGAGCTCCGCCGCCTTAAAAGCCTCGGCGCCCGAACCCTCTTCTACACCGATCCCGGCTACCCACGCCGCTTGCTCCCTATTCCCACCGCGCCGGCCCTCCTCTTCTACCAGGGCACTGCCGACCTGAACGCCGGAAAGATAATCGCCATCGCCGGCACCCGCCAGCCAACCGAATACGGAAAACAGATGACCGCACAACTGATCGGTGAGCTCGCCACTCCCGGCTTGCTCATCCTCAGCGGCCTCGCCTTCGGCGTCGACGCCATCGCACATCGGACCGCCATCCGCCATCAGCTCCCTACCATCGGTGTACTTGGCCACGGTCTCGATCATCTCTATCCCGCCGAACATCGCGGCCTGGCCTGCGAAATGCGCCGCCATCACGGCGGCCTCATCACCTCCTTCCTCCCGGAGACCGGGCCCGAGTCCTACACCTTCCCGCTCCGTAACCAACTCATTGCCGGATTGTGCGACGCACTTGTCGTTATCGAATCGAGCATGACCGGCGGAAGCCTTTCGGCCGCCGACGCCGCATTGCAACTTGGTAAAAAGGTCTTCGTCCTCCCCGGCCGCATCACCGATGAGAAAAGCCAGGGCTGCCTCAATCTCATTTATGAACGACAAGCCCTTCCCCTGCTTTCCGCCGGTCAACTAAAAGCCACAATGGCCTGGGGCTGGCCCGCAGGCCACAAGAGCCACCAACCTGCCTTCCCTTTTTCGCCAGGCCAACAACCGGACCGCCAAAAACCCAAACCTCAACGATCCAAGCCCTATCGACCCTCCGCCGAACAAGCCACTTCCCAACGACTCGACCTCCAACAATCTACCTCCCGACATGCCAACTCCCCACTTGCCGCCTCCGGACTTGCCGCCTCCGGACAACCCAACCTCGCACCATTCGACCAGGACGACTCCAATCTTGCCCTCGAAGCCAAATTGATCAGCCTCCTGACTGAAAGATCATCACTTACCTTTGAGAACTTCATTACCCTCACTCACGAGCCCGTCCCAGCCGTCTCCGTCGCCCTGATAAACCTCGAGATCAAGGGGATCATCCGATCCCTTCCGGGAAGACGATATCACCTCGCATCCTGATCCCAACAATTTGTCCCATACCCCCGTGGCCCGCACCCGCCCCCCGGGCTGCCCCGCGTCCCACAACCCATGCCAGTAGCGGCTTACGCCAAGCCCGCGCTCCACCGGATCAAAAATTTGGACCGTACCGCCCGCGTGTCCTATCTTTGCACATGGCAAGAATAAATTCCCCAGCTCGCAAGTCATCCCCCCCCTCAAAATTTTTCGGCGAAGGCCTCACATTCGATGACGTATTGCTATTACCCGCTTTTTCCCAGGTACTACCCCGCGAAGTAGACATTCGTAGCAAATTGACCCGCGAGATAACCCTCAATGTCCCCCTTCTTTCCTCCGCAATGGACACCGTAACGGAAGCGACACTCGCTATCGCCCTCGCTCGCGAAGGCGGCATCGGCATCCTGCACAAGAATATGAGTATCGAGAGGCAGGTGGAACAGGTCCGGAGGGTGAAGCGGAGCGAGAGCGGCCTCATCATCGACCCCATCACCATGCACGAAGACTCCACCATCGGCGACGCACTTCGCTTGATGAAGGAGAACAAGATCGGCGGTATTCCCATCGTAGATAATAATAAGGTTCTCGTCGGCATCCTCACCAACCGCGACCTCCGCTTTGAAGACAACAAACGGCGGAAAGTGAGCGACGTCATGACCACCAAAGACAAACTGGTCACCGCCCCCGAAGGAACCGACCTCAAAAAAGCGGAAAAGATCCTCCAGAAGTTCAAGATCGAAAAGCTCCCCGTTGTCAACCGGCAAGGCCGCCTGATCGGCCTGATCACCTACCGCGACATCTTACAACTCTCCAGTTGTCCCAACGCTGTCAAAGATTCCTATGGCCGTCTCCTCGTCGGCGCCGCCCTCGGGATCACCAAAGATATCCTCGACCGGGCCTCCGCCCTCCAGCAGATCGGCGTAGACGTCGTCACCCTCGACAGCGCTCACGGTCATCATATCGGCGTCATCAACGCGCTGAAGAGCCTCAAGAAGAACTTCAAAAACCTCCAGGTCATCGCCGGCAATATCGGCACCGCCGCCGGAGCCAAAGCGCTGGCCGACGCCGGAGCTGACGCCGTCAAGGTCGGTATCGGCCCTGGCTCCATCTGTACCACCCGCATCGTAGCAGGCGCAGGCGTGCCCCAGATCACCGCCGTCATGGAAGCGGCCTCCGCTCTCAACAGCCGCAACATCCCCGCCATCGCCGACGGCGGGATTCGCTATACCGGCGACATGGTAAAAGCGCTCGCAGCCGGCGCCAGCACCGTCATGATGGGTGGCGTATTTGCCGGCGTAGAGGAAAGCCCGGGTGAGACCATCATCTACGAAGGCCGCAAATTCAAGGAATACCGGGGTATGGGCTCCATCGGCGCCATGACCCAGGGTAGCAGCGACCGCTATTTCCAGGACGTGGAAGACGACATAAAAAAGCTCGTACCCGAAGGCATCGAAGGTCGCGTCGCATTTAAAGGAAATCTGGCAGAGGTCGTCCAGCAATACGTCGGCGGCCTCAGAGCGGGTATGGGTTACTGTGGAGCAAAAGATATCCCCGACCTCCAGCAAAATGCCCAATTCATCCGGATCACCAACGCCGGGATCAAAGAAAGCCACGCCCACGACGTAGATATCACCAAAGAGGCGCCCAATTATAGCCGTCGATGAGAAAGGTCCATCCCGCTGCCTTATCAGCCCTTACCGGTCTGCTGCTCTATGCCGCATGGCCGGAATCCCCGCTTACCCTCCTGGTCTTCGTCGCCTTCATCCCCCTGCTATGGCTGGAAAGGCAAGGCATGCGCCGCGCCCGCTTCTTCGGTTGGGTCTATCTCTCCATGCTTATCTGGAATATCGGCGCCACCTGGTGGATCTGGAACTCCACCGGCCCCGGCGCCGCAGCCGCCATCCTGGCCAACAGCCTCCTGATGTGCGTGCCCTGGCTGGGTTTTCACTGGATCCGCAATAGAATGGGCAATATCTTCGGCTATAGCTCCCTCATCTTTTTCTGGCTTAGCTTCGAATATTTCCACCTTCAGAACTGGGGTCTGAGCTGGCCCTGGCTTACCCTTGGAAATATCTTCGCGTGCCATCCGAAATGGGTTTCATGGTACCAGGCAACAGGCACCAGCGGCGGCAGCCTCTGGATCCTGATCGTCAATGTACTGCTATTCCAATGGCTATGGCAGTTCGCCAAACATCGCCACTTCACCTGGCGACCCCTCGCGATCAGCCTTGCGCTTATCATCCTGCCGGTATTCCTCTCGCTGATCGCAATGCCAAAAAAGTCCGATGATAATATCGGCAAGCCGGCCTGCAATATCGTCATCGTCCAGCCCAATATCGATCCCTATGAGAAAGTAGAGACCGGCACATTCGACGCCCAGCTCCAAAAGCTGATCCGTCTCAGCGAATCCGCTATCGACAGCAACACCGTACTCGTCGTCTGGCCCGAGACCGCCCTCTTCCTTGAAACCGGCAGCATCGAAGAAGATCACATAAAGGAATATCATTTTCTGCGGCCCCTCTGGGGCTTTCTGGACCGCCACCCCCGCCTCGACCTCCTTTCCGGCCTGGAAAGCGCCCGCTACTTCGATGATCAGCATTCCTCCACCGCTTTTCGCATCCCCGGCACCGCGAAATACGAGGAAAGCTATAACGCCGCCGCCATCCTCGACACCGGCGGCCTGGTCCAGTCCTATCACAAATCCAGGCTGGTACCGGGCGTAGAGACCCTCCCGTTCTTCCTGCATTTCCTCGACTCATGGTTTGAGAAATTCGGCGGCACCACCGCCGGCTATACCGGTCAGTCCGAGCGCAACCCGCTCATCACCACCAACTCCACATACAAAATAGCCCCGGCTGTCTGCTATGAAAGCATATACGGTGAATTCCTATCCCGCTTCAGCCACAACGGCGCCGATCTCATCGCCATCATTACAAATGACGGCTGGTGGGGCAATACCCCCGGCCATCGCCAGCATCGCGATTATGCCCGCCTCCGGGCCATCGAGACCGGTCACTGGATCGTACGCAGCGCCAACACCGGCATCTCCTGCGTCATCGACCCGCATGGCCGCATCACAGAGTCCCTCCCCTGGGATACGAGCGGCGTCATCAAGGCTTCCGTCCCCGCCACCCCCAAGCTCACCTTCTATTCCCGGTACGGCGATTGCATCTCCAAACTGGCCGCCGCACTGACCATCCTCCTCTTCGTATGGCACTTTTCTACTATGATCAAAAGAAGGACGAGCCGTGGATAAATTCATAACCATACCTTCATCCGACACCCGGTACACCTTATATTACCGGGACGAAGGCGTCGGCCAGCCCGTCCTCCTCCTCCACGGTTTCGCCGAAGACAACACCGTCTGGGACAACCAGGTCCACGCCCTCAGCACCGCCTGCCGTCTCATCCTCCCCGACCTCCCCGGCAGCGGCCGCTCATCAGCCCTCAGCAGCCCCGCCTCCGTCGATGGGAGGGCAACGATTATCACCATCGAAGGGATGGCCACCATCATAAAAGGTCTGCTCGACCGGCTAAACATCGACAAGGTCACCATGATCGGACACAGCATGGGCGGCTATATCACCCTGGCCTTTGCTGCCCTGTACCCGCAACGCCTGACCGCATTCGGCCTTTTTCATTCCACCGCCTACCCCGATAGCGAAGACAAGAAAGCCGCCCGGCGAAAAGCCATCGACTTCATCCGGACAAACGGCTCCGCACCTTTTATCCGGCAGTCTACCCCAAATCTTTTCTCTCCCGTTACCCGCGAGCATCAGCCCCAGCTGATCGAAGCCATGATTGCCAGATACTCCGGTTTCATTCCCGATTCCCTCATCGCATACTATGAAGCCATGATCGCCCGCCCCGACCGGACTGACGTGCTTCGGCAGTCCACCTGCCCCGTCCTTTTCATCATCGGCAAAGACGACTCCGTCATTCCCGTTCAGCAGGCGCTGGAGCAATCTTATCTGCCGTCGCTATCGCATCTTCATCTGATCCCCGGCACCGGCCACCAGGCCATGCTCGAGAACCCCGAAATGAGTAATCAACTTTTGCGAGATTTCATCAACTTTGTATCCAGAATATGAACAGAACGATCCTCATCACAGGCGCTACCTCCGGCTTTGGCGAAGCCTGTGCCCGCAAATTTGCCGCCGCCGGCGACCGCCTCATCCTCACCGGCCGCCGCACCGACCGCCTCCAGTCGCTGGCCAGGGAACTGGAAAGCGCCGGCCGCGTCCAACCCTCCGTCCCCCATCAACCCGATCAACCCGTCCAACCCTCCATCCCACATCAACCCTCAACCAAAGCCTCCGGTGCCCCCGCCCCTGCATCCCCGGCCCGTGTCCTCACCCTCACCTTCGACGTCCGCGACCGCGCTGCCGTCGACGCCACAATCGCCTCCATCCCTCCCGAATGGCGCAACGTCGACATCCTCATCAACAACGCCGGCCTCGCCCTGGGCCGCGACTATTTCGACGATGCCAGCCTCGAAGACTGGGAAACCATGATCGACACCAACGTAAAGGGATTGCTTTATGTCTCCAAAGCCGTCCTCCCATTGATGATCCCGACCGGCAACGGCCACATCATCAACCTCGGCAGCGTAGCCGGCAAAGAAGTATATGAAAAAGGGAATGTCTACTGCGGAACGAAATTCGCCGTCGACGCCATCTCCCACTCCATGCGCATCGACCTGCTGCGCCATGGGATCAAAGTAACCGCCATCCACCCCGGCGCCGCGGACACGGAATTTTCCAAAGTCCGTTTCAAGGGTGACGAAAGCCAGGCAAAGAAGATCTATGAAGGCTATACTCCCCTCCACGCCGAAGACATAGCCGACGCCATCTTCTACTGCGCATCGCTCCCGCCCCACGTCTGCATCAACGACCTGGTCATCACTTGCAAGGCGCAAGCCGACGCCATCTATTTCTATAAGTCTTAAAGGATAATTTACGGCGCCAGCGCAATCCTGATCTGTATCCCCCCCTTCGTCGTCACGATCGGCGGCGTCGTCGAGATCGCGGGCGTCGTCCGCTGCTGGTCAAAGAAGAATTTCAGATTGATCCGGTTGTTCAGCACATAATTGATCGACGGATCGATCCGTATCACCTTCTGCCCACCCGTCGGCAACGACGTATTCTGATCCAGATAGCTGCTCGACATCGCGTCGTTCCGGAAACTGATATCCAGCCTCAGCGTAAGATCGTTCTGCGCCTTCTTCGAATTGATGCTCCCCGGCGGCCCGTTCGGCGCTGTCTTCCCGTTCCCCGGCACCTTCCACCCAAAAGGCAGCCCCACATTAGAATATTTTATCCCCCAACCCAGATCAAGCTCCGTCGACGCGCTTTCACTCAGCTGATAGTCGATCAGGCTCAGGCTTAGCGTCCTTGACCTGCTATAGCTCACCTTCGCCTGCATCTGGTTCACAAAGGTCATGTCCAGCCCGAACAACGGCGCGAACTGCTCCGAGATCGTAATGTTCGGCACCTGGAAATAGGGCACGAAGTCTCCCGTCAACGTATCCACGAAACCCGGCATCCGGTATCCCAACGGGTCCCCATAGTTCAGGTTCGAATTAAAGGTTCCCATGCTCAGCGAGCTTGTATAGGAATTGGAAATATTAAAGGCTGTGAAGATCTTACTGAACCACGGCAACTTGCTCAACCCCGTATACGTGATATGCCAGTTTGGTTTCGGCAGATATCCCGCAAAAGGATTCGACGTGACGCCACCGCCGCTCTCATTCATCAACGGCACCTTTTGCGGGTTCGTACCCGTATACGCCGCCAGGAAGGCCGGGATCAGCACATCCTGCGAATACAACCCATACCCTTTCACAAAACCGTTCGTTCCCACCAATCCGCCCGTATAGGGATTGACCGCGCCCACCCGGTGCGAAACGATCACCCGGTTGTTCTCAAACGCCAGGAAAGTTTTCGTCACCTGGTCCGGCTGATACTTCTCGAACAATGTCTTATACGACAGGAAGCTGATCGTGTACGTCCCCGTATAGTATGGATTCAACCGCGAATAGTACGACCCGCCCGCCGTATCCTTATACAACTCCGAATAGTTCATCCCAAACGTCTTGTCCACATTGATATTGATGTGGAAATCCCGGACCGGCTCCAGCGTCGCCTGGATCGAGATCTTCTGCGCATAAGTGATCGTATTCTGATTGTTGAACGTCGTGTCCGTCGAGATCAACCCCCTTCGACCAAGCTTATTTATAAAATTGGTATCCGGCCGCATCCCCAACG
Source organism: Puia sp. (assembly GCA_035695565.1). GTDB lineage: Bacteria > Bacteroidota > Bacteroidia > Chitinophagales > Chitinophagaceae > Puia. Next base: position 138,757 of record DASRRX010000003.1, on the reverse strand, counting down.
TATACTTCCACCCCGGCTCCTGCGTCCTCATGTCCATACCCAATACCTGCGTACTATCCAGGAAGCCGTAAATAGCCGACGACGAATTATCCGAATAATTCACCGTAACCCGTTTCAGGGAAGTGAGGAGCTTCGCCAACGCTTTCGGGAGGCCCGTCAGCTTCGGTCCCGGCGGCGGCTGCGCCGCCGGCTTTCGGCCATGCGTCGTATCCGGCCGTCCATTGGACGACGGCTTCCCCGTCCCCACATCCAGACCCTTCAAAAGCTTCCATTTGCCATACAGCCGGGTTAGATCCAGATCGGCCTGCACCAGTCGCTGCTGCGAATTCTGAATGCTGTTCCCAAACGTGGGCGCCAGCTCCGAAGCGGTCGTCCAGGTATAAGTAGCCGAATAGGTCGCCGTGATCTTCGTCCAGTCCAATGCCGGGATCCTGTCCGTAGGTAACATATAGGTCACATTGACATTCTGATTGTACAACACATTCCGGCCCCCTCTTAAAAACCGGCCCCACATGTCCTTGCGTTGCTTTGCATTATTCCGCCCTGTGGTATCCTCATCGATCCACGCCTTGTTCGTGGCATTGAAGCTTAACGACAAATGGCGGGTGAGATCCCATTTCAGCGTATACAGCCTGTCGAAGGTGAAGAATTTGTTGAACGTCTCCGGCAACACATTATCCGGCCCGCCTACATTTCGCGACCGGTAAGCCCCGAACTGCCGGTCGATATTGAACTGGACCCCAATTACCGTCGGCATCAGGTTGTAATTGAAATCCCTGATCAACCCAAGCCAGGGCGTCTTCGCCTTGATCAGCTTCTTGAACGGCTCCTTGAAGCGCGGCTGCCGGCTGAAATTATAAGCCAGGATCCCCTTATTGTTAGTCAGGTCATCCTCCACCGCCAGCGGACTGTGGTGACCGGTATGCGTATACGAATAGCTGACATTGAAGTTCTCGATACTCCAAAGCTGGAGCCGCTTATTCCCGATATTGTTCTTATGCAGATTGGTCAGATTCAATGTAGTCGTCGTAGCCGCATCCACCGCCTGCTTTCGGATGGAATCCCGCTCCCTCGCCGGCGCCATATTGATCTTGTCCTTCAGCAGGATGTCGAGATCGAACGGATCATACTCCGGCGTGGCCACGATTCGCGTCACACCCGCATAGACGGGCACCGAGATCCCCGACTTTCGCGGCAACAGCTTGCCCAGTTCCAGGTTCGTCGCCGCATCCAGCTCCATATCGTTCTCATATGATCGCTGGCTCGTATTCTGATCGATCGTACCCCAGCCCGCCGACCGGTTAGCGCCCGCCAGCGACAATGTACCCAGATCGGCCAGCTTGGTATCCACCTTGCCCACCACGGCCCAGCCCCCCTTCTCGCTGATATCGGTTAGCCGCAATTCGTCGAACCACACTTCCGTACAGACCGGATACGGCTCCTGCGCATTCTCCACTCCGAGGAAGAACGCCTGCACCTGCCCAAGGTTGGGGTTACCCAGGATGGCATACGTTCGCCCCGTGCTTGCGTCCACCTCCTTATAATAGACATTCGAAGCTCCCGAATTCGAATTATTCCGGTCCTCCTTCAGCTTGATCAGCCGGTCCAGTTGCAGGTTAAGGTCATTGGCCGCCGGCCAGATATCCGTGGCATTCGTGGCATACCACTGCGTCTTCTTCAACGGTATCCGGATCTCGTAATAGTTGCTCGTAAAGTCGCTTCCCATCCGGATGATCGCATCCAGGTCATTGTCGTTAAAGTTGTTCGCGTTCCCCGCGGCCTCCGCATGGATGAACATGTCGATCGTCCCATAACGGCGCATGTCCAAATTCGTCGTCTTATATACTCCCCGCGCATCTCCATTAGCCAGGTTACAGATCTGGAGGCTCAGCGACTGCTCGTTCAACAGCAGGTTCACATTGTTGCTGCTCAACTCCTGCTGCCGCGCCACGCCCGGCGGGATCACATAGTTGATCGGCTGCCGCGTATTGTTCTGCTCGATGTTCACCGCCGTGACGTTGAAGGTCGTCGGGCTGTTCGTCGGCAGCGGCGTCATATTCCCCGTCGTATCGATGACATAACTGAAGCTCCTCCACGTGTTCCGTACCAGTTGCATCTGCGCAAACCGCAATACCACCGAATCCTGCCAGCCCGTCAGATAGATCCGCATGAACTGGATGGACCGCATATCCGGCATATTGCCGACATTCTGATAGTATTCGGAAAGCGGGATGCTGAACTGGTACCAGGTCTGCGGAACGCCGCCCGAAGGCGTGAAGCGGATGGAGTCCGTAATGAAATGGTTGGCCCCCGTTACCCCGAAGCTATCCCTGTTCGGCAACAGGTTCACCTTATACTCGAAATACTGCTCCAGCGTGTTCATCGTATTGTCGTTGTTCAGGTCCTCCTGGTCAGGATACAACGTGAATGCCGTGATCGTCGTAGCGCCCGTCGCAGCGATCGGTGAGTTGTTCTGCGGGTTGTTCACATACTTATAACGCCCAAGCACACCTGTTTTAGCCGCGTCATAGCTCGGGTCCAGATAGTTCACAAAGTCGTCACTGGACGGGTCTTGCTGAAACGGAGTAAGATTTGGGTTGCCCGCTCCGAGTATTCCGCTCAGTTGATTCAAATAATTGGCAAAATGGTTTGCTTCCGACGTATTGTTCATCCCGTCCAATCCCACGTCCTGGTATGGCCGGTCGCCGGAATTATTGCTGAATGCCGTCGTCACCTCGATCGGATTCGCCGGCACCCGTCCCCAGACCGATGTGCTGTCTATCGCCGCGTCGATATTGGGCGTATTCAAGCCGTTCTCGAATTGTTTCTTGCCATCCTTCAGGATATCCTCGCTAACGCTCCCCAGGTCAATATACATCTGTCCGCCGGTGCTGTTGGTCACCAGGTTGGGTTGCAGCGCGCCCCCGCCGGTCGTATCGAACGGGCTCAGCATCCAGAACTGCAACACCTCGATATTCGCCGTCTCAAAGTCCGTCTGTTGCAACGCCCGCATGATACCCCCCCACCGCGTCGTCGGATTGTTCAGCTTACCCGTCGAAGTATTGATGCTTCCCGGCCGCGCATCGAAGTTATATGGACCGCGGTCCGAGGGATAGTAAGCCATATCGAATGTCACCAACTGCGCCTGCCCCGTCTGCACCGACTGCTGCGGAAAGATCTGCTGCACCAGGATCGGTCCCACCCTCGGGTCCTGCAACGTATTCTCATAAGCGTCCGGATCAGCCGCCCCGCCCGTGTTTTGCAGGGAAGGGTCGATATTGTACCACGCCAGACGCGCCCGGTTATATCCATAGGCGAGACTATCGCTCAGCACCGCCTCCGGGAACAGCGGCGGGAACGAGCCGCCCACCCCTGCCGGCGTAGAGGCCATCGCCCAGCTCGTCAATGGAAAACGCAGGTCGATCGCGCTGGTCGATCCCTCGAAATCGTCAATATAGACCGCACCCGAAGTACCCTTCCCGATCTGCGGCGGATGCCCGGGCCGTAAAATAGCCGCCTCCCCATACGCATTGATCGTACTCATTTCCTTCGTCGGATACAGATGATTCAATGCCCGGGTGACCTGCGGCAACTGCCCTTTGTAATTGGCATCCACTCCAAACATCGTATTTCTGACCGGGTCCTCGCCATAATCGGTCTTGGCAAAGAAAGGCCGCTCATTCAGCCGCTCGATCGTCCCGCCAATCGACAGGGTTTCCGTCGCCGTATTCTTCGCCAGATAGTCCAGCCGCAAGCCCATGAAGCTCTTTTGCTGCAAGCCGAAATTCGCATTGTTCTCAAAGGACACATTCACCGGTACCCCCGAATTGATGATCGATTGATTGATGATCGTCACCTGCCCCGAAGCATAGTCCACCGTATAATCCTGATTCTCCTTCAGGGTCTGCCCCCCGGCGGTCACTACTACCGATCCCGGCGGGACGTTGAAAGCGCCCAGCGATAGCGTATTCGACGTCTGCCCCTTTGCCGTACCATTGATCACATACCGGTCCACGTTCGCATACGTCTGCGCCACCGCCTTGATCGTGTCATAGAGCTGCGAGAAGATATATTTCTGCTGGAATGAGTCCGGGGCGTTATTGTTGAATGCCACCGAATCCATATACTGTCCGAACGGCTTCAACTCCGGAAAAATGATCGTACCCAGCGATGAAATGACCGTATAGCCCTCGATATAGTCGAAGACCCCGTCCGGTCCGGGGTCATTATTGGCATTTAGCCGGTCGAGCCCAAGTATCGTAATGAGCGGGAGTCCCGTTTTGGGCCCCTGCGGCAGATAATTCTTCGTCCCCTTGCTCGGCTGATCGTAGTTGACCGCAAGCTGGAAACCCGTCTTTGATATATTCGAAAGTGAGCTACCCCCGGCCACCTTCAGCGAATAGATGTTTTTCATCATCAGGTTCCAGATCGGCAGGTTGGTACGCTGCGCCGTAGCCTTCAGCAATTTGAGATATAACACTTTCGTCGCCCCGCCGCTGACCCCCGTCGCCGGATTGGCCGCCGCCGTATCCGGAGGGACGTCCGAAGCAAATTCCCCTACCTGGTAGATCTGGCCATTATAGCTGTACTGATAGGCGACAGCCAGCACGTCCGAGGGCTGGAGCGCCTGATTCACCGAGATGAAACCGATCTGCGGGTTGTAATAATATTCATTGGGGCCGAGCTTCCGGGCGTAGACCGTTTCAAAATCCTGTACCTGCGTCAGTCCCAACGAGTTGAGTTTATTCACCGCCGTCGTCGGGTTGCGGCTGGTCGGGTCGTTGATGATACTGGTATACTCCGAGTTTGCCGTATTGAACGGATAGGGAATTGAGGTCAGCGAATGGATCTTGGGATTGTACGGCTTCGATTCCCCCAGGTCCATCAACCCCACCACCTGACGCGAGCTCGTATCATACCCCTGCCGGTTCGTCACCCAAACCTCGATCCGCAGGATCTGCACCTGTGAATTGACGACCGGCAACCTCGACATCGCATTGTCATAATTGTTCACGAAGTACTGCCCAAGCAAAAAGTGCCGGTTCTCGTCATAATCATCCGCCTTAAAGGAAAAAGTCGATACCGAAGCCCCGCCGGCCGAGTTAACCGATTGCTTCTGAGAGGTTTCATTGGCCAGCACCGCCGTGACCGTCAACTTCCCGAACTGGAGCTGCGTTTTTACCCCGAAAAGCGATTGAGCCCCCGTCATCAGGGTGCTCTTTGTCGTGAAAGATACATTCCCTGCCTCGATCTTCTTGATGATCTCGTCGCCGCTTCCCGTATAATCCAGCTTGAGCTGATTCTCGAAGTTGAAGTTAGCCAGGGTGTTATAGCTGATGGGGAGCGTCAGTTTACTCCCGATCTTTCCCAGCACGTTCAAATTGGCCGATTCGTCGAACATCAGTCCGCCCTGCCGTCTGGCGCTTAGCGGTAGCGTCGGGTTTTGGATATTCTGCCCCTGATACCCCACCGTCAGATCGACGTTCCCCTGCGGCCGGATATCCGGCTTGCCGGTACCAAATATGCGATTGAAGAGATTGTCGCTAACCGCCAGGTTAGGCCGGATATTTCGCCGGTTGAGGGCATCCAGCGCGTCCGCCCGACTTCGGAAATAGGCGTCCTGATCCTTCTGACCCTGGATCTGAAGCATCTCATCCTGAGTGTAATACGTTGGTTCTCTGTAATATTGGGACCCAATCCTTTCGTAGATATAGTATAGTTGGGTCTCCGGATCGTATGCGATCGAATCGTGAATGTTGACCGGGTCCATGAGGTCGAACGGGTTCCGGTTGGAATCGGTCAGAAAATCACCGCGCCGGTCATGAAGCGGCCATCGCAGGGTATCTTTGTAGACCGAATCTAACCTCGCGAGCAGCATCCGCATCGTATCCCGTGCCCGCCGCGCGCTATCCGCCACAGTCTGTCCTGGCACCGTATCGAGCAGGGGACAACTTCCACCCCACTGCCAAACCTCACCCGGCTTTTCGCCTTCCCATGCCTGCTGGATCCCGCCTTCCTTCTCCCCCTTAACCCCTTCCCACGCCTGCTGAATCCCTCCACCTCCCTTCTCCCCATTGACCCCGCCTTCCCGCCCCCCCTTAAATTTCCACGCCCCCTCAAATGAAGGACGGGCTACTGCTGTGGCAGAATATACCACCAAAGCAGCGCCCAGGAGCAGCGTCAGCATTACATGAAAAAAATAGCGGGTCAAACTTTCCGCAAGAATTAGTTAGGTAGACATCCAACAATAGGCTACAAGATTTTTAGTGCTTTCTTAATGAGATCCTCCACTCTATCGGTTCCCGATACTTCACCGATAACTTTCTTAATGGCGTTTTCCGCGGCGGGTCTGGCGATGCCCAGCGTGATCAGAGCATTTAACGCATCCTGCTCGAGGCTATTGCCCGCCTGAGATGAAATATTTGCCCGATCATCCCTGCCTTTGCCAACCTTATCGCGCAATTCCAGAATGATCCTCTCAGCAGATTTCTTGCCAATTCCTTTGATACTTTCCAATTGCCGGGCATTCCCCTGCAAAATGGCCCTGGTGATCTCTTCCGGCCGCATGGAAGACAGCATCATCCGGGCCGTACTGGCGCCAACTCCGGATACACTGATCAGTTGGATGAACAGTTCCTTTTCCACCCGGTCAAAGAAGCCATAAAGGACATGCGCATCTTCGCGAATATGCAAAAAGGTCAGCAACACCCCACCGCTCAAATTTTCAATTTTGGAATAGGTATGCAGGCTGATCTGTAGCTCATACCCTACACCGGCTACATCCATATGTACCAGCGCAGGGCTCTTATAAGCGAATTCACCGCGTAGGAAGGCGATCATGCCCGCGAAAATCAATATTTTTCCCCACCTTTGCAAAAAACTTTTCATAACCTATTGGTAGTACGATGAGCAATAAATTGACCGCCGCTATCACTGCGATCGGAGGATATGTACCAGAAGACCGACTTACCAACGCCGACCTTGAGAAATTAGTAGACACCAATGATGAATGGATCCGCACCCGTACCGGCATCGTAGAACGAAGGATACTCAGAGGGGAAGGAAAAGCGACATCCGATCTGTGCGCCCCCGTCCTGCTTGAGATCTGCAAGCGAAGAGGTATCCAGCCCGAAGAGATCGACTGCGTGATCGTTGCCACCGTTACTCCCGACATGTTCTTCCCCGCTACGGCGAATATCGTCTGCGACAAGACCGGCGCAAAGAACGCCTGGGGTTTCGATATGTCCGCCGCCTGCTCCGGCTTCCTGTACGCCCTCACCAGCGGCGCCATGTATATTGAAAGCGGCCGCTACAAAAAGGTCGTCGTCATCGGCGGCGACAAAATGAGCAGTATCGTCGACTATAGCGACCGCACCACCTGCATCATTTTCGGTGACGGCGCCGGCGGCGTCCTCCTCGAGCCCAATTACGAAGGCTTTGGCATTCTCGACAGCATCCTGAGAAGCGATGGCAGCGGTCGAAGCCATCTTCACATGAAAGGCGGCGGCTCCTGGCATCCCTCCTCCTTTGAAACAGTTGCCGCCAAGGAACACTATATCTACCAGGAAGGCCAGGCCGTCTTCAAATTCGCCGTCAAAGGAATGGCCGACATCAGCGCCGAACTAATGGAACGCAATAACCTGACTGCCGACGACATCAGTTGGCTCGTCCCTCACCAGGCCAATAAAAGGATCATTGACGCAACAGCCCACCGCATGGGTCTCTCCGATGAAAAGGTCATGATCAATATCCAACGATATGGCAATACAACCGCCGGCACCATCCCCCTCTGCCTCTGGGATTGGGAAAAGAAGCTGAACAAGGGTGATAACCTTGTCCTCTCGGCCTTCGGCGGCGGATTCACCTGGGGCGCCACCTGGCTCAAATGGGGATATTAATCTACAAAAGCTCTGCTTCAGTTACCTATGCTACCATCTAATATACAATATGACCCATCGCCCGAACGCGAATCACCGGCGATCCGGATCCGCCGGGCCACCCGCGAAGACTGTCCCCGGCTCCTGGAATTGATCCGTGAGCTGGCCCACTATGAAAAAGCTCCCCACGAAGTAACCGTCACCGCCGAACACTTCGCTGAAAGCGGCTTTGGCCCCAACCCCGTCTGGTGGGCTTTTGTCGCCACAGTCGACGGCCAGGTCGAAGGATTTGCACTGTATTATATCCGTTATAGCACTTGGAAAGGACAACGGTTATACCTGGAAGATATTCTCGTCACCGAACAGATGCGCGGCCGCGGCCTCGGCAAGCTTCTCTTCGACCGCCTCCTGATAGAAATGAAAGACAAGAATTTTAAAGGAATGGTCTGGCAGGTGCTGGACTGGAACGAACCCGCCATTAACTTCTACAAAAAATATCAGGCTCAATTCGACGCCGGTTGGATCAACTGCTCCGTCGAAAACCCTTGATTCACCCCACCGACCCGCACATTTCCCCTCCGCACGAACCCCTAGCTCACCCCATCGACCTGCACCGTCGTGTCGATCTTCCGGATCAACCCCTGCAGCACCTTCCCCGGCCCGATCTCCGTAAAATGCGACGCCCCATCCTCCACCATCGCCAGGATCGACTGCGTCCACCGGACCGCACCCGTCAATTGATCGATCAGATTCTTCTTGATCTCATCCTTCTCCACCACCGCCTTCGCCACCACATTCTGATAGACGGCACAACCCGGCATATAGAACGTCGTCTTCTCTATCGCCGCCTTCAACTCATCCTGCGCCGATGCCATCAAAGGGGAATGGAATGCTCCTCCTACCGGCAACATCAAGGCTCGTTTCGCCCCGGCCGCCTTCATCGCCTCGCCGGCCTTTTCAACGCCCGCGACCGTCCCGCTGATCACCACCTGGCCCGGACAGTTATAATTGGCCGGAACGACGACCTCACCCGTTTGCTCCCGGATCTCCGCACAGATCGCCTCCACCCTTTCGTCTTCCAGTCCCAACACCGCAGCCATCGCCGAAGGGCCCGCCTCACAGACCTTTTGCATCGCCTGCGCCCTGGCGGCAACCAATAACAGCCCATCCTCAAAGCTCAATACCCCACAGGCCGCCAACGCCGAGAATTCCCCCAACGAATGACCTGCCACCATATCCGGCCGGTTATTCTCCACTCCCTTAAATGCAATGACTGAATGTAAGAAGATCGCAGGCTGCGTTACCTTCGTTTGCCTCAATTCTTCCTCCGTCCCGCTGAACATAATGTCAGAGATGCGGAAACCAAGAATATCATTGGCCTGCTCGAACAATTTCTTGGCAAAAGCACTATTCTCATAAAGATTCTTACCCATACCGGGAAATTGCGATCCCTGTCCCGGGAACACGTATGCATGCTTCATTCTTCTTCGGGTTTAGTATGTGCGCCAACAGCCTGCCCGTCAGCCGGCGTACGGCTTCGCAAATATAAGGTCTTTTTTTTCTGCCGCCTACGGGGTTTCAACCCGTTTTTAATGAAGGTTGGAAGAGATCAGCTTGGTAAATTCACTCCGGGTCTCATTCTTCTCAAATTCGCCCCAGAAAGCCGAGGTTGTCGTCACCGAATTTTGTTTCTGAACTCCCCGCATCATCATACAAAGATGCGACGCCTCGATGACAACCGCAACGCCAAGAGGCTGCAAGGTCTCTTTGATCGCATGAAGGATCTCCGTAGTCAGCCGCTCCTGCACCTGCAACCGCCGGGAATAGACGTCCACTACCCGCGCGATCTTACTCAATCCCGTGATCCAGCCGTTAGGTATATAGGCGACATGCGCCTTGCCAAAGAAGGGTAACATATGATGCTCACAGAGACTGTACAGCTCGATATCCTTCACCAGGATCATCTCGCTTACCTCCTCATGAAATTTTGCGGAGTTCAGGATGGCATGCGCATCTATCCCATAACCCTGCGTGAGGAACTGCATCGCCTTAGCCACCCGCTCAGGCGTCTTCAGCAATCCCTCCCGGTTAGGGTCCTCACCCAGCAGGTCCAATGAATGCCGGTAATTCCCTTTCAACGCCGCCGTTACATCCTCATCATACTGTTCGATTTTCCTATACGCCATGATTCCTATGTTTCAAAAATTTGGTCTTTTTCCACCGATCCAATTTGGTCCACCCCACCGAATCAATTAGCCCACCCCTCACGCCGGATACTCCACAAAGTTCCTATCCGTCTCATACAACCGAATCTGCAGCTCCAACGCCGGATCGATCCTCGCCCGCAGCAGATCATAGATGACCATTGCAATATGCTCCGCCGTCGGATTAAGATCCTTGAAATAGACCGTATCCAGGTTGAGATTCCGATGATCGAACCGCTCCAGCACCTCCTCCTTTGTGATCCGCGACAACACCTTCATATCCATGACATAACCGGTATCCGGGTCCGGTACGCCCGTAACCTTCACCACCAGCTCATAATTGTGGCCGTGATAATTCGGATTGCTGCATTTCCCGAATACTTCCGCATTCTTCCGATCGTCCCACGCCGGATTGAAAATGCGATGCGCCGCATTGAAATGCTCCTGGCGAAAGACCGCCACTTTTTTATTTGGTTCTTTCATAAATAACCCTCCTATTCACCAAAATACTCCACAAAGATCCTCGGCGTTTCATATAACTTGATTCCGTGTAACCGTACCTGCGACGGGATATGCGGCGCCAGTTGCTGCCAGATGCCCACCACAAGGTTTTCCGTCGAGCACATCTTCCCCTGCATAAAGTCAACTTCGATATTCAGGTTCTTGTGGTCCAGCTTCTCGATGACATGCTCCCGGATGATCCCGCTCAGCCGCTTCGCATCGAAGAGGAAACCCGTATCCGGGTCAGGTTCACCTTTTACCGTCACATACAGCTCATAATTATGACCATGCCAGTTCTCATTCGCACATTTCCCAAACACCTCCTCATTCTTCTCCCTGCTCCAACCCGGATTGTATAGCTTATGCGCCGCATTGAAGTGTTCCACCCGTGTCAGATACACCATATTACAAAATGTCAATTTAATTGCACAATGTCTGACCTATCGGCCAAAAGTTCCGCAAAAGTACGACATAGCAGAAACAAGTCAAGGATTCCGATATTTGCGTATGCATATCCTACTGGCTGCCGCCACGTCGTTTGAAATTCAGCCAACGATCGACTTTCTACTGACACGCCCCATTCATTCAGCTACTCCGGCTTCGCCTCCGGTTCCGGGCGCCGCGATCACCCCCGCCACCCATTCGACCGGACAGCAGGACATTCTGCGCGTTTCCACCCTCATCACGGGTGTCGGCGCCCTCTCCACCGCCTGGTCCCTTATGCGTCAAATTGACAGAGATCGCCCTGAGCTCATCGTCCAGGCCGGGATCGCCGGTTGCTTCACCGGCAAACCCCACGGCGAGGTCTTTGCCATCCATGATGAGACCCTGGCCGACCTTGGCGTCTGGGAAGACAACCGATTCAAAACTCCCTTCGACCTCAGCCTCGCCGACCCCAACCAATCCCCATTCACCGCCGGCCGCCTCATCAACCCCTATCAAACCCTATTGACCCTTACCGGTCTCGAAGCCGTTAGCGCCATCACCGTAAATGAGATTAGCACGAGCCCCGACAGGATCGATTGGTACCGGACAACAACCTCCGCCGCCATCGAGTCGATGGAAGGCGGCGCCCTCCACTATATCGGCTTACAGGAAAAGATCGCTTTCCTCCAGCTTAGAGCAGTATCGAATGATATCGGGGTGCGGGATAAATCCAACTGGAATATTGCACTGGCCATCCGCCGGCTGAACGATCGGCTGATCGGATTGTTACAACTACTGGACCGGAATGACACCACAATTCTTAATGCTATCAACATTACCTCATGACGCTTACCCTCGGCTTTAGTCCCTGCCCCAATGACACCTTTATTTTCGATGCCCTGGTCAACCACAAGATCGATACCGAAGGCCTGGAATTTGACGTCCGGCTTGAAGATGTCGAAACCCTTAATCAATGGGCGCTCCAGGGATTCCTCGATGTATCCAAGATCAGTTATGGCGTACTGCCCCTTATCATGGATAAATACCGGTTACTCGATGCCGGGGGCGCCCTCGGCAAAGGCGTAGGCCCGTTGCTCATCTCAAAGAAACCTATATCCCTGGCCGATATCGAATCCGCAACGATCGCCATCCCCGGCGAACGGACCACTGCGCATCTGCTCTTCTCGCTTGCTTTTCCAATGGCCCGGAATAGACGATTCATGATCTTCTCCGACATCGAAGACGCCGTACTCTCCGGCGCGGTTGACTGCGGCGTGATCATTCACGAAAACCGCTTCACCTACCGGCAGAAAGGCCTGACCAAAGTTCTCGACCTCGGCGAATTCTGGGAAAAGGAAACTGGCGCACCCATCCCCCTCGGCGGGATCGTCTTCCGCAATGACCAACCTGCACTCGGCTCTCAGTCCTCCACCCTTTCCAGCTCCGACCCCATCCTTTCCGGCCACTCCCCCGTCCTTTCCGGTTCCTCCTCTGTTCTTTCAGGTTCCCGCCCCGCCTTTTCCGGCCCGGCCTCAGCACCCTCCCCCGCCGCCAAAGTGAATCGCCTTATCCGCAAAAGCCTCGAGTACGCCTTCTCGACCTATCCCACCCTCCCCGAATATGTAAAAACCCACGCCCAGGAAATGGACGAGGCCGTCATGCGACAACACATAGACCTCTATGTCAACAACTACAGCCTCACCCTTGGCCCCGATGGCGAGAATGCCATCCACACCCTCCTCCGCACTTTCGACCGCCTCCACGGCCGCGAGCAAGCCGGGTCGACGACGACAGCCTCATCTCTCACCATCATTCATTGACCTCTCCGTCTTCCGCCATCGGGAAGCTCTTCTATATTCATGCCCATTCGCCTTTCACTGCCGTCCATCTGCCCGCCTTTAACCGCCGTCCATCTACCCCCGCCTCCCTTTAACCGCCGTCCATCTACCCGCGCCCGCCTTTCACCGCCGCCCCATATACCTCCAATGCCCGCCTCCGCGCCATTTCATGCTCCACAATGGGCTTTGGATACGCCCCCCGTCCCAACTCCGGAACCCACATCCGGACATACAACCCCTCCGGATCGAACCGCTGCGCCTGCAGCACCGGATTGAACACCCTGAAATACGGCGCCGCATCACACCCGCAGCCCGCCGCCCACTGCCAATTCCCATTATTCGCCGCCAGATCGAAATCCAATAGCTTCTCCGCAAAATACGCCTCCCCCCACCGCCAATCGATCAACAAATGCTTCGTCAGGAACGATGCCGCAACCATCCGGGCCCGGTTATGCATAAAGCCCGTCGCATTCAGCTCCCGCATCCCCGCATCCACAAGCGGATAACCCGTCTTCCCCTCACACCACTTTCCGAACTCCTGCTCATTATTCCGCCATCGGATAAGGTCATAGACCGGCTTAAAGGCCCGCCCTTTCCCCACGGCCGGGAAATGCCAAAGGATCATCTGGAAAAAATCCCGCCAGATCAGCTCGCGCAGATAAGTTGCAGATTCCGCCCGCGCCCGCCGCGCCAGGTCCCGGATACTCACCGTCCCGAACCGCAAATGCACCCCCATCCGGCTTGTCCCGATCACAGCAGGCTGATCCCGAATATTTGTATATCCCCCGAGCACCCCAGCCCCCATTACATTCCTTGGGAATGGACCACCCGTGCGGGCAAAACCCAACGCCTCCAGCGATGGTACGTCTACAGGCCGCCGCTGTACAAAATTCTTTATGTAACAAGCTACCGGAAAAGGAGCTAGATGACGGTCATCAAGATTCGCTAGCCATCGCCGGCTATAAGGCGTATAGATCGTGTATGGATCCCCGTCATCCTTCACCACCTCGTTTTTCTCGAAGACTACCTGGTCCTTCAGGGAATGGAAAGGTATTCCCTTCTCCGCAAGCAACTTTTTCACCGCCTCATCCCGCTCCCGCGCATAAGGTTCATAATCCCCGTTCGTCCAAACCTCCGCTATCTCCAACTCGAACAAAAGCTGTTCGAACACTTCCACCGGCCGCCCATCCCGCACCTCAAGTGAAGATCCCGCCTGTACAAGCCGCTGCTGCAGGTGGACCAACGCCGCCTGGATGAATTCCACCCGCCGGTCCGCCTTATTGTCCAGCCCATCAAGGATGTTGCGATCATATACAAAAAGCGGCAGCACCGGTCCTCCCGTCTTCAGCGCATAGTGCAAGCCCGCATTATCCTCCAACCGGAGATCCCGCCTAAACCAAAAGATGACCACCTTCGATCCCATGACCAAACCTTAAATTTTACCGACAATATCCTTACCGATCGCAGCCGCCAGCCGGCAGCCAAATTGGGCTCCCCTAAACTCCCGCACCCACCGGACCCCGCGTATCGCATTGGTAATGAAAATCTCACCCGCCCCGATCAGCTCGTCCGGACCGATCGGCTCTTCCCTGACCGAATACCCCGCCCCCGGCAGTCTCTCCAGCAGCCAACGCCGCATAACCCCCGCCACACAGCCCTCCGAAAGCGGCGGCGTATATATCACTCCGTTCTTAACCCACCAGATATTCGCCACGGTAGTCTCCGCGACGCGCCCATGGCTGTTGACCAGCACACAATCATCCACACCCCGCTCCCTGGCAAACATTCCCGCCTGGGTGGACAACAGATAATTATTTGATTTGACCCCCGAAAAGATATCGCAGGACTTCCGCCCGTCCGGAAAGACATCCAGCACCAGGCCATCTTCCACCCATTCCGCACCCGCAAGGGCGCCCTCCTGCGCACCAACGGCGCTTCCCTGGGCACCTGGGGCGCTTCCATGGACGCCAAGGGCGCTCACCTCGATACAATAATCCGCACGCCTGTCCAGGCCATTGTACATCCCCCCGCCCCTGCGGAACACCGTTAAACGCGCCCGGCAGAGCCCCCCGATCCCATTACGCGCGCACAGTTCCCCAATCTGCCGCTCCATCATCTCCAGGCTAACCGCTTGCGGGAACTCCAGCCGCAATAATTGCATTCCTGCGACAAGCCGCTCAAAATGATACTGCCCCAGCCGTACCTTCCCCTGCTTCAACAGCATCGTTTCGAAAAGGCCGTCACCAAACCGGAAACCCCGGTTGTCGGCCCGCAGGAGCGCTATTGTCTCCTCACGGACCTCCCCATTAAAATTCAGGAACATAGAATTGCGATATTGTTGGACCACGCAAGGGTACCAAACCGGTAAGATGCCGCCCACGATAGGATACCACCAACGATCCGATGCCGCCCACGATCCGATGCCGCCGACTATCGAATACCCCCCCGATCCGATGCCGCCCGCTTTAACGACTCTGCTCGATGATCCCGTTCTTCACCGCATACATGACCAGACCCGCCATCGATTTGGCGCCCGTCTTCGTCTTCAGCTTATCGCGGATCGCCTCCACCGTCCGCGGTGAGATATCCACTATATCCGCAATCTCCTTTGTCGTCTTCTCCTCGCACATCAGCTTGAGCACCGTTAGTTCCTTCTCCGTCAGGTTCACATCATGGGCGGCGCCGATCTCCGGCCGCTTGGTCCGCAACCCTGTCAATAAGGCTTTATTTGTCAGTTCATTGAAGAAGAATTCCTGTTCGTAGCAGGTCTTAATGGCCTGATAGATCGTCTCGGAATCGGAATTTTTTGTCAGATAGGAATTTGCGCCGATCTCCATCAGCTTCGAGATCATCGAATGATCATTGTGCATGGAGAGAATAATGACCTTCACATGCGGGTGATCCTTCCGGATCTCCGGCAGAGTTTGAATACCGTCCATAATGGGCATCTGAATGTCCAGCAGGATTACGTCCGGATCCAAATGTTTGAGGAGATTTAAAAGTTGCATGCCGTTATCCGCTTCCGCGATCAGTTCCACATCCTTTTTTACGGCAAGAGCTGTTTTCACCCCGGCTCTGAATAGGGCATGATCATCTGCAATGGCGACTTTAATCGGCTGGCCGGGTTCTGGTCTTTTCATACGATTTTAGTGTTTAAGAAATTCGACAAAAAATTGCTCCGCAAAATATGAACTTTGATTCCAACACCGTTGGAATCTCGTTCGGAATCTTCGCTTCGCTCGATTCTGTCTCATTATCATTAATGTCTGCACTTTCCTCCCTTCGGTCGTAAAGTGCGAACTGGGCTCCGCCCAGTTGATGAGGGACAGCTGGATCGACTGTCGAACATCCTACAAAAAGACACAAAATTTGCTAGACTTACTATAGGAAATTTACGCAACAATCGAAATTCGGAATCTACGTCCTCCCCCCATTTTTACGAAGGTAAGTGGTTTTTTTCCGATATCATAGCGGAATTTATACGTGCAGGAAATAGGTATTATACGAGATCCGCGGTAAAAACTGAATAGCTAAAATAGGGCAATTGTGCGCTTGTCCACATAGTTATTCACATTTAACTTTGTTTTACAAGTTGATTGACCGGATTAGCACCTCAGATCGTCCAATGTCCTAGAACCGTCCAAACGATTTTCAATATTCTATGAAACCAGGCAAATCCAATAGTCAGTCAACTTTTTTCGCCGTTTTTAGATTCAATATCCTATAGATCCTGCCCATGTTCGGACCCTTATCCTATGAACCTGCTCACATCCTATGAAGCCCCGTTTGATCCAATATCCAGTTGAAGAAATCACCTTTGTAGGTATCGATCCCTACTCCTCTCTGGTACAGAAGCTAGTTGGCCTGTTTCTCTGTGTGTACGGTTTATTGAAAGCACAGGGAAGCAGGCTTTTTCATTCGCGCCCCTGAGCCCCCTATCCCGGCCCGCACACCCGCGCTCACCTTTCCATCTTTTCCCTTCCCCCTAATCAATGATCTTATTCCGCATTGCATACATGATCAACCCGGCAATCGTCTTTGCCCCGATCTTCGTCTTCATATTCTGGCGGATCGTCTCGATCGTCCGCGTACTCAGAAAGACCTCCTTCGAGATCTCCTCCGTCGTCTTATCCTCCGCCAGCAACTTCAGGATCCGGATCTCCTTCTCCGAGAACTTGATCGGACTGGGATAGAACTGCCGGACCTGCCGCTTCGTCTGCAGCTTCGAAAGCACCGCTTTGTTGACCAGGTCATTGAAGTAGAAGTCGTCGTTCATGCAGGTAAGGATCGCCTGGTAGATCTCATCCGGATCCGTCGTCTTCGTCAGATAAGCATTGGCCCCCATCTCCATCATCTTCGAGATCATTTCCTGGTCGTCATACATCGTCAGCACGATGATTTTCACATCCTCATACTCCTTCCGCAACAACCCGATAGCATTGATCCCATCCACTTCCGGCATCCGGATATCCATTAACAATACATCCGGACGTTTGATCTGCATCTTGTGCACAAGATCCTTCCCATCTTCAGCCTCCCACAAGATCCTCAGGTACTCCTTGTTCTTCAACGCCATTTTTATACCGTCACGGAAGATCTTATGATCGTCGGCAATCGATACCTTGATTACGAGTTCAGCAGTCATACTACGGTTTTGTATAATTAATAGGGATAGGTCGCAAATTTTTGGTTATAAAAATATTTTTCACCCGGACGAAATTCTACTAACAGGATCGTAATTTCCGAAACTTGATAATCGGGCAGTTCTTCGCTTGTCTGGCATCCGCTACCTTCTTAACTTTATACCGGAAGTTGATTGATATGGATCTCTCTCTAACCATCCATGTCCCCGTTACGTCCAGTAAAAGATTTCAATATCCTAAAAACCGAATATTAAATCCAATATCAGTCAACTTCCCTTCTCACCACTTCCCCCGACAGACAACCTCAACCAACACACTCAGGCGCCTCCTCTGCACGACAACATCGCAAAAGAACTATACTATAAGGTAGCGAAAATAACGTAGAAAATACCGATCCGACACCTACAACGAAAATTAAGGGATTAAATTTCACCCCCCCACCTTGCGTTAACAGCGACTTGCCGGGAATCCACCATTTATTCACCGGCCAGGACACTTATCCACGACAATTCCAACGCTTATCCACAAGAGTGGCACGATTGTGGATTTCATTTTTTGGTAATTCTCCGAGCTCAATTTACGATCTTATCGATAGTAAAAATACTATTTTTCCTGCGTGAAACTACTCAATTTTCGCCTCGTAAACCCCCTCGTAAAAACCCGTCAAATGCAGTACAGGCTTGAATTACAGGCAATTTAAGCCATTTTACCATAAATTTTGGCCGTTGGCCAGATTTTTTTTTAGGGGTTACTTAGCCTTACAAACTAACATTTTAGAACCGATTTACAACCTCTAAAAACTCACTTGTATGACGCAAAAAGAGTTAATTACCAAGAAAGACTACGCTGCTGTTGGAGAAGCAATCAGCCACGAGCTCGCCGCCGACTTTATCAAGGCCTACGAAGAAGCTTATCCCGGAGAGAACAGAGGTTACCATCTCGGCCGCAATATCATCGACCAGATCCTGGCCCAGCCCGGCTGCGCCGGAATGCGGTTCTACTATGGCCTCAATGAAGAAGGACAAAAGACGCTGGTTTACGTAGGCATCGACGCCGAAGGGAACGACCTCGTCAAAAGGACCATTGTTATGAATGGCGGCCTCCTGACCTTCGCTGATGGCATCATCGCCGACCGCCTTGGCTTGGGCAGGTAACTGAGCAAATATTCCTTTTGCTTGGATTATAGGACAATGCCTTTTATATTTGAGAAAAAATCAAGGTATTGCTCCAAAGAATTGCTTTCGTAATTGAAATATTACCCATATTCTTATATCTGCTGTTTTACAAACGGAACAGAGGTGAGGGAATAGGCGTGATATTTCTTTATTGTTGGCTTTCTCCGCTGGCCGAGCCCCTGATCTTCAAAAACCTTCATCTTCACATCCCCGAACATTACCTCGACGCCGGCTTCACCATCGCGGAATTCACCTGCGTCTTCCTGTTCATGTTTTTCTCCATTCAGAGAAAAGTTCTCAGATACCTCATCCTCATTGGCGCCCTTATCTTCTACCCCATCGCCATCATCAATCTTGTAAAAGCCCAGGAAGGCTTCGACACCATCCCCGCTTCCGTAGAAGCCATCATTATCATATCATATTGCATTTTATTACTATACGAACAAATCAGCGACCCAAAGATTATATTTGTTTACAATACCAAGAAATTTTGGGTTACCATCGCATTTTTTCTATATTTTTCCTCCACCCTTTTCCTCTTCCTATATGCCCGGACCCTGACGCCGTCGGAACATGATAAATATTGGATGATCAATGATTTCTTTGACATTTTAAAGAATATCCTGTTCTCCATCTCGTTTATAATGAAAAAGAGCAGCAAAAACACATACCCTGTCGAAAGCTTCAATCCCAGTACGTAGAACCTCAAAATGAA
Source organism: Puia sp. (assembly GCA_035695565.1). GTDB lineage: Bacteria > Bacteroidota > Bacteroidia > Chitinophagales > Chitinophagaceae > Puia. The sequence continues at coordinate 119,378 of DASRRX010000003.1, read as the reverse complement.
TCAATTATAAAACCCTAACCCAACCGTCCGCAGACAGCCCGCCCATGATCATCCTAGAAGTCACTAATCCAAGTAGTACCGTTTCCACTGTGCTCTTCTTCGGCACTATTGGTATGCTGGCGCTTACCATCGGGTTGATCGTTTTCATTATTTTCCACCAGCGCAAGGTCATCCGCTATCAGCTCAAGCTCCAGCGCATGGAACAGGACCAGCAGAAACTGCTGCTCAACGCCAGCATCCGGCTCCAGGAAGAAGAACGCCAACGGATTGCCGCCGACCTCCATGACGATGCCGGTCCCCTCCTTGCCACAGCCCGCCTGTACCTCAACGAGAACCTGGTCAACCTCGACAAGACCACCCAGCTGCAGAGCATCTACAACGCAAAACAGATCATCGACGACACCATCCAGCTCATCCGCAATATCAGCCATTCGCTGATGCCCCCCACGCTCAAGAACTTTGGTCTCGAATCAGCCGTCAATGACCTGTTCCAGAAGATCAGCGGTTCCGGCAGCATGAACGCCAGCTCCCGGTTCCACGACTACCGGGAACGGCTTGCCGCTGAAAATGAGCTTATCATCTTCCGGGTCATCCAGGAACTGGTCAACAATATTCTCAAACACAGCAATGCCAGCTTCATCCACCTGACCCAGAATACCAGCGGGAACAAGTTCTTCATCCGCCTTCACCACGACGGCCGAGGCATTACCCAGAACGACTTCAACAAGCTGAACAAGAGTAATGTAGGCCTCGGCCTGAAAAATATCCAAAGCCGGTTAAAGGTCCTTCACGGCCAGATCTTTTTCGAAAAGGATATGTCACAGACCTACTATAAGGTCACCATCGAACTGATCAAAGAAGAAATGACCATGCCCGAACCGGCCGGATAAGGAGGCCGGCCAGCCTTCCGGCCACCTAAAAAAGCTTGCGGAACAGGACGAAATGTATGTATCTTTATTCAGCAATTCTAAACCCCTGGCCAAAGGCATAATAATATATTGAAAGCGCAAGCGTTACGTACAGAATGTGCAGACCAAATAGATTAGCCTATGGGAGTCATTAAAGTTGCCATTGCCGATGACCACAAGATATTCCGGAAAGGAGTGATCCTGTCCCTGCGCCCTTATAGTGCCATCAAATTCGTTCAGGAAGCAGAGAACGGCCAGGAGCTCCTTGACGGCCTCGCCGCGTCCGAACCGGATGTCGTCCTCATGGACCTCCGCATGCCCCAGAAAGATGGGATCGAGACCACCAAGATCATCGCCAAGCAATTCCCAACCATCCATATTATCGCACTCACCATGTACGAAGACGAACGCTTCGTCAGCCACATGATGGAGATCGGCGCCAATGGCTACCTCCTCAAAAGCGCCGACCCCTCCGAGATCAAACGCGCTATCATCGAAGTAGCAACCAAAGGCTACTACCTGAATAATTTTGTGAACCGCATCCTGCTGAAGAAGTCCCACGTCCGCACGAAAATGATCCCCAGCCTCAACACCGAGATCACCCTCAACGAGCGCGAACGTGAAGTCGTCCGCTATATCTGCATGGAATTTACCGCCCAGGAGATCGCCCAGAAGATCGACGTCAGCCCCCGCACCGTTGAAGCCATCAAAGACCGCCTCATGGAACGGTTCGGCGCCAAGAACACCGCCGGTCTCGTCTTTTTCGCGGTCAAGAATAATCTTATCGACTAGTCCCTACACCCCACTCATCTCCTTTATTTCTCCCTTCACCACCAACCGCCCCGCCGTTTTTGCCTTGATCTCTTCCACCGAGACCCCCGGCGCCCGCTCCAACAGCACAAACCCTTCAGGCGTCACATCCAGCACCGCCAGATCCGTCACCACCTTCTTCACACATTTCACGCCCGTCAGCGGCAACGTACATGCAGGCAACAGTTTAGACTCGCCTTTTGGATTTGTATGCTGCATCGCCACAATGATATTCCGCGCACTCGCTACAAGGTCCATCGCTCCCCCCATGCCTTTCACCATCTTCCCCGGGATCTTCCAATTCGCAATATCCCCCGTATCCGATACCTCCATCGCCCCCAATACCGTCAGATCGACCTTCCCCGCCCGGATCATCCCGAAACTCTCCGCACTGTCAAAGAAAGATCCCCCCGGCAATATCGTCACCGTCTCCTTTCCCGCATTGATCAGATCCGCATCCACCTCTTCGTCGGTCGGATAAGGGCCGATCCCCAGCAACCCATTCTCCGACTGCAACATCACCGCGATCCCGGCCGGAATATAATTGGCTACCAGCGTAGGTATCCCAATCCCCAGATTGATATACATCCCATCCCGCAGCTCCTGCGCGATCCGCCGCGCGATCCCGAATTTATCCAATGCCATAGATTATTGATTTTTGGTTAATCGTACCGTCCGCCGCTCGATCCGTTTAACATACCCTTCCCCCTGAAAGATCCGGTGAACATAAATTCCCGCCACATGCACCTGATCCGGGTCCAGCTCACCCGGCTGAACCAAATGCTCCACCTCCGCGATCGTAATATTCCCCGCCTTCGCCATCGACATGGAGAAATTGCGCGTCGTCTTCCGAAAAACCAGGTTCCCCAACGGGTCCCCCTTCCATGCTTTCACGATCGAAAAATCGGCATGCAGTGCGTATTCCATCAGGTACGGCTTTCCGCCAAACTCCCGTATCTCCTTCCCAACCGCTACTTCCGTCCCATAGCCCGCCGGCGTGTAGAACGCCGGTATCCCCATCGCCGCCATCTGGATACGCGTCGCGAGAGTCCCCTGAGGAACCAGGTCCACTTCCAGCTCGCCGCTCAACAACTGCCGTTCGAACTCTTCATTCTCGCCCACATAAGAACTGATCATTTTTTTGATCTGCCGGGTCTTTAAGAGAAGGCCAAGACCAAAGTCATCCACCCCGGCATTGTTGGAGATACACGTTAGGTGCCGGACTCCCTTACGCGTCAAGGCAGCAATACAATTCTCCGGTATCCCGCATAACCCAAAACCGCCCAGCATTATAACGGCAGAGTCAGGGATATCCCGGATCGCTTCATCCGGCCCTGCAACAACTTTTTTCATATGGAAGATATTTCAATTAAGGTCGCCTAAGGCCTCCCTCTCGTCGTATCCCGCTTCACATGCATCGCCCGCCTGATCGAATCCTGCCTCCGGGCGGCCGCCTCCCGCACCCTTTGCATCAAGGCCGAAACCCCGCCACCGGACGGCGTCACCACGTTCTGCCCCGGCATGGTCCCTCGCGTTCCCGGCATTGTCCCTCGCGCTCCCGGCATCGTCCCTCGACCACCCGGTACTACAGCCCCAGGCCCCACCGGCGGTACCGGCGGCACCGGCGGATGATATTGCGATGGCCGGTCATACATCTCCGACCGCGCCCTTACCCCGCGGGCGATCACGCTATCGAACAACAACTGATTCAAGACCGGATGAGCCAGATAATACTGGTAACTCTCCCGAAACTCCTCCGGCGTTACCTGATGCAGCCGGAATACTTCCGCATACAACCGCATCGTCTCCGCCTTCCGGTCAATATGCGCCGAGTCCTTCGCCAGATACAACGCCGCATACTGATCGGCCTGAGCCATATCCCACATCACCCGCTCCATCTTATCCGTAGAAAGAATACCGCGGGGCACACTATTCCTATCCGAGCAACCTATCCCGGCGACTAGCCAAATGATCAGCACCACCATCACCCATCTTCCACTCATTGCAGATCCGATTTATACATATTTAAGTTGGAAATATCCAGATGCGTTAGCAGATCCAGCGCCCGGGCCTTCTGATCCGCATCAGCCTGCACAAAAACCTTCGAGACCTCATTCGCCTTCCCACCCTGGAAAAAGAACTGCATGATCATCAGGCGCGGATTATCCTGGTTGACCGTATTCAACATGTTCAACGCATTCAATATCCCCGCCCGCCCATCCGCCGGCTTGTCATATAACTGGTCCATCCCCGTCCGGTAATACGCATAATACGCGTCATGCACCAGCGTATACTTGCTGTTCGTCAGATTCTCGACGAGCCAATAACGGTTATAAATGCCGTCGAACGGTTTCCAACCGCTGATCTCCCGGCTGTCCGGCGCATTGTTCACGATATTGAGCGCCTTTTGAAAATAAGGATCGCCACCCCGCAGCGAGAAGGAATCGAACGTCAGACCCAAGGTCATATAAATGTAATACGCGATCTCCGCCGTCAGGTTTGCCGCCAAAGGCTCCGTCCCCTGAACCCGGTTGTCGTTAAAATCCAGCGGCTGATACTCCGTATACCGGAACGCGAACGACTCATCCTGGAAATTGATCAGCGGGCTCGTATACCCGGAATTGTAGATCGCCCGCCCGGCCTGTACCGTCAGCGTCGCCGCATACGAATTGTTGTCTCCGGCTGCAGAGATATTGATCAGGAAATTACACCGGATCTTCTCATTGCTCTGGAATGTCTCATTCGACCAGTTTCTCCCATTGATAAAATCATGGAGCGAATTCTGCAGCGTTGTGAATATCTTATGATCGACACTGGACGGAACCCGCGAAGCGATCACTGTCACGTTCGCATTGATATCCTGTGCCCATGCCCGGGCCGCCAGACCCGCCAGGAAAATAGCGGAAAGGACAATTATTTTGCGCATTACAACAGTTTTACAACCTGATCAACGATATCTTTTGCTACTTGTTGTTTTGGTTTTCGCTCATAACTCAGTTCGAGCCCATCCTGCCCAAATACCGTGATCTTATTGGTGTCATAGCCAAATGTAGCCCCGGCATCATTCAGCGAGTTCAGGACGATCAGATCGGCATTCTTCGCCTTCAGCTTACCGAGCGCATACACCCGCTCATCATTACCCTCCAGCGCAAATCCTACCAGCACCTGCCCCTTCCTTTTGTTTCCGCCAAGCGTTTTCAGAATATCCGTTGTCCTTGTCAGCTCCAACGTCAGGTTTTCGCCCGTCTTCTTGATCTTCTCTTTCGCCGCTTCAACCGGCCGGTAATCAGCCACCGCCGCCGAAAGGATGCCGATATCCGCGCCAACCCACCGATCTGCACATACCTTGTACATCTCCTCCGCAGATACCACGCGGTGTACCACCACCCCCGGCCTATCCACCCCGATCGGGGAAGGACCAAGCACCAGGTCCACCTCCGCCCCCCGGGCTGCCAGCTCCTCCGCCAGTGCTACGCCCATCTTGCCCGACGAATGATTCCCAATATATCTGACCGGATCGATAGCCTCATACGTAGGCCCTGCCGTCACCAACGCCCGCTTCCCCGCCAACTCCGCACGCGCCGCGGTCATTGTGTCACGCCCGCCTCCGCCGATCACCTCCCCGATAAAATTAAGGATCTCCTCCGGTTCCGCCATCCGCCCATCCCCGTACAGCCCACTAGCCAGCTCCCCATTGCCAACCGGAATGATCCGATTACCGTAAGCCCGAAGCCGCTCCAGGTTTGCCAGCGTTGCCGGATGCCGCCACATGTCCTCATCCATCGCCGGTGCCGCCACGACCGGGCAAACTGCCGACAGATAGGTGGCCAGCAACAAATTATCGCAAATCCCATGCGCCATTTTTGCCAGCGTATTACAGCTGAGCGGCGCGATCAGCAGCAGGTCGGCCCAACGGCCCAGTTCCACATGATTCGCCCAGGTCCCCGCATCCGCCAGGTCTGCCAAAACCGGATTCTTCGACAACGTCGACAAAGATAACGGCGTAACGAAGTCCTTCGAGGCAGGCGTTTGGATGACTTTGACCGCGGCTCCCTCCTTGATCAATAGCCTGATCACCAGCAATGACTTATACGCCGCAATGCTACCGGTAACTCCTAAAAGGATCTTCTTTCCCTGGAATATTGACATATGATATGACTTGTGCCGCTAATAGGCCCCGCGAAGGAGTCCCCGCTAATAGGCCCCGCGAATAACGCTTGCCCCGCTAATAGCCCCGCCAATAGGCCCCGCGAACGCTTGCCCCGCTAAAAGACTTGCCCCGCTCCCTAAACGCGCAAACGGCAGGGTGCCCTTCAGCCGCCCTGCCGTGCAATTAATTTCTATCCTGCCGTTCTCATTTGAACAGGTCATCCTCGTTCCTCCGATAATAGATCTTATCATCCATGAATTCCTGGGTGGCCAGCAGCGCCGGATTCGGCATCCGCTCATATGCCTTCGAGATCTCGATCTGCTCCTTATTCTCATGGATCTCTTCCAGACTATCCGTATGACTGGCGAACTCTTCCAGCTTGTTGTGCAGCTCCTCCTTCAGGGAAATGTTTATCTGATTAGCCCTCTTGGCGACAATGGCTATAGACTCGTACAAATTGCCCGTCTTGGCCTTTATATCGGTCAAATTCTTCGTCTCAACCACATTCGCGGTATTCGCATTAACTTGCCTTCTTAGTCTGCTCATTTTTTAACGTTTTTAGATTATTCTGCGCAGAAGTCAGGTACTCCTGGACACCAGCCTTTAATTTACTGTCAGGAAAACGATCCATGAACTCATTACATTGCGTAACCACCGTCCCAAACCGGTCTTCCTGCTTTTCGATGATACTCATCTCCGCATATGAATAATCGGATTTGATTATCAAAAATTTATATTGATCGCTCTTTTCCGAATCGGGATAGCTGTTCATCAGGCTGCTCAATGCCACTCCCGCGGCCCGAAAATAGCCCAGATCGAAATAAAGCTGCGCACTCATATAATCCTTTAGCTCCAGTTTCGCCCGGCACTTATCGATGATCTCCGTCGCCTCCTTTATCTTATCAGATCCCGGATGGGTATTGATGAACGCCTGCATGAAACCAATGGTCTTCGTCGTATTGGTCTGATCCAGCTCGACTTTTGGCGATTGCATATAGAAGGTATATGCCCGCATATAGTCCATCTCCTCCGCCTTATTGCTGTTTGGAAATACTTCCACAAAGCCCTTGAAGAGATTTTCCGCATTAGGATAATCCTTTAAGTAATAGGCACAGTAGGCGAATTTATAATAGATGTCCTCGAAATGCTCACTACCCTTGAATACCCGGAACAATTCCTCAAATAGCTGCTGTGCATGATTATAATCCTTATCCTCATAGTATTTGTCCGCCACCCTGAGCTTATAATCGTAATCGTTGCTTTTCATAACCTTCGAAAAGCGCGAACAGGACGCAAACAGAAATATTCCTAAAAATGCAATGGTAAACAGACGCATAGAAGCAGACAAAGTTAATATATTTTAAGCAATTTCTTGGAACGTAAAAATGCAGGGAATTCCCGGGCGACCCAAAAATAGCTCGTTAAAATCCACCCAAAAAATAATGCGGGCCGCTAAGCCCGCACTATTTCATTCATTCAGAGCGTTTTATCTTCTTGTCCGCAGGTTTGGATGCGGCGGAGCAACCGTATTCGGCCCTTCTTCACCCGTACCATCCCGCAGATCGACCGTATTCGGATCGCCACCGCTTTGACCATAGCGGAAGATGAAGCGGTCAGAACTAATACCTTCTTTCTCAACCAGATAGTTGATAACTGAATTCACCCGGTCCCAGCTGAGCTGCTGTTCCTGCTTGTTGGTTTCACCATAACCGATAACGGCGATCTTACAAGTCGGGTTATTACGCATCTGGACGGCGGCAGTGGCCAGCAGTGCCTGATTGTCCTTGCTGAGCGTAACCGTATGGCCCTTGAAGGTGATACTGGGCAGGTTGCCGATGTTGCAGTGCTTGGATTTAATATCCATCGTGTCAAGCATCTTCTTGATATCGCTGCAGCACTGCGGATCCGGGCACTTCCCTACCCCGTCGGCATCCACCGGCTGACATTGCGTTGGAGTGATCTTCTCCTTGTCTCGGCAATCCGGAACTCCGTCACCATCCGTATCGAGGCTCACCCCATGCGTATCGACCGGACACCCTTTCGGCGTGTTTGGCTCCAGGTCGAACTGATCGGTTACCCCATCGCCGTCGGCATCGTCCAGCACCGGCTTAGGCAACTTCATATGGCGGGGAGCGTTCAGCTCGTTGTACGCATAATCCAGCGGGTTCAGCCACCACAGCGGCTCAACCGCATGCTTTGCAAAAATGTTGTAGTTGATCCCGATGGAAGCGAAGTTATAGGCGTCGGCAGATCTCGTCTGCGCAATGCTTTGCGTAACGCCGAATGTATAGTTGTTCTGCCACTGCTGGCCGTCCAGCAGATCGGTAGCCGTGAACGTTACCTTATCTTCGAGCGCCAGATTCAACCGGTCATTCAGCTTGAACTGCATCCCAAGTCCCGCAACGCCAACCACCGAGATCGGAACCCCGCCCAATGTCCCGCTGTTGCTGGGCCGTTCGGCGATCACATCCCACTTCCCGGTCAATACATTTTTCAATGCGCTACGGATCTGCTTCCTGTGCTGATAGTTATCATCGGTCGCAAATTGATCGACCACCGCTACATATCCCGGTATATAGCTGGGATCGGCCTTGTATAACGTGCCGTAAGTCATGGCGCCGATACCGCCGAATAAATACCAGTTGAATGCGGTCTTTGCCTTATGGAACCGAATGTTGTTAAAGGAAAATACGCCCTGGAGCGAAAGCTCATGGACCGTGGAGCGATAGTTGTAGAATATGGAATCCCATTGGCCGCTTGCCTGCTGCGGATAAATGTTGGTAGCCAGTTGACCGTTCCGCCCATAAGCTTGGGTATATTGATAGCTCAGGCCACGCAACCGGATCCAGTCATATTCTGCGCGAAGTGAGACCACATAACCAAGAGCCTTCCTCACATGAATTCCGAAACCGCCGGTAGGCCCCCAGTTGGGAACATCAGTAAATCCATTCGTATAGCCACCCTTTATGCCGATCTCCCACTCATTCCTTGGCTTGGCCGGGAATGGGTAGGTGTTATTCAAGAACTCATTGTGCTGAGCAAGCCGTCTGGTAGGAATAAGGGAGGAGTCCCGGATATCATAGCTGCTACCCACACTCTGAGCATTGGCATATGACAGCAACAGGCAGATTAACCCAATCAAAAGAGTCAATTTTTTACTGGCCATAACTGATATTTATGTGAATGAATGAATTAAGCTGAGAAGAATATGCTGCAAAAATAGAGATTGGTGCGCAATAACCAAATTTTTTTAACAATACGTATAAAATAAAAGTTGTATGACAACCACCGTTAGACAGGCTCATTTTAATTTTAGTTGCTCGATTCGGGGAAAATATTTTGAACCCGGAAATAATTTTGAAAGTGGTAATATTGTCCTTCCAACATCTTTCGCAGTCCACATTCCAGCCGGCGTTTTCATTACCGTCATCCCTAAATGAAAATTTGTACGACGGGAATTATCCGGCCCTTGCACAACCGACTATACCATGAAAATAGCACAAGCCATATTACGCGAAGAACTGGCCAGCTTTGAGAAAAGGTTCAAGGAAGCGGTGAAAAGCCAGACCCCCCTGCTGGACAGGATTATGCAGTTCATTGTCAACCGAAAAGGCAAACAGCTTCGCCCCATGTTCGTGCTGCTTTCCGCCAAGCTCTGCGGTGCTGTTAACGAAGCCGCCTACCGGGCAGCCTCCCTCGTGGAATTGTTGCACACCGCAACGCTCGTACATGACGACGTCGTAGACGAATCTCTGGAAAGAAGAGGCTTTTTTTCCACCTACGCCCTGTGGAAAACCAAGATCTCCGTTCTCGTCGGCGACTATCTGCTATCCAAAGGGCTTTCGCTATCCCTGGATCACGGCGACTTCAGAATTCTCCAGATTCTCAACAGCTCCATCCAGAGCATGGTCGAAGGCGAGCTCCTCCAACTTGAAAAATCCAGATCCCTCAATCTCAGCGAAGCCGTCTACTTTGAGATCATTCGCAACAAGACAGCCTCCTTCCTTGCCTCAGCCTGCGCCGCCGGCGCCTTTGCTACCAGCCAGGACGAAGCAAAAGCGGAACAGATGAGACAATTCGGTGAAAAGGTCGGGATCGCCTTCCAGATAAAAGACGACTTGTTCGACTATGGGAATGAGGCCATCGGCAAACCGACCGGCAACGACATCAAGGAAAAGAAGCTCACCCTCCCGCTGATATATACGCTCAACAATCTTGACCGCCCGACACGCCGGGAAATTATCTATTTGATCAAGAATCATAATAAGAACGCCGGGAAAGTTCAACAGGTCATCCGCAAGGTGATAGAGACCGGCGGCATCGACTATGCCACGCGACAAATGAATATCTATAGAGACGAAGCCCTGGCCATTCTCTACCAATTCGAGGATAATGATGCCCGTAAGGGCCTGGAAGAGCTCGTCCGGTACACGACTGACAGAAAATACTAATGGAAAAACGCCCCGCCTCTACGCTTCCAGAATGATCCGACCCTTAGGCTCCCCGCTCATCAACTCGACGCTGCGTTGTATAAAGTCCGTTAAATTATTACCCTTCAACAACCCTTGCGACAACAATGCCAGATCCGACAGATTATGCACCAGCTTCTCCTGCTTCGGCCGGTCTTCCTCTTTTAAGATGGACTGAAAGATCGGATGATTACCATTCACCGTAAGGTTTACCTCATCCGGCATATTCGCATAGAAGCCACCCATGCCTCCTCCGCCTACCGCCGCCATATCCTTCATCCGGCGCATGAACTCCGGCCGGGTAGCGATCACCGGGGGCGCCTCCGGGCTCATCCCCTTCACGTCTACCGTCACATGCAGCTCAGGCACCTGGCGACTGAACAACTCTTTCAGCAAACCTTCCTCCTCCGCATTCAATACCGACCCACTCGTTTCGGCCTTATCGATCAGATTATCGACAATATCCGAATCCACCCGCGTAAAATGAACATCCGGCCATTTCATCTCCATCTGGTTGATAAAGGCGGCATCCACGATCGTCTCCAGCTTGACCACTATATATCCCTTCGACTGGGCCTGCCGGATATAACTATCCTGCTGCACCGGATTGCTCGTATACAGAATGACCAGCTTTCCATCCTTGTTTTTCTGCAACGCTTCCGTTGCCGTCCGGTACTCATCCAACGTATAGAACTTGCTCTCCTTCACGTCTTCCATGATATGGAACTTCACCGCCTTCTCCAGGAACTTGTCATCCGTCATCATCCCATACTTCACGAAAAGCCCCAAACTCTCCCATTTCTCCTCGAACTCCTTCCGCTCCCTGGTGAAGATCTCCTCCAGTTTATCCGCCACCTTCTTCGTGATATGATTGTTGATCTTCCTTACATTCGGATCCCCTTGCAGATAGCTCCGGCTCACGTTCAGCGGAATATCCGGGCTATCGATCACACCATGCAACAACATCAGGAACTCCGGTACGATATCCTTCACCTCATCCGTTACAAATACCTGGTTACTGTAAAGCTGGATCTTATCCTTCTGGATCTCATAGCTCTGCTTGATCTTTGGAAAATACAGGATGCCCGTCAGATGGAAAGGATAGTCCACGTTCAAATGGATCCAAAAGAGCGGCGCCTCGCTAAACGGATAAAGCTCCTTATAAAAGTCCTGGTAGTCCTGCGAGGTCAGCTCACTCGGACGCTTTGTCCAGGCCGGGGTCGGATTGTTGATCTGCTGCCCTTCGAACCGGATCGGCACCGGCAGAAAGCGACAAAACTTCTTTAGGATCGTCCGGATCCGCTCCGCATCCAGGAATTCCTCGCTCTCCTCGTTGATATGCAGCACCACATCCGTTCCCCGCGCCGCCTTTTCTGTCTGTTCAAGCGTAAACTCCGGGCTTCCGTCACATTCCCACCGCACTGCCGGCGCATCTTCAAGATAACTCTTCGTGAATACCTCCACTTTCTCGCTCACCATAAAAGAAGAATAGAAGCCCAACCCAAAATGACCAATAATATTGGTCTCATTCTGCCCCTTATACTTGCTAAGAAATTCCTCCGCACCGCTAAAAGCGACCTGGTTAAGGTATTTGTCCACTTCTTCGCCCGTCATCCCTACCCCCTGATCCGAGATAGTTATGGTCTTTTTCTCCTTATCTAGCTGAATGTCAATGGATAGTTCCCCAATCTCACCCTTGGCCTCGCCTAAAGAGGACAAGGTCTTCAGCTTTTGGGTCGCATCTACTGCATTACTGACCAGCTCCCGGATAAAGATGTCATGGTCGCTATACAGGAACTTCTTGATAATAGGAAAGATGTTTTCCGTCTGAACGCGTATATTCCCTTTTTGCATGGCAATGGTATTTAAGTTCTAAGTAGTCCTTGCGGGACAACAAAGAAAATGCCATTTGATGTAACCTGACACACTGTCAATTTTGCTTTTCTGCCCGGAAACCCCTACCTTTGCAACCCATTATTTAATTTTAAAACAATCACAAAGGGATCATGAACAATTATGAATTGATGGTGATTTTTACCCCTGTGCTCTCTGAGGAGGACTACAAAGCCGCTCAGAAAAAATACGCCGCCCTGATAAGGGAAAACGGCGGAGAGATCGTGCACGACAATCCCTGGGGATTAAAATCACTGGCGTATCCGATCCAGAAAAAGACCACAGGCTTGTACTGGGTCCTGGAATTCACTGCGCCATCCGACTTCAATGACAAGCTCAACATCCAGATTCGCCGCGACGAATCGGTGTTACGCTTCATGGCTACGCGACTCGATAAATACGCCGTCGAGTACAATGCTAAAAAGAGAAGTGGCGTACCTACAGGAACTGAAAAAGCAGTTGTTTGATCATGGCAAAAGCAAACGAGATCAAGTATCTCACGGCCATCAAGCCGGAGAAACGCGCCAAGAAGTTCTGCCGCTTCAAGAAATATGGCATCAAGTACATCGACTATAAAGATGCCGAGTTCCTGAAAAAATTCCTGAACGAGCAAGGCAAACTATTGCCCCGCCGCATCACCGGCAACTCGCTGAAATATCAGCGGAAAGTATCCGATGCGGTGAAAAAGGCCCGTCAGATGGCATTACTGCCGTACGTAATAGACTTATTAAAGTAACCTCACCCTAACCCCTTTCTATTAAACATCGACCATGGAAGGGGGGGACAGTCCGCACGGTCAAGGCCAGACGCCTCAACCGGTGGATTGGGAAATCGGTGAACAAAACCAACTAAAATGGAAGTCATCTTAATCCAGGACGTAGACAACCTCGGATCCGCCCATGAAAAGGTAAACGTCAAGCACGGATACGCCCGCAACTACCTTATTCCCCGCAAGCTTGCTGTAGAGGCCAGCTCCTCCAACTTAAAACAGCTCGAGGAAAGAAGGAAGCAGCAACAAAAGAAAGAGGCAAAGCTCCTGGCAGAGGTCAATCAGGTCATCGAAGTGCTGAAATCCTCACCGCTGAAGATCGGCGCCAAGACCGGCACCAGCGGAAAGATATTTGGCAGCGTTACCTCCGTCCAACTGGCCCGCGCGATCCGCGACCAGAAAGGCTATGAGATCGATCGCCGCCGCATCCACATCCTGGATGAAGTAAAAGAGCTCGGCACCTTCAAGGCCAAAGTCGACTTTGGCAATAGCAACGAAACCGAAGTGGAATTCGAAGTGACCCCGGAATAAATGCGTCTTCGCCGGTTCCCTGCTGTTTGCTAAAATTCATCAAACTATCTTCACTCTTAAAAGCCCGTTTATAAAATACGGGCTTTTTTATTTTTGCAGCAAATTTATTGGTAAATCGTTAAGAAAATCAAAATCCTTTGGTACAAAAACGATTTTTCAACTCCACAAAATTGGCTAGAAGCCCGACCAATGCTTGCTCCCGCAGTTTTAGCGCAAAATTTTAATAAGTAATAAAAATTGTTATCTTTACAATAGCTCTATTATTTTTAGTTTTATCGTAGGCTGTCGCAACTTTCTTTTCCAGTCAGATTCCTCAGTCATTATAGTCTAACAGTAGCTAGAGTGAGTTTTTTTCATTTTTAATTTTTTGTACAATGAACATTTACGTAGGCAACCTCTCCTGGCAGATGACAGATGAGGATCTTAGGAACCTTTTTGAGCAACACGGTACAGTTGCGTCGGCCAAGATCGTCAAGGACAAAGTCTCCGGCCGCAGCAAAGGTTTCGGTTTTGTCGAAATGGAAGACGACGCCGAAGCTCAGCAGGCGATCACCAACCTGTACGACAGTGAAGTGATGGGTCGTAAGATCATCGTTAATGAATCGCAGCCAAAACAACAAGGCGGCGGCGGCGGAGGCTTCAAAAAAAGAAGCTTTGGCGGCGGCGGCAGTGGCGGTGGCGGCGGTTACAAGAAGGGTGGCTACAACCGCGGCGGCGGTGGTGGTTACGACAGGGATTACTAGTCTTATCAATCGATACATCATATTAAAATCCTTTCAGTCGAAGGGATTTTTTATTTCTACGGGGCAATGCTAAACCATTTAACCGCTACCTTTAAGCAAATTGTTTGCCTATGTCCCGCAAAACTATTCGGCGCAGAGAATTCATCCGTAACGCGTCGCTGGCCGCAGCCGGCATTTCCCTCGCCAACGCCTCCGCCGCATTCAGCGCTCCTACAGTCCTCAATTTTCCGATCTTCGGCAAAGCCGCGCCCAGCAATAAGGTCATCGTCGCCGTCATGGGCGTCAACAGCCGCGGCGCTTATCTAGCCAAATGCTATTCCCAGCTGCCTAACGTCGAAGTGGCATATATCTGCGATGTCGAAGACAACGCGATCCGGAACGGTCTTGACGCATTGAAGGACGCCCCGCGCAAGCCCGGCATCGTCAAAGATATTCGCAAGCTTGTGCAGCAAAAGGACTTTGACGCGCTGATCATCGCCGCGCCCGATCACTGGCATGCGCCTGCGGCCATCCTTGGCGTTTCGAACGGCAAGCACGTGTATGTGGAGAAACCATGTGGCCAGAATCCATATGAAGGAGAGTTGCTGGCGGCTGCCTTGCATAAATACAACCGGCATATCCAGATGGGAAATCAGCGCCGGTCCATGCCCACGTTGATCGACGCGGCGCGCGAGGTAAAGGAAGGCGCCATCGGCAATCCCTATTTCGCAAAAGCCTGGTACGCCAACGAGCGAAAATCCATCGGCTTCGGCAAAAAGGTCCCGGTACCCTCCACGCTTAACTTCGACTTATGGCAGGGTCCTGCGCCAAGGCGCGACTTCCGGGATAACCTGGTTCACTATAACTGGCATTGGTTCTGGCATTGGGGAACAGGCGAGGCGTGCAACAACGGAACTCATGAGATCGATTGCTGCCGCTGGTTCCTGGGTGTCAACTTCCCGCAAAAGGTTGTATCCGCCGGCGGCCGCTATGCCTTCAAGGATGACTGGCAGACCCCTGATACGCAGACGGCGAGCTTTGAGTTTGCGGAAGGGAAATCCATCACCTGGGAGGGACGCAGCTGCAATGACTTTCCCGTTGAAAGTGCCAGCCGTGGATTTATCATCTATGGTGACGGTGGAAGTCTTGTTAACCTCGGCTTAGGCGATTATAAGATCTTCGATAATAAGAAAAAGCTGGTCAAAGAGGTCAAGACTGACGTCGCCGTCGATCCGACCAATCCGGTAGCCGGCAGCGGGAATTTGGATCTCTATCATTTCAACAACTTCGTGAAGACCGTTCGGGGCGAGGCCACGCTCAATTCTCCGGTGGATGAAGCTTACAAGAGCGTGCTGCTTTGTCATCTGGCCAACATTGCCCAACGCACATCCGGCACGCTGCATTGCGATCCGTCCAATGGTCACGTTCTCGATAACGCCGCCGCGACAGCGCTTTGGCGCCGCGAGTATGAGCAAGGCTGGGAGCCGGTTGTGTAAGGCAGGCTCGTTAGTTTGTCGCGATGATGGCTGGTCTCCGGCATTACAATTCCCGGATCTTGATACTGCGGAAACCGACTTCGTTCCCGTGATCCTGCAGAAGGATATGTCCTGCCGGCGCCTCGCCAAAGTTCGGGTAGATCTTGTACTTGCTGATGGCTACCAGCGCGCGGAATGCCGCGGAGCCCCGTTCATATTCCAAAACCTTGACGCCGTTCAGATAATGTTCCACATGGTTATCGGGATACACGATGATTCTTCCGGTATTCCATTCTCCGATGGGTCGCAGGAACCGTCGCTGTTTATTCGCGGGGATGAGGTCATATAGTGAAGACAGTGTCCGGTCGCCGTTGCGGCCCAGTTTTGCGTCGGGATGCAGCGAGTCGTCGAGAAGCTGATATTCGAGACCGATGCCGGCGTTGGCGCTATGTTCTTCCTTAAGGGTGACGAAATATTTCACTCCGCTGTTAGCGCCGGGTGTCAGCCGGAACTCAAAAGAAAGATCAAAAGATTTATACATTCCCGTGGTAACGATATCGCCGCCGTTCGTGCTCATTTCTCCTGTGCCTGCCGACACGGTCAGTACTCCCGTGTCGATCTTCCAGCCATGACTGGGAAAAGTTTTTTGATAGGCGCCAATCCAACCTTTTGAAGTGTTGCCGTCGAAGAGAAGCCGCCAGCCGCTTTTCTTTTCGTAGTCCGTCAGGGCGTTGGGAATATTGTTGACAACATAAATGCCGGGCGGAAAGAAGCCGGGTTTAAAATCGGTTGTCCGGATGCGGATATTTTTGAAGTATACTTTTTTTCCCGCCTGATCCGGGTTGCCGGCTGCGTGAACCTGCAGACCAATGAAGCCTTTGCTGTCCATTGTATCTATTACATAGGCGGTTGCCAGTCCGTCCACCCAGGTCCGGATCGACGACCCGATACATTCGACGCGGATATGGTTCCATTGGCCGGCTTTGAAGGCGCTTTGGACGGAATGGTTAAGGGCTACCGGGTATAGCCAGCCGCGGCGGCCTTCGTCGTAGATGCCGCCTGTCCAGCGGCGGGAGGATGGATCCACCTCATATTGATAGCCGAATACGAGGCCGTTGCCGTTATGTCCGGCGGGGTCGTAGTGGCTGCGGAGTTGGATGCCCGAGTTGCCGGTGGTATCGTCGATCTTGACGTCCATTTCGAGGACGAAGTCGCCGAATTCCTTGTCGGTGACCAGGAAGCTATTGCCGGAGCCCACGACGCTGGTACCTACGATAGCGCCATTTTCGACAGAGTAATCGGCGGTACCTGCGAGACGTTTCCAGCCATTGAGGGTTTTGCCGTCGAAGAGAGGGGTCCAGCCTTCTTTCTGTGCAAAGAGCGCAGTGGTGATCGCTAAGAGGACAATCGTTAAAGGAAATCTTTTCATAAAGGGATCGTTGGGGGGTAAAGGTACGGGATCGGAGCAAAAAAAAAGCCCCATCACAAAAGTGACAGGGCTCCCGGAGCGGCGTTGCCGATCCGGACTTGAGAAATGAATATGGCAGCTACCTACTCTCCCGCATTGTGGTGCAGTACCATCGGCCATGAGGGGCTTAACTTCTCTGTTCGGGATGGGAAGAGGTGAACACCCTCGGCAAAACCACCATAAGACGTTGCGCATTGGTCTGTTGCCATGAGGCTATTGACCGCCGCAATATCATGACATATCGGGAGTTGTAAATCCGTTATAACTTTTGAAAAAAAAATTAAAGCTTACGGGCAATTAGTACTACTCGGCTTTACTGTTACCAGTTTTAGACCTGTAGCCTATCAACGTCATAGTCTCTGACGACCCTTAAAAGAAAACTCATCTCGTGGAAGGTTTCACGCTTAGATGCTTTCAGCGTTTATCCTGTCCGTACATAGCTACTCAGCACTGCACCTGGCGGCACAACTGATACACCAGCGGTACGTACGACCCGGTCCTCTCGTACTAAGGTCATGTCCACTCAATTTTCTAACGCCCATCACAGATAGGGACCGAACTGTCTTGCGACGTTCTGAACCCAGTTCACGTGCCACTTTAATCGGCGAACAGCCGAACCCTTGGGACCTTCTCCAGCCCCAGGATGTGACGAACCGACATCGAGGTGCCAAACCTCCCCGTCGATATGAGCTCTTGGGGGAGATCAGCCTGTTATCCCCGGAGTACCTTTTATCCTTTGAGCGACGGCCCTTCCATACAGAACCGCCGGATCACTTTAGCCAGCTTTCGCTCCTGCTCGGCATGTATGCCTCACAGTCAAGCACCCTTATACTAATGCGCTCTACGTACGATTACCAACCGTACTGAGGGTACCTTTGCAAGCCTCCGTTACACTTTAGGAGGCGACCACCCCAGTCAAACTACCCACCATGCACTGTTCCCCGTCAGGGGTTAGACTCTAAATCAAAGAAGGTTGGTATTTCAACGACCTCTCCACGATAGCTAGCGCCACCGCTTCAAAGAGTCCCAACTATTCTACACATCCGTAATTCAAAATCAATGCAAAGTTGTAGTGAAGGTTCACGGGGTCTTTCCGTCCCGTGACGGGTAACCGGCATCTTCACCGATACTACAATTTCACCGGGCTCGTGGAGGAGACAGTGTTCAACTCATTAGACCATTCGTGCAGGTCGGAACTTACCCGACAAGGAATTTCGCTACCTTAGGACCGTTATAGTTACGGCCGCCGTTTACTGGGGCTTCAGTCAGAAGCTTTGGCTTGCGCCGAACATCCTTCCTTAACCTTCCAGCACCGGGCAGGTATCAGGCTCTATACGTCATCTTTCGATTTTGCAGGGCCCTGTGTTTTTGTTAAACAGTTGGTTGAACCATTTTACTGAGGCCTACCGAAGTAGGCTGGCTTTATCCCGAAGTTACAGCCACAATTTGCCTAGTTCCTTCTCCACGGCTCACCCGAGCGCCTTAGAATATTCTTCTCGTCTACCTGTGTCGGATTACGGTACGGGCCGCTTTAGCCTAACCTTAGAGGTTTTTCTTGGCGGTTATTACCTCACTCAATCGGGCCGAAGCCCTCATATACTTTCGTATTTCGCCACTCCCTGCGGATTTGCCTGCAAGATGTATAGCTACGTACTTAAACGGGGAATTCCGTATCCCTCGTGTGAGTGTCACTTCCGCGTCGCCCCATCGAAACTAAAGCGGGTACTGGAATATTAACCAGTTTTCCATCAGATGCGCCTTTCGGCTTTTCCTAAGGACCCGACTAACCCTGATCCGATTAACGTTGATCAGGAACCCTTAGACTTACGGCGATAAAGTTTTTCACTTTATTTATCGTTACTTATACCTACATTTTCTTTTCTGATCGCTCCAGCATCCATCGCCAGACACCTTCGCAGCGGATCAGAATGCTCCCCTACCGATATACCACCTAGTGGCAATCTTAGAACTTCGGTTCGTAGTTTGATGCCCGATTATTTTCCGTGCCTGAACCCTCGACCAGTGAGCTGTTACGCACTCTTTAAATGAATGGCTGCTTCCAAGCCAACATCCTGGCTGTTATAGGGTTCAAACTTCGTTTGTTCAACTTAACTACGTATTAGGGACCTTAGTTGCTAATCTGGGTTATTTCCCTCTCGGCCACGGATCTTAGCACCCGCAGC
>DASRRX010000003.1:0-95000 GCA_035695565.1 Puia sp. | reverse complement strand
GGGATTGTGGGCGATGAGGCGCAGCGATAAGTCGGGACGTGTCGGGGGACTGAGAGCTATGTGACGCGGCGATAGATTGGGACGTGTCGGGGGACTGAAGGTGGGTCGTGGCAAGTAACTGTGAGCGGAGGGTATCCGCGGGGGATTGGGAATGGGCGGTGGCAAGCGACGACTTAGACCGCGGGGTATCTGGCGATTGGAGGCGCACGGCGGCGGGCGAATCAGGGCGACGAGTCGCGGCGGCTGGGGAATCGACGGGGATAACCACATCAATGGTATCCGGTTTTTTATCGGCCAGGTGGTCTGTATAGACGAGGCTAAGAGATTGAGATGACTTGTGTTCGCTTAATTTGATAACACCGGTGGGTGCGGAGGGAACCGCAGGACCGGAGCTTTCCCGAATACCCGGATGAACAGCGGCACTAACGACGGTCGCCTGCATGCTATCCGGCGATTTAACGACAGCCTGCCGCACGCTGTCTGCCGACGCGGCGCCAAAAGTATTGTACATAACGGCAGTATCCTGTACGATCGCAGACATCAATTGAGAAAAGGCGTCATCCTTTTTCATGCCGGCAAGGACCGGTCGTTCGGCTACAGCAGGATCCATGACCGTTGCCAGCGCTTGGCCCTGTGCGTCATACAGACCCCATCGATTGTCCTGGCGGCCTAAGCGAAGGGCCCAATCTCTTTGATGGATATTCAACAGATATCGCTGCTCGGGAAATGCCTGTCCGGGAAATCCAACGGTTATCGCATAAACGCTATCTGCCAGTTGCGCCAGAATGAGGTGACCCGCCGGTGATGAGCTGTATAGCTGGCTGTTCAGCCGAACATAGAAGGCCTGTGCATCGTCAGCCTGTATCAACACAAAATAGGTCGGGGGCTCGTTGTTGGGACCGGGGTAATTTTGTGCAATGGTCCTGCCTGCCGTCAACAACATCACGATTACCAAACCGAGTTTTGACATTGGATCCGAGTTATTCTTCTGCAAGTTATGGAAAAACGATAGCAATCAGATTGAGCGGCCGATACATTTATCGATTATTTACAATACTTAATAGATAAGGGGGACGGGATTTCTGTGAAGGGTTACGGGGTTCTTGTGAAGAGTTACGGGATTCCGTGAAGGGGCAGAATTCTGTGAAGGGGGCGGGATTCCGGACGAGGGGATCGATCCATCGGGTGAAGGCATGGACGCCGGAGGGTAACCAAGGAGAACGGGTTAAAATGGCGGGCGGTAATTGGATTAATCGGGTCAACAACTATCTTTACCACCTGAAAATAATTAATATGACTGCTAAGTACAAAATCTTCCTTCTGTCCGCTTCGTTATTGTTTGCCAGCCTGCTTCGCGCACAGGATGCCCAGCAACAAGGAGATGACTCCTGGAAGAAGGTCTATCGCGCCACTGCCACCAAATACGATGACCTCATCAACACCCGCCTGGATGTGAAATTCGATTATGATAAATCCTATATGTACGGCAAGGAATGGGTCACGTTGAAGCCACATTTCTATTCGACGGACACCCTGGAGCTGGATGCAAAGGGCATGGACATCCATAAAATAGAAATGGTCAAAGAGGGCAGAAACGTCCCATTGAAATTTGACTACGACGGGATGACCCTGCGCATCCATCTTGACCGGACTTATCGCCGGACCGAAAAATATACGCTATATATCGACTATACTTCAAAGCCGAATGAACTGAAGGTCCATCGCGGTAGCGCGGCCATTACAGATGCGAAAGGTCTCTATTTTATCAATCCGAAAGGGGAAGAGAAAGACAAACCCACGGAAATCTGGACCCAGGGCGAAACCGAAGCCAATTCGGTCTGGTTCCCCACGATCGATAAGCCGAACCAGAAGTGTACGGAAGAGATCACGATGACGGTACCGTCGAAATATGTGACCCTTTCCAACGGCCTTCTTGTCGACCAGAAAAATAACGGCGACGGGACAAGGACGGATCATTGGAAATTAGACCTGCCAAATGCGCCTTACCTCTTCTTTATGGGTGTAGGAGAATATTCCATCATCAAGGATTCCTATAAAGGAAAGGAAGTGGCCTATTATGTAGAAAAAGCGTATGCTCCGGTGGCCCGGCGGATCTTTGGCCATACGCCGGAAATGATCGCATTCTATTCCCGGGCGACGGGCATCGACTATCCCTGGCCAAAATATGACCAGATCGTCGGCCGGGATTATGTGAGCGGAGCGATGGAAAATACGACTTGTACCCTGCACGGCGAGCAGGCCCAGCAGGACGCGCGCGAGCTGACGGATGGCAACGACTGGGAGGATGTGATCGCACATGAACTGTTCCATCACTGGTTTGGCGACCTGGTGACCTGTGAGAGCTGGAGCAATATCACCCTGAACGAATCGTTCGCCGATTTTAGCGAAACCCTTTGGAATGAATACAAGTACGGGAAAGATGCGGGCGACGCGGTCAACTATGCCGGCATTCAAAGCTATCTGCAGCAGCCCGAAAATGCGGATAAGGACCTGGTGCGCTTCCACTATGCGGATAAGGAGGACGTATTCGATCAGGTCAGCTACCCGAAGGGAGGCCGTATCCTGAATATGCTTCGGAACTATGTCGGGGATAGCGCTTTCTGGAAGTCGCTGAACCTTTATCTGAATACCTATAAGTTCAAGTCTGCCGAAGCCCAGGAACTGCGGCTGGCTTTTGAAGAGATCACCGGAGAAGACCTCAACTGGTTCTGGAACCAATGGTATTACGGCGCCGGCCATCCGAAACTGACCATCAACTATGCCTATGACGATGCATCGGGCAAAGTTCAGGTGATCGTCAACCAGACGCATGAAAGCGGGAAGATCTTCCGGCTGCCGGTAGCCATAGATATCTATAACGGGGCATCGAAGACACGCCACCAGGTATGGGCCGAAGACAAAACGGATACATTCACTTTTGCTTATAGCAGCCATCCGGATCTGGTGAATGTGGACGGCGATAAGATCCTGCTTTGTGAAAAGACGGATAATAAGACCCTGGACAATTTCATCCATCAGTTCAAGTATGCGGGGCTTTATCTGGACCGGCGTGAAGCGATCGATTTCTGCGCCAAGCATCAGGATGATCCGAAAGCGTTGGAGCTGATGAAAGCGGGGCTGAAAGACCGCTACTATCGCATTCGGAATCTCACCCTGTCGAAACTGGACCTGGAGCGGGATGCGGTGAAGACCGCCTTTGAGCCGCTGATAGCGGAGATGGCGGAACATGATCCCAGCCGGATAGTAAAGGCGGCGGCTATCAGCCTGCTGGGCAATTTCAAAAATCCGAAATACGAAGCTCTTTTCACGAAGGCCACCAGTGATTCCTCCTATACGGTAGCCGGAGACGCCCTCGAAGCGCTGGTGGAAATCGACAGTACGGCGGCACTGAAGATCGCGAAGGAGTTGCAGAAAGCTCCGGCAAAGGGTGAACTGTCGGCCGGGATTTCCATTGTGCTGATCAAGTCGGGAGACGAAAGCGATTTCGATGTGATCACGGATAATTTCGATAAGATGCCGGTGACGCAATCGAAGTTCGAGTTCCTCAGGCCCTATATCAGCCTGCTGGACAAAGTGAAGAGCACGGATCGGCTAAAACATGGAGTAGACGTGGTGATCAAGTTCAAGGAAGCGATCCCGTCAGCATATCGGGGGCAAACGGATCCTTACTTCGATGGGGCGCTGAATAACCTGGCAAAGAAGAAAGCGGCTGCCGGGATGCAGGATCAGGCGGATTATATTACGAGTGCGCTGGCCGCGGAGAAGAAGTAGAAACGAATATGGGATAGCAAGTCAGGCCCCGGGAGTCTTCCGGGGCCTTTTAATTTAGTGAGCCTACCAACTTCCGCTGGCGCCGCCGCCACCACCGCTGCCGCCACCAAAGTCGCCACCGCCACCGCCACCTCCCCAACCACCGCCTCCGCCGCCACCGGACCAGCCACCACCGCCACCGAGGCCACGACCTACCATCGTTCCAAACAAGAAGGGTAGCCAGCCGCCACCGCCAAAGTATCCTCCCCCTCCGCCCCCACCGCCCCCACGGCGGATAAAAATAACAAACAGGATGATCAGGAAGATAATAAAGAACCCGATCCCGCTGCCGGTACTGCTGCCATGCCGATGACGACCCTGGGCATAGCCTGCGGGCGCTTGGTATTCGCCGGCAGCTGCCTTGATGAGGGCATCAGCGGCCTGGTCGAAGCCGCGGTAATAGTTGTCGGTTCCGCCTTCCTTGAAGTTGGGAACGATCTCGTTCTCGATGATGGATTTTGCGGTCACGTCGGGTATAGCGCCTTCGAGACCGTATCCGACCTGGATGGTGACCTGCCGGCTTTTGATGTCGGCGAGGATGACGATCCCGTTATTGTTCTTCTTGTCCCCTACCCCCCAGGTGCGAAGGATCTTGAGGGCATAGTCTTCAATGGTGGAGCTGCCGATATCGGGAACGGTGACGACGACGATGTCGGAAGTAGTGCTGTCGTTGTATGCGACGAGCTTTCTTTCCAGCGCATCGATCTGATCAGGCGTCATTACGTGTGCGAAGTCATTGACGCGGGTCGGCGGGTTGGGTTTTGGCGGTACGTCCTGGGCGCGGGTTGCCAATGTAGCGACCAGCAACAGGGAGGTAAAGAGGATGGCGAGGAACTTGTGCATGAAAGGAGGTTTTATCGGCCAAAAACAATGTCGTCCGGCAATTCATTCTGATCGGTACCCTTGTCATAGGGGAAATGCTGCTGAAGTGCGGCGCCGATCTCCGACACTACCCTGGCGATCCCGCCGGCATAGTCGGCCTTGTTGAAATGGCTGAGGATCTTTCTGACCTGTTCGTTCCAGAAGGCTGAGCCTACTTTGCGGTTGATCCCTTCGTCGCCAAAAAGGGCTACTTGTCTATCCTTCAGGGCGACATAGACGAGGACGGCGTTACGGGCAGCGGTCTTTTCCATGTTGAGCCCGGCGAAGATCTCGGCAGCCCGGTGGATAGGATTGACATAACGGCAACGATTTTCGACGTAGACCCGAATCTCGCCGCTGGTACGTTGTTCCGCGGCCTTGATCGCTGATACGATCTGTTGTTGCTGCGCTTCGTCGAACAACGGTTTACGTGTAAGGAAAGGCATTGATTTTATTTAATGTTAAACTGGATATCCGGGGCGTTCTCACTGCCCGGCGCCGCCTGGTAGTACGGTTTCTCGTGGAAATTGAACATTCCGGCGAAAATGTTATTAGGGAAAGTTCGAACTTTGAGGTTATAGTCGTTGACGGCCGCGTTGTAATCGCGGCGGGCCACATTGATCCGATTCTCTGTCCCGGCAATATTGGTCTGGAAGTCTGCGAATTGCTGCGTAGTCTTGAGATCGGGATAGGATTCCGCGACAGCCATGAGGCGACTGAACGATCCTGACAGTTGTGCCTGAGCGCGTTGGTAGGCATTCAGAGATGCGGAGTCATTGACATTGACATGGACGGCGGTAGCATTCGCGCGGGCCTGGATGACTGCCGTGAGGGTGGATTTCTCGAAGTTTGCAGACCCTTCGATGACCTTGATGACGCTGTTATACAGATCGGTACGACGCTGATACTGGGTCTCGACGTCGCCCCATTTATTTTGCACGTTCTGATCTGCGGTGACCATGCCGTTATAACGGCCACAAGCGCAGCCGCCAAAGAGCAAAATGACGGCCAGTATAATGATCAGGGTTAGGTTTCTAGTGTTCATTTCAATAGATTTTTAAGTTTAACGAGCTCAAATTTAGCATTTTTGGGAATCCGGCTTCATATTAATAGGTAAGGAGAAGGATAGTGTCATTTCAACCGCGCAAAATCACCGGCAAGCTGCCGGATTCTGTCGGTGGACAGCCTTTTACGGTCAGCAGCCAGCACGATGCGATACCGGAAAGTCACGGACCGACCCTTATTCAGCTGGAAGTCGAGGGTTTCGCGTCCCTTGCTGAAGATCTTCTGGCCCAAGGGATTAGCGGCAAACAGTCCATAGCCGCGGGCGTGCCAGTAGGTTGGATAGCCGGGGTTGTCCGGATGGTCGATAATGACGACGCTAAGCGTATCGGAGCCTTTTTTGCCATAGAGCATACACCACTGGCCGCGGGTTCCCCAGGCGCTGTCGCCGGTCTTGCCGGCGGAAGTCAGGTAGTTTCCGTTGATATCGGGGGTGTTGCCTGCGGCGACTTTTGTGATGTTGCCTTTGGCGTCGATGAATTCACCGGGGGCGTTGGACGGGATCTGCAATTCCCTGGTGACCCGAAGTCCGAGCATGCCGTCCTTTGCGTCGGGGAAGCGGACGTCGGTTTGAGCGGTCAGCGTGGTGATGCGGTCGATGATCCGCTCGTGCGCGGTGGCGGTGAAACGATAAGTTGTATGCTCGATCAGCAACGCCTCCTGTTGTTGGTTGATCCAACGGGCGGAATAGGCCAGTGTGGCTACGTTGGGATTGTCGGACCGGGTGGTGACGGAGTCAGTGCGGATCCAGCCATATTGACTTTTCTTTTCGGCCGGGACGGCGTAGGAGTTGTTCCAGAAGTCGAGACCATTTACATTTTCATAGTTAAACCAGAGGCCGATGTGGTGGGAATGGTCGGTGGGATCGCCAGTCCGGGACCGGAGCGGAAAGCCGCGGGTGATGACCTGGCCATCGGGAGCATAGATAGGATAGAGGACGGGCTTCTCGAGGGTGTCCGGATATATAAAGCTGGTGAATGGGATGCCGCCGGAGGTTACGATGATGTTACGATGAGTGGAGTCGGCGACAATTTGAATGGGCAGAGGTTGGGCGACCATATAATAAGGTAAAAGGACCGGCAGGATGATATGGCGTATTCTGTTCATATAACAGCATTTGAGAAGGATGATCTAAATTAGTACTTAAAAATCATTCCAACATGACAACGACCCGCAGAGAATTCATTCGTCGAGGTACGATGGCCGGTGCGGCCACTTATATGGGTACATTAGGCGTTCGGGCCAGCAGCTATCGCCGGATCATGGGCGCCAATGACCGGGTACGCGTGGGCGTGGTTGGCTTTTCGGACCGGCATCGCAACGATCATATCCCGGCCTTTCTCAAATCCTATCAGGAGATGAATTTCGATATTATCGCGGTTTCGGATATCTGGAAGAAGCGAAGGGAAGAGGGGAAGGCTTTTCTGGGGGAGAAGTTTGGACACGATGTTCAGGCTTGCGTCAATAACGACGAGTTGTACAATATCAAGGCGGTGGATGCGGTGATGATCAGCACGGCGGACTTTCAGCACGCGTTACATACGATAGAGGCGGTGAAGGCGGGCCGGGATACGTACACGGAAAAACCATTGGCGGAAACGATGGCGGACAACCGGGCGGTACTGAAGGCGGTGAAGGAGTCGGGGAAGATCGTGCAGATCGGGTCACAACGGAGGAGCGGGGGGAACTATATGGCGGCGGCGGATTTTATCCAGTCGGGGAAGTTCGGGCCGATCGTGATGGTGGACCTGACCTGGAATGTCAATCAGCCGGGGCGTTGGCGGCGGCCGGCGTTGGTGGCGCAGTTGAGAGAGGAGGATACGGATTGGAAGCGGTATCTGCTGAACCGGCCTTTTGAGCCTTTCGATCCAAGAAAATATCTGGAATTCCGGCTGTTCTGGCCTTATTCTTCGGGGCTGCCGGGGCAATGGATGAGCCATCAGATCGATACGGTGCATTGGTTCTCGGGCCTCCCCCACCCGCGGTCGGCGTCGGCTAACGGTGGTATATATGCGTGGAAGGACGGACGCAAGAATGCCGATACGATGACGGTGGTATTCGACTATGGGCCGTTGGATGATCGCTCGTCCGGCTTTCAGGTGGTCTTCACTTCGCGGCAGACGAATTCAGCGGGCGAGACGAAGGAGATCTATTATTCCAATGGAGGAACCATGAATCTGGATACGAATAAGATCACGCCGGAGGGTGGGCTGACGGAGGGCTATGCAAAAGCTATGGGGATGCAGGCGAATCTGCTTCCGGAGATGTCGCTCACGCAGACGAATGGGAAGGTCTCGACGGATGCAAGCACGGGGAGCGATCCGCTAACGACGGCGCATATCCGCAACTGGATGGAGTGCGTTCGGAGCCGGAAGCAGCCAAATGCGCCGATCGAGGCGGGATACCGGCATGCGATCGCGGTGATCATGGCGAATGCGGCCTACCGCACGGGGCAGCGGGTGACTTTCGATGAGAAGACGCAGGAGGTGATGGCGGGGGGTAATATCTTTAAATATTAGGGATGAAAGCATTGGTTATACAAGATAAGCACAGGCCGGTGGAGGTGCTCGACGTACCGATGCCGGTGGCGGGGCCAGGTGAGGCCATCGTGCGGGTCCATGCGGCGGCATTGAATCACCGGGATGTCTGGATCCAGAAGGGACAATATGCGGGGTTGAAATACCCGATCGTTCCGGGTTCGGATGGCGCGGGGGTCGTTGTTGAAGTGGGCGCTTTTGCGGGCAGGGGTCTGGGCGTAAGCTCAGGCGACGGCGCCGATGAGATGGATTGGACCGGGAAGGAGGTGATCATCAACCCGGCGCTTTTTTGGGGGGATTCGGCGGCTTATCAGGACCCTGAATCGTTTCGAATCCTTGGCTTACCGGATGACGGGACGCTGGCGGAATTCGTGAAAGTGCCGGTAGTCAACCTGGTGGAAAAGCCGTTGCATCTTTCGTGGGAGGAAGCGGCGGCCTTGCCGTTGGCGGGTTTGACGGCCTATCGGGCGTTGATGACGCGGGCGCGGCTGCGGGCGGGGGAGAAAGTACTGATCACGGGCATCGGGGGCGGCGTAGCTTTGTTGGCGTTCCAGTTTGCGGTGGCTGCCGGGGCCGAGGCGCTCATTACTTCAGGAAGTGTGGACAAACTGGATAAGGCGATGGAGATGGGCGCGATGGGCGGCGCGAATTATCGGGAGACGGGATGGGTGGAGAAATTGAAGTCGCTGGCGGGGGCGTTTGACGTGATCGTGGATGGAGCCGCGGGAGATGAGATGAACGAGTTGCTGGATCTGGCGGCGCCGGGCGGAAGGGTCGTGTTCTATGGGGCGACCCGGGGAAATGCTTCGCAGGTAGTGGCGCGGCGGATCTTCTGGAAGCAGTTGAATGTGCTGGGATCGACGATGGGGAGCCCGGAAGATTTCACCGGGATGTTGGGTATGGTGAAGCAGCATAAGATCCGCCCGGTCGTGGATCGGGTGTTCCCGTTGGAGCATGGGGAGGCGGCCTTCCGGTGGATGGATGAGGGGAAGCAGTTTGGGAAGATCGTGGTCAGGGCTTTCGCTTCGCGGTAAATTTCCCGTTAGGCTGGATAGAAGTCAGGCTGACGATCTTACCCTTGTCATCCGTGTCGAAACGGACCGTGAAGCCGGTCAGGCTTTTGATAGAGAAACTATTTCCGCCGATATAGGCCAGCTCATACTCGGGTTGTCCGGTCACGAGCAGGAACAATTTTTCACCCTTTACATAGATCCTGGCGGCTACGGCTTCGCTGAACGCATAGTCACCTACATACTGCTGTAGCTGAGCGGTAGTGATGCTGGCGGTTTTTGGCGTGCGGGTAAAAATGATCGGTTTAGAGAGGGCGGCCTCAAGGTTGACGGCGACGTTGGTGATGGAGCCGGCGGCATCCATATCAAACTGCAGCCGCAGGTTATCGCCGTCGTCGGTCGTATCTATGCCTTCTTTGGGGTCTTTGTCGAAAGGTTGGAAGACGTCGTAATGATAATGTTTTAACCACCATGTATGGAGGGGGAAGCTGGCGAAGAGCGAATCGTCTTTTGCGGTTATCTCAAAGCTGCCATAGCCGGGGTTGGAATAGATGCCGGTGTAGTCGTTGAGGCTATGGGTGAGCGGCGCATTGGCGATGCGGTTGCTTTGCCGGGAGGTCAGTGCCTTTTTTGCGTCTGCCTTTGCTTTATCGGTTACGCCTTTCAGGTAGGAATCCCAGTCTTTATAGGAAAGGTGGAGGAGTCGATCGGAAATGAGGTTACGAACGATCGAGGGGACGGCGGAGCCATTCTGGTTGGAGAGGACGATGATCCCGATGCTGTCACTGGGGAAGAAGCAGGTGCTGGCGGAGAAGCCGTCGATATTACCGCCGTGCTCGACGCGGTAGTGGCCGCGATAGGAGGATAGCATCCAGCCGAACCCATAGCTGGAGAAGAAGACATCCGGGGCCTCTTTGGTGGGCAGGCCGCCGCCCATGGCCATCTGGGCTGTGATCGCCTGGGAAGCATAGTTGGCGGGAAAGATCTCTTTACCCTTATATTTACCACCGTGGATCCAGGTCTCGACCCATTTCGACATATCGATGACGTTGCTGTTGATGGAGCCGGCAGGGCCAAGGGCGCCGATGAGGTAGTAGTCGAGTTTTTTTATGATGCTGTCGCTCTTGAGACCATAACCGAGGGCGGCATCGGGTGCTTTTGCAAGGTCGGCGACGGAAAAATCGGTTTCGGCCATTCCGAGGGGTTGAAAGATACGGTCAGTAACGTTGCGTTCCCAGGATTTACCGGTGAGATGTTCCGCTACGACACCCTGGGCGGCGAACATGAAGTTGTTGTACTGCCATATTTCCCGGACGCCCGCCGTGGGCTGCATATATTGAATTTTGAGGATCATGGAGTCCCTAGTGCTGTTGCCAAACAAATACCAGGACAGGTCATGACGGGGCAGCCCGGTGCGGTGGCACATCATGTCACGGAGAGTGATCGTCTCATTCATCTCCGGGTTGTAGAATTTAAGCTCGGGCAGGTAGTCGCGAACGGGCTTATCGATATCCAGCTTGCCGTCGTGTTCGAGCATGCCGATGAGAGATGCGGTGAAGGCCTTGGTGCAGGAACCGATGGCGAAAAGCGTGTGGGGCGTGACGGGCACCTTGTGCTCCCAATCCTTGTAGCCAAAGCCTTTGGCATAGATGACGGTGTCCTTGTCTACCACGGCTACGGCGAATCCGGCGGCGTGCCAGTCTTTTAGCACGCGGGCGAAGGCGGTGTCGAGGCCGGAGAAGGGATTGTCCGCGTTATGGCGCCGTTGGGCAAGCAGGGCCGTGGGGGCCAGCAGGCCGATGCTTACGATTAAGGCAAGGCGGCTTAAGGTCAGGCCGGCCGGGGTGAGGCTTAGGATGGGGAGCAATCGTTTCATGGTCAATATGGTTTGAGTGATTAGGCGTTGATCGCGGCGATGCCGGGCAGCTCTTTTCCCTCGAAATACTCAAGCAAGGCGCCACCGCCGGTAGAAACATAGCTGACCTTGTCGGCATAACCGAATTGGTTGACCGCACTGACCGAGTCGCCGCCGCCGACTAGCGAGAAAGCGCCGTTGGCAGTGGCTTCGGCAATAGCCTTGGCGATCCCTTTCGTACCGTGTTGGAATTTCGCCATTTCGAATACTCCCATCGGTCCGTTCCAGAGGATGGTCTTCGAATGATGGATGACGTTGGTAAATTGCTCACAGGCGTTCTCGCCGATATCGAGGCCCATCCAGCCGTCGGGGATATTGTTGCTTGGCGCGGTCGAGTCATTGGCATTGGCGTCGAACTTGTCGGCGATGATGCTGTCGGAGGGCAGATGGATGCGCACGCCTTTAGCCTCGGCCTTGGCAAGCAGTTCCTTTGCGGTGTCGATGCGATCGTCCTCGCAGAGGGAGTTGCCGATCTTCCCGCCGGTAGCTTTGAAGAAGGTGTAGGCCATGCCACCGCCGATGATGATATCCGTGGCGCGTTCGAGGAGGTTTTCTATGATGAGGATCTTATCGGAGACTTTGGCGCCGCCGATGATGGCGGTGAAAGGGTTTTGGGACTGATGGAGGACGCGTTCGGCGCTGGCGACCTCGCTTTCCATGAGGAGGCCGAACATCCGCATGTCCTTAGGGAAGAATTGTGCGATGACGGCGGTGGAGGCGTGGGCGCGGTGGGCGGTGCCGAAGGCGTCGTTGACGTAGACGTCGCCGAGCTTAGCCAGCTTTTCGGCGAAAGCTTTGTCGCCTTTTTCTTCTTCCTTGTAGAAGCGGAGGTTCTCGAGCAGCACCACCTGTCCGGGCTGTGCCTTTGCGATCGCCTTTTCGGCGGGTGAGCCGATGCAATCTTCAGCAAAGATAATTGGGGTTCTCAGGAGCTTCCGAAGATGGGGTACAAGGTGGTTAAGCGAATATTTTTCGGTGGGGCCGTCTTTTGGCCGGCCGAGGTGGCTCATCAGGATCGCCTTACCGCCGTCGGCGAGGATCTTCTTGATCGTCGGGATGGCGGCGCGGATACGGGTATCGTCGGTGATATTGTATTTATCATCGAGCGGGACGTTGAAATCGACGCGGACGAGGGCTTTTTCGTTAGCAAAATTATGCTGGCTGAACTGGCTCATAATCGTTGATGGGTATAAAAAAAAGCGGTCTGCTTTTGGCAGACCGCGGTGAAATCTTATTTGGAGATCAGTTTGGCGAAGTAGTGTAAGCTACGGACCAACTGGCTGACATAGCTCATTTCATTGTCGTACCAGCTGACGGTCTTGACGAGCTGGGTGTCGCCGTTTGTGATGACCCGGGTCTGGGTGGCGTCGTAGAGGGAGCCGTAGGTAATTCCGATGATATCGGTGCTGACAATTTCGTCTTCGGTATAGCCAAAGCTCTCGTTGGTAGCGGCTTTCATGGCGGCGTTGACCTCTTCGAGGGTTACCTTTTTGTTGAGGACGGTGACGAGCTCGGTAAGGGAGCCGGTGAGGGTGGGAACGCGCTGGGCGCCCCCGTCGAGCCTGCCTTTGAGTTTCGGCAGGACGAGGCCGATAGCCTTTGCGGCGCCGGTGCTGTTGGGCACGATGTTGGCGGCAGCGGCGCGGGCGCGGCGGAGGTCACCTTTCGGATGGGGGGCGTCCTGGGTATTCTGGTCGTTCGTATAGGCGTGGATGGTGGTCATCAGGCCGGTTACGATACCAAATTTTTCATCGAGGACCTGAGCCATGGGCGCCAGGCAGTTGGTGGTGCAGGATGCGCAGCTAATGATGGTCTCGCTGCCGTCGAGGATATTGTGGTTGACATTAAAAACGATGGTCTTGAGGTCGCCTGTTGCGGGAGCGGAGATGACGACGCGTTTGGCGCCGGCTTTGAGGTGAGCTTCGGCCTTTTCCTTATCGGTGAAGAAGCCGGTGCATTCGAGGACGACGTCTACCTGGTGATCTTTCCAGGGAATGTCGGCGGGGTTTTTCTGAGCATATATCTTTACTTCTTTGCCGTTGACGACAATAGAGTTTTCCGTTGCCTTAACTTCTTGTTCGAAACGGCCCTGAGCGCTGTCGTATTTCAGCAGGTGGGCCAAAACCTTAGGACTGGTCAAGTCATTAATTGCCACTACATCCATTCCTTCCATCCCGTGAATTTGGCGGAATGCCAAACGTCCGATCCGGCCGAAACCATTGATAGCAACTTTAACTGTGCTCATAACGATGTGTTGTTTGAATTTTAAAAATTGCCCCAAGTTACCATTTTAGATTTTAAACGGATTCTAAATTTTTGGATATCAATTGAAAAGATCATATAATTTTCTTAGGGCCAGCGGCTTGCCGGGGCGGAAATCGGGTTGGAGATCATATGGTTGTTGGATGTGATGGGAGGAGGTAGCGGATCAGGTGGGATGATGGGGCAAAAGGAAGTAAGGATGTAATAAATTTGGTCGGTTTTTCAATCCCGGCTATCTTTGCACTCCTTTCGCGAAAACCGGTAAAACGGTCGAGTTTGAACGCCGCGTTGGTCAATCGGTTAAGACGCCTCCCTTTCACGGAGGAATGAGGGGTTCGACTCCCCTACGCGGTACTTTTCAAGTTTTTATGCAAAAAATCATCGGGTTGCTCTACAATGAGCAGCCCTTTTTCTTTTGTATTCAAGTAGTTATCAATTAATGCCGGATTCAGTGAAGGTGTTCGAAGTATGTGTCCATCAAACTTGATTCCAAGTTCGAACACCTTGTTTAAAAGAATTAGCTGGCCATCCAACGTAACCGACAGATATAAGTTCCGAAGGTTGCACAGCATCGGTATCGCTTCATCCAGGCGGTCGAAAATTGCCTGCTTATCCTTCTTCACTCGCATGATCTCATTCTCAATCGCTCCCTTTTCCGCATTCAACCTCGAGAACCACACTTTATAAGTAGACGCTTCAATCTCATCATTAATCATCTTTCTTTCCAGGTTCTCAATCTTCAATGATACCTCATTAAATTCCTTATACTTAGAATTTAATAAAGCCGTCTTGTACTTTGTAGCTTTTGTCAGTTCTTCACTCGCATATTGTTTAATTTGAGCAACGTCTTCATCTGTAAAACTCAAAATTTGCAGAACCTTCTCTACCATGTCATGCAGCAATTCGCCTCGGTAATTACGCCCTCTCTCTTTCGTACATTGATAGTATAGGTAATATTTCTTCTTACCCTTACTGTATCCCGCTGTCATGTGCGCCCCACATTCGCAACGCAAAATTCCTCTCAAGGGAAAATCGGCCTTCGGCCGAGCCTTTTGGCCTGGCCTGCCCTCTATCAATTCATGGACTATCCAATACCTGGATTCCAAGATAATCGGCTCGTGTAACGCCTTCACATACCGTTCAGGCCGTCCTTCAAATGCCGGCAAACGGATCAGGCCAGCGTACAAGGGATTATCCAATAATTTCAAAAGGCTACTATGGCCCTCCCTTTTGCATCCCTTTTTCGAAGCCAATTTCCGTAAAGTTTGTAAGGGCATTCCTTCAATGAACGCCTCGAAAATCTCCTTTACTACTGCCGCCTTCTCTTGATCAATTATCAAAACCGGCTTTCCGTGCTCATCCCGGGAATTCACGTACCCAAAAGGAGCACGGTTTACCACCCGGCCCGATTCCATTGCCTGTCGAATGCCCCGTGCGGTACGTCTGCGAATATTTAGCAATTCGTGGTTTGCAAAAGCATACTTGAATGTCCTATGCAAAAAGACATTGGGATCTGTCGTGTCGAGATTCAACGGCTCTTCCACTGACAAGACTTTCAGGCCGAACTTTTTCTGCAATTCCTCGATCTTCCGAAGTGCATCGACCAGGATTCGACTGAACCGATCATGATCCAATACAATAAGATATTGCACCTCACCTTTGTGAGCTTTGATAAATTTCTCCAAAGCCAGGTAATCCGGCCGGTCAAAAGTCGCGCTCGATTCTCCGTTGTCCTCGAAAATTTCCTTTAAGTATAACCCATTTCGGACGCAGTAGTCTCTAATCCGACTTTCCTGGTACGGAAGGGAGTATGTCGATTGATCCTTTTCGCTGATCCGTATGTAACCTATCGCGTTCATTGTCCTCTTGTTCTTTTAAAATGATTTCAACAATAAGTGAAGCTACCAGCCGGAGCAATTCATCCCTCTTTGAGCTACACTTCCGATCGTCGTCTTTGCTCATGTCCGCAGCATTAAAATTACAAAATTAGACGTGCATCAAGAAAAAATAATCACTTGAAACCAGCTACAGCAGCCGGTTTCCACATGCTTTAATTCCTACGGCTCGCCAGGAAAATCGGTCTCTCTCCGGCACCCCTCGGCAAGCCCTACGCCAGCCTCGCGCTCAAGGCGAGCGCATATTTATTCTTATTTTGGTCTCGCCTTCAGCGCTCGCCCCTCCGCTCGCAGAGCTCCTTCGTCGCGCCTGCTCGCTCGGGTACCGCTGTCATAGTTCTTGCGGCTCGGGGCGCCTCCGTTCGGGCGGCTTCCGTGTCCGCTTCGATCACGCGGTTGCGGCTCGTTCCTCGCCGCAATACGCCGAGCCCGCGTCATCTCGCGTCCACCCGCCGCCCCATAATTGACGCCACCTGCCGGTGGCCGCCCGCGTTCATATATGATTTTGGCCTCCGCTCCGCTCCGGCCGAACAACTAAGGTCGAACGCGGTTAGCCGCGCCCCGGCCGGAGCTTCGTCAGAACTTCGTCCCTCGTTCTTCCTCGCTCGCAATCTTCGCTTCGCTCGATTGCATCGGCCTCCCGGCGCGGCACGGGCGGCCACGTGGCGACGGTGGCGACGCCCCGACCCCTCCCGTTCGCAGTCCCCCTCTCACTCCCGTGCCGGGGCTGCCACTTCCGCGAGGCTTTCATCCATATAGCTTCTGTCCTGCAGCCTACTAAAGCCTTCCTACCCCCTCCACCCTATGGCAATCACCAGCGGCGCAAACAATTCCGAATGCTCTACCTGAAAGCAAATCCCGGATCAGGGAAGCTGCCGCCGGCGAGCAGCTGCAGTCCATCCCCCGGCTCCATCACGCCGTTGGCGCCCCGCGAGCCGCATTGAAAGCAGCAAGAGTGTATCCTTCTAAGTCACCAATTGCTTTCAATACGTCTCTCGGGGATTGTTGATTCATTCGCGATAGAAGCCTCCTTCTGATTCTTTTGATGTCATGGTTATATACAAAGAGCTACAATAAATCTCTGTCCCAAAAGTAAAATGAATTCGCATACCTCGCTTATACAGTATACGGCTAAGTGTTGGAGCGCCCCCAATCCCATCCTATCTTCGACCTGCGAATAAGAAATCGTGAAGTATGGACAGCCTATCCCTTTATCAGATCTATCAGACCAACCGCATCATTGAGTCCTGTGACCGGACGATCAAGGAGCTCACGGCCGGTCTCAAAACCTTCCTACCTGTGTCACCTAACAGGCCGAATTATCAAACCAACGACCGCGCATACATCGCCATCGGCGACTGCATCTTGAGCCTGCCCTTTTGTTTCAAGGATTGTTTACGGCAATTACATGTTGCATTCGATGTGACACGTCTTTAGTGCCTTCAGATCTGTTATATACGCCCAAAAATTCGCTATGTCTTATACTGGTTTTGTACAACCGTCCCTACCTCACGTTGCCAACTTCCCATGCTGGCACGATTCCATGCCCATTTACCTCATCGATCTTGTTTTTGACAGCTGGAATAGGCGAATGTGACTGCTTAGACGATCCACTCGATTATTTAGCCGCTCAGCAGCGAGAGGCCACTCACCAGCTCCAAAAGCCCTAAAAAGTACCCTATGCCAGAAGGATGGCAAGATGACTGAACGTGACACGCGAATGTGACACACTCGATCGGCAGCCATTAACCTAAAGCCCGATTCCAGGAAAAATCAGTCTTAAAAAATGACCCAGTAAAGCAGAAGAGAAGGGAATACCAGGCCTTCAGGATGACAGAGGCCGTGTAGGGATCCCGCTCAATCGAAATCATTTGCATCAACAGTTATCAAATCTATCAACTATGGTGGCGCGAATAACACCCACTGCAAGCCTCGCCAAACTGCTTTCTTACAACGAAGAAAAAGTGACACAGGGAAAGGCGAAATTCATCCACGCCGGTAATTTTTTGCAGGAGCGCGATGACCTCGACTATGCGGAAAGGCTCTACCGATTCCAGCAATTGAATGAGCTAAACGGTCGGTCGAAGGTCAAAATGTTGCACGCCACGCTTAATTTCCAACCGGGGGAGAAACTGTCAGACGAACAATTGACCGCTATCGCCGACCGCTACATGCAAGGACTCGAAATGGAAGATCAGCCCTACCTGGTCTACCGTCACGAAGACGCTAATCACCCCCATATCCATATCATCAGTTCGCTCATTCGCCCCGACGGAAGCCGAATCAATACCGACCACATGGCCATCCGCCTTTCCGAACCCACCCGCAAAGCCATCGAAAAGGAATTCGACCTGCAACCCGCACAACGGCGGACCCGTATGCAGACCCTCTCCCCCGAGGAGGTCCAAAAGATCGTTCCCGGGAGCGACCGCCCGATCACTCAATCCATCGACGATATCACCGCCACCGTCACCAAGCATTATCAATTCACCGACCTCCATGAATACAACGCCATCCTTCGCTCCTACAACGTGATTGCTGAAACCGGTGGTCCCGAAAGCAAATCCCGTCGCTATAACGGCATTTACTACACCGCCCTGGACGACCATGGCAACAAAATCAGTCCACCGGTCATGGCCTCCCAACTCACCAACCGCCCGACCCTCAAACGGCTGAATGAGCATTTCGAAGAATCCCGTTTAACCCGTAGAGAAAACATTACCTCCATCCGCCATCGCATCGATTGGATTCTCGACCAGGAGCCGTCGACGCTTCGCGTCCTCGCCGCCGACCTCCAACGTGACGGCATCGAAATCGTCAGGCCGCGCTCCAATGGCCGTAACCCGCATGATCACATCTATGTGGACCACCGTACCCGGACAGCTGTTGCCGGCAGTTCCGTGGGACAGGCTTATACGGCTATGGCATTGGGGAGCTCTTTTAAGAAGTCGTCTACTGACAGCCATCATCATAGGGAAAAGTCCATCGAAAAAACCCGGTTCAATGCCAATACCCCTCAACTTCTCTCTGCGGTATTTAATATCCGACCCGGCGACCCCGAAATTGACCCCTTGCGGCAAGACCATAGCCTCAGAAACCGCCCGAAACTCTGAATAATTCCTTATCGAATCTTAACCCGTTAAGAAGCACGGCAAGTCATTCATAATCAATTGCTTTCAGATTGGCCCTACACTGATTGCCTTATTCCAAATGATTATCGATACCTCTTTTTGTCGTATATTTGCTCCGCACAAATGTCGTATGTTTGTAATCAAAAATTGTCGTATGTTTGTAAACTAAACATAAACAAAATCAATGAAATACAGCAAAACTTTAGAGGGGAAAATTGCTATTAGGGTTGCCCGCAAGCAATCCCCTGTTTTGCTGCGCGAGGATTTTGATGACCTAGGGGCTTATGATCAGGTGGGTCGGGCACTGTTGGCGCTAACCAAGAAGGGTAAATTGATCAAGATCGGCTATGGATTGTATGCCAAAGCCAAGGTGTCTTCGCTCACTGGCAATACTGTACCTGTAGTGCCGCTTCCAGCTCTGGCCCAACGAGCGTTAGACCGACTGGGCGTTTCGCCGAGGCCCTCCCGTGCGACAATTGACTACCAGGAAGGGCGCTCCACCCAGGTGCCAACAGGCCGGTTGATCAGTGTGAACAAACGCATTAGCCGGAAAATCGGCTACAACAATATAGCCGTTAGTTATGAACAACGCCCCAGGTAAAGCAGTGATTGAAGAAGTGGCACTCGAGATGGGCATAGATCCTGCCTTTGTAGAGAAGGACTGGTATGTTGTACAACTCATAAGTAAGATCACCAACGCGGACCTGTTTGGAGCACAATTGATTTTTGCTGGCGGTACCGCATTGTCCAAAGCCCATCGTTTACTCCAACGTTTCTCCGAAGACATCGACTTCCGACTAATTCTCCCACCGAATACATCAGCATCCAGAAGCCAGCAGCGAAAGCTATTGTCTGCTATCCGGGAACGCCTATATCAGTTGATCACTGCCCATTTTCCCATTGACGCCGTAAAATGGAAGTCCAGAGATGAAAATAAATATTTTGCATTCGAAATAGACTATCCTTCTGTCGTAGCTTCCTCCGACCCACTCCGTCCCCACCTTCAGATCGAATTTACTGAGGCTACCCTCACTCTTCCGCGACTGACACGTCCGGTAGCCTCTTTTATTGCGGAGCTTACAGGCACCGGACCGGAGGTGCAGGAAGTCGTTTGTGTGGATCCAGTAGAGAATGCTGCGGACAAACTGAGTGCGCTGATCTGGCGTGTTCCCGACCGTGCCAGGCTACCAGAAGACGATGATCCCGACCTCGTAAGGCACATCCATGACCTGGCCGCCTTGCAGCCCTATGTCATCAGTCATGCCGACTTTAGGCAACTTGCGATGGATGCAATCAGACAGGATAACGATCGATGCGAAAAGATTACAGGGTTGCCATTGAACAAAAAATTCCAGCTACTCCAGGAAATCCTCATTACAGATGCCGAATACCGTACAGAATATACTCGCTTCGTGCAGGGAATGTCATATGCAATAGGCGGCGTGCCTACTTATGATGAGGCTATTACAAAATTGAAGACATTGATCGATTATATAGATGGACCTGATCATTAAATTCCTCGGCATTCATCGAATTCGTAATTGTATCACCTAAGTTCTTTCACCGAACATCTCAGCGGTCAGCCGCGACCAGGCGGACAATTGGCGAACAAAGCACATAAACTATTGAATTTCAGGCCATATCTTGTGCGCATTTCGTGAATTGGGGAATTAACCTTACCGAAATCGCGTTCGTTGGGTAAAAAACCAAGGTTGACCTGAAATACCTCTTGAGACATCGGTTATTTGTAGCAGTTCAGGGTTCCCAGTTTCACAAAATCTCTTGATATCGTCGAATCGAGTCGTTACACATTCATGTATATCATCAAACTGCTTTTTAAGCCGGGCTACGTATGTTGGTAAATAATCCTTAGTGACAACATCCACCGTTGCTATAAACTTCCAATCGTTAGAGCCACGCCAATGAAGTCTGGCGTGCTCCGTTTCATTTGTTTCCAACGTTCCCATGGCGGCGTTATAGCTAACCTCAAACAATGGTGCGTCAATGATAATCAGAGGAAATCCAATCGTTATCCACTTTAAACCGTCTTTCTCAATTCGATCATAATCGTTAACTATTTCCAAAGTCTTGGAAATAACACCTTGCATGGTGTCGTAAAAAAGATCAGATTTTTTATCAGCAAGGGCCTGTCGGCCAGAAAATCCGCAAACCTTAGCCTTGTTAAAAAGTTCAAGCAAATGCAATTCGCTCTCTCCTGCAACATACCACAATAAAGCGGATCCAACTTCATTGCCAATTGTCTGGCTTATAGCCGCTGCCTCAGACATAACGGTATCTTGCGAGTTGAAAACTACCCAGGGTTTGTCCCTTGACCACTTGCACTCTGCGACACTATGCAGCCTTAAATATGAACCGTTGACTTCGTAGGTCTGATAGGCTAACGTATCTATTTCTCGTCTTTTTTCGCTGCCCTTAGCATAATAACCTTGAAAAGTCGTGAATCCAACAGTCCGGAAAGTGGTTGCTGAGAAATATTCTAACGGAACTCCTTCCTTCTTTATCCACTCTTCAATTTTCTCCTTGAGCTCTTTTTGTTCGTCCATTGCTTGTTCTTTCCTCACAATGATAGCAAATTTTGGACAGCATTCTTTATTAGTTTCTCTCTCAAATGCCCGATATTATAGATTTTAATTAATTCTCCCGTAACCTCGCCCTCCATCTCGAAGTTCCCCTTCTCTTCGGCCCACCAAGGTTTAGAAATTTCCAATTTTTTCAGTTAATCAAAGGGATATGGATGAGGTGTATTCCAGCGGCGCTACAATTCTTCTTCAATTTTCATGACTACTTCAATTTCCACTAAGATGAATAACATCCCCATTTTGAAAAAACTCCAATTCGTACTGTACGTGCACATCCATGCGCAACAAGATAAAAACGCCCAGCTTATATCGCAAGGTATTCCCATTTACATTAGACGTGTAAGCGCTCAATTTCAGACGATCATAATGAGCTGGAACTCTACTCGTGCTTTTCTTGATTTCCAAGACACACAGATTGTGTTCATTGGTACCGCGCCGATGTACAATAATATCAGGGAAAACGAGTCTATCAATAACCTCGTTTTCCATAAAATCGCTTTCAAATTTCTTTACCCCGATCGCCTGTCGCAATTGCTGTTCCAGCATGAATATCCTTTTTTGTCCATCGAGTGAACCCACGTCTCCATTGTATTCACAATCCACGTCATACCCAGGAAATAGTGGCTCCAAATATACTGCGAGTCGATGGGCTAAACTACGTTCACTAAGATCATTTTGCCAGAGCCAGGTATCCTGCTGCCCTAGCCGATCAATACCCTCTTTTATGGACTTAACAATAATAGCTATTTCCATGAACATTAAATTTAGATACCAAATTAGCAAATTTGGTATGTTTAATAAATTTCCACCATGTCTCGCCCAATGAGGCGTAATTCCATCAGGAGTAACCGCCCTCACAGCGAAGGGCCGGGTTACACCGACCCGACCATTTTAGTTATATTTGTCCGATAAAATCCCTCGATGGCGCTAGATGACTTACCGCAAATAGATCAATCGGCCAGTAACTCTGCTACGTCCGTCAGGAAACTGATGGCGTTACTTAACGACCAGACGGGCTTTATACTTCGGCCGGAAGACCCGGACCTGGGATGCGACTACATGGTAGAGGTCGTTGCCTATTCCGGTGCAACCGGATCTAAATTTCCCCTACAGCTAAAGAGCATCGACCGGGTAAACCTCGTCGGCGACGGTAAGTTCATTTCATACCAGGTCAAAACCTCACGGCTGGGCTATATGCTCAAGCACACTCCCACCACTGGTATCTTCGTTTTTTATGATGTATCGGCCGACAAATGTTATTACGACTTTTCCGATCTGCTATACCAGCGGATCAATGACGACCGCCAAAGCGAAGAGTGGACCAACCAGGAATTCGTTAACGTGCGTATGTCCATTACCAATGAACTCACCGCTGAAGGCATTGCCGGGCTGAAAGAGCGGTTATCTTCTCGATTCTCAGAGGCCGCGAAAATGCAGGCAGCCTACGGCAGTAAATACGGGTTACCCATAGTAAACCTCCTAGATGGACAATTCGACCCGAGGAATCCAAGCCACCTGAAAAGACTACTAAAAGAATATGGCCTGTTCTTTTTGGGGCAATATGACACTAGCATTATATACAATGCCATCAGCAATTTAAGTCACGCGGAGGTAAATTCTGACAAAGACCTCCTGATCCTAGCCGCACTTTCCTATTGCGAAGTCGGCTGCTACGCCGACTCCGATCTTTTCCAGCGTAAGGCCCGGTCCAAATTCGATTTAACCGACCAGGAAAAGAATATGCTGGACTATGTGGACCTGAAAAACAAACTCCAGCTGGGCCTCATCACCATGACATCGTTTCGACAAGGCCTCGAAACATTAAAAGGCGATAGCGATGCAAACAACCTCATTCTGGACATAAACAGTCTGAGATATGCCCTCGCCAACGACGTTGATGACAACGAAGAATATGAGCGTACATTAAAAAGCATATTCGACCGTATCGATTCCAGTTCCCTACCCGAGAAGACCAAACAGCTGTACAACCTGTGGAATGCGATGAACGAATCGCTGATCACCAGTAGCATATTCAGCCGCAGCATCACCCTTGCGAGAACCCGCGAGGTAGCCGGAAACGATCTTCCATTAGCGGTCAAGAGAGAAAAAGCCCTTGCCTATTTAAATGCCGAGAAGGCGTTTTCTGATCTTATAAATAAGATTTACATGGATGCGACGGCATCCAACAATGTATTCGTCCGGGCAACAGCCCTTCAAATCAGCGCCACCCACCTTGTCCAAAAACTCATCAATTTAATCGCGCTCAATATAGATACCGCCGGTCTCGAAGAGATCATTCGCAACCGCGCCGGACAGGCATTGGAATCCTTTAACCTGTTTGCTGGCCTCGACCTGATGAAAGACGCGCACTTTTCCCTATCGCTGAACGTCGAGCTTCTCGACGCGGCAAAGCATCTTTTCCATTCCAATGTCGACAAGGATATTGAAACGCTCGTCAAGACAATGAGCGGCATTGAACGGGAATACATGCTGCCACGCAATTCCCGGGTCATCTTAAGCCTGATCGAGGATAAAGCAGAGCAAAAGAAACTGGAGGGAACCCGTCCGCCCTTGTCATCTCTAAAGACGTATACAGATGCCCAGTTGCAAACGTTCGCCCGGGTTATGATGGAAACCCACGACATGCCAGAAGACGTCTATAACAACGTCATGAATGCACTAAGAGCATACCGGCTGTTTTACATCAGATGCAGCCATCCCAACATACGGCCCAACGAAAAACCACACGATCAAACTTATCGGCAACCCATCGTCTTCTACCTGAAAAACACGATCACTGATATAGTATCTTTGGAAAGCTCTGATATAGAATATTTACTAGCATCCTGGGGCTACTGATGTTCAGGCCTTGCCGCTAGTTCTTATCCGCTTGGCAATAACTTGTTACTAATTCCACTCACCCCGAAAGGACTAGGTTACCCGTCCTTTTTAGGCATAACTGTCCGCAGACACGCCACCGGCCTTGCCTCATCTCCAAGCCTAACCTGGCTCTCCACACCTTTCCGCCGGTTTTCCCCACCCCAAAACGGCCGCTCAATTACTATATCCTGCACCTTGCCCTCGCCCTTCGGCCTCTTATCCCCTGTTTTCCAATCCGACACCTTTCCTGCCATGTCCCTCACAAAGAATTCCCCACCACCAGATGGTAGATGACCAGCCCAACATCTCGGAAAGAAAGAAACTGCACCCATGAAACTCGGTGAAGCATACCATCCGCGTTTTGATCACAGGACAAATGTGGCTAATGCCCCAACCCCAAACGATAGTCCAACAAGTAGGGCAACGAAAATACTACGGAACGCCAGGGCCAGCGTTACCCCCCCATTGTCGGAAATTCAGTAAATTTGACGTCCGAAAAGCTTAAGAAGATGTTAGCACCACAGACATTAAGGCGTCCTGCTAATTGGCAGGACTTTGAACACCTCTGCTATCGCCTCTGGCGCGAGGTTTGGAGGTATCCGGAAATCCAAAAGAACGGCCGCTTAGGTCAACCCCAAAACGGTGTTGACATATATGGCATCCCACGAGGCGAAATGGAATACTATGGAATTCAATGTAAAGGGAAAAGTGAATACAATGATGAGCAATATCATCATCCGCAATTCACGCCCGAAGAAATCGATAATGAAATTACCAAAGCGAAATCATTTACTCCGAAGTTGAAAAAACTCTATTTCGCCACGACCGCTCAAAACGACGCAAAAATACAAGAGCATCTCCGGCAGCGAAATATGGAGCATATTGCCGCGGGTATATTTGAAGTTCATATATTTTCGTGGGAGGTCATTGCCGACTTAATCGACGAGCATAAACCGGTCCACGATTGGTACGCCAGCAATCGGAAATATCGCCTCGATCAATCGGTGCAGATTCAATTTGAGGGTGGGTTAGCTGAAATGGAAATAGCACCGAAATTTCGACAGAAGAAGATACATAGGTATCAGAAGGCACTGCCGGCGAGCGATTATCCCACGGGTAACATACAACAAATGCTTCTTCAGGCTCACGATCGCTTACGGGTTAAGCCAATCTCAATACCTCCCACACTTGGAAGAACTACAGAAAACCTGAGTATGGTGCCGGTTCGGATTCAGATCGCTAATACCGGAAGTACTTCCATCGA
Source organism: Puia sp. (assembly GCA_035695565.1). Classification (GTDB taxonomy): domain Bacteria; phylum Bacteroidota; class Bacteroidia; order Chitinophagales; family Chitinophagaceae; genus Puia. The sequence goes on along the minus strand of DASRRX010000003.1, from coordinate 69,752 downwards.
TGATTTCAAATTAATATTCAGGGTCGAAGGAGACATAGAAAGGATCGATGACACTAATATAGAATACTCACTTATCACTCCATTGAGCGTCCAAAATAGGAAGAAAAACGTGCGCTTTTCCTCCAATAACATCGGTGGTGAGATTGAGCCGGAAAAAAATGCCCTTGTCGGCCAGGACGTATTTATTTCCGACCAAATATATCTTCGACCGACTGACTCGGCCAAGGAAATATCAATCAAATGGAAATTTGTAGCACATGAATTTAACAGGGAAGGGGAACTAAAACTTATCGTAAACCCGGACATTAAAGTTGATTTCCAAGAAGTCCCAGAAGAAGACCCCCGTAAGCTTGGCACGATAACAGAACCAATTGAAGAATACATTGTAGAAATTGCTTAACATAATACCTCAAACTACCATGTCGCAGCCGTCCACCCTCGAGCAAATCCGGCAACTTAAGGCAAGAAACGAATTCAGCGAGAATCGCCGATTTCATAAGCGGTTCACGGAAATCGACCTCTTACTCGCCGCAGTGAAAAATCATAACATCAAAGAATCGGCGGCAATCCTCAAGTATATACCTTCTGCAACCGTCGCGTGTTTAGAAGGGTTCTGCCGATCCACACTCAAAGAATTGATCGATAAAGGAAAGCCCTACACCAACAGGGTTGAAGACCTCGAAATAAAATTACAATTGAAATTGAGATTTTCGGTTCTCCTGGAAGTCCAGAATCGATCTCTAACAATGGGAGAGTTGATTGCCCACGTACTTCCTTGCAGTCGCTTGGAGGATATAAATACCGCATTCAGCATTGTCCTTGATGCTCCATTTCTTTCGTCATTAAAAACATACAGCAGACATTCCATATTTGATAAAAGAGCGTATGCCTATCAGTATTTTCAGGCACACTATTCGGAGATATATACCGACATCCAAAGGTTATTTGAGCTTCGTCACATTCTTTCCCACGAGATCGCCCATGATCTCTGCCTTGACGAGACGGAAGTCCTTCGCTGCTACCAAAACGCCCGGATATTCCTGGATCATGCCCAGGACTATATTTGGAATGTTCTCGAGCCCGACAGGCCCGAAACAGTTCCGGCCATTTTAGAGAAGAAAAGACGCGAAAAAGACGACATGGATAAACAGGTTCTCGCTCTGCTTTCAGACATGAGGTCCGCATTTTCCCCCGATGAGCATTGTCAAGAGAACTACGACAATACGTATGATATAGCTGTGCAAGCATGGCTGGGTTACCGGGAAGCGATCGCACGACACAAGGCGAGCAAGACCCCCAGTGGCAATTGGGGTAGTTATGCCTATTTACAAAGCACCATCGATAGCTCGAAACAAATGATCAAAAGCATGAACGAACAAAGGACCTTCTATTAAACGACCAAAGGAGATCCCATACGTCGACGCGGTTAAAACTCAATCATGTTCGATAACCTACACTCAAAAAGGACGGGCAAAGACTTACGGCATCGGAGCAGCAAACGGCATTGTCGTTCTTTTCCAATCTTGTTGTAGCACAAGCGGCAAGAACACTACAGATCATTCACCGCGGAGAAAATTTTGAAAGCCTAAAGGAAAAACTTCAATTAGCAGATGGTCCGGCCGGATATGATAAGTTACGCACCTTCTTATTCATGATTGGCGACAAAGGCCGTTACTTTAGGAAAGAAGCTCGAACTAAGCTAGCAGTCAATAATGAAACTATTGGCTTTGGCGATACCAGTCAGGCAGCATTTGGATATATATTCGAGAAATTCAATTTAATATTCAGTAACAACACCGGTCCAGCAGTGACCAGCTTTATCAAAAATAACGCTCCCTTCTCCCAATACTTTCTGTCCCGGAGAAACAAGAGATCGTTCCAAACCCAAGCAGCTAAATATCCGGAGATTGACAGGTTGTTGATTCGCGATTATTATTTAGAAGCTTTACATCACACGGGGAAAAGTGGCCTCGATAAAATGTCAATGTTTGTTTCAACCAGCAAGAACTCAGCCACAGCCAGAGATTTTGCAACAAGTCAGTCCGAATTTGGAATCATTATAATTGGGTGGGTTCCGCTGACAGGTCACTATCATCCCTCTCCGGCTCTCAAAGCCCGCGACATTCAGCGCATCCTTCAACCTTCGAAATTGCCAAAGTACAGGAAACCATTTTATCGTAGGCAAGAAGAGGTTGCTTTGAAAGGCGGCTTTCTTGCCCACTTTATGGTCGGTTTTGCCCGGCTGAAAGATCAAACTTTCGAACTAAACCCCGCTTTATTCTCACAAACGAAACCAGTTTCTGAGATACTAAAAGAAGGCTTTGATATCGACCAAAGATCATTTTTGGATTCATTGCGTGACACTGATTACGCGGGTTTCTATGTAGTGGATGAATTAGGTAACTATTGGGGAACACTTTAGTTTTTTCTTTGCTCGCCTTCAATTCAACCGTCGATCACTATCGGGCTGGTCTCGGGAAGAAGGAAGTATCAAGGCCCCTAACTTGCACGCATAAAAAGTCCCCGCTCAGTACAAGGGTTCCCATATGTTTTAACGCATATAAATGCCTTATAGCATCTGACCTGATCACATGGCTAACATTTAAGAAGTCGCTAGGATCGAGCGACTACAACTACTTATCTTAGACGATTTTGGGTTGCAACCCCTCGACGGGCGCAGCCGGACGGCCCTGATGGAACTGGTGGAAGATCGCCACGGCAAAAGCGCCCTGATTATCACCTCCCAGGTCCCGGTCAGCAAAGGGTACGACATCGTCGGAGAACAAACCATCGCCGACGCCATCCTGGACCGGATCGTCCATAACGCCCACCGCCTTGAACTGAAAGGGGAATCTCTGCGGAAAAAGGAGCCGCGGAAATCGAACCAATAAAGCAAATTTACGTAGGTAAATATCAAAAAACCATCAATTTTTATGAACCGCCTGACAAGACGTGAACTGAAAATTTTCGCCAGCAAAACAGGTGGTCAATTTGCTTCGGCCTGAGGTGGTCAGTTTGATCGGCGCGTGCAGAAAAGGGTTTAAGATCTTTCAATTTTTTGTCACAATAGATCGACCTTTAAACATTCATGCTTCGATCAAATCCTGGCTGAATTCAGATTTGAACACAGGAATTACATCATCTTTTATCATTTCTAGTCATTTCTTTGGACCGGGCATCAATTGATTATACTCGTCCGTAAGAATCTCGGACTCAATCCACCGCATAGTTAGGTCAATCAATACCTTCAACGATTTCAGGTCATGGTCATCCCATTTTTTTACATAATGCGTTTCGTCGTTGCCGATCCATATGGCCCTTTTCGCCATCTCTTTAATATTGTCACTCGCAACGTATCGATCAATTACTTGAGCCAAAGGCATGGCCTTGATCGGCTCTATCTCATTGGGGTTTTTTAAGCCGGCATAGTCCTTTATTAAAAATTCCAAGGATTTCCTATAGCCCACACCACAGATCAAATCCAAGCCAATTTCTTCCGCCTGTGCCGCCTGGGTATACACGGCTACGAACTGCGTTGACATTTCACTTGCTTTATTATGGATAGCTGAAACTCGCGGAAGACCCAAATAGGGCCTCGGTGTCATATACCACATGGCTGACATGGGTTTGCCATCAGCCTTGTAGGAAGCAATAAAATACTGATTGCAACTGGGGCAAGTAAACCCGACCCAAGCAGTTACGCCGTTGCTCCAGCCTTGTCTTGCGATCGGCGATATGCGAAGATGGCAAAAGGAACATTCAGACGGGACAACGTCGACATTGATTTGAACTGCCCCTTTTTCAGAAGCCACATGATTAATTGTCACATTGAAAACTTTTGATTCTTGAAAACTACGATTTTTTTTGATTTTATTGACTCCAAGGTATAGCGATTCGCACTACATTCATTTCATTTGATTAACAAAATCGGCAGGCAAAAGCTAGTCCGAGAATAAGCACTGCGAAATATTGCCGTCGGTTTAAATAGGAATACGGATATCTTCGCTAACACTGCTAACATCTTCTTAATTTAGGTATTCCTTTTTTATTGATCATACTTCTGGCTTTAGGAAATAGTCATCCAACGATTCTTTCAGCTTTTTGTTTTTCATTTCTATTGCCCGCTTCCGAAGCTCTGTGGGTCCAAAGATTGCGACGGTATAGCGATGGGCAGACACGGCGTCTCTAAGCAACTTCGCTGCGCCTTCCGTAAATCCGCTCGTCGACCAGTATTCAAACATTTGAGGCTTGTTTTTCAAGGTATCCTGCCTTTCCAGCCACGATCGAAATGCCGGGATCTTCCTGTTGAGCCATTCGATCGCCATGTCATCATCCACCATCGATTTGCGAGCCTTGCATTCTGCGATCACCACTTTGTCGTGATAGACAGCCAGAACGTCCATGTCGTGCCGGCCGGTATCTGTGATGACTTCCCGCCCAAGCTCCAGAGATTGGCAGTTGGTGTTGTGCATATGGCCCACTAAAAACTCGAATAAAGTTCCGCGGATGTTATTAGCGAGCCCTTCATTGTACTTCTTCAGTTCCCGAATCAAGTCCAGATATTTATTCGGATTCGTCTTCAGGCTCGCACCGGCGTTGTTCAAGATATCTAGCAGCTGTCGCAGGACGTCCGCGTATTTCTCGCCAAAGAGCTCTTTGATAAACCCAATCACGATTCCGTTTTTCTTGAGGTACGTGAGCGCATCGCGATGCAAGTCATCGACTAGCAAGATTGGGAAAATCCGGGACGCCCGTTGAAAGCTTTGCACGTGCCTAAGCTTCTCCACAAAAAAATAGACGTCCCTTTCGTAGAAGGGTCGGCCCAGCAAGACATCTCCCAGCAAAAAAGCCGACCTGCCTTTATCCTGCAACCCACTAATGGGACAAACTCCTTTGATTCCCCATCGGAACTTACCGAATTCCGCAAATAGTTCTCCCGAATTGAATGAGATTAAGCCTGTGTTCTTCGCGAGCGACCGAAAATTCTCCAGCACACTATGTTTCAGCAGTTCAATGTTCCGATGAAAAAAAGGATTGGTGATCGTGGACGAAAAACGAGGAGAGAAACTGTACTCGTCCCAATTATACACAAGAATATGGTTTCGAATGAACGAACTGAGCACTTGGTCAAACGGAAGATGGGATTTTAGCGGTTCAACTGGATAGTTGGTATAGCATTCCAGAAAGGTCCGGCTAATCACGCCTCCGTGCATCTTGATGGCATTAATCGTGTACCAATATTTTCGACCATGTTCGTACATCGCGTCGACCACAAATCGCACCAACGAATCATCCTGGATCTGGCTGGGTAAGTAGCAAACGGATTGGCTACTTTTAAAAAAGCCATTTATGCGTGGGATCGATGCGGATCGCGTAACTTGTTGACTGGCCGCATTGACCGAAATTCGCCGATCGATGCTCAGGCGTCGCGCCAGTTCTCCGGACAGCATTGGACCATTGCTCAGCAGTATCTTTTCGAGTGATGTCATATGACGCTATATATAAACAACCAGTTAGAGTTAAACTCCAAAGTTAAAAATTCGGACAGATATTGACATTGCAAATATAATTAGCTGATTTTCAATGGTCCTATTCGACCACAGATGCTGTCACATCGGTTTTGGCCTTTGAAGCGTCTACTTTTCGTAGTTTTTCTCTGTCAACGTCCTCATCGCAACCAGGCGGTCCCGAAGAAATCGTTTACTATGCGCGGGTAACAATATGTTTCCTCAAATACAAATCAATCTTAATCTAGATTTCAAATTCAGCCAGCAACGCCAAGCATTCCGCCCGTATCTCATTCACAGCCAGATCCTCGTTGAGATACAAATACTCTCCATACCAGCCCGCTGCCGCCATGTCCAGCCTCAGTTGTGGCTTACAATTGGCCGGAATCACCCATTTCTCCATCACCGGAACATCCAAATCGATTGTTTCCCTATAACTTCTCAATAACCCAGCTTGCAAATCCAAGCCGTGAAGACACAACGGATAATCCTGCAGGGTGAATTTGCCAAACTGACGAAGCCGCCTGCCCTCCGCAATGACTTCGTTGTTGTCCGCAAGGGCATCGAAGGCAGGGTTAAGAAACCATGTCCCAGTCATCTCCGAAGGTCGCACCTCAAAAAAATCAGGCCCATCTCCTCCTTCAATCTTGATAGCACTTTGCGGGCTATAGTAGACATAAAACGCTCCATCGACCCCGTCGTACTTCGCTTCTTCTACCGCAAAAAACAACGCCACCTCCGGCTTGCCCGTCCAATCCAGCAACCGCGTCGGAACACGGTAATGCTGCGCCTGGATATACCACGACCAGTCGTCCTGAAAACCCTTGGGCCGCTCCCACAAATGAACCCGCTGCCGCAACCCCTTCTGCATCATCCGTTGCCGGAAATGTGCCGACACCGCCGCGTCCGCCGCCAGCAGTACGTCCGATGATCTGATCTTACGCACAATGCCCGGAATGACAGACCACCCTGTATCGGCCTGTCCCCGGTAAAACTCATGGCGATACGGATACCCACCCAAGCTAAGTGGTGCCCGACGGTACCTGATCCGCTCCACGATGTCACTGAACTCCTCCAACGACCTAATCGCACCTATCACTTTCATTTTTTGAGCAAAATAAACCACCTTCCGCCTATACACGCACCCAATTACCAAATAGGGTGTTTTCACGGTATCCTCCCTCCACCAAAATACTCACCAAAATCCCTACCTTCACCCGCGCCATTCCGCCACAAAGCGGCCAACCCAGGCCTTACACCTTGATCATAACGAAACTCGAACCGAATCTATTCTCGGCCATCGCCTGGGCACAAGAAATATGGATAGCTGTCGCCCTCGTAAAAGACGACGGGTATGATGTTCTCCGGCCGCTCCTCACAGGCGTACGCCAACACTACATCATTGGCATCAACCTACCCACGACCCCCTCCGTACTCCGAACCATTAGAGACCACCAGCACGCCAGGCCCGGAACCATTGAAGCGCAAATCGCCGGCGATCTACCCGTCTTCCACCCCAAAGTCTACATCATCAAAAAAGGCAATCGCCTCCAGGCAATTGTCGGCTCTGCTAACCTCACTCTGCCAGCCCTCCGCAGCAACCGAGAAATGTCTTACCTTATCACTGACCAGGAAGAATGCCAAGCTCTCATCGAATGGTTTAACGATCTATACAATCAAGCCTTTCCCCTCACCAATGCCAATCTCGCCGAACACGAAAGCACATACCGGCCCGGCGGCGACGGCTCCGGTCACGAACCGTCCACTAACAGAAGACCCCACTTGACCAGGCCCAACCCCGACGAAGCCTACCTCAACACCGTCGACCTCTCCGGCTATTTCTTTGGAAACGCCGACTATCTCGCCCTCCGTCCCTCCATCGAAGCCGACCATAGCCCCGAAGCCAACCGCGAACGACACGCAGTTTACCAAAAATTCCTTGGGCTTCACGACATCATCTTTCCGCAGTTCCGAGAATATGGAATTTCTGGGCTCGACCACCATGTACGTCCAGAAAATATCGTCTCCCACTACTACCACGTTGAACACTACACCTCAGACCGGCTTGACGCCATGTGGCTGAGTTATGGAAAAAACCACGAAGAAATCAGACGCTACCAGCGTATGCACCGCGACGCCCGCATCGAAGGAGACACTTATCGCGATCCATACACCTTTGTAAACCACTCTCGATTGCAGATCAGAATTGACCTCCGGTCGCTGGGAATATGGATACTGTTCGCCAAAAATAACGCCGGCGACTACGACCGGGATCATTTCCGGCAAAACATGAACAACCCAACGTTCCGCCGAGAATTCTTCGATCTTCTAATCGCCTTACCCGAACCCTATCAGATTCGCGTTAACGAACAAATCCGGCCCGTCTCATCCTTCCGAGACCCAGACGAACTCCACCACTTCACTAACTCGGACAACAGGAATGAATATTTCACCATCTGGCGTGATTACGAACTCACCGACCCCGCCCTATTGCAAACCCGGTTACCCATCACAACCCTGTCTGAATTTCAACGCCTCTTCCCCTTATACGATAAAATGAGACACCATCTTGTGTCAATTTAAACTCAACCAACTATGGCAGTCAAACTCGGATACTTTATCTACGAAAACGCAGGCACCGGCTGCCTCCTTTCCAAATACTGCAACGCCGGCCTCGACGCCCCGCTCACAGAATCCGCCTCACGTATTAGCCTAGACCCTGACCCTGCCTTCCTGAACAGTCCATTCTGTGGCGATTTCCTTTCCACCTGGGTTGAAAACGTTCAAAACCTACAAACCAGAACCGCGCGACTCATCATCACTCCCAAACGCGACCGAGCAGGCAATCCCCTTCTCGATCTATACACCGTACGCTGGCAAGACTCCGCCAACGCCGCGACGAGGTTTTTTCATGGCGAAGCCATGCTTTACAAAGGCATGTTGATAGGAGGGTACGAATAAACATAAACTAAGGGACAGTTATACTTTCCTGAATTAACGCCGTTACCTAAGGGTTTAGGATATTTCAGAAATATTGAGTCAGGTGGAGGCGTACAGGGTAAGTTCTCCGAATAAATCCTCATCAGTAAAAAATGTAACGTATGGAATCCAAGTCAATTACACGAATCATCCGATCAACCATACACATCGTCATGACCGATGCTGACACCTTGCTTCCGAAAGGACTTGGTTCGGCCTGCATTGTCCGCTATCAGGACACAAACGTGTTGCTGACTGTAGCCCATGTGACCAACGTCGAAGCGGCTACCTGTCTCTTCACCGGGCAACCTGTTAAAAATAATCAAACACCGCTTTATTCGGTTGGAGCAATGAACTATTTGGAAACATTTGACATAATCAAATTTGAGGACCAACTACTGAAACTACAAGAGAATTCGGGAAAAAAGGAGGAAATAGACTTTGGCCTGGTCGACTTCAGCTATGTCATCATAGGCGATAACGTCAAACTGCTACAGCGAAAAACTGATCTAGGTACATTTACCATCAAGGCTGGCAAAAAGAGCATTATCCAGTCCAATCTAACAGATATTCCAAAATCAGACACGGAATACGGTTTCTTTGGACGGATCAAGCCGCTAATGATAAGAGGCACTCCGACCGCCGATACATTTGAAACACAGGAAGTGTTTTATAGCGGCTTAAGGTTTATCCGAGAGATAAAGAACTACTATGAATTTGAATTACTACAACCCATAAAAAGCAACGCCGACTTCAAAGGAACAAGTGGGGCGCCTATTATGGATAAGGACGGCAATCTCGTGTCGTTAGTCACCCATGGTTACGAAGGTGGAACAAAAATTTATGGCATAGCTTTATCCAAATTCCGCAGCGGGGTAGAGGCCACAATCCTATTACAAAGAAATTAGAGAGCCAAGTTCACCTAATCCACGCTGTCAATCCATTTATCAACGTCTAAAAAGTGAAATAGACCGGCGTTTGCCAAATTTATGAGCGCCTTGTATGCATGAATCGACAATCTCGATGTTTCCGGCGATCCGTCACCCAGCTGCGCTCCATTTAAACTGATCTTTGACTTCCGAAACAGGTTTCCAAAAAAGTCCGGTAAAGCGAGAAGTCGGATTTTATCCTTCGAACCAAATCTGCCAAACAGCCAATAATAGTTGACTTCCATTACAAATAAGGCATTCAATTCGCCTAAAATAGCTTGACTATTGTTTTGCATGGATTTCAGCGAACCAATTCGCCTATGGAGTGCTGCTAAATCTAGCATTCTAATTCATCGGACCTCTTCAAAGCGAGCCGCCAATTTTCTTTCAATTAATTCATTTTTTAACTCTCCATCATTTCTCAGATCCTTGAAGTATGGAACGGAAACGGAGCGATTTATCAACGACAATGGTAGCAGGTATTCTCTGGAGTGGGAAAAATTTGTAGTTTTAGTAAAAGCCGCAACATAATGAATGCAAGAAGTTATAGAGTAAACCTGAGCCTTTCACCATTAGATTTCCCTGCAATAGTGGGGTTGGGACAGTCATCAGTTTCTTACCAATCAGAACCCCATATCAGTAAGAAGAACGTAGTATTAACAATAACTAAGAAGTATGTCCTTACCGACATGAATACAAATAGGGAGCATGAGGTTCTGTCTGTTAAATCTGACTATGAAATACCATTCAAACTAATAAAAAGCAGAGAAGATGTTTATGAATTTTATAAAGATGCTACATTAAGCCTGAACGAAGCATATCAATATGCTCGAACACAATTCCCAGCACTTCCCAACATACCATTCCCCAACCAGCCAATAGAGAATTACAAAGGAGAGATTGACCGTGTTTTAAATTTATTAAATAGTCAAAACTGATTTGAGATCGACCCCCTTGAAAAACCCGCCGGCGCCCTTCTCCAAAAATATGGGGTATCCCTCCGAAGGCTGCCGTATCCGCAATAGGTGTAGGGTCCCTTCAGAGGCGCGAGATGGACTCGAAGCCGGTAAAGCCTGCCTCCCGCCGCCCGTTCCATTGGGCGCGGAGCCCGTCACCGAAAAGATGTGGTTGCCCATCGGCAGGTTCATGGTCTTGGGCTGCCGGGTAGCCTGTGTAAAGGAAAGGGTGGTCCCAATATCGTATGAGGTCAGGTTCAACGATCCTTTTCCGCCGGAGAAGGTCGTGGCAAAGCTGAGAGTGCCCATGGGAGAAACTTTAGGACAAATATGCACGTTCTTCCCAATTCTTGCAATGTGGAAGGCCAAATACCGTCTTTTCACGGTGGGGCGTGCTATGGGTAAGATTGGCCTAAAAGTCAATTTGTTATTATCTTTAATACATCAACCCTTCTTTGCCATTAAGCCAATATGAAAATCAAACACGTAGAAATTTCCAACTTCCGGGGAATCAAAAAGCTCTCCTGGTCAGTGCCAGGCCATTTCAACTGCCTCATCGGACCGGGAGACACCTGTAAGACGACCCTTCTAACAGCGATCGATTATGCCCTTAGCCCACGAAACACTCTCTATGTCGACGATTCCGATTTTTACCAACAGGACATCTCCCAACCTATCACGATTCAGGTGACAATATCGGACTGGGATGAAGGACAGGAAGAAATCCGCGACCTTTTTCGGGAAAGCCGCTTCGGACGACACAAGTGTGGCCTCGATGCATCCGGCCCGCTTCCCGAGCCGCAGGATAACGTGCAGGCACTATCCGTCTGCCTTCGGGTCGATCAGCATCTGGAACCCAAATGGGTGGTTCTTCAGGAACGAGATACCGGCCAGGAGGGCAAGCCCATTTTTGCCACGGACCGGGCAGTGATCGGGCTAAGCCGGATTGACGCTTTTTCTGATGCGCATTTCACCTGGGGCCGCAATACCCTGCTCAGCCGCCTGAGTGTCGGCCATGGGAGTAACGTGCATTCTTTAATCTCCGAACTGGCCCGCCACACGCGGCAGTCGGATATATCCGGGCATTCCTCAATTATCAATTATCAAACGGTCGCCTCTTCCATTGAAACGGAGGCCAGGACGCTGGGGGTCAATCTTTCCGAACTGTCCCCCAAGCTCGATATACAAAAGCAATCGCTAAACGCGGGAGCCATTTCGCTACACGAAGACAATGTTCCATTAAGAAACCGGGGAAGCGGCTCCAAAAAACTGATCTTCTGCGCCATCCAGATGAAGCTCCATGACGGGAAGAATATCTCCCTGATTGATGAACTGGAAACCGGCCTGGAACCCCACCGGATTCGGGGCTTGTTGTTTAAGCTCAAACAATCGCAGCAGCAAATCTTCACCACCACCCATTCGCCGGTTGTTCTCCGGGAGCTAAAGGTCAGTGAAAATGAACTGCATGTCTGCAAGGTGAATCAGGGTATTGTTACCATAGAGAATGTATCGGCTGTTGAAGGTATTCAGGCCAATATTCGCCGAAATGCGGAGGCTTTTCTGGGCCGGAAAATCGTTGTCTGCGAAGGAGCTACAGAGATTGGCCTTTTACGGGCGTACGACGTTTACCGCTTTGATGAGCGGAATCCACCCGTCTGGACGCTTAGCACGGCTTATTTTGATGCGTGTGGCGGATCCAATGTTAAACGGGACGCAGTCAAGCTCTCTAGCCTCGGGTACCTGGTTGCCGCCTTTATGGATAACGATTCCGGAAGCACCCTGCTCCAGGCCGACCTCGACGAGCTGAACGAGAGCCATGTCCACCTTTGCCAATGGGAAGCCGGAAAGGCCACGGAACACCAGCTGTTCCATGAGTTGCCCTGGGAGCAGGTGCCGGCCGTCTTACGAAAGATCGCCGATCACCATGACACGGTCGAGCTGGCGACCATTATAGATTCGATCACGAAATGGCCGTCGGTACGATCGCTCAACCTTTCCACCGACATGGATAGCTGGACGGAGAGTCCGAACCTGCGTCTAGCCATAGGTGAAGCAGCACACGCGCGGGCATGGATCAAGCGAATCGACTACGCCGAACAGCTTTTTGCGTTCGTCCTTCCCCTTCTACCCACCACCTCGGGTATGCAAACAAAGCTAAATAGCCTGTGGGCCTTTATTCAGCATGACTGACACCATCCATACCGCGATCGCCCAGTCTGCCTCCGGCTTTGTGGAAGCGCCCGCCGGCTGCGGAAAAACAGAGGCTATCGTTACCACCGTCAAAGATTTTTGTACCGCTCCGCAATTGATCCTCACTCATACAAACGCCGGCGTCCAGGCGTTGACGCAACGCCTCCGGTACTTTCAGGTCCCGTCTTCGCGCTATCACGTGGATACGATATCTGGATGGGCCTGGAACTGGGTCAGGCGCTACCCGCGAAACTCCCACTACGCCGCCTCGACAGACATTGCTGACTGGAATGCCGTCTACCCTGCCATGACTCTGCTGCTGGATCAACACCATGTTAGGTCCGTCGTGATCCATTCCTACGCCGGTGTCATTGTCGATGAATATCAGGATTGCACCACAGCTATGCACCAGCTCATTCTTAAGTTGAAGGAACTTTTACCTTGCCGAGTACTTGGCGATCCGTTGCAAGGCATTTTTGGCTTCCGGGGCCAGCCCTTGGTTTCCTGGCCGGCTGTGACTAGGGACTTTTCCTTTAACCTGGGTACACTGGACACGCCGTTTCGATGGATAAAGGCCGGCAACGAACCGTTGGGCCAATGGCTGCTACAGGCAAGACCGCATTTTTTAGCCAATACCGAGCCGGATTATAGACGAGCACCGATCACTCGGCTTCAAACTGAGTTTAAATACCTTTCTTCAACGCTTATCCGCCTCACGCATGAAACAACAGGACGCATCTGTATCATTGGACCCAAAGCCCGCGATCTTCCCGCTGCCATACTGACCACGCTCGTTAATCATAAATACAAAATTATCGAATCCAATGAGCTGAGCACGGTCAAAACGTTCATTGGTTCGTATGCCGCCGGAGAGACAGGCCAAAGAACTTCCATAAGTGAATTCGTTGCTAATTGCTACAGTGGGCTGGGAACTGAGAAGACCTTTATAGAAAAACTTATCCGGGGAGAAACGCAAAGACCGAGTATTGCCGCCAGAAAATGGCTGGCAGAAAAACGAAAGATCGGCCTATCTCCTCCTTTTCTGTTGGATCTTTTCGATTATTTAGATGAGTACGCGACCATTCCCTGTAAGTTGTCGGACTCGCTCTCTGCCTTAAAGTGCATTCTTGAGGAGCATATCCGAACGGAAACCTCCCTCCTCAATTTGTATGCGGAAGAAGTTGCGGCACGAAAACACCAGAACCGGAGCCAGCAATTCCGGTGTGTCGGAAGCACGCTGCTGGTAAAAGGCCTCGAGTTTGACCACGTTATCATTGTCCGGTCCGCGAACTGGCCAAGGAATTGGGGAACCTATAAAGATCTGTATGTTGCCCTGACGAGAGGATCCAAAACAGTTACCCTGATAGACGTGGAATAGTAGAGGAATGTCGGCCAGTCAGGTCAACCCAATTCCAGCCAGTGGAAATCCAGCCCCTGTCGGGGAATTCGAACACTTTTTGATCCTCCAGCGTGACACTAAAAATCTCCCACAATCACACATTATCGTTATCTGCTATGTTAAGCCCGATAATTTAAAACGTTCTACATAGAGCAAACTTTCAACAAATTTGGAAAGGTGTTCGAACCAGTTCCCCGTCACGGTACTTAACTAATTTAGTAAGCCCCAAATTTGAGTTTGGGGCTTCTTGGGTGCTGTACGTCAATGACTTCTGAGATCAGCTCTTTAAAATATCACTTTGCATTATCAATGAGTTGCGAAATCGTTTAGTTTATTGTAATACAAAATGGAGATCTAATTTTCTGTCGATTAAGGCGTTGTGAATTTTTACGAGTGATTCGATTCCCCGACGGGTTTCTGCATAATTTCAGGATATACGGCTAACGGTTAGGCATATTTCTTTCCAATACACATTTGAATAATTAAGGACGCCACAAGTCTCAGAAATTCTTCCTCTTTCTCATTATTTGCAGGCACGGCAGGCATTGGTTTCTCGGCCGTGGTCTTTGCACCAATCTGCTCTATTGGATGGACAAAGTTGCCGGACTTGGTCCCCTTAAATTTCTTTTGCCAACGATCAAGCACCTCAATCGTCAAATGGTACTTTCGCAATGTATTCTCCAAACCATTGAGATGAACTTCTCCGAGAATTGCTAATTTCTCCTGAGTGGTAAAGCGTAAACGAGAATCTTTCATATTGTTTACTATAGCTACGAGAAAACAATATATCCTCTATGTTTGACCAAAGAAATTATGTCTCTTCTTAATTGACTTTTTTATCCAGCATTTAGGGGGTCAATACACAATTAGCAGCCTTTTTGCTACATTAGTATAAGATCATTCATAAGATCAATTTTCGGCCTCGTCACGACCCGGTGTCTGTCCTAAGAAAAGCCCTATTCACATTTTATCAGTGCCGATCGCTATAGCCGATGGAGGTGATTTTGTATGGTGGTGATCAGTCCGGCAAATGACGGCTGCCCCCGATAATAAAGTGCGGCCGTTTTCCTGTAGCGTTCGGTAAAGTCTGCTACCAAAGCGGCATCGGTCAACAGGAATGCCGGATGTTCCGAGATTGGAATTTCGGCGTCCTTGCCGCGAATCCAGTTAGCCTTATGCGCAGCATAATCCGGATGGTCAATGAAATCCTGTACGATTTTTGTATCGAGCAGGGAAGCGACGTCATAATATTGGCGCATGTAATTTTTTCTTTTTGTTCCATCAGCCGCTTCCTGGCGATAGTGGCGAATAATCGTCTGCAATTTCTCCACAAAAGTATAACCCGGATGGTAACATACCACCCCAGGAGCCCGATTATCGAGCAACGGAATATCGGAGTTTGCTGTCGCAAAGTTATATGTCCATGAGTCGATATCCCTCGGTTCATTGGGTGCTACTTTACTAAAGCCAACTTCCAGTAATATGCCATCCTTGACTCCTTCCAGAGCACTGGTGTTGGATGTATAAAACAAGCGAATGCCGGCCCCCCGGTAATAGGTCGGATCATCGAATTCATGATCACGTTCGACTTTGACGATCCCCGGAATGGCAATTTCTTTTGCCAGCCACTCGTAAAAATCCCTGCGCGATTGGACAGCGTTGGGTTTTTCGCTGGTTTGGTTGACGTCAAAGCCAACGCGACCTGGTGGTTCAATTAAAATATCCAGATCCTCCGAGAATCGGTTGATTATGCCATAGCCTTTGGAAAGCGATGTCCCTCCTTTCAGGGCGAAAGAAAACGATTGGTTCTGAAGCCCCCAAAGAGTATGCATGATCCAGTAATCTTTTTCGATCAGGAATGGATCGACGATCTCTTTATCCGCCACGATCCGAATCAGATCCGGGAATTCGGGGTGATCATGTAAAAAAATGGCTTCCATGTTGTCTAAGGGGCATTTAGAAGCAGTGCAAAAAATTTCTTTGTTTGCAACGTACCGTATAGCCGGACAGCTTCACCCAGAGGAGAGGAGGGCAATTCTTTTGTCTTTTTTGCCACTCTTTGCAACACCGCAGTGGTATCTTCCGCCACTTCATCAAGCCGGTTGACGAGGTCTACCAATAAGAATTCAGGGGTGACTTTATCGGGAAAATAGGGTGTACGATGAAATGTATAGACTCTTTTGCCCAGTTTTACGTCGCCGCTTCGTTTCAGGTTCGAAACAATAACTTTATTATAAAGCTGAGTAGTACCTACTCCCAATTTATTATAATCATTCGGTGAAGTAACCAGGAAGCGGTCATCCTTTAGATAACTATGGATCAACGTATGATCTGTCGGTGGAGTTGGGCCAAAAGAACTTTGCTTCGGGTAGTAATACATACCCGCCGCCACCTTTTGAAGGGCGCCATCGTTCTGCAATTCTTTAAGATGGCGGTCGACAGCGTTGGACCATTTTGTAAGGTCCCGCCGCCGATAAACCTGACCTGGCTGCAGATGATTTTTGAATTCGTTTACTTTGGTCATAACGTAACTCCCTGGCACAAAGATATGTCTTTTTATTAGTTTTGCATGATTTTCCGTCCAAAATTCATGCAAGCCTTCGTTCCCAAACCGGCAATAAGCCCTAGTTCAAGATAACAAATTCAAAAACAATAGAATACACAGGTCCTTAGTGATGGTTCTCCGAAGTCACCCCCTTTCTCCATTTCGAGCTGTACACCGCCCGGAAGACAGGATCCTGACAAACGCATCCAGCTACTTTATTAACCGATAAATGAACATGGTACGAAAACGGTCGCATCAAATTGAACTGCGTCGTATTGGTACTCGCAGTAATACCCATTGCGAGCTTAACCCATTCCGCCGCAAGCAGGATTCCCGCCATAGCAGATTCAAATGCAGCCGGCACGTGCATCGCTGCTTCCCTCCGGCCCGCAAGCGCGGGTTGCAGGGACATCAAAACGCCACCGCAAACAACCCTCGAGTAAAAGACTGGTAATTGATATCCGCAATAAGGCAAAAGCCTCCCACTATCAATTCCGTTTGCAGAAGCGATGATCTGGATGAAACATTGATCCACCGGCAAATGCCCCGCCAAATAAGTCCGCACCATTCTCTCCTGATCCGGAATCCCTAAATTGTCCGCCACCTCCTGGGAGTAACTCTTAGTCTGCCCCTTGGGGTAATATAAGCAACAAACACAGGGGTCGCTAATAAAATCAGTATGCCGCGAAACACCCAGATTCTCCGCCTGCGTCCAGGAGTTTAAGATGACCTGAGGGAGTACACCCTGCGCCAAAATACGATCTGGAGCATTGTCGACAGCAACCATCAACTGGTTGACCCGCCAATTACCCTGATATTGCATGTACTCTTCGAGCGTGTAAGGTTCTGGCTGAGGACGAAGTTGCCCATCAGCAAAGTAATCGCCAGCAACTTGAACTTTTTTCTTCCCAACATTGTCCTGAATGGCCATCACATACCGTTGTAGATTTGTGAGGTCCACATCCTCATGATCGACAAGAACAAGGCGACCGGATATGGTGCGCATTCGCCGCAAGGCCCAGGTAATAGCATTACCGATAGCCCCCAATCCGGCCAAAATCGTCTCCGGAACTTCCAGATCTGTAATGCCTGGATTATCTTCGACACCAACGCTGCTCCCGTCCAACAAAGAATACGAGATCTCACTATCACATCCACCAAAAGGCAAATGATCCCGGAACACATACCGGAAAACGTTTGCTGCCCCCCAGCAAGCCGCAGCCCCGGCGCCAAAAGGATTTTCCGAGCCTAACGAACCGATTGGTTCCGAAGTCGATAACCGAGCCTTCCAACCATCCGATCCGATATAAAACACCGGAAAATCTCCTTCTAAACGAGTTCTGCCTACAACAACCGCCACCGTAGCAGTTGAAGGGTCAAATACCTCAATCCTGGGATTGATTTGAACCGCCAAATGCTGCAATCGCTCCTTCATCGCCAACGGTCCCTCTATAATAAGATAAGGGTACAGCCTCGCCAGTAGCCGGACGGCCAAATCGAGGGTGGCATCAGCTTCGGGCGAATCCTGGCAGGTCTCATCACAAGAAAGAAGTACTCTATGACTCATCAAGATCGCCTCAAACTGCTCCCGATTATAGTCCGCCAGCACCTGGGACGCTTGTAAAGCTGTCTTATCAAAGAAATTGGCAAGTGCCATGATCAAACAATTTTAAATATCGAGTAAACAGACTTTTTATCCAACTCGTTCCATACCCCGCCAGGTGCCAGTCGGTATACCGCCCAACTGTCGACGGAAAAAGGCCCGCGACCGAAATCCGGCACTACGATCGACAACCCGCCATTGATCGTCACGATCGGATAGCGATCATCGGTATCCGAATGATAAGCTTCACCGGGATGACTATGAACCTGAAGAAACAATGTTTCGCGCCGCTCGTATAAAAGCCGATTAATCCGCTCAAGTTCTTCGCCTGCAACCGAATAAAGCAGCCCATCTTCCGTTCTATAGCCGGTTTGCGCAGGAATAACGGTACTTAGGACATGAAACGTTTTACCTTCCGCCTGCCCCGCCCAGAGCGCAACGCCTTCTACCCGATGTTCGCCCCGATCCCGTAAATGCTCATACACTTTCAAAACGTGGGAAGAAGGCAGCAATACTTTTCGAATATGCATCATCCCCGTCATGTAGGGACTTTATTGATGTCCAACGCGATCCCAACCGCCGGGATTTGTGCCTGAATAGTCACCTGGTAGCCGGCGACCGCACTTACGCCAAACTCGTAGATCTTATCCACTAAGAATCCCAGCGTCCCTTCACCACCTTTATTTCGATGTAAAAGCCAATCGTCCCCCGTGTGTGCGGGGTGCCGGTGATATTCCCTTGTACCCGGGATGCATAGAAAAGGAGGTCCCCCCGGATCCTGTTGGATGAGATTCATCATTTCCTTGACTCCAAAAGCATTCGCAACGGCCCGCACCATACCGAACGGCGACTGCGGTAGCGGCTGCAGCGTAAACGGATGAACAAACCTAACTGAGATCGGCTCCAGGTCATAGTTATCGAAATTGAAGCAGATCGTAAACATGATCGGTGGTGGAGTAAGCTGTGGCGCCGCGAATTGCAGATAAATATCCGGAAACTCCGCTTTCAATAGAGATATCCCGCGCACTCGTTGCACCTTTTCCACTTGGATAAACCTTTCTACCGATTCGCCGAATTTAGATCGAGATACCAGCGGATCAACTATCTGCATAACAAGGAATTTTTAACCAAGTCACCCCCATGCCCCGCATCCAGGCTGACATAAAGCTCTTCGCATTCCTTGAAATGATAGTCGCGGATCCGTGTGGCAAGATCCAGCACAGTGTCGCCTCGCTTTACTGTCCAGTCGCCGATCGGCCGGTTGTCGTTCCCGCTCTTTTTCAGCGCCAGCTTCACAGCTTCCTCCAACTTCCAGTCGAAGTGAGCCTCGATCTCAACAGGTTGGGTGTTGACAATGAATATCAACTTCACTTCCTTTTCCCGGGGATGTTCATGCTCCAGCTTTTGGACCCGCTCGTCCAACCGTTGGATCTCCTGCTTCTCCAGCATCTCTTCCTCCTCGATGTGCTGCAGCCGCTGCTTTTCCAGTTCGATTTCTTTTTTCAATTCAGAAAGTTCCTGATTGAATCCACCCTCGTTTTCTTGTTGTTTGTTTTCCATTTTTTTAAAATTGGACGACAAAAATAAATATATTCACTTACTTCACCCAAAATTTTATGTCAAGCATTACTTACAAAATATCCAAATACAGATGTGAGTAGGATTTAACAAAATTTCCGTAACTTTGTAGTATATTGATAATAAGTGCTCAAGAAAGAAGAAGCCGATTACTACAGACGATTGGGGCAAAGGATCAAAACGTACAGGGGAAAGATAAAGCAAGAGGCCGTTGCGCAAGTTTTGGGGCTGACAAGAATATCAGTATCCAACATTGAAAACGGGAAACAAAGAATTCAGCTTCACACGCTTGCACAGCTCGCTCAGTATCTTAAAGTCGATGTGTCTGACATCATTCCTCCCCTCCACCCATCATCAGAGCCAATTTCTAACCGGCTGGAGAAGCACATCGCCAAGTCCAAAGCCGAAATCAACAGTGAGTCGATGGGAAAGGTTGCTGATTTTGTGAAATTATCTGTAACAACCATCAGTCAAAATGCCAATAAACGTCAGCTCCCAAAAAAGTCCGGCGGCAGTAGCAAAAAAAATTCTTGACACCTTCAAGATAAAGTCGGCCCCCGTCCAGGTGAAGGACCTTGCCAAGAACCTTGGATTAACTGTTATCCCTTATGACCTCGGTGAAGACGTTTCCGGCGTTCTCGTCATTGAAAACGGAAAGGGTACCATTGGTTATAATCCAGCGAATGCGCGTGTCCGTCAGCGTTTTACCATTTCGCACGAGCTCGGTCATTTTATGTTGCATTGCAAAGAAACGTTGATGGATACCCTCTTTATAGACAAAGATTTTATTGTCAAATATCGCTCGGATAGAAAATATTCCCATGAAGAAATCCGACATGAATGGGAAGCCAATGAATTTGCTGCAGAACTCCTCATGCCCCGCGATCTCATCTGGGCTGAAATGGTCAAAAAAGAATATGAAAACTTATCCGAAATTGAATTTATCGAAAAACTGGCAAAGGTATTCGACGTCAGCGTCCCCGCTATGACTATCCGCGCCAATAATCTGGACTTGTTCGGGTAATCCAATCTCCCCCTCACTTCATCACCAACTCCCGTAATACTCCGCCCGCACCAGCAGGCGACCTTTATACCCCCGGTAGGCCGCCGATCCCGCCTCCCGGTAGACCATTAGCTCCAGCGACCGCTTCGACCGCCAAGCCGCCCTATAAATAAATGCGGATAGAAGTCCACCCGGGTCGCCGGCCGCTCAACCGCCGTATAAGGCCAAAGCCTTCCGTGACCGCGGCGTAAATGATATCTATTGTCACGGTACAGCGGCAGGTCTGCCCCTGTCCACGTCGTCACCAAACCCAGGACCTGCTTTGGAGTTTCACGGTAACGAAACGTGTCTTCCATGCGACGACCCTCGATAAAATCGACCACCGACTCCAGCATGTGCTCGACCCAAACCCTTTTTCATTTGGTTCCACATACAAATCCCGCAGCCGTTCGCAACTAAACTACACTCATGAATGCACGAATGCTAATCACCACTTTTGTTGTACTTGGTAATTGGGTCTCAGCAAATGGCCAATAGAAGTCGAGAACCGATACATATAATACTCACAATAACGAGGCTGAACAAGTTAAAATCGAAGGTGGGAACTGCAGAATCTTCAACTTAATAGGACAAACACATCATCTTCACGTACCAACACCTAAACCATCATGACCGAAATCTCATTATATTTACCACATCATGCCACTAACGCCAGCTCAGCAGTTCAAGCGCGAATTCTTTCATCCGTCCGGGGAAAAACTATTAAAAATATTTAATTTGAAGAAGGGCAACAATTTCGATTATATCTATAGTTGCCTGGCCGAAGTGGTTAGCCACCCATATGTTCATACGACAATTTTCGCAGACCCGTTTCCAAAAACATTCACCGAACTGAGGCGACAGGGGGTGATTCCATCGGCAGGTTCGCTACAAGCAGAGCTCGCCTGGAACCTTCTGCCAATAGTCAAAGAAATCGATCAGTTAAATGCCATTTTCCAATTCAAAATCAAGTTCGACAGACACATTCTACTCAGCGAATATGAATTGGCTGATGTCGTACTATCTGAAATCGAGACAAACTATGGAAAATCGCTCTGGGCGATCGAGAACAGGCTACTGCTCGAAGAGTTGAAGAGCGGCACCGAAGCCAACTGGACAACCCTTAGCGACTTTGCTTCGCAAATCACCGATGGCCTCGTCCTGTATCTGGCTGAAAATTTCAGTAAGCGAATCGAACAAAAGATAGCCTACCCCCGCTATCGTGATATTGTCGCCAGCCAAATGAATGACCTAGTCGTCGATGACAACTTTCGACAATACTTGCTCTACAAGATGAACTTCACCCAGACAAACCAATATCCCCAATTGGACTACTTTCTGGCATTTGAAAGTACGTCAAGCCTTTTTGATCGCTATCTCGTGCTGAGAACGGTACTCGGTGTCATCTCGACCCCCGACAACGAGAAGCTTGCCCGCAGAATCGTCCAGAAATTGCGAAATCTCCAGGACCCGCTTCTCAATTCCATTCTGAACAAACTACAGGTCGGCAACTTCAACGTCTCACCTTTGACTGAAAAGGCGCTAGACCTTTTTGATCGGTACACCTCCGGAGACTATGAGCAGTGCATGTCATTAATCCCGGCAACGCTAACCGAAGCACCAAATAGCATAGAGCTCTATGACCTGTATGCAAAATCCAACATCGAATTAGGCGAGGAGTTCAAACCGCCTTCGGTCTCTCCCTTGGTGGACACAACAATAGCTCTCTTATACCGGATCTATAAACGGGACGATTCTAGTAGTTCAGCCACCGAAGAGCTGTTCAAGATAATCATTGTCCACTTTTCGGCTGATTGGGCAAAGCAACTTTACGCACTGGTCAGTAGTTTAACAAACACGACGATCAACGAAACCTTAAGAAACCAATACTATCTGCTCTTTTCGGTGGTCAACAACCCCAAAAGCCTCAGAGATTTTGAAGCTACCTTGCCCAATTCAAACCTCGTTCAACTTTCTAAACTCTACCCCGACCGGTTGTCCTTACGCGTGTTAAATGCCATTCATGCCGGCGACGCCGCCTTCTTTACGACCGAAAAGGGCATAACTGACCTGAAAAAAGAAGCGTACCGGATAAAAGCACTCTACAACGGCAAACAATATTCGATGGCGATCGAGATGGCCACACAGCTCTTTGAAAAACAACCCACCTCATACATCTATGAGGAAACACTGTATATCCTGTTCCGATCCTGCCTGCAATTGAACAAAATCCAGGAAGCCCTGCTGCTATTTGTCGACCACTACATCTCAAATCCGTTCATGGTCAAACGACTGGATGTCCGTCAGTTATCGCAAGATCTCGATACAAATCTCCAACAGGTTGCTGATAAGATCGAATATCCAATTTTTGTCACCACGCAGAACCGGGACGACTACACCGTGTATGTAGCCTACGACAGCTTCCTCTCCGCGTTGGGCATTGAAAAGCCCTCACAAATTCACAACCTCTCCACCAGCTTCCCAGCCCAAAAATTAATTTTGTTCTACCGCGACGTCTGCAAATTCGAAGTATTAAAATATTCCTTCTATTTTGAAAATAAAGCCGATTTGGAAAAAGAGCGTCTCTCCCTGCTAGATGAATTACTTAAGCTCGACAAAAAGAATGAATCCATTTATATTTCCGAGATGACCTCCCTCACTCAAAATGCCGCCATCAAAAAAACAATAAATGAGGTAAATAAAGCCAAAATATCGATCAATATAGAGCAATTGCGGCTGGCCGTAGCCGACAACATCAGGGACGGCTTCTCCCGCTACGTCGAGTTGGCCACCTTCTCCCGAAACCGTGCCATGCACGGAATAGACGTTTCCGGCAAACAGCTTTCTCAATATTTCAGGGATATCAACAATGAACTGAAGACCAAGATCGTCTATACAAATGATCCGGCATTCATAAGTTTCAAGGTCATGCTGATCGAAATCAGAGACAAATTCCTTTTCAGCAAGGAATATGGTTTAGACGGCTATTTAAGTACGCGCATCCGGCACGGAACGTTCCAAAACTACATCAGAAGCGTCTTTGAAGTCGAAATGCTGATCTCGCAAAAGAACAAAGACGGCGACTATCTCGATATCGAATACTGGGCCGATAAATTACCCAACAGACTAGCCAATCAAAAAACCGACCTGCAAACCGCCATCCACACCTTCTCAAAACAAATAGACGAATACACCGAGTATATCCTGAAAGAGCTCCTCCAGGTAAAGACCGAAAAGAATGATCGGAAAGCCTCGGCGCTCTTCGACTACAGGCTAAGTTCACACGAGTTGGGCGCTTTCTTCTATGAGATCAGGGACCAAATCCGGGATCATAAAGCCTTTGTATCGATTGTTTTTGACTATCTGTTGGCAAAAACGGACCAAATTTTAAAAAACATAAAAGCCGTTTTGTCGCATGAAGTCCTACAAGGTTATACCACCATCATCAATTCTTTCCAGGACACCATAACTTCCATCGTCGGAAGATCATTCACCGAAATGACTACCGCGATCAAGCGATGCAACACCCACTTGCAAAAGGAAATCGAAAGCATCAATGAATGGTTTAGCATTTCCGCCCAAACGGACTCGGTCGTCGATCTATCCACGATCTTGGGAACAGCGATCCAGATAACGAATCGTATCTACCCATACAAACAGATTAATCCAAAAATCTCCCTGGGCGAATTGCCGATCTACGGCTCCATCAATTTGGTCTATGTCGCCCGGATTCTTCTGGATAACATTATCCAACATTCCCGAATTTCTCCGTCGGATTTGGAGATAAAGATCTCCGCCGAATATGCCGATGATGTAGCCCTGATTAAGTTCACAAACAACCTGTCGCCAACCGTCGACCTGGACTATCTGCGGATGAAATTGGAAGACGTGAAATCAAAATGGACCCAGATGGCGCCGGAATTAGACAAAACAGACACGGAGGGTGGCAGTGGGTTCAATAAGATCCGGAGGATACTCTACTATGACATGAACCAGCCGGCTCACGGCTTCGACTACTCAATTGAAGACGGCGAGTTGACTATAATCATTTTACTCAAAATTATCATTAGTGAAAACTAATATTTTATTGATCGAAGACGATCACAAGAAAATGGATGATATCAAATCATTTGTCGAATCGAAGTTTCCAGACATGCAGTTGACCATAAAGCAATCCTACCAAAGTGGCCTTCGGACGATCATTCAGGACAAATTCGACCTGCTCTTGCTGGACATGAGTCTTCCAACCTGGAAGTCGATTGAATTGGAAGACATGGGCAGTTTTGAAAAGTTCGGTGGGGTTAATATCATGAAAGAAATGCAACGACGAAAAATAATTGTCAAAACGATCCTGATCACCATGTTTGACGACTTTGGGGAAGGTGACAGCTCGATTACTTTGCCTCAAATCGATGAATATCTGCGATCAGATTTTTCAAACTTCTATCTGGGATACATTTTCTACAACTCCCGATCAACCGATTGGACGGAAAAACTAAGGACCTATTTAGCTGCTTACTAATATGAAGATACTGATCGTTGATGATTCGAATGCAAAGGTATTAGACCTGGCCAGCGCCATTGCCCAGGTTGAAAACAACGTAGACATCGACTCTTGCCGCGACTGCATTACCGCACTTGGTAAATTGACAACAAAATATGACCTGCTCTTACTGGACCTGCTGTTACCATTGAGGAATGGAGATGACCTCAGTGATGAAAATGGCAAAAAAATCATCAGCGAACTCTATAGAAATTTCAAATTAAAGCCGCCAACTTATATTTTGTGCATTACCCAACACGATGAACACTGCAAGGACTTTCATCCCATTTGGCGGACCATCAAATACAGCCAGGCTGAGACCGGATGGAAAGATCCGCTCACTGACCTCCTGAAATACTTAATGCGTCAGGATGCCTCTGACAATCGGATCATTATTGAAAAAATGCCGTCTATATACTTGGAAGGAAAGACGGATGAAAAAATTTATCAGGAAACACTTCGCCTGTATTTCCCGCAGTATGTAGATAAAATCCGCCTAAAAACAGAGAAAGGGGCCGGAGCGGACTGGGTAACCCGGCAGCTCGTCGTTTGGGCCAGTTCCCTCCCCCGCGACGAAAACAGCGAATACATGAAATGTGTCGGAATCTATGATGACGACAGCAAGGGCCGGGAAGCAATTGAGCAGTTGCGCAAGACCATC
Organism: Puia sp.; assembly: GCA_035695565.1. Lineage (GTDB taxonomy): Bacteria > Bacteroidota > Bacteroidia > Chitinophagales > Chitinophagaceae > Puia. The sequence goes on along the minus strand of DASRRX010000003.1, from coordinate 43,820 downwards.
CACAAAAACAGCGCCCAGGAGAACTGCTTCAAAACGTTAAAATATTCGACCAAATGCGCCCGACACCTCGTCCCCTTCTACCAGAAAGGCGTATCCCTGCCCATCACCCTGGAGGAAATGTTTGAATTCAAACACTGGAAACACGCGCACGAGATGGGCTGGGTGGAGGCAAGATCGAATCCGGATATGCTGCTCAAGGACCCCGGAGGATGGGACAAAATGAAAATGTCTTTAGGTGAACATATTGCGTCCTTAGGCTTTACTGCCGACGAAACGCTTTATCTATCCAAGGTATCCGACGAAAACAAACCGGCATTCTCCGACTATGTTCTTAGTCTCCCCGATGAAGAGCGAATACAAGCCCTTAAACCAATCTCAATCATCCTTCAAGAGGCGATCGAAGTAATGTTCAAGACGCCTTCCTCGCTACTTTCTGGATAACGGCTTAGCAGAATTACTAAACGGGGCCGGTCGGAAAAAATAGCATTAAGACTTGCGTGATAATTGGCTAGGACCATATGGCAATTTAAGCTTATTTGTCTGCGCAATCTGTTTATCAAATCCCCGAATCCATTAATTTATACTGATTTACGCTTAACAATTTTTGAATAATGTGCTGAACCGGTTCGAACCAGCTCCGTTCCCGGTACTTGTTAAGAGCCCTCTTCTCAAAAGGGGGCTTATTTTATTTCTCTCAGCCGGCTTCTGTATATTAGGGGAATGAATTTCTTTCAGAGCTTATTTAACCCAAACAAAAAGGCGCTTTCTCCAGAAGCACCGCACGAATTGGGATCAATAATCAAACTTGAAGAAGAAACGGAAAAGTTGTGGAAAGCAATTGAAGAAACATTGAAGTATTACGACAAGATAGCTTGTCTCTGTGCATTTCCTCGCTTCCGTCAGTATGCGGGCATTGATTGCGTCGATTTCCGAGCAAGTTTTTACATGAGTGAAACAGAAGCATTTTTGCATCATTGTAATCCATATTTTGACGTGCACCAAACGGACAAAGGCGACGAAGTGTGCCGAGCAATATATACATGTAAGAAATGCGGATCGACATATGACTATGGCTGGTCTGACTTTAGTATTAGGGTAAGCAGAACCTATCTCAAAATAAAGGAGCTGAAAGCCGTGCAAGTTGGTTCCGAAGCGAAAGATCCAATTTCTTATTATATCGGTCTTTTCGGCCATAAATTGCCTGACCAGGGCCGTTTTAAAAAAGTAGAGCTGGCAGATTTTATAACATACGTTCGAAATATCGATTAGCAAGAAAATGATTTTTTTATGCAGTAAGCCCAATTTTCGGCACAAGGTCTTGGAATGCTAGATCACAGGTGCCTTCCTTGCAAATCGAACATTTTTTGTTGTAATTGCAGGGATCATTGACGCAAACCCGGCAGCGGGCAAAATCCCTATCAAACTCTATTTTGGTTCAAGGCAAGAAGTTTAATTATTGATAATCATTTAATTAAAATTTTGCATGAATCAAGCAAAATAAACTTGGAACGTGACACGTTTCTCGTTACATTTGTAAATGATTGCGAGCTTTCAGCATAAAGGATTAAAACTGTTCTTTGAGAAAGGCAATGCCTCAAAGCTGCAACCACAACATGTCGCAAAAATTCGGTTGATCCTGACCCGTCTGGACGCGGCAGTCTCGCCGACAGATTTAAATGTTCCTGGGTATGGTCTCCATCAATTGAGTGGAGAATTGGCTAGATTTTGGGCAGTGAAAGTGGACAAGAATTACCGGATCGTTTTCCAGTTTGACGGCGTTAACATGCAGGACCTGGATTATTTGGATTATCATTAAAGGAGGATAACTATATGGCAATGTTTGACCCAGCCCATCCGGGCGAATTGATCCGCGAAACGATTGAGGGCTTGCGGGAAGAAACTGGCAAGAGCCTGACCATCGAGGAGGTCGCAAAGGGTTTGACTACCACCCGCAAGACCTTGTCGGCTATTATAAATGGCAAGCAGAGCGTCACGCCTGAAATGGCCTTGAAGTTGGCAAAGGCGTTCAACACGTCACCGGAGTTCTGGCTGCATGCTCAGGAAAATTATGATCTTGCCCTTGCCCGAAAGAAAACCGATGTCAAATCCGTACGTGTGTTCTGGAGGCATAAATTAGTTCACGCTTAATAGGTAAGCAGAACGTCCTCGAAATAACTTGAATACCTGTCTGGGAGTTCGAACACTTTGTCTATATCCCATGTGGCACGTTGCTGAGTCAACGATGAGTAATATTAATTTTTCCGCCCTATAATCCCGATAACTTATAGCGGCTTACATATAGTAAATTTTCAACAAACTTAGAAAGGTGTTCGAACCAGCTCCCCGACAGGGTACTTTTACTTTAAAGGGTCATCGGTCAAACCGATGACCCTTTTGCATTTTATATACAATCGCCTATATCACAAAATACCAGTTGCTTTAGCCCCTCCTTTACTTCCTTTTCCGCCCCTACTGTCCGTTCCCCCTTCAGATCGATGAATTGCTCAAAATAGCAGCAAGTTCGTTGTCTAAACCCGTCATTGGATAGTCAATTACATTTTGTACGTAAGTTTAAACATACGTTTATTCATTGCAGATCTTAAACAAAATGGAAGGAATTTAGTAAGAAAGTTATCTACGATTTTTGCATCTATTGCCAGATTATATTTAAATCCAGGTTTCGCGGCTGTAAGGATCTTCCCCAGCTTTTTTGCTATTTGTTCAGGAGACTTAAAGAGTTTTGAATCCCGGGAACTTTTGCTCAACGTAGCGTAATGGTCGAAATAGGGCTTGTAGAATTTCTTGGCTTCTGCCGGGAAACCATCTACATTTTTTACTCCATCCTCTGTTGTTTTTTCTAACAGCGGTGTTTTTGTGACACCGGGCGAAGCAAGAACAACGTGTATCCCCAATAAGCCGAGGTCATAAAACATAGACTCTGATAGAAGCATAATCGCCGCTTTGGAGGCATTATAAAACGGGATAAACGGCTGGCCGACCTGACCCGCCCATGACGCGATATTAATTACCCGTGATTTCACAGGATGGCGCTCGCTGTATGTTTTCATCAAAGGAAGAAACATCTTTGTTATTATGAACGGCGCCATTACGTTCACTTCCATAACTTCCCGAGCCCGGCCTTCATCCGCCTGTTCAAAAGGCGCTGTATAAGTTATACCCGCGTTATTAATGATGGCATAAAGGCCCCCTCCCGCCAGGATATCGGAAATAGAAATAAACGCGTCCCGGATATCATCTGCATTTGTGACGTCCATCTTTATGGGTACAACGTTGGGGAATGCACTCAGGGCCATTTTATCTTATCGCTTCTGTATGTCGCAAAAACACGGTATCCGGACTGGCTGAGCATTATAGCGCTCGCCTTACCTATGCCCGAGCCGGCCCCTGTAATTAAAATTGATTTCATATCCTTTTTTGCACAAATTTCGGGTCATATTTGGCTGAAAGGTTATAAAAAAAGTCCAAAATTAATCAGGCTGACAACTGAGATGGCGAAAAGCCTTTTCGCTTTTTAAAGGCTGCAGAGAAATGCGACAACTCATTAAATCCTACCATAAGGTATATGTCCGAGGCTTTCATGGTTTTCGTCCGAAGTATCTTTTCCGCATAGTCAAGCCTTTGGCCAAGCAGCCATTGATGAGGCGTAATATTGAATATCGTTTTGAAGTCGCGCTTGAAAGCGGAGATGCTTCTTCCTGTCAATTTTGCGAATTCATCGATCGAGTAGTTACTGAAAATGTTATGGATCATGAATTCATACAGATCAATTTTTATCGGCGCAGAATTCTCAGCCAGAAAGTTCGTGAAATCCATGTCTTGCTGCACAAGAATATGCAGCGCATCGAACGTTTTATTTTTCAGGGCCACCCGATCGTGCTTATTATCAAATAAGGATATCAATGACATACAAAAATTCCGGAATAGCTGGCTATCTTTCAACTGAATGACGTCCGCAGTTAGGCCTGATGAAAATTTTATCGGCCTTTTAGTCTTAAGGAACTCATCTACAAAATCGGGGAATAAGTAAAAAATTATTGACTTAAAGTCATCTCCATTCGTGTCCTTTTGTTTCTCAATATCAATTTTACTGTGCTGCCTTATTAAAATAGCCTCCCCCTTTTTTGCGTTGACTTTTCCCTGCCTTGTATGTATTATAGCGGCGCCCGAGACAACAAAATAAAGCGCATTAGCCGCAAAATAGACGTCTGTAAATAATTCGTCTTTGCAAATTTGCGTAAAAGCAAGTTTAATATTTCCCAAATCGGCATGCTTGTAGCCGGATACTGACTCGCTAATACGCATTTGTTGTGTTTAGACAAATTTACAGAAGGCACACCATTTTCACATTTTTTGATTCCGACGCTTATTTACTACCGAGTTGCTCTGCAAGCCCGATGAGGAGCCCTTCGGGTCCGCGAATGTAGCACAGCCGATATAAGTCCTCGTACTGAACCACGTCGCCGACCAACTGTGCACCGCGCTTGTAGAGCCTGGTGAGCATCTCGTCGATGTCCTCCACGGTGAACATAACGCGTAGATAGCCAAAAGCGTTCACAGGAGCGTTCCGGTGATCGGCTACTACAGGCGGCGTAAGAAATCGAGAGATCTCGAGACGGCTATAACCATCGGGAGTGACCATCATACCGATCTCGACGCGTTGGAAGCCTAGTCCGGTAACGCGCCCGGCCCATTCTCCTTCGATCGTGGCTCGCCCTTCCAGCTTCAGGCCAAGCTCTTCAAAAAATGAAATAGTCTCATCAAGGGATTCTACTACGATGCCGACATTGTCCATTCGTAGCAATTTACTTTTTGCCATGGTTTTATCTCCTTATGAATTATTTTAAAAATCGGAAGCCGTTGAACCACTTGCTGCACGCGTAGCAAGTACTAATCATGCCACGCTAAGGTCGGTTATCCGTTGGATGCAACCAAGTATGCCGCCCCGGGTGGCATTTTATTTGCATAACACTTGAAATGGCCGGGTAAATAAAAGTATTTCCAGACAATAAATCTTAAAGTTTAGATCGATGCAATGGTTCGGAGGAAAAGAAAGTAATGACGTTGAGGAAGGCAGCAGCGGCGGCGGTTTCGGTGGACGCCACATTGCTATGGGTGGTGGCGTTCTAGGCTTGATCGGCCTGGTGTTTTACTTGCTTACTGGCGTAAACCCGACGCAGGTGATCAGCGGCGGACAGAACAGCAGCAGTCAGCAGGCGAACACTCAGGTCAACGGAGCAACTGAAGATCGGGAAACGAAATTTGCCCGAGTAGTCTTTCAGGGCACCGAAGATGTTTGGGACAGCATATTCACTGCTGCAGGAAAACATTTCTCCCACCCTGTCTTGCATTTATACTCAGGCGAAGTGAACGCGGAAGGCTGCGGGATGGCTAGCTCTGCCACCGGTCCATTCTACTGCCCGGCGGATCAAAAAATATACCTCGACCTTTCGTTTTTCCAGCAGCTGCGTGAACAATTTCAGTCGCCCGGCGAGATGGCGGAAGCTTACGTGATCGCGCACGAGTTCGGGCATCATATCCAGAATTTGTTAGGAGTTTCTACAAAAATGGAAGCGGCGCGCCGCAGGTTGAGCGATGTCGACTATAATAAGCTATCCGTAAAACTGGAGCTGCAGGCCGATTTTTACGCGGGTGTCTGGGCGCATTACGAAGCCAAGTATAAGGAGAATGGTATCAGTTTAGATCGGGCGGACATTGATTCGGCGTTGGTGGCTGCACATGCCATTGGCGACGACCGTCTGCAACAGGAGAGTAACGGGCGCGTGGAACCTGATAGCTTTACACATGGTACTTCGGCTCAACGGGCATACTGGTTCAAAAAAGGCTTTGACACCGGCGACATGAACCAGGGCAATACCTTTGCCGCAGGTGATTTGGCACAGGATTGAATGTAACAGCCCTTGTTAAATAAGCATGGGTCTCAGCCCACGAATCACGAAAATATGAAGGCCATCTCTTGACGAGATGGCCTTTTTACTTGATTTAAAATTCTCGCCGCACGTACTATGGCTCTTGCCTTTGAGGCAGGTTTGCAAGGAAAGGGGCTTTTCTTACATACTGCCTATCGTCTATTTGCCGGATCAGGAATTGCGCAAGATCCCGTCCATGTATTCCATTGCCCGGACAGTCTTCGAGGCTAACGGCAATAGCCGCACTATTCTCGGTTAGCCCGATAAGAGGCAGCCTTACCAGGGTCCAGTCGACATCACTGGCAGCGAGCAACTCATATTCAAACTGCTTGTCGGCTGTTGTTTCGGCATAATGCATTTTCATCCAGCTAGTGGCGGCCTGGGTAGTCGGTCCTTTTTTATCTATTGGAGTATCGACGTTCAAGCCAGTAATAAGAATATATCTTTCGATTTGCCGGGTCTGCATTGCAGAAAGCACATTTCGCGTTGCCTGGCTAAATATGGATGGCTCCCCTTTGGGTTGACCCAAAGTGCTGATTATAGTGGTACAGCCTTGGCAAACCCGCTGTACCGCTTCGATGTCCCTTACATTTCCCTGAACGAAATGGCCATCTGAGAAATTGAAAGACGTCGGATTTCGTAACAAGATGCGAAAGGGAATATTTTTATTGATGAGCTCCCGGACTACAAATTGGCCGGATTTGCCGGTGCCGCCTATAACGGCTACCATTTTATTGTAAGGCATAAAAAACGTTTATAAGATAAATAATGAAGTGATCCCCTTTTGGAGGGGAGGAAGCACTACGTGCAGGAATAGATGTTATCTTATACCACGATTTTAATGTTCGAATATACAAAAAAACAAATAAGGGCAACTCTTTTGGGTGATCAATAGGACAGTGTCACATTTAGCAAATTGATCTATTACTTTATCCTGCAAACGCTGGCCGCCATCCAGATCAGGCGTTCAGATTGGCAGGGAGCGATTCCCGGCTTTACCCGATGGGCTTCCATGATCGACCAGGCAACGTTAGACATGCAATTGAATGATTTCAAGTAATGCTTGACGACCTGCGGCCGCAGCGCCATTTGGAAGAAGCGAAGGCGATCCTGCAAACAAATCTATCATCTGAACGCTGGTCGGATCTCGGGCCTGCCCTGACCGAAGTGGCGATTCCGGATAAGATCAACTGAACCGCATTTGCTGTACTAAACCAGATTTCTCATACTAAATACCGTTAAAAAACCCTTTTTTGCCAATTCTGCTCACCCTATCTTGAACCTACTGTCTTAACCAATAAATTCTTAAACCATGGCTAATCCCTTGATCATATTGAGCGATCCGACAACCGTCATTTCCGATTTTAACGCCATTCTCAATCAGCAACATTCGCTATTCGTCGTGCTGGGCGATAGCAATGCGCTCACGAACTATGCCAATGAGGCCGCTGACGCAGCGGAAGCCTTTAGGCGCGCTGTACAGGTGACCCCTGTATCAACACTTTATCCTCGGCTAAAAAACCTCCCTGCCGAGAATGGGGCATTGCCCGATAATCCGGCGGGAGTAACCGCCGTTTCAATTGCACCGGATAAAACGATCTGTGATATTTTAACGGACGTTGACCCCTCGAATATCGTCCCTGCCTTTGTGCTCGCCGAAACCCACTAACCCGTCTAATCTTTATATCTATGCGAATTATCCAAATCGTTGCTTTGGGAACGCTGTTGACCGTAGCCTTCTCCTGCAAGACCCCCAAGGTAGCAACCGGTAGACCTCCTCGACCTGAAGTCCCTCACAATGGTGAGCTGTTAAGTATACAGGAGGTGGATGGCAGCGGAGATACAATCCCGCTGAAACCAAACTATAGAGTGGTCGACCCCAATAGCACTTTGCTCGTCACTCTGGACAATTCGGCCCTGGCAGGCAAACTGGCCGGCAGCGAACTAAGCCCCGAGATCACCGCCCGCCTCAGCAAGTTAAAAGAAATGCTGCAGGCCGAACAACAGGCCATTCAGAACGTCACCGAAGCAATCCAGTCGTACAATAAAGATCCCAAATCGCTCGATTGGAGCGCACTCATGCAAAAGCAACACGACTTTGTCAGGCTGATTATTTTGGATAAAGACGCTTTGAAGATTTATAAGTCTTTACTTCCCGCAAATTCCAGCATCACTGTCCAATATCAAACCCTCTTTAAAACGGCAGCGGCAATAGTCGATCAGATCCAGGCTCAGGTGACTCAGGAAGCAAAGACCAACGGAGTATATGTTCAATTGGGCGCCTGGGTAGGGAACGGCGGTAGCCAGACCCCCGTGCATATTCCGGGCTTTGACGACTATACTCCGCAACCTGCCTATACCGTAGAGCGGTTTCAATATGTCCTTACAGACGAGCAAAAAAATGAGCTGAATTCCATCGCCGCCCTGGCGCAAAACGCCAACAAGTCGGGGCTGACCGCTGCATTAAAGACAACCATTAAAAATGACAGCAGTCTTCTAAAAGCCCTGGACAGCGTCCCATCCGTTAAAGTGGCCTTGAAGCTGAAGTCGCAGCTCGAAACGCTGCTCAAGACGACCGATACCGCCTTCAACGCTCTAAAGGCTACTGCAGAGGACAGTTATAACGCCATCAAAGACTTTTGCGACTTTATAACCGCCACAACCCACTCGCTAAAAATGACTACGGACACCAGCGCCCAACAACTGCTTTTAGATATCAATAATGACGTCGGCGAGTTGAGCTCGAAAATACAGGATCTGGAGACTACCTTGAAGTCCAATGCCACGACGATCGCGAGTACGGCCAACAGGGCGGGCGATGCGGCCATTAACCAGATAAAAGTCATCGCCGGGACATTTGGATCGCTAACGGACAGCTTGAAATCTGACCTCGCTTCGGTTGGAAACAATGCCCGCGACCTTCTGTCGGTTCTTCTTACCGGACAACATATCGCCCAGGCATCCTATGACTTTACCGAAAAAGTAAAGCAGCTGTCGATCGATCAGGTGCCCAGGCAGGCGGTGATCAACCTGGAACTGGCGGGCAAACGATCCGAAGGAGACCTGGTTACAGTCAAGGTGGCTACGGGAAAACCAAACGCTCCGATAACCGAACAAGCCCTGGTGCAATACCATCTTTATTTTTGCTCGCTATACGCGCGGACCGCCACCGGATTTCTCTTTGTCAATCAGGCGCCGATCTTTAAGACGACAAACAATTCCGCATTTTTCCGCTATTCCGCCTCTTACAGCATCCTGCTAAAAGGTTTCTGGAAAGGCGCGGAGGGTTCCCGGACACATTTGGTCTATCACACGCTGTGGACACCGGGTCTGGGCGTAAACTTCGCTTCGCTGAGCTTCAACCCGAATGGCGCCACCGAGCTGGGGATCGGCGGCGTTTTCACCATCCTCCAGGACTTTGTACAGATCGGATATGGGGTGAATACATTCAGCGGCAAAGGGTATATCTTCTTTGGTTTCAGAGTGCCGGTTGGTTCGTTTTCGTTCCGATGAGATAAGCCACAACCGAATAAAAATTACAAGTAATTTCAAGCCGATGGCCGCCCAACTTCCCGCATTGCTGACCGAAAAATACAACGCCGTGATCATCCATGCTACTCAACAGGCGGCTTGGTACAAAAGCAAAAAGTGGAAAAAGATTGGATCAAAGGCCATTCGGTTGTCTTCCATTGTACTGATCGGCATGGGGGGCCTCTTTCCGATCATAAAAGAAATTCGTGGCGTTGAGGTGGGCAACTGGGGCTATATTACTATCGGTATTGCCGGCACGCTCTTATTCATCGATCGCTTTTTTGGCCTTTCCTCCGGCTGGATTCGCTATACCCTGACACAAATGGAAATTTACCGCCAAATCAGGGAATTTGAGCAGCGATGGCTGATTATGATACTCAAGGCGACCCAAAATCCAGCCCTACCCCCACAGGACCCTCCGCCACCCGGGCAGCCGACAACCCCGACACCCCCTCCGCCACCCACACCCCCGGCAGTTCCCGCAGGCATCTCTTCTGATAAGGTGATCGAATTGATTACAATGATCAAGGACTTCTCCAATCAGATCGACGAAATTGTCAAGCAGGAGACCAACACATGGGCTACCGAATTCCAGACCAATCTGGCGGATTTGCAAAAGATCGCCGATAAAAATCTGGAAGAGCTTCGGCCAGTCTCACTGCAGTTGGTAGTGAAAAATGCGGATAACTATACCACACTTTCGCTGCATATTGACGGAGTCTTCCGAAAAGAGGTAACGAAAGGCGAATCGCTGATCGACAATTTGAGCAAAGGCCCCCACGCCATAACGATTACAGGAGAAAAGGCAGGGACCACTTTGTCTACAACGAAGGTAGTCAATCTCGAAGCCGGGAAGATGGGATCGGTTGAGATCACGATGCCATAGGCCGAGCCATTTATTCCCGCTAAACTTGCTACCCGCTCTTTCGTTGCATCATAATCCTCCGAAATCGCATCATTTGAGTAAAAACACCCTTTTTTTGTCTTGGCAATTGCTTATAGGTTCGGACGGCGACCACTCAGCATGCAATAAAAGAAAGAGCCAGAAAACTTCATTGTTTGTTTTGCAAGCCGAGCACGTCTTCCCTATGGTATTGAATTTGCAATCTTTGTGCAATGGCACAAGGATCAGATAGGGGAAAAGGGTTTGTAACTATCCGGGGCGCCCGGGAGCATAATCTGAAAAACGTCAGTCTGAAGATCCCGCGAGATGCGCTGGTCGTATTTACCGGTGTTTCGGGGTCGGGAAAGTCGTCGCTGGCTTTTGGGACCCTCTATGCGGAGGCGCAGCGGCGGTACCTGGAATCGGTCTCACCCTACGCCCGGCGGCTATTTCATCAGATGCCGGTCCCTCAGGTCGATATGATAGAGGGGTTGCCGCCGGCGGTGGCTTTGCAACAACATAGGGGGGGCGTTTCGGCCCGAAGTTCCGTGGGATCGGTGACGACGATCTCAAATCTGCTGCGGATGCTCTATTCCCGGGCAGGTGATTACCCTAAAGGACAAGGTATCGTGTATGCAGAGGGGTTCTCGCCCAACACACCTGAAGGGGCGTGTCCAACCTGTCATGGATTGGGGAAAGTATACGAGGTCACGGAACAATCGATGGTCCCGGATGATTCGCTGACCATCCGCGAGAGGGCCATTGCGGCATGGCCTTTAGCCTGGCAGGGACAAAACCTGCGGGATATCCTTACCACACTGGGCTACGATGTAGACATCCCCTGGAGGGACCTGCCCAAAAAAGACCGGGATTGGATCCTGTTCACCGAAGAGACGCCTACCGTGCCGGTGTACGCAGGTTTTACAAAGGAAGAGGTGAAACAGGCCATCAGACGCAAAACGGAGCCCAGCTATATGGGCACCTTTACCGGCGCCAGACGATATGTGCTGCACACGTTCGCCAACACCCAAAGCGCGCTGATGAAGAAACGCGTATCGCAATATATGATCAGCGCAGCCTGTCCCACTTGTAATGGCAAGCGGCTGCGGCGGGAGTCTTTGGCGGTGACCTTTGCCGGGCTGGATATCGCCGATATGTCGAGGCTGCCGTTCAAGAAGTTGGCGGCTATGTTCCGGTCGTATGCCGGTGTTCCGTCGGGCGGGCGGCAGGAGAAGGCCCTGGTAGCACAGCGTATCGCCGGGGATATGGTGGCCAGATTGAATGTGCTGCTCGATCTGGGGCTTGGTTATCTCACGCTGGAACGAAGCACGCCGACATTGTCGCCGGGCGAACTGCAACGGCTGAGGCTGGCCACCCAGGTCTATAGCAATCTATTCGGCGTGGTCTATGTGCTCGACGAACCTTCGGCGGGGCTGCATCCTGCAGACACGGAGGCTTTGCTCCGGGCCTTGGATAAGCTAAAGGCCTCCGGCAATTCGCTTTTTGTGGTAGAGCATGAACTGGATATCATCCGGCATGCAGATTGGGTCGTGGACGTAGGGCCCGATGGGGGTGAGCACGGCGGAGAAATATTATATAGCGGCCCGTTAGACGGACTGCGTAGAGTAGCGCAGTCGCGCACCCGAAATTTTTTGTTTGGAGATTTCGGTCTCGATAAGACTACCTATCGGCCACCTCGCGGCTGGCTGAAATTGAGCGATGTCACGATCAATAACCTCGACCGGCTCCGTGTGGCTTTTCCGCTGGCGGTATTGACCTCGGTGACGGGGGTCTCCGGTTCCGGAAAATCGAGTCTCGTGAGCCATGCCTTGGTCAGCCTGGTTGCGGAGTGTCTCGGACAGTCACCGGGAGGCGAGGACGAGGCGTCTCCCGAGGATGCGTTACAGGAAGAGATGGCGCCGACGGCCGAAGGAAAGATCGTTGCCGGAATGGAATCGATCAAGCGGCTGGTGGTCGTCGATCAAAAGCCTATCGGCAGAACGCCCCGCTCTAACCTGGCTACCTATACGGGGTTATTCGATGGGGTGCGTAAGCTTTTTGCCGCTACTAAAATGGCGAAGTCCCGGCATTATGAGGCGGGGCGGTTTTCCTTCAACGTCGGCAAAGGCCGCTGTGAGAATTGCCTGGGGGAGGGATTTGTCATGGTGGAGCTGTTGTTCCTGCCAAGCGTCTACGCGCCATGCCCCGTATGCGGCGGGACGCGCTACAATGCCGCTACCCTGGAGGTCACCTATAAGGATAAAAATATTGCCGATATCCTCGGGATGAACGTAGATGAGGCCAGTGTTTTCTTTGCAGAGGACGCCGCCATCAGCCGAGGATTGGCAACACTGAAAGAAGTCGGCCTGGGTTATTTGAGGCTCGGTCAGCCCGCTACCGAACTGTCCGGCGGCGAGGCGCAGCGGATAAAGCTGGCGACGGAATTACAGCGGCTTAGCCGGGGCCAGACGTTGTATATCCTGGATGAGCCTACCACGGGTTTGCATCCTTCCGATGTCAAAAAGCTGATCATACAACTGGACCGGCTGGTGGATGCAGGCAATACGGTGATCCTGGTAGAACACGACATTGATGTGATCGGCAGGAGCGATTGGGTGATCGACATCGGACCTGGCGCCGGAGATGAAGGGGGAAAGATCGTGGCAACGGGGACGCCGGCAGCGATGTCGAAGGATAAGAACAGCAAGACGGCGCAGTATCTACGGTCTATGCCAGGCTCTTTTGCAGGTTCTCCTGGATGACGTTCCTGATCTTCTTGCTGAATACCTCAAACAAAAAAGGTAGGTAAAAATCAAGCTCGGATCGTCATGGCTCTAATCCCTTCCGGTTAGTGTTTCTTTATGTTGCTGCTCGAGGTCTGCTTCTTCCTGTTTTTTCTGCGCACTATGTTGACTTACACTCTCTTTCTTGCCGGCCGTATCCTTTTCTTCGTTGGGGGCCGGTTTGCCGGGGCCGGATTGCTTTTCCGTGCGGTTGTCGTGTGGTTGATCTTTTTTCATGGCTGTTGTTTTGGATGTCAGTGCAATAATCTTGCCCGGAGATCCACCTAGCGGAGATATCTTGCGATGGCACAGGTTTTGAGCCGATCAATCTAAAATCCACTATGTTAATCTCTAAGGAAACAAAACGCCGTTCCGGCGAACCGGTAAACGAGACCGATCACCTGACGCTACACGCCAACCGGCTCCTGGTGATTGCCGGCAGGGGGGCATGGCGGATGGCTAAGTTTTTGGTAGGTGTCGCGGTTCGGATCCCCGGTTGGTTTGTTCGCATGAACAGGCGGCATACATCGGGGCCGGACGGTTAAAGGAGAGACCGAGTACTTTATTGGCGAAGATCGGGTACAGCAATCACCCCAAAAACTATCAGCGTTATATTCTACCCTTGAGGTTTCAAACAGAATACCAATATCTGCAGTTCCCACTCCTCCGGTCGAACATCATCCTTTAAAAATTCAGGATGAACCCGCAGTAAGTGGAATTCGACCCCCCTACGCGGTACGAATTTTTAATTTAAAGCCAAAATCCTGGATTTGGGCTTTTGCCTGTACTGATACATTGCGCATTAGGTTGTTCGAACTTAAATGTATAATGGCTTGGCTTCGCTAACCTATAGCCCAAATTTTAAAAAATCCAAGCGTAAATATTATAGATAAGTAAGCCCAAAGTAAAGCCAGGACAATATGAACTATTGTCTCAAATGTCTTGCCTATCCACAGCTTTGCTGAATACACAAAAAACTGGACGTACAACCTCGCTGCCCAAAAGATGCCCATTCCAAGACAAATTCGCCTTCCAAGCGTCGTAGTTAATAGTTCATCACATGAGGTTAGGCAAAGCAGCCCCAACAGAAAAACCCCGAGTGCTATAAAGAAGATATGCACGTAAATCATCTGACTATTTGCCAGAGAGATAGAATCAAACTCCTTTTTCCAGTTAAAATACCTTGGAAAGAAAAAATGCAGCAATGCTAAAAGGACCAAAAAAATACCGATGAGCCTAATCTGTAATTCCATCTTTCTTTAAAATCAGTTATTATAAATATTAGAGGGTGCATTCAAAGATCGACATAAAGGGCGTGAATTTGGTCTCATGAAAAGTAATGAAGCCGGCACGCTCGAAGGCATCTTTCCAAACGAATCGGGAAAAAAAATGAGTAAATCCCACTGAAAAGGCAACAAAATTTGCGACATCGCGCAAATGCTCTACCATGACGACTTTGCCATCAGGCTTGCATATCCGACGACATTCCTTGAGAAAATAAATCTTCTCCTCGTGTGATCGAATCTCATGAACGGCCGATAGCAAAAAGACAATATCTACACTTTGATTCGCCAAGGGCAGAGAAGTAGAAGCTACTTGCAGCGTGCCCGGATAGGCGAAGCTCACTTTTCGGGCCCTTTTTATCGCGGGCTCCGTATGTCGTCCGGCATCGTAGAAATCGAACGCCATTACATTGGAGGCAGGAAATTTATCTTTGATTATAAAGCTCGTCTCATCAAAGCCCGCATTAATATTAACGACCGTTTTTACTTTTCCGGGATCGTTGGCCAATTCATTTAACCAATGCAAATTATAATAGCCGGAAAAGTCATAGACATAAGCAGAGACCACTAACGGCACAATCAATCCGTAAATAACCGCCACTACTATGATCTCCCATAATATGTGATCTGGCCACTTTAGGAACAAATGACCAATAAACATGAGCAGGAAGAGCGAGAGGCCAATCACATAAAAATGCCGGTTAAAGCTCAAGATGTTCAGAACACCTTGAAATTTTCTTCTTTTTTGCGCCATTGTTCAGTTTTGCCTTTTTTCCACCAGTAAGGAATATCACGAATTACAAAAGCATTTGCCAGGATGCCATTTCCCAATTGCATTTCATGTAGAAATGAGAAGTTATGCTCGATAACCATTACGGGCTCCGGCTTCCAGTTCTCTCTTACGCCCTCGACGATCAAGACCTTTCGATCCGCAGGTTTATAGTGAAAGGTGAACGGTAAAGGCCCCGAATATTTTCGCGCTTCCTTCCAGTCCGGGAAGGGCGATTCCACTGGTAATGGGAACTCCTCGCTGCCAGACTCTGCGATCCGAACGCTGAATCCAGATCTCTTGGAAGCGATTTCAAGAATCCCGTTAAGTTTTGATTGATAAATATCAGTGGTAGTGTAACTATAGTGGCTAAAGATATTCCCGAGTATTTCCATTTTCATTTTATCGGTTTCCGACTTCAGGATATATAATCCTCTGAGCCGCTTGCCCCGTTTGTCTGTGTAACGAACGAAGACACGATAGCCGATCAGAAAAAAATCATTTCCCAGGATCTTTGGGAAACCCTTTGGTCTAAGATCTTGTGTCTGGACCATCGCCGCAGCGATAAAAGCCCATTTGTCGTCATATGTATCCAACTCTAGGCATTCGGGAATAAGATGCGCAAGGCTTTCTTTTGGAAAAGCAAAAGTGAAGACAAATGAGCTTTTGAAGTATGCTTCTACAGCGAAAGGGTGGTTTTGTAAAAAAGAAAACATTTTTTATACATATTGGCTTAGCCGATCCTTAAGATAAAATTCATTATATAGTATCGAAAGGATGAATAGAAAAGCGAAAAAGGCGTTTAACCTACCCCATAATAGCAAATCCGGAGCCTCTATAAATTCTATTGTGTTCATCGTTGCGATCACAACGGCTTGCACGATCGCGTTAAGTTTTGTTTTGTAGCCGACAACTACCCAAACAGCCATCACTATTTCTGATAATCCGATGATTTTTGTCATTACATCTGCGTGGGAACTTCCCAGAATTCTTGCAACGATCTCCTGATGTCTCGGGACGAAGTCCAACACTTTACAAAAAAGCCCATTGACGATCCAAACTGCGGCAATCAGGAAATTTAAACCACGGCTTATATTTATCATTGATGCCATGGAACAAATATCCACAAACAACCAGTTTTATGGAATAATAATTTTTTTACATATTTTGTTGTGGCACAATGTAGAACGTTTTAGGTCACCGGCCAACTCATTAAGTGATGATTATTAGTATATTATAACGTTTTGCGAATAGACTTTGTTGCACATCCCTTATCAATGAGTTGCGAAATCCAATAAAAAAACTACCGGTCAGGACTATCTTCTTTTAGCAAACTTTGGACAATTAAGGAAGCGACAAACCTCTGCAGTTCATCCTCTTTCCCATTCAGAAAATTTGCCTGACAAAATTAATTGAAAAAAATTTGCGCAACCCAAAAGTTGCGTATATTTGCAACCTGTAGGTTGCCAATTAAACGCCGAAAAATGAAACAAGATATATTTCAGGCCATAGCGGACCCAACGCGCAGGGCTATTTTGAGCTTACTTACGGTTCAAGCATTAACTCCGAATGTGATGGCGGAAAAATTCGATATGAGCCGGCAGGCCGTATCCAAACATATTAAGATATTACACGAATGTGATTTGATAAAACCTGAGCAGAGCGGCAGAGAGATTTACTATCACTTTAATGAAAAAAAATTGCAGGAATTTGACCATTGGCTAGCCCAATTAAGGCAAAACTGGAAAACTCAGTTCAATCAGCTTGATAAAATATTATCAACAATGAAAAACCAGAAAAAATGAACAAGGATTTGCTATTTGACTTCACCGCTGACAAAGCGGCAAAAACTATCTACATAACCAGAGAATTTGATGCTGAACTCTCTTTGGTATGGGACGCTTTTACGAAACAGGAAATAATTGACCAATGGACAGCACCCTCACCTATGCGCTGCAAAACAAAATACATGAATTTTAAAGTCGGGGGAAAGAGATTTTACGCCATGGTAAGCCCCGACGGACAAGAGCGGTGGGTGCTTCAGGAATATACATCGATTACGCCAAAGATCAATTTCAAAATGTATAATGCCTTTGCAGACAAAGATGGAAATCCTGAATTGCCGGGGTCTGAATGGGACTATACTTTTAGCGAACAGAGCGGAAAAACAACCGTGCGTATTACTATTTATAATGAATCGTTTGACCGGATGGAGAGGATGATTGAAATGGGCTTCATGGGAGCATATACAATAATGCTGGAAACCCTGGATAACCTGCTTACTACTTTATCGCAGAAATTATAAATAAAAAATTAACAATCTAACAATCAAAACAATGAGAACAATTAATCCCTGGATTAACTTCAACGGAAATGCCGAAGAAGCCTTTACTTTTTACAAATCAGTTTTTGGCGGAGAGTTCGCAAAGGTCGTTCGGTTCAAAGACATATCAAGCGCGGAATTTCCGCTGGCTGACAATGAGGCCAATAAGATCATGCACATTGCTTTGCCCATTGGCGGAAACCATGTTATAATCGCCAATGACGTTCCCGAATTTATGGGCCGCGTAAATGAAAACGAAAACAGGTCTAAAATAGCAGTTAACGTAGAAAGTCGTGAAGAAGCAGACAAAATCTTTAACGGATTATCAGCAGGTGGAAATGTCGAAGGGCCGATCGGCGACAGTCCCTGGGGTACCTACGCTGGAATGTTTAGAGACAAATATGGCATCGAATGGATCGTGGAATTTGACCCAAATTATAACGGATAAAGTTTCACAAAATATATCTCAAGCCCTGTCTCCAAGACCGAACACCCTTCAGGGCAACGGCGTGACCGTCGGCCGACGGTCACCCTTCAAATTAGGTCAGGACGACTACCTAATTACTCTTTGTGAAATCAATAGCCAATTTTACGGCGTTATAGGCATTTACAATGCCCCCACTATTAGACAAACCATCAAACGGTACTTGAATTTTTGTCTGAGGCATGTTTACGAGTTGGTTTGGCTTATAAACAGATTTTAAAAGAATCTCTTTTACCTGGCGTGCAGTCAGGGAAGGAAAGTAAGACATTAACAACGCGGCAACCCCTGAAACAACAGGTGCCGACATGCTTGAGCCAGACTTGTAGTCATATCCATTATTAGGGACGGTGGAATAAATGTCGCTTCCGGGCGCAAATAAATCAACGTTTAATTTTCCATAATCGGAATAAGGATGCGCCAGTCTATAATCAAATAACGGCCTGCTCCAACCAACCGTGATAAAATTGTTTGCCCTATCGCCATTTTCGTAGATCGCGATCGGATAATGATAATTTGTGTCGCTATCAATATTTGCACCGTCATTGCCCGCAGCGTGAACAATAAGCACGTTTTTCTCCGCTGCATACATAATAGCTTTATCAACTATTGATTTAGCAGACGAAAACCGTTTGGAAAAACTCATATTTATAATATTTGCACCGTTGTCCACAGCATACACGATTGCATTCGCAATATCTCTATCTCTTTCGTCTCCGACTGCAGTAGTTGCAACTATTGGCATGATAAGAACATTGTCCGCTATCCCATTTATACCCACTTTATTATTCCTTTGGGCTGCAATTATTCCAGCTACGTGAGTACCATGGCTCAGATTAGGCGAAAGTAAAAAGGCTGAACTTCCATAGTATTTAGTATCCGGATTGTCCGAGTCGCCGGCAATGTACCTACTCGAAGAGTAGTTGATATTATAAGCGTACAGGATATCCGAAGAATCCCGGCTGTTTACTTTTTCAAAATAATCCTTCCTTGCCTTTAAATACATCGACAACTGTTTTTGTTGTCCAGGTTTTATCAAATGCGTGTCGAAATTTTCAAATGTATCCTTCCATGCAAGATACAACTGGGTCGACCCTGCTTGCTCATTTTCAACGATAGACCCATTTTTTGTGCCTCTAAAATTCCAACCGTGTATGTCGTCGATATAACCGTTCTTATCATCATCAAGTCCATTGCCGGGAATTTCCTTTTTATTTGTCCAGATAATATTTTTCAAGTCCTCGTGTAAGATGTCAACGCCATTATCAATCACCGCAACTATCACCGTTCTCGACCTCCTGCCCTTCAGCAGCGCATAGGCTTTATTTAAACTAATGCCAGCGACTGAATCCATTACAGGATCTTCTTCAAACCAATCCTGCGAAATTGCCCTTTGCCTGACGGTTTGCCCGATGGCTAACGCATTGCAAAAAAAGGTAACGTAAAAAAAGGCCGCTATTTTGTATATAGACTTTTTCTGGGGCATCCTCAGATCATGATGGTTAAAATACGTTCTCCTTTCCAATATACGACTTTTTTCGTACAAGTCCCAATATCGACATTCGCCCTTATTTCAACTTAGCCCCAATATATATTCGGTGACACATTGGCAATTCTTGGCTCCACCTTCACGGGTCAGAAACCATTACTTTTAAATGAGCCTTTCAACAAAGCAAATTGAGCGTTCCAACAAAGCTCCCGCGCCAAATGCCCCCGAATTTTGTCAAAAAATAAGCGACATGAAAACCATCGACAAAATTTACATTAACGGAGCATTCGTGACGCCTCACGGCTCTGAAGTCTTCGACCTGATCAATCCGACCGTAAATCAGGTAATCGGACACGTCATACTTGGCGACGAGACAGATATTCGGATGGCCATCGCGGCGGCTAAAACAGCTTTCGTCCAGTTCTCAAATTCAAGCATCGATGAGCGTATCGCATATTTGCAGCACCTGCATGACGCGATCCTCAAGAGGGTCCCTGAACTAAAGGAGGCCACCATACAGGAGTACGGAGCAACCGTTCAGCGAGCCGCCTGGTCCAATCAGCTCGCCGCAGAAATTTTCCTTCAATTTATTGAGGTGCTGAAAGGTTATTCTTTCGAACGGAGCATGGGTAAATCGGTAGTGCGATATGAACCTTTGGGAGTGGCCGCCATTCTTACCGCCTGGAATTCCAATTCCGGTTCCATCTGTATCAAACTAGCCGCTGCTATTTCCGCGGGTTGCACAACGGTCATCAAGCCGAGTGAAATGAGCGCTATTCAATCCCAGATCCTGACGGAAGCTTTTCACGAAGCCAACCTGCCGGCCGGCGTGATCAACGTAGTGAACGGCCGCGGTGACATAACGGGAACGGAACTCGCCAGGAACCCGGACGTGGCCATGATCGCCTTTACCGGCTCGACCGTTGTCGGAAAAATCATCGCCCGCGAAGCTGTTGACACGGTGAAGCGGGTTGCGCTGGAGCTGAGTGGCAAAGCTCCCAACGTCGTCCTGGATGACGCGGATTTAAATAAGGCGATCCCCATGGCGGTAAATGCCTGCTTCATGAACAACGGACAGGCCTGTATCGCGGGCTCAAGACTACTCGTACCCGAAAGCCGGCTGGAAGACGTAAAGAAGATCGTAAAAGCTACTATCTCCGGCTTACGGGTTGGCGATCCGGAAAATGAAGAAACAAGTATCGGTCCCCTGGCCAGCCAAAAGCAATATGACCGCGTACAAGGATACATCAGATCGGCGGAAGAAGAAGGCGCCGAGCTTCTGATCGGCGGCGAAGGACACCCTGACGGACTGAACCAGGGATTCTTCGTTAAGCCCACCGCCTTTGCCGGCGTTACCCGGAATATGCGCATCGCCAAAGAGGAAGTGTTCGGCCCCGTACTTTCCATCATGACGTACAAGACCGAAGCCGAAGCCATCGAGATGGCCAATGATACGATATACGGACTCTTAGCTTATGTCAGTTCTTCCGATCTGCAAAGAGCCAGGAGAGTTGCCGCACAGATAAATGCCGGCCGGGTTTTGATCAATACGCTGAACCATGATCCGCTGGCTCCCTTCGGTGGCTTTAAACAATCCGGAGTCGGAAGGGAAGGCGGGGTGCTTGGATTGGAAGAATATTTGGAACCAAAGGCCATCATCGAATAGCAGCATTCTAAACTCTAATTTTTAATGCTCAAAAATCCATAAGGATATGAACTCCGAAACAATCACGCTGATCGCCAATATTGCACTAGCCGTCTCGGCCATCATTGCACTGGTCTTTGGTATCGTACAAGTGCGAAGTGCGGCACGCGACCGGCAGGAAAGGCTAACGCTGGAAGCGTTGCGCAATTTCAATCCCCGAGAATTTTCCGAGCTGATGAACTATGTTACCGCACACGACATCCCGCCCACGCACGAAAAATGGCGAAAACTCCCGGCGCACGAGGGCATCATGATTACGCAGTTCGCCCAGGAAATGGAATCGCTCGGTCTTTTGGTCGCCGAACGGCTCATCAATCTTGACCTGGTAGATAAAACGATCGGCTCGCTGGTTTCCGTGACCTGGGAAAAGTACAAACCGATGATCCAGGATTCGCGGCAGAAACGTCCCGACCCCTTCCTGGCCGAATATTTTCAGTGGCTGGCCGAAAGGATAGAAGAAAGAATGCGAAACGCTGCCCGCGAACCCTTCTATTTACTGGCGGACAAAAAGTAGATTAAACTTTTAATTAATTTTGGCTATGCAAGAACAAATGACGCAAAAGCTACCCATACAATATTCGTGTTACTTCTCCAGAAGCAGCAAGGGTGAGCAGTTCGTCCCGGAGCATACGTTGGTGTATGTCATTACCGGTTCCCTGGTCAAGACCGACAACAGCCGTACAATCAGTTTCAATGCCGGAGATGTCTACTTTTGCAGAAGAAACAACCTGGTAAAATATACCAAATGCCCACCCGAAAAGGGGGAATATCAGTCCATATCCATCTACTTTGACCAGGAAACCCTTCGCAACATCAGCCTCGAATACGGGTACAAAGAAGAGGGGCATGCCGTAACGCCCGCTTTCCAAAAGATCACCTCACCGGAGATCAATAGCTACATGAGGTCACTGCTGGCTTATGAATCAATCTTGAAGAATAAAGGAGCGGATGAGCTACTTTTTGTCAAGCAGAAAGAGGCCGTCTTGCTTTTGCTCAAACTTATCCCGGCATTCAAAAATATTCTTTTTGATTTTTCCGAACCCGGCAAAATGGACCTTGAAGCATTTATGGAGAAAAGCTATCATTTTAATGTGCAGTTGAAACGATTCGCCTACCTCACCGGAAGAAGCCTGGCCACATTTAAACGGGATTTTGACAAAATTTATCATACCACGCCAAGCCGCTGGTTACAGCAAAGAAGGCTGCAGGAAGCCTATCATCGAATAAAGGAACAGAAAAAAATGCCCACCGACGTGTATTTGGAATTAGGCTTTGAGGACCTGTCCCACTTCTCCTTTGCTTTCAAAAAGGCGTATGGCATTGCGCCGTCCAAGGTGTAGAAAGTATAATGGCATTAGGCTCTGCGCATGGACAACCTCTCCGAAGGGCTAAAGTGTGGTTACCATTGGAAGGTCAGTCTTCTAAAAAAATCTTCGTTAAAAGGATAAAGCCATGCGAAATGCAATGGAATTTCCGGATAGGTTTCCATGAACTTCTTGTATTTGGAAGCTTTAATAGCAGCTTCATCATATTTGGCCTCAACAGCAAAGGGAGACTCAATTTCAGGTAATATGAAATCAACTTCATTACCGTCTGCTGTACGCCAATAATATATATCATTCCATCCGTATTTATCCGATAACGCTCTGAAGAGGGCGGTTTCCCAAAGCTCCCCCTTGTCCAATCTGTCAGGGATCAATTGAAAGTTATTCAGCAGGCTGTTTCGCAATCCGGAATCTAACAGAAACCCTTTAGGCATTTTTGTCAGCTCTTTCCGAAGATTGCGAAAAAAGGGCTTCAACAATGCCAAATGAAAGCATTTCTGCAAGATGTGCAGATAATTATTCACGGTGTCATTTTTTATTCGAAGTGTGGCGGACAGTTCATGAACGTTCACGAGGCAACCGCTTTGCTCCGCCAGCAATCGGAATAAATGAAAAAATGCCGTTTCATTTTGCACTCCTGATTCCAGAATATCTCTTTTTACAAAGGAGTCTCTGATCTCCTTGAGCTTCTCTATTTTCTCCTTCCTATCCGGTTCGGTAATCACGGCGGGGTACCCTCCATATAGTTGAAATGATTGCCATTCCTGGCGTAAATATTCGAGTTGAGCTGTCCTTGAATTTTTGTTGGATAATATTCTCTGGTATTCCACCAAAAGATCATCTTTTCCGTTTAGCTGTAGGTATTCATCGAATGAACACGTCAAAAGTTGGAATACCCGCTTTCTACCGGCGAGTGAATCCCTGAAATGATCGTCTATATAAAAAGCACTGCTCCCTGTTGCTACGATCTTCACCCGCTCGACGTGATCGTCATAGAACAGCTTCAGCAAATTGGACGGGTCTTTTAAATATTGGATTTCATCCAGAAATACAATTACCCTGTCCTTCACATCTGGTAGGTACCCTAATAGATTTAGTGGATTTTCATCCAGGACGGAAAGAATATCCCTATTTTCCAGGTTCAGGAATATACAGGATCTCTGCAACTCTTTACAGTATGCTTCCAACTGCTTGAGCAGAGTCGATTTACCGGTTTGACGGGCACCAGTGAGGACAGTAAACTCTTTCTTGTCTAGATGAGCTGCTAAAGGCTCAAACAAGTTCCTTCGCATCCTTTTTGCAAATATCTGATATTTATTACAATATATGGTATAATTTATCCGATATTTTTACCGTTTAGGGGCATTTTGGCTCATTCCAAGGAGTATCCTGCAAATATTCAATTACTCCCTAGCTGGTCTGCAAGCCCGATGAGAAGTCAGGGTTAAACAGTTTCCAGCGCCCCTCGGAAACGATCTCGATTGTGTCCTCTACCACTTTGATAGCGGTCTGATCGTCTATCGCATATACCGGGCCAGGTAGCCTGGCAGCCCATTTTTCTGCGTTAGCCTCGGATGCGTCCGGATGGTCCTCGTTATCCAGGTGAGGAATCAACGCAAAGTCAACCAGCCCTGCTCCCTGACCCGTAATCAGGATCCGGCTGATCTCACCCCTGGGAGTATCCCATACAACGTCTTCCCGGGTGAGCGCGTTATGACTGCCCGCGGGCGGGTTAGTGCAGGCCTCGCCGAAAGTGGATGAGACCGCCATGCTCCCAGCGCTTACACCCACATAGACCAACTCCCGGCTTAGCGAAGGCAATAGGTCTGCGAGTCCGGACTGCCGCATCCAGTAGGACAGGTATAAGACGTCGCCACCCCAGACCAATAGCGCGTCGGACTCCTCGACCGACGGAACCCAAACCTTTTTATCGATACTGGACAGCGCAGTGAGTTCGAGCACACCCACCGACTTCCAACCCAATTGGGACAATGGTGATTTGGCATTTCCACAGATCGCCTGCCACGCCATATGAACACCACGCGGGAAGGGGTATATCGCGGTGGGAATGAAAAGGGCGTTGGACTCAGCAATTGGTTTGCCCAGGAGATCAACAAGTGCAGTGTGGATACTCCTGTTGCTGATACCGGCGGAGGTGAGAAGAAGCTTCATAATATGGTCAATAGCTAAATTAATTGAAAGATACAAATGATCCCGGAAAGACGTACCTTCGCCATATTATTGAGTCTGCATTCGGTATATATTAATTATCCAGTCCGTCCGTCCTGCTAGTTAGTCTCTGCTTTTTGCCTTCTCATCAATTTAATTATTTTAAATGACCGTTGAACAAATCGAACATTTCCTGGATGACAATCCAATCGAGAAGAATCGTACTTCCCGGGTCTTCTTCAAGGCAAGGAACACATTCGAGGGCCTGTTTATACAAGCTCCGGATTATATGGAACTGAAGAAAAAGAATTTTTGGCGGCTCGTCTCAGCAAGTAGAATGGAAGAATACCGGCAATCAAAAGATATCAATTTGTCGAGGATCTTCAACGGCAATGAGTTCACCAAGCTTGCAAAGAATGTCTAAAAAGGCAATTTTATCCCTTCAATAAACTGCCATGAATATCCGGATTTCGAATATCAGCTTGAATGTCACGGACAACCAAATCAGGAAATTATTTATTCCCTATGGCATCGTCGATTTCGCGACGGTGAACAGGAACTCACTCAACGGAAGGTCGTTGAAGAGCGGGGAGGTACGAATGCCGATACCGGAGCAAGGGAGACAGGCGATAGTATCGCTTGACAAGACGTTTTTCGACGGAAAAATCATTTCCGTAAGCGAACTTCCTCCAGATCTGTATTGATGCAGGAGGTCATTCCTTTATCGGACGGGCGGCAACAGGTTGCAAGGCAATGGACCCGTATTTCTTCAAGAACTCTCTTTTCGAGTCTTTATACCAGGAAATCATCCTGAGCTTATGCAGGGTATAGATATACACCCAGGCAAGGTCGAGTTGGCCTGGCAGAAAGCCGCAGCGGGCGCTGCCCGGATAAAGATGATGATTATTGTGCCATTCCCCTGCAAGCAATCCCGGACGGGTTTGATTGATGGAAAGGTTGCTCCGGTCGAAATCGAGCCCTTCCTTGTGCTTTCCCTTTCCGCCGCCGTGGCCAGTATAATTAAACGCACGGATAAAAGTGAACCATAGCATGGCGGCAGAGAAGAT
Source organism: Puia sp. (assembly GCA_035695565.1). Taxonomy (GTDB): domain Bacteria; phylum Bacteroidota; class Bacteroidia; order Chitinophagales; family Chitinophagaceae; genus Puia. The sequence continues at coordinate 18,064 of DASRRX010000003.1, read as the reverse complement.
CGCACACGCAAGCGCGGGACCACCGATAAGGAAGAATACCGAAAACCAAAAGGCCCAGTTCACGGCCCACATGAAAAGGGCGTACACGGGAGAGGTAAGTGATCCCCATTTCCGGTATTGCTTGTAAGAATTCACTTTCACGCCGGTGTGTTGCATAAAATGCACCGCCTTTTTATACTCCTCTTCATTCAAATGCGGTGACACCCGCTGATGATTGTATTCCGCGAGCATGCAATACCAGAAGCCGGCCTTTGAGTTGTATGGATCGCCCGGCTCATCGGATTTACAGTGATGCACATGATGGGACACCACATATATCTCCTCCGGAAGAGTTTTGATGACGAGATTCTGTGTAATGATACGCCATATCCGGCGACTAAAGCCGTAGGACTTGTGCGTACAATACCGGTGGAACCAGATAGTCCCATGAGTACCCATGATGATCATGCTGTAAATAACAACGGCGATCATTAAATACCAGGAAAAGTATTTGAAAAGGAAGAGGAACAAGAATGGAAGCATCGCGACCAGGGTCATAAAGCTGACAAACGAGATCCAGTTCTTGCGGGACCGGAAGATATTGATGCGGGCAAAGGCCTCGGACCACAATTGTCTTGAAGTCGGAATGACAAGTACGCCGTTTGGGTCTTGCCAGCCATAGGAGGGTGCGTGAAGAAGGTTATCAATAAACGAGCCTTTAACCATACTGGGTTATTTTAGAATATTGGACCAATGACAATGACCGGTCGGCGGCGATTGATATTATAAACTACCGGTTACCTCTGAAGCCGCTGCCATTACCGCGGGGAAACCTTTCTTCCTTCGGTCTGGCTTCCACGACCTTTATATTACGGCCATCGACTTTAGCGTCGTTAAGTTCTGTCATAGCCGTCTTGGCGGCCTTCTCATCGCCCATTTCGACAAAACCGAACCCCCGGGATTGCCCCGTGGCTTTGTCAATGATGATCCGGGCGGAAGTTACCTCGCCATAGGGGGTAAATAAACCCTTCAAATCCTCGTCCTGAACATTGAAACCAAGATTGGAAACGTACATATTCATATTATAGCATTAAAAATTGATCGTGATTTGAAAAAAGCAAAGAGTAAGAACGACTATGTTGCGTAGCAGAATAATTGTCGTTACCGGATGCGAGGCTCAAACTAACGGCATGAAGGTAGACCTTTATTAATACATTATAGCCAATATTTTGATAATTTACGTGTTTGTTCAGTCTGGCATTATTGTCCGCGATTTAAATATTAGGCCGGTAAAGTATTTTTAATTAACTTACATCCATCCTTTCACATGGCTTCCTTATAGGTCTGAATCTGTATGTCGACTTCCTATCATCCGGTTTGTGCATATAATTTGCCATTATTCTAATTTTATTTATTATGCAAATTCGTGTCGGCAATTTGAATGTGATGACGACCTCAGGACAGTTGGCTGAACTTTTTCTTCCTTTTGGAAAAGTGTTATCCGCAAGGATCGTATGTGCCGGTTTCGGCGGGCGTTCCCAGGGCATGGGATTAATACAAATGGAAAGCTCAAACGGAAGAGAGGCGATCAGGAGATTGCACCGGCTTCAGTTTATGAATTCCTTCCTCGATGTGGATGAAGTATGGGGTTAGGACCCTGCTCTTTTAGTGGATTTGCCGCTTTAGCGGTAGCGTAATGGTAAATGTAGCGCCTTCATTCTTCCGCCCACTAGCGATTATCGTCCCGCCATGCCGTTCAACGATCTTCCTCGATAATGACAGCCCGAGCCCGGTACCGTCAAATTTGCTTTTTGAGTGTAGCCGGGCAAAAGTGTTAAATATGGTCTCGTTATGTTCGGGATCAAACCCGATTCCGTTATCGGCCACTACGATCTTCGCATAAGATGTTTCCCCCTCAACTATGGTACTTGACCCGATGGTAATCATGGGTCTCTCCGTTTCCTTTGAGAACTTAAGCGAGTTATTGATCAGGTTGTAGAACAACTGATACATCAATACCTGTATTCCTTCGATCTTTGGCAACTCACCATATTCGACTACCGCGTTCTTCTGTTGGATCAGGATCTCGAGGTCATTAAGGATATCGGATAAAATGTCGTTTATATTCAACAACTCGATTTTTTGTTCAGTAGCATTGAGCGAGGAATAGGTCAATACGCCCTCGATCATGGTGGACATTCGCCTGGCCGATTCCAGGATCTTATCTGTAAACAGCCCGGGTTTCCCATCCGGGGCGTTGCACAGCTCGTTCTTTAGAAGAATACCATATGTTCTGATCTTTCTGACCGGTTCCTTGAGATCATGACTGGCGACATGAGCAAATTGCTGCAGGTCTTCGTTTGAACGTTTAAGCTCGCTGGTCCGTTTAGCCACCATTTCTTCGAGCTCCGTCAATAATGATCTTTTTTCGGTGATGTCGCTTGCTGCGCCAAACCATTCGACAATATTCCCTTTCTCGCCGACAATGGGAATGGCCCGCGAAAATATCCAGCCCGTTGAACCATCCGCCTTGAAGACCCGATGCTCCAATTGGAACATGGTTTTTGTTCTGATAGCATCCCGGATGACTGTCATCATTTGTTCCTGGTCTTCGGGAGGAATATATTGCCGGAGCCAGTCGGTAGTCGTCTCTGAATCGACAAGGAAATTCCTGCCATCCAGTTGATGCATTTCCGTCCAATCCGCGTTCATCCTGTAGATTACGTCATTTGTTGCAGTGGCGAGCGCCCGCAATCGTTGCTCGCTTTCTTTCAATTTCTCGGCAGTTTGGGTGCGCTCGATCAGGTCGGCTGCCTGCCGCGCCAGGATGTCCAGCAGATCCAGGTGACGTTGCGGGGGGTTGTGAGGATGTTTCCAATGGGTCGATATCATGCCCAGGAGCTTTCCGGTTCTCGAGTACAGCGGGGTGCTTTGCGCCGCGTAGATGCCGCCATCGAGGAATATTGGCAAGGTCGGTTCATTCCGCATGAACTCACAAGTCCTGAAATCTGAAATGATCACCCTTCTCCGGGTCCGCAGCACTTCCCCGCATGAGCTGCCGGTATGCTGATATACCCATTCCCAATAGTTTTCCGCTTCCGGGGTAAATCCGCTGCAAGCGAGTAAACGCAGCTTTCCGATCCTGCCGCCGTCCGGATATAGCATTTGCATGGTCCCGAACTGGGAGCGCATGATCGCTACAGCCGCCTCCACGATCTTCTTGTAAAGGCCGGCTGTCCCGTCTTCCTGGATAAGCTCGATACTTAGTTTATGCAAGAGCCGGGCATCGGCCAACTCCGCTTCCAGTTGCTCCTTGCTCACGGATGGCTCATTTTCTCCGTAGACCATGGGGTCGTCAATCATCTCGCCAAGACTTGAAACTCCCGATCCTTTCATATTTCCAAGTTTAAGAGTTTGTAATCCATCTAGTTCAATTTGACACTTTCAAACGCCTTCAGCTCGTGTAACAGCCTATCCTGCGGGCTCAAGGCCACGATCCTGAGAATTTTTGACAATTCCATAAGGTCTTCCGGCTTTGTGAGGAACGCCATGGCACCCAAACTGTAAGCCATGTCAATGTCCTTCTTCGCCGAAGATGTCGAGTACATTATAATGGGAATGCTGTTATAGCTCGAACTGCCCTTCAATTTTCGAAGGCATTCCCAGCCGTTCATGACCGGCATGTTAATATCCAGGAATATCACGTCCGGTTTATTTCCATATTGTGATTGTGCAGACAAAAATTTAAACAGTTCCTGACCGTTCTCCGCGGTAAGGCATTTCGTACCCGGGAGGGTGCGGGTAAGAGTCTCGCAGAAGAGACCGGCATCATCAGCATCATCGTCAACAAGCATGAAATTTTTATTCATAAGCATCTAAAGTCAAGTCCATTAGGGTTTGCCTTGCTACGGTAGGCATAAAATTATGCCAAAAGGTCTTAAGTCTCCTTTTCAATTAAAAATTCAGAACTCCGCTTAATACAAAGCCATATCGTGGAAAAAATTCCACACTATCTTCTTACTATCGTTTAAAGATTACACCATCCAGCTTTCGAGGGGCAATTCTGAAATTTTAACGGTAAATTGCTGCAAATAAGCGACATTTCCACCAAAAAACAGTTCTTGCCATGTCAACCAGAAGGAAATTTCTCCAACACTCAGGTGCTTTGGTCTTGGGAGGCCTTATGCTGCCGTATTCCGATCGGGCAGGCCGGTATTTTGAGAAGAAAGATAAGATGCCCATCGGCCTGCAATTGTACACCCTTGGCGATCTGATGATTACGGATACGAAGGGAACGTTGCAAAAGCTGGCGGCTATCGGGTATAAAGAAGTGGAAAGCGCGGGATCGGCAAATGGAAACTTCTACGGCTATACACCAAAAGATTTTGCCGCCATGGTGAAAGATGCGGGTTTGCATTGGCGTTCCGCACATGTGGGAGGGGCGCCGTTTACCATGGCCCAGGTCATGAAAATGGCGAAAACGGCGGAGGATTCCGCCCGGATACAAAAAATGATGGAGCGGTTCAAGGATAGGCCGAAGACGGCCAACTTGAAAGAGAACTACCAGGAACTAGCCGATGACGCCGCCGCGGGAGGATTGAGTTATCTCGTTTGTTCGAGCATTCCCGTCAGCACCATGGATGAGATAAAGACGGCCGTCGATGTCTTTAGCAAGGCCGGTGAAGCCTGCAAAAAGAACGGCGTTCAATTCGCGTATCACAACCACCTTACGGAATTTGATGAAATAGAAGGCACGCGCCCTTTTGATTATATTCTCAGCAACACGGACAAGGACCTGGTGAAAATGGAGCTCGACCTCGCCTGGGCAACCAAAGCGAAACAAGACCCTGTCGCCTTGTTCAAGCTGCACCCCGGCCGTTACCCGTTGTGGCATGTTAAAGATCTTGACAAGAATACCCTGATGCCTGCGGAGGTCGGGTCGGGAATCCTGGATTTTAAACGCATCTTTGACAACAAAAAAGAGTCGGGAATGAAATACTTTTTTGTGGAGCAGGATCAGGCGCCGCAACCATTGCAAAATGTTACCAATAGTTATAACTATTTGAATTCGATGCTTAACCAATAAGAAGGGATCAGGGCTTTTTTGTTACATCCACGGCATTCCAGCCTTTGGGCCCTCTTTCAACCATGAAAGTCACGACATCGCCTTCCTTGACGGCATAGGTGGTCTGATTAATATGGAAAAAGACCTTTGTACCGTCGTTTTGCAGGATAAAGCCAAAGCCTTTGGACCTGTCGAAATAGTCGATCTTCCCTTCTTTCAGTGGATCGTCGGTCTCCTGCCTTTTAGGCACACCGATCTCAATGTCTTCGAGGTTGACCAGCTTTCTTTTTCCAGGGTCAGGCGGGGTGGAAGTGATATTGCCATTTTCGTCAATATAAGCAAGCATTTCATCTAATGGTTTGCCTTTCGACTGGTTAGCCCGGCGTTCCTCCATTTTCTCCCGCTTTTCGCGTTTTTCCTTTTGACGCTGTTTTTCCTTTTCCCGCTTATTAAAGGTCTCTTTGGATTTCGCCATATTTTTCTTTGTTTAAATTTATACAGTAACAATTAAAAAGTGCCAGTTGATCAGAAGAAGGCAAAAAATAATAACCGCTACGATGAGGAGCAGAATCTATGTCGTTACTGGATGCGAAGCTTAAAATAATAGGCAAAGATAGTCTTTTATCTATAAAATACGGCCAATATTTTATAAAGTACGTATTTAATCAGGCGCCCGCACCGGCTAATTTGGCGCTTGCACCGGCCAATTCAGGCGCTTGCACCGGCTAATGCCGGCTTTCCTTATGCTGTCTGAATAACCATTCGATCATCAACGGATCGCTGTAAGCTCCCAACCAGGAAAAATGCCCGACCTCGGGGTACTGGGTGAATCCCGGATGCGCGCCGGCATTCGTCAGCGCTTCAAACATGGCTAGCCCGTATAACGGATTGACCGCCGGGTCTTCCGCTCCCAGGTAGATCCACATCGGGATGTGAGCGATCGACGCCGCCCGCGAAGTGTCGCCGGCCCCGCACACCGGTACCGCCGCGGCAAACAGGTTAGGATATCGCTCGAGCGCATCGTAGGTTCCGTAACCTCCCATCGACAATCCGGTGATGTAAATCCGGTTGGTATCGATTGGCATCGTCGTCTCCAACTGGCGGATAAGCGCGATGAGCAAACGCATGGGCTTGCTCGGCTCGGCGTTCAGCGTCATCCTCTTTTTGTCCTTGTCAGGCGTCACGCTGCTCCAGGTCTGATGCTCGGGGCACTGTGGCGCGATGACGATCGCCGGATGCGCCATCATATTCTGGTCGGTCGCGAAATTCATTACCCCCCACTTCAACTGCGCGTCGTTGTCACTACCCCGTTCCCCTGAACCGTGCAAAAACACGACCAGCGGATACTTTCTTTGCCGGTTGGCATCGGGAAACAACAGGCGATAGGACAGCGTATCGCCCTTTTCGACATATATTTCGCGGCTGAACCGGGAGGGCTGGGCTTGCGCCAGGCCAGTCGCCGTGACGCATGCGAGAAGAACAAGCAATGATTTCATAACGCCTAATTTACGAAAACTCTCAAAAAAAATTTGCGCAACCGAAACGTTGCGCTTATATTTGCAACCGAACGGTTTCTTAATATAAAAATAAAGCATCGTCATGAGAAGAGATATCTTTCAAGCCATCGCCGACCCGACAAGACGGGCGATCATCGGCTTGATCGCATTGCAGGCAATGACCCCTAACGCCATCGCAGAAAACTTCAACACCACGCGACAAGCTATTTCCAAACACCTGCGCATCCTGACGGAATGTGACCTGGTAAAACAAGAGCACCAGGGCAGGGAAATTTATTATTCACTTGAAATTGAAAAAATGAAAGAGATAGACAAATGGTTGGACCAATTCAGAAAAATCTGGGAAACCCGTTTTAACCAACTCGACAAATTATTATCAACTATTAAAAAACAAAAAAAATGAACAGCACATTGCTTTTCGATTTTACCGTTGACAAGACAACAAACACGGTATTCGTAAACAGAGAGTTTGCAGCCAACCTTTCGCTGGTATGGGATGCATTTACCAAACAGGAGATCCTTGACCAATGGTGGGCGCCAAAACCCTGGATGTCACGAACTAAAATTATGGACTTTAAAGCAGGCGGCCGGAGATTCTATGCCATGGTAAGCCCGGAAGGCCAGGAGCACTGGTCGCTTCAGAAGTATACTTCCATCAGCCCGAAAACCAATTTCAAATACCTGGACGCCTTTGCGGACAAGGATGAAAATATCAATGCCCAGATGCCAGGTTCAAAATGGGATCTGACTTTCACCGAGCGCAATGGAACGACGACGATAGCCATCGTAATAAAACTCGAAACGCTTGCCGACCTGGAGCAACATATTCAAATGGGCTTCAAGGAAGGGTTTACAATGACATTGAACTTCCTGGAGACATTGTTGAAAAAATTAAAATAAAACCATGCGAAAAATTATCGTTACCGAATTTATTACCCTCGACGGCGTCGTCGAGGCGCCCGGCGGCAATGAAACACCTCATCCTCATGGCGGGTGGCAGACCAAATACGGCTCGCCCGAAGGCGCAAAGTATAAGATAGCGGAGCTTGCCGGCGTGGATACCTTGCTGTTGGGCAAAAATACGTACGAAATGTTCGCCGCGTTCTGGCCCGCACAGAGCGACAAAGGATTCGGCGAGCCCATCAACAAATACCCGAAATACGTCGTTTCCCGGAGCCTGCAAAAGGCGGACTGGAACAACAGCCATATCCTTCGCGACGTAGCCAAGGACGTCGCCGCGCTCAGGAAAAGTGACGGAGGTGATATCCTCGTATATGGTAGCGCCACCCTGGCCAAAGCCTTGCTACACCATGATCTGGTAGATGAATTGCATCTGCTGGTATATCCCGTCTCGATCGGCGGCGGGTTGAGGCTATTCGATGACAACCGGGACTTAAAGAAGTTCAAGCTCAAACACTCGCGCGCGATCGACAATGGCGTTCTTATCCTCGAATATCAGGCGACCGATTGATCCGGAAATGGGTAAGTGCAGTCATAACCGCCCGGCGAGTGTCCATTTGTGAACAGTTCCCATGTTTTGCCAAGTTGCAAGTATTTGACCATTAGTTACTTGACATCTTGGCATTTCTTTCGTAGATGACCGGTAGTAACACTCTTTGGACAATATTGCAACATGTTTAAAAACTACTTCGCCGTTACCTGGCGAACCGTAACCAGGCATAAGTTGTATTCTGCGATCAATATAATCGGGCTTGCCACTGGCATGGCAGCCTGTATCATCATCCTGCTGTTCGGATATTATGAAAAGAGCTTCGACGGCATGCATCACCGTAATCTCTACCGGCTCAATGAACTGGAGAAATTCAGCACGGGAATCTCGCAGAAAGTAGCTGAAAGCTCCTTCCGGATAGGGCCGGCGCTGAAAGCCGAATTCCCCGAAGTCCTCGACTATTGCCGGGTGGAGGTGAATAGCCAATACGAGATGACATCCGGGGAGAAAAGAGTGTTCTTCCCACGGACCTACTTCGTGGACACCAGCTTTCTCCGCATGTTGGACTTCCCGCTCCTGGAAGGAGACCGGCAAACCGCGCTGCAAATGCCAAACAGCATCGTACTGACGGAATCCGCGAGCCGGAAATTGTTCGGCACAGCCGACCCCCTTGGCAAAACGGTTTCGCATTTCGGAGATGATACGCTGCTTTTTACGGTAACGGGTATTCTGAAGGATGTGCCTGCCAACTCCCAATTTCAATTCGACGCTTTACAATCTTTCAATACCCCCTTCAAACCGGACTGGGCACATCGATCGCGAGAAAATGGTACCGGGAATACCTACCTGGAGCTCGCGCCTAAGACCGATATGACTGCGCTGGAAAGCAAATTCCGCAACCATCAAAGCCGCCGGGACGAACAAATGCAATCCGAGCTCTTCCTCCTGCCGCTAAGGGACGTCCATGCGGGCGCCGCCGATATCCTCTATGACGATATCAATTACCAGAAATTCGATAACCGCTATACCAAAATTCTAATGGCCATCGGTCTTCTGGTGCTCCTCATCGCCTGCATCAATTTCGTGAACCTGTCCACCGCCCGGTCAGCGGAACGGGCCAAAGAGGTCGGCATCCGAAAGACGATCGGCGCTTCGCGCCTGCAACTGGGCTTCCAGTTCCTTTGTGAGGCAGTCCTGTTATCCCTGATCGCACTTGTCATCGCCCTGGGGCTGGTCGACCTGGCCCTGCCGTACGTCGATAATCTAAGTGGGCGGGATCTGAGCTCTATTTTCTCCCTACATCCCGGGGTGGTGGTAGCGGTGTTCATCGGGACGGTCCTGCTTGGGCTCCTATCGGGATTGTATCCGGCCATCTACCTGTCTTCTTTTCAGCCGGTCAAAGTTTTGAAAAGCGAAGGTGATACGGTCAAGGGCAAAGGTACTTTCAGGAATATCCTGGTGGTTGGGCAGTTCGCCAGCGCTATCTTCCTGATGATAGCTACTACTCTCGTCTTCCGGCAGCTGAATTATATGGAAAAGCAGGACCCGGGGTTTGACCGGGACCAGGTGATCACGATACCGCTACATGGAAGTACCTCCGGTAAATTTGCTTTACTGAAAGATGAGTTGTCAGCAAGCCCGCTGGTGACGGGAATGACGGGGGCTCAAGACCATTTGGGCGGTCCATTGGGAACTCTGGGCTTTGGGTTCTGGCCGGGCAATAAACCGATGCAGGTACTGTTTGCCACCGGGCTGTTCGTCAGCCCCGATTATCTGAGCTTTTATAAGATCCGGTTGGTGGAGGGCCGGAGCTTTTCGCCGGACACTTCCGGATACAGGCACGAATTCATTATCAATGAAACGCTGGCCAGGCAACTACTCAAAGATGAGCCAGGAAAGGCGATGTCCTGGCTGATCGGTAAACATTTCGGCGATGATACCCTGTGCAGGATCGTTGGTATCTCCAAAGACTTCAATTTTAATTCTCTCCACTATAAGGTCGAGCCGATGTTCATGCTCGATCAAGGCGCCCGCGCATTCAACACGCTGTCGGTGAAAATCAACGGGCGGCAGGCCGGTCAGGCTATCGCATTCATCCAGTCCACCTGGAAGAAAGTCTTACCGCAGTATCCCTTCGAATACCAGTTCCTCGACGATCATTTTAAGGAGCTATACAGGACCGACGCCGTGGTCTCGCAGATGGTGGCTATCATGGCCGGCCTGGCGATCCTCATCTCCTGTTTGGGTCTGTTCGGGCTGGCCTCCTTTTCAACGGAGAAACGGACCAAGGAGATCGGCCTCCGCAAGATCCTAGGGGCCTCAGTGGAAGATGTGGTGTTTTTGCTGTCCAGGCGTTTCATTTGGCCGGTGCTGATCGCCAATTTGATCGCCTGGCCGCTGGCATGGCTGGCCCTCCACCGGTGGATCCAGGATTATGCGTATCGGGTTCCCATCAGTTGGTGGGTGTTCGTGGTGGCTGGCCTGACAGCGCTGCTGATCGCGCTCGGGACCGTCAGCCTCCTGACGATAAAGGCAGCGACGAGTAATCCCGTCAAGAGCCTGAGGACGGAGTAACGGGACGCGGCGTTTAATCGAGGATTAACCGGCATTTAATCGAAACTTAATTCATTGCCAACCGCCGCCTAAGGCTCTATACAGGTCGACGACGGCTTGTAGCTGCTGTAGCCGGTCATTGACGCCGCTCAGTTGGGCCGAAAGAAGGGATTGTTCCGAAGTGAGGACGTCGGTGTAGTTGGTGGCGGAACTGTATCTGAGCAATTCCTTTGTGAAATCGACCGCTTTTTCAAGCGATTGGATCTGGTCGCGGCGGGTACCTTGCTTCTCAAGGGCGGTTTGATAGGTGTACAAGCTGTTTGACACCTCCGCTCCGGCATTGAGGAGGGCTTTTTGATAGGCATAGAACGCTTCCTGTTGCTGGGCCTGCGCTACATGCAAACGGGTCTTATTTTGACGATTGTTGAAGATCGGTTCGGTGAGGCCGCCGATGATATTGTAAAATATAGAATTGACAAAGAAGTCCTTTATCGTCAAAGAGGAAAAGCCTCCCTGGGCGGTTATGGTAAATTGCGGGTAGAAGTAGGTCTTTGCGACGTTGACATTTTCAAACGCTGCGCGGAACGCAAATTCCGCCTGCTGGACGTCGGGCCGGTTTCTGATCAACTGCGAAGGCACGCCCGTCCGGAGGTCGGGGTAAGGGACCTGCTCGGTAAGCGAGGATCGTTCAATCTCGCCAGGCACCCGACCAAGGAGGATGCTCAGCGCATTTTCGGCCTCGCGAATGCTCCTTTTCAGATCCGGTATCAACAATTCCGCGGAAGCCCGGTTGGCTTCGCTCTGGACGACCGCCGCACCGGTAGCCAGTCCGCTTTCCTTGAGCGCTTTCATGGTCGAAACGTCGTCCTGCCGGTTTCGTACGGTCTGTTGGGTGATCCTTAACTGCTCATCCAACGAGAGTAGCTGGTAGTAATAACCGGCGATATCGGCGATCAATTGGGTCTGGATCACCCGACGGGCGGCGTCACTTTCCAAAAAAGCGGCGAGGTAGCTCCTCCTGGAGCTCTTGAATTTTCCCCAGATATCGGCCTCCCAACTGGTGCTGAGGCTCGCCTGAAAGATAGTTGTCGTCAAAGGGAATGTGCCCAGGTATTGAGGCGGGAGGTCCTGTACGGCAAAGGATTGTTTAGCAGGGTTGACCGAGGCGTTGGCACTTAAGCTGGGGAGGGGCGCGGCCTTGCTTTGAAGGAGGTTCTCCCTGGCTTCGTCGATCCGCCGCATGGCGACCATCAGGTCCAGGTTGCCGCGCAGGCCTTCGGCGATAAGGGCCTGAAGGATCGTATCGGAGAAAAGGGATCTATAGGGTACTGTTGCAAGGCTGGCCGTGTCGGGTGTGCTGCTGGCCGTGCCGGCTTTGCTGCCGGTCGTGCCGGCTGTGCTGTCGGCCGTGCCGGCTGTGTCGGTTGTGCTGCCGGCCGTATGACGATATAATTCGCCCCGGACCGGTATTCCCGGTTGATGATATTTCTGGGTCGTACAGGAGGTGAAGAATAGTATCGCGATCAAAAATACGGCAACGGAAGGGTTAAATGGCTTTCGGCTTATCCGCTCCTGGAGGGATTGGAAAATGATGAATAAGGCAGGGATAACAAAAACGCCGAATATTGTGCCGATCAACATCCCGCCGACGGCGCCGGTGCCGATGGAACGATTGCCGGCAGCGCCGGCTCCGCTTGACACCATCAATGGCATGATACCGAAAATAAAGGCAAATGAGGTCATGAGTATCGGCCGTAACCGGGCGACTGCGCCGTCGACTGCCGCCTGGACGATGCTTTCGCCCGACCGTCTTCTTTGCAGCGCGAATTCGACGATCAGAATAGCGTTCTTGGCCAATAAACCTATCAGCATGATCAGGGTGATCTGCAGATAGATATTGTTCTGTACCCCGAAAATATTGGCAAAAATGAAAGCGCCCGCGAGACCGATCGATAAGGAGAGGATTACCGCAAAAGGTAAAATATAGCTTTCATATTGCGCGCTCAAAAGGAAATAAACAAAGATCAGGCACAGTACAAAGATCAAAATTGTCTGGTTACCGCTGGATAACTCCTCCCGGCTCAAGCCAGAAAATTCAAAGCCGTAGCCAACGGGGAGGGTCTTGGCAGCTACTTCCTGGATGGTCTTTATGGCATCGCCGGAACTGTACCCCGGCTTAGGAGCGCCGGAAACGGCGATCGAGGTAAACAAATTGAAACGATTGATGAACTCGGGGCCATAGACACGCTTCAACGTCACAAATTCGGTGATCGGCGCCATCACGTTATTGCCGGTCCGCACAAATACTTTGTCGAGGCTTTGGACGTCGCTGCGATAAGCGGCGTCTGCCTGGATCATCACGCGGTATTGTTTGCCAAATTCATTAAAATTCGACGCGTAGATGCTGCCATAGTATCCCTGGAGGGTGCTCAGCACAGCGGCCGGGGAAATATTGGATTCCTTGCACTTCGCCACGTTGAGGTCGACCTGAAACTGAGGAAAATTGATATTGAAGAAGCTGGTGGCATATTGAATTTCCGGTCGCTTGTTCAACGCGGCCAGGAAATTATTGGTAACAGCTGAGAAATGCGCGATGTCGCCACCCGTGCGGTCCTGCACCTGGAATTCGAATCCACTCGTATTGCCAAAGCCTTCCAATGTAGGCGGGGCCATGAAGAAAACATTTGCCCCTTTAATCCCGGCGGTGGCGCCAAACAACTTATTGACTACCGCATCGACGGAATGCTGGTCGCCTTTGCGCAGCTCCCAGGATTTAAGATTCATAAAGAGCGAGCCATAGGAACCGCCATTGCCACCGCTCATGATACCGGAGCCGGCGATACGAACCACCGATTCCATTTCCGGTTGCTGCTTGGCTATATCTACGACCTGGTCGGCAATTCTCGTGGTGCGCTCCAGTGATGAGGCGGGCGGCAGGCTAACGTCGGCCATGATAAAACTCTGATCTTCGTTGGGTACGAAGCCCGCGGGCGTCACCTTCAAAAGAAATGCAAATAATCCGATGAAAAGGAGGACGATCATGGCCGGGATCCAACGCTTGTGGGACAGGAAGCGGATCGCCCGCTTGTATTTTGCCGTCGTAGCTGTAAATGCCGCATTGAATGCCGAATAAAACCGTTGCAGGAACCCTTTCCGCAATTTATTCTCCCCGTGCGGTTTCAATAGCAGGGCACATAAGGCGGGGCTAAGGGTGAGGGCGTTGACCGCGGAAATAAGGATGGCTACGGCAAGGGTAAGCCCAAACTGTTTGTAGAAAACGCCCACCGAACCGGTAATGAAGGTTACGGGAATAAAGACGGCCGCCATTACCAAAGTTATCGAGACGACTGCTCCGCTTATTTCGGACATGGCCTGGAATGTAGCTTCCCTGGCGGTAGGGATGTGCTGATCGAGCTTTGAGTGAACCGCTTCGACTACGACGATCGCGTCATCCACGACGATGCCGATCGCGAGCACCAGTGCAAAAAGGGTAAGCAGGTTGATCGTAAACCCGAACAATTGGAGGAAGAAGAAAGTGCCGACGATGGCCACGGGTACGGCAATCGCCGGGATCAGGGTCGAGCGGAGGTCCTGCAAAAAAATGAAAACGACGATCGAGACGAGAATGAAGGCTTCGATCAGGGTCTCAACAACCTTGTTGATGGAAACATCCAGGAACTGGTTGGCGGTAAAGATCATGTCGGATGAAACGCCGGGTGGAAAGCTCCTGGCTGCCGTTTCGATCGTGCGTTCGCATTCCTTGATCATGGCGTGAGCATTCGAACCGGCCGCCTGAAAGACGGCGATCACAATGGAAGGTTTATTGTCGGTGGTCGAGGTAACGGAATAGTCGAGCGACCCTAATTCGACCCGCGCGACATCTTTCAATCTCAGTAATTGCCCATTGGAGGTCGCTTTTATGATGATGTTCTCATATTCCTCCGGTTTGCGCAGGCGGCCTTTATATTTCAGGACATACTGGAATGATTGATTGCTGTTCTCACCGATCTTGCCGGGGGCGGCCTCCACGTTCTGCTCGGCAAGCGCATTGTTGATATCGTCCGGGACCAATCCGTAAGCGGCCATGGCATCGGGCTTTAGCCAGATCCGCATGGAATAGTCCTGTGTTCCGAACGCTGTAACGTCACCGACGCCATTTACCCGTTTGAGCATCGGGACTACGTTGATGTTCGCATAGTTCTGCAGGAAGGTGCCGTCAAACGATTTGTTGGAGCTGTTGATCGAGAATACCATCACCATGCTGCTCTGACGTTTGCTGGTGGTCACCCCGGCCCTGGTAACTTCAGCCGGCAGCAGCGGGGTAGCCCTGGAAACGCGGTTTTGGACGTTCACCGCGTCGAGATCCGGATTGGTGCCCTGTTTGAAGAAAATGGTGATCGATGCCGAACCGTCGTTGGCAGCGGAGGAAGTCATATAGGTCATGTTCTCGACCCCATTGATCTGCTCTTCCAGCGGAACGATAACGCTGTTGAGAACGACGTCTGCATTGGCTCCCGGGTAAGACGTGGAGACTTGCACGGTTGGCGGAGCGATCTCCGGGTATTGGGTGATCGGCAGCGCAATGAGGCCAAGGATACCCAAGATGACGAGGATAACAGAAATAACCGTAGAAAGTACGGGGCGCTCTATAAAGATTTTCAGTGTCATTGAATTCCTGCGATTATTTCAAGTCTTTATAAATCTGGCTTTCAGGCTGCATTTCAGGTTTGATGGACGTCCCGTCGGCGATAGGGGTAGCTGTTTCGAAGACAATCTTGTCGCCCGCTTTCAGTCCGCCCGTGACAACGAAATACTGGCCTGCAGGCATTGTCATGGTACTGATCTCGACGCTGGTTACCTTGTTGCCGTCCACCCGGTATACGAAGCGTTTTCCCTGAAGCTCGTATGTCGATTGCTGTGGGATGAGGAGGGCATTGGCAATGGTAACCGGGATTGCCACCACGGCGCTTCCGCCGCTGCGAATGAGCCCGACCGGGTTCGGGAATGTCGCGCGAAAGGTTGCCGCGCCGGTCCCGGCATTTATCATCCCGCCTATCGTTTCCACGCGGCCCTTTTCGGGATATTCCGTTCCGTCGGAGAGGATCAGCGTGACAGGCGGCATCTGTTTCAGCTTCTCCTGCGCCGTGGTTCCCTTGTATTGCCTGGAGAAGTCGAGCAATTGTTTCTCATTCATCGAAAAATAGGCAAAGACCTTCGAAATATTGGAGATCATGGTTAGCGGGGATGCCGTGGTGCTGGTGACGAGGCTGCCCAATTTATAGGGTATCATGCCGGCAACGCCGTCACCGGGGCTGGTAATGGTCGTATAAGAGAGGTTGGTTTGGGCGTTGGCGAGACTTGTCTTTGCCTGAAGCAGGGCTGCTTCTTTTACTTTGAGGGCGTCTTCAGCAGAACGTAGCTCGTATTCGCTGATGATCTGCCGGTCGACCAGCGGTTTTGTCTTTTCGACCTGTAATTTGGCGGTGTTGACGTCGGCTTCCGCGCTGTTGATGGCTGCGAGGGCATTTTTTACGTCTTGTTCGTATTGCGGGGCCCTGATTTTGAAGAGCAGCTGACCCTTTTTGACGGTGGCGCCTTCGTCGATATAGATCTGTTCGATATAGCCGTCGATCTTGGGGCGGATCTCGATGTCGCGTAGCCCCTGTAGGGTGGCGGGGTATTCCGAGCGCAGGACGGCGGTGTGAGTTGTGGCGGCAAATACGGGATAGGCCTGCGCGGGGGGCGGCGCAGCCGGCGGATCCTGGTTCTGGGTGGTGTTGCGGCAGCCAAATGCCGCGATCAGCAATAAAGTTAGCGGTAATGCCTTATACATGGTTCAAAGATCACTCTGTCAATCAGCATTTTGCGTTCATTCATCAACTCATTCAACCTTTTGTCCGAAAAGTCCGGCCATTTTATGGCCAACCTGGTGAATTTAAGTTATTTTCTCCAGGATCTCTATATATCCCGCTGTTCCGTTCACGCGGATCCATTGGCCGTCTTTTATCAGGCGGGTGGCATGCTCCACGCCGACAACCGCCGGCAAGCCATATTCGCGGGCGATAACCGCCCCATGGGTCATCAGTCCGCCGACTTCGGTGACGAGGCCTTTTATGGACACGAACGATGGGGTCCAGCTGGGGTCGGTGAAGGTTGTTACCAGGATATCCCCTTCCGTGATCTCGGCATCCTCCAGGTTGAAAATGACTCTCGCCCGGCCTTCGGCGATCCCGGAAGATACAGCCAGGCCGGCAAGTGCCCGGGCGGGGAGGTTTTCGTGTTTATACTTACCTTGAATGATCTCTCCATCGGAGGTGATAACGCGCGGGGGAGTTAGGCTTTCATAGCGCTCGTACTCCGCTTTTCGCTTTCCGATGAGCCGGGGATCAAGGTTGGATGTACGAAGCTCTTCAAAAGTAAAATAGTATATATCCTCTTTTGCGGATATAACGCCCGCTTGCACGAGACGTTCGGCTTCTTTCAGCAAAGCCTGCTTATAAGCAAAGAGGTGACAAACTATGCTGTATTTTGGATATTCACGATAGCCGATAAAGTCTCTTAATATAGCGACCATTCGTTTTGTCTCTTTGGCTTTTTCGGCGCCGTCCGGCAACAGGCTTAACCGATCTAACAAATCTTGTTCCTTCTGCGCAGCTTCCTGCCGCCCCTGTTCGAATTTCCGGTGGCCGGCATTTAGCTCCTGGTTTTTGAGATTGCTTAGAATCAGGGGAACGAGGATACCTGGCCGTTCGCTCCAGCGGGTTCTGGTTATATCGATCTCACCGGCGCAGCGCATTCCGTATTTTTGGAGGTAGGCGTCAAAGGCGGCCCGGACTTCTTTTCCGCCTTCCAGCCTGAGCAATCCGGCTAAAAGATCGTCATCTTTTGTGTGCTGGAGGTAGTCAATTACTTCGGGGTACGGGCGGATCACATCCGTGACATGCAGCAGGCCGAGACCCATTTCGGAAGTGACATTATTGGGTGCGGATTGAGAAAGGGCGTCCGCTACATTGTTTTCACCTAACCATTCCTTCATTTTCCCGTTGATCCATGAGGAGGCGTTTATGCCGGCCATAATGGCCGACATATTTTTGGGATGGAGCATGCGCTTCTTTAGCTGCTGGATATCGTCGAGGATAAAATCGAGCAGATCCGAACCGGACCTGGATTGAATGTTTTGTCGCAGGGCTTCGAGGGCGGTCTGGCTTGCCTGTATCAAATCCTGAACGATTGCGGGATCGGCTTCGATCGGCGGCGGTGAAGGCGGCGCAGGCGGAAGATCTGACGTTGAAAAATTCCCGCGCCCGATGATGGTCTCGAGTGCGTCCTTGATGAGCGGGTCGTGCTGACCCATGGCAACCAATAGAGCGGCTCTGCCCGCAGGAGAAGCCAGATTTTGTGCGACATCGACAAACAACCGGCCTCCGGCTTTGAACATCGGCCGGAAAGCTATCAGTTGCCATAGGGACAATCCCAGCGGCCTCATGGGATCGGTCATCA
>DASRRX010000002.1:0-306076 GCA_035695565.1 Puia sp. | reverse complement strand
GATACATTGTGACCCGACTTCAGGAGAGAGAGACTTTTTTGCAGCCGGTATTGCCTGATGAGGTCGCCTGCGGTTAGCCCGATCATGGCCTGTAGTTTTCTGTTGAGCGTACGTAAACTCATCGCATTTTTTTCTGCTAGCATAGAGGCTCCCAACTGGGGATCGTCAATCATGCCTTCAATGATGCTATAGATATTTTTTAAAAACAGGTTTTCGGCGCCATTCAAATGGTCGGAACCTTCGTTGGATTGGAGGCGTGCGCGGTATCTCAGCCGGAGCCGTTCCTGTCTTTCCAATAAATTGTGGACGCGCGTTTCCAATTCATCGGCATGAAATGGTTTGCTGATATAGTCATCGGCGCCCAATTGCAATCCGCCGAGGCGGCTTTCATAAGAGGATCTTGCACTGAGAAGAATGACTGCTATATGGGCGGTTATGGTGTCGGACTTTAATTTACTGCAAAAGGCATAACCATCCATCTGCGGCATCATAATATCGCTGATGACCACGTCGGGCAGCTCTTCTCTGGCAATATCAAAAGCGGCCGCACCATTGGATGCAGTGAGAACGCGGAAGTTCCGCTCGAATCGCTCCCGAAGAAACGACAATAATTCATCATTATCTTCCACCAATAATATAAGGGGGGAATCCTGGCTAGGGGGTTTGAGGGGTAATATACGGGGAGAATCCTGGCTGGAGGGTTTGATGGGTAATATAAGGGGGGAATCCAGGCTGGAGGGTTTGAGAGGTAATATAAGGGGGGAATCCTGTGCGTCGATGTCACCCGCCGGTTGAACACGAAGAATAAGCGTAAATGTCGTGCCTTTATTCGGGAGGCTTTCCACAGCAACGGTACCGTGCATCAGGTTCATCAATTCTTTGACCAAGGCCAGGCCGATTCCCGTTCCTTCATTTAATCTGGTGCGGGAATCGTCAACCTGGAAAAACCGGTGAAAGATAAAAGGAAGTTTATCTGCCGGAATGCCGATGCCGGTATCACTGATGACCAATGTGACCACGTCGCCACCGTTTACTTCTCCGCTTATATCGATAGTCCCACCGGATGGGGTGAATTTAATTGCATTTGAAAGGAGGTTGAGGAGAATTGTTTTCAATTTCTCTGCGTCAAACAAGCGTTCCTGCGGAATCGAAAACCGGTATTTAAGTTGGATTTGCTTCTTTTCCGCCAATGGCAGAAATGAATTCACGATCACACTCATAAACTCATCCAACATCCCACGGGAATAATTGAGTTGCATATTCCCGGATTCTATTTTGGAGAGATCCAGCAACTGGTTGATGAGTTGCAGGAGATGCTGTGCGTTATTTTGTACCGAGGATAAGGTCTTGCGGACCCGGTCATCTGTTGTTTCACTTTGCAACTTTTCCACAGGGGAAATAATGAGCGTCAACGGCGTTCGAAATTCGTGGGTGATATTGGAGAAGAAGCGGCTCTTCATTTCGTCCAGTGCTTTCAACTGTTCCGTCTGTGTCCGATGCAGGATAATTTCTTGTTTTAACCTGATTTGCCGTAAGCGATAATTAAAAAAGGAAGCAAGTAAGACTATTGCTGCAACTACGTAGATCAAATACGCCCACCATGTCCGCCACCACGGCGGGATGATTATTATCCGAACCGTTTTTATTCTATTGCTCCATATCCCGGAACTATTTGAAGCATTTATTTCCAGCAGATAGTCACCTGGCGGCAGTTTGGTATAATTAGCAAACCGTTCATTTGTGTTGACCCAGTCATTATCAATACCGCTCAACCGGTAGCGGTAGCCGGTCTTTTTGGGAGCATTAAATTCATCGGTGGAGAATTCAAAGCCCAGGAAGTTTTGATCATACGGTAAAATAAGTTTTGTCAGCTGATCCAGACTACTGTTTCTAATAATAGCGCTATCCGGTAACGAGTTGTTGTTGACCGTCACGTTGCTTATAAGAACCCGTGGCTGGAAGCCATCGTCGGTAATATCGGCCGGACGGAAAATCGTATAGCCTGCGATCCCGCCAAAGGCAATCCTGCCATCCGGAAGTTTAAAACAATGCCAGCGATTAAACTCATTGCTGCTCAATCCATCGGAGATATCAAAATTCCTTACGGAACGGGTAGCCGGGTTAAATCTCGAAATGCCTTTGTTCGAACTGAGCCAGAGGTTGCCGTTATCGTCCGGGACGATGGCGTAGATCGTATTATTGGGCAAGCCGTCATCGGTGGTAAAGGCGTGGGAATTACCGGTGGCCTTATCAAATCGGATGAGACCGTTGCCGGCGGTGCCGATCCAGAGGTATTTGCGATTGGACGGATCTTCGACCATCATCAGAAGCCCTGAGGCGGGCCCGGCGTTGTCGGGAGCGAGCGGATACGGGTGGCGTTTCTTTGATCTGAGATCGATGGAAACCAGGCTCCATTCACCAAAATCGATGTTCATATTACTGCTCATGACCCACATGGTATCCTTATCCACCACGGGGTTGACGGCAATCTTACCTGCGTAGAAAAGCGAGTCAAACGATGGCGAATCAATGTCCGGCGGCTGGGCGTCGATCCGACCCTGTTGCCAGGTTACTTTGTGAGGCGTCCAACTATTCACTCCTATCAACCAGGCGCCGCCGGAGTGGTCTGTGGTCACACCTACTTCGCCATATTTGGAAAGAAGGATGTTTTTTGTAAGGAATTGTCCTGATTCCATATCATACGCCATAAGCCTCGGAGAAGTGCGGTTTAGAAGGTAATTCTGTATCCAGATCAAACCGTTCTTCGTGTCGATGGCATTGCGAAACATATAAGCAAAGGCGGGGTTTGCAAAGCCGGGAGGCAGCTTACTCGCCGGGATCCCGAGTTCATTGACCAGCATTTCGGTCTCAAAATTGGGATATGAATATTGCTTTGAGACAAACCGCGAGGCATGCAGATCCATTTTGCAGAGCCCCTGGGCATTTTTGCCAAACCATAGGTTGCCAGACCGGTCTAACAGCAAAACGGATGCGTCTGGGGTCGCGGGACGAGTAGGATCTTCGAGCTCATCGATCTTCCCCGTCGCATTGTCAATCCTAAAGATTTTGCCATTGCAAATAAACAATCGATCTCCGTTGGGTGCATTTACTACGTTGGTATTGCCGACACCCGCATCATAGACGAGAGCTTTCTTCCTGGGAAGGGTAGTAGCCTGACAAGATCTATTTATCGGATTGTAGATCAACATTGGCGAATCAAGGGAGGTGACGATGATCCGGCCATCAGCGAGTTCGCCCACTCCAAATTTATAATTCCTGCCGCTATAGGATTGACGATCGCTGAGTTGATACCGGATGTTGTCGATCTTATCACTGGAATAGTCGTATACGCTAAAACCCTTTTGTGTCACCAGCCATATTTTCCCGGCATGGTCTTCCACGATACCCCGCGCACTATCGGCCAGGAGTCCCGACGAAACGTTTATTTGGACAAGCCGGTGGGTTTGGAGGCTATAGCGATAAAAGCCCCCGGTAAGGGAAAGCAGCCACAAGTTATTGTGACGATCGACGATAAGCTCGGAATTCAGTATCTGTGATCTGAATCCATCCCAAGTCTTTTCGTTGGAAACATGGTCGAAGATGCCCGTTGAAGGGTCATAGCGATCGACAGCCCGGTTGTCGTATTGTATCCATAGGAATCCGCGGCGATCTGTATACAGGTTGGTAACATTATTAAAGGCAGGACTGCGCAGGGAATCTTTGCCATGCCGGTAGGTTTTAAAGTGATACCCATCGTACCTGGCCAGACCATCTTTGGTGCCGATCCAAATAAAGCCGACGCTGTCCTGGGCCAGCCCCAACAGATAGTTCTGGGGTAAACCATCATTGACGGTAAGAAGCTGGTATTGCGGATCGGGGATTTGAGCTGAACAGGGCAGGAAAGCAATGCCCGCCAGGAAGACAAAAGTAAGATGAGTACATAAACGTTTGATAATGAAATACATGCGTTATGCCGGGTTCGCGGGATGTCCAAAATTTGAAAGCTTTTGTCCGGTTTTTGATAGAATTAATCTGGATGATATTGGAACTTCATAAGGCGGGTACGCCGGTGTTTCTACATTCAAGATAGAGAATATATCGAGCATATTCAAAAAAACAGAATGCGATGAATATTGTTACCAAATGGTTGAGGACCATGGGCGCGGTTCAATTTTGTGTCACGCTGATCCTTTTTGCCGAACGGGCGGATGCGCAGAGGTCGTTCGACAATCTTTCTCCCGATTCGGCCTGGCGGCTAATCCATACCGGCAAGACGGCGGAAGAAAGATATACCGGGTATTATTGTTTGGACAGGAATTATTACACGACGGCTCAATACGACAGTTCCCGGTTGATGCAGAAGGAGATGTATGGCCTTGCCAAGGGATTGAACAGGGATTCGCTTTTGGCCGACACTTATCATTCCATTGGCAATATGCTGGTGCATAAATCGGACTTCAATTATGCATTGACCTCCTATTTCAAAGCGTTGGAATACGCGAAAGACGAGTATCGCCGGGCCCGGTCATACGCTGCCGCCGGGTACGTGTATATTTTGAACGGAAACGCGCAACTTGGCTATACCTATGTCCGAAAGGCAGATTCTTTGAGCTCTCACCCCTATATGAAAAAAATCGCAAACATCTATTCCGGCGCCGCCTATAACAGCTTAAAAAAACCCGATTCGGCAATAATCTTTCTTCACCGGGCGGAAGCCGATGGATTACCGGTGGAGCCGATCCTCAATTCCGTTCTATTAGGGCAGATGGCCCTTAGTTACGAACTGAGCGGTGACAATGATCTCGCAGAGGCGTATTACAAAAAGGCGCTTGCTTATGCCAAAACGAAAAAACTGCAGTCTTCTTATATCAGAGCGGCGAACCATTATTGCAACTATTTGCTTAATCTGGGGAGGTACAAGGATGGCAAACGACTGGCAATCGATATCCTTAAACTGGCCCGGAATGTGATGAGCAATGACGGTATCAGCAATGTGGCGGAAAGCCTGAAAAAGATCTACTATCGTGAAAACAATAAAGACAGCGCATTTTACTACGCAGAAATGCAGATCGCTTATAAAGATTCGATCAACAATCAGAAGACCATTGCCGAATTACAAAATATCACATTTGTACAGCAGCTAAGGGATATCGATGAACAGACAAAGGTTGTGGAGGAGGCCGGGCAGCGAAAAGAAAATCTTAGTTATGCCATGACCGCCCTGGGCATCGTCGTATTCGTTATTCTTTTTTTGTTGCTCAGTCGCCGGGTCATTTCCAACGCGAAGGCTATCATCTCGCTGGGGGTGGTGGCATTGCTGTTGGTGTTCGAATTCTTCAATCTGCTTTTACATCCATTCCTGGAAGCGATCACTCAACATTCCCCGGCACTGATGTTACTATCATTGGTGGCGATTGCGGCGCTATTGGTACCGATCCATAATAAGGCGGAGAAATGGGCTACCCATCAGTTGGTGGAAAAGAACAGGCAGGTGCGCCTGACCGCAGCCAGGAAAACGATCGAACGTTTGGAAAAGGAGAGGGGGACGGTATAAGGAAGCGGTGCATGAATATATCGACACGGTGACGGAATTGCGCAATGAATGCGGCGGTTAAAAATATCGAATCGTGGATTCAGGCGTAGGAAAGCTATAAGTGGATCTTCAAAAGTCGACTGCGGTAAAACTGCAGTTATTCATTAATGTTATATAATTGTTAAGGTGCATCGAGCAATTGAGGTTTGCTTATATTTATTTCTTAAACCTAATTTATGAAACTTATCCCCCTTATCTCTGTCGTGACTGTGTTTGCTGCGCTTTTGGGAACTGGTTGTATGAAGTCATCGGTTTCTCCTTCGTTCGTCGATATCAAGACCAGCACTGCCACCAGCACCGATTCCAACAAAATTGTCTATACTCCGTTCGGGCCCCGATATGCGTCCGACGTGATAGCTTTGACGAAAGGCGCTCATCTTCGTTATGACGGCGACATACTGCTCGAAGTAGACAATAAGAGCGGGGCAGTACTACGGAATCTGGGCAAACAGGAGCCACTCTCATATGTGCGGGAACTTACCGCCAAAATTTCCCCGATAACTTCATTGTCGACAAAGCCGGCTAAGGGCCCTGTGCCTCAGCCAACGAATGGGCAGGGATGGGTCACGTATGGGGAGTTGCCGGAGCAGAACCCGGTCACCTTTTTTTCGACCAATTGGAAGGTACCCGCAGCACCCACTTCATCGGGTGGGTTGTTCTATGTTTTCAATGGACTGCAGGATGGACTTACCAGAACTTCTCATATCCTTCAGCCGGTACTTCAGTATGGCGTCGGCGGGGATGGCGGAGGAAATTACTGGGCGGTTAACAACTGGTATGCTTCTTGTCAAACATGCACCGCTATTACGGGAGCCCCGTCGCCGACTGCTGTAAGCGTAGGCACAGCTCTTACCGGTGTAATACAACAAACCGGGCAAGCCGGAGGCAACTACAGTTATTCTTCTTCTTTTACGCAATACCCCGGAGTTAGCCTTGTGGTGCAGAATGTACCCGCGCTTACCTTTCCATTCGAAACGATGGAAGTTTACAATATGACCGGACTATCCACTTATCCACCGGTTAATGATATTCCGATGACCGCAATCAATCTTCAGGCTGGGGGTGTCAATCCCGCGCTCGCTTGGGCTGGTGTGGACGCGTCAACAGAGGAGGGGCAGCATACCGTCGTCGTCAGCGATGCAAATCCGGGCGGGGAGGTCGATCTGTATATCACCAATCCTATCGGCGGGACCGGTAACTACTTATTTACCACCAACAACCAAACCGGCGGAGGTACTATTACCGGCATTCCGGGCCAGTGGGTGCCTGTTCAGGTGCAAGCCATCGGCCATCCAGGACAGACGTATACCCTTGCGGTCAGGCTATCCGGGGCCAATTTTTATTATGCCGGAAGCGGCTACATATTCGCTGCCAATTCGACTGTCGTCGACGGGTTTTACCTGCCTGCCAGCGGATCGGTGACCTGGTCATCGGTATATACCCAGACCTTTACGGGCGGACATGGAGACTTTATCGTGAATTGAGGTGGCAAAATTGCCCGGAATTAGTCGCGGAAGGTGTCGGCAGCAGTGAGGGAATTCGTGCCTTGCCGCCATTAATTTTATAGCTATCGGCTCAAAAACGACTGTTCCCAATGTTAGGCCACACCTGCATAGCCGGTATGCACGATTATTGGCCACCGGCTTCGCCTGAAATATTTTCTACAACTTGCAACCTTATTCCCGGGAATGGAGTCTCATATTCTTGCAAAACAAATTCAACAAAAAATGAAACAATTCCTGGTAGCCGCCGTATTATTGACCGCCGCGACAACGGGGTACGGCCAATGCGAAAAGAAGACGGTCCTCACCGCCTCGAAAACCGATCACCTGGCCGCCGATAGCAGTCTTGAAAGAAGCGAGGATGGTGTAGTTACCATCGAGTTCGATAAAACAATCTTCAACGTCAATCCACCAAATGAAAGCCCGCTCAGCGGCAAGGTGGATTCGGTCATCTGTAACTGGGCCACCCCCTATAAAGAGGGAAAAACGCGGATGAAAATAACGCTCACCAATTCGCAGGGCGAAACCCAACACTTCACCGTTACTATCGAAGGCAAGGCCGGAAAGGTAGTCCTGTACGCAACGATGGACGGACAGCCCGACCAAAATATCCGGTTGGTCGCGGATAAATTTGAACCAGCAAAGCTCTGAAGGGAGATGGGCACTGGAAGTCGACTCTAAGGTAATTAAACTATTGGTGCGGATCGCCAAAGGGGTGGGTACGATCAATCACCTTATTTTTGAATCACTGGCCACCACCGACAGCAGGGTATCCATCGTTCCATCGGAATAACGCAGGAACAAGCGCTCATGCTTCAACACGTTCATCCCTTCCTTTTTCGAATACTTGCCCACCGAATAAAATAAAAATACGGTATCGAGCGTGGCTCCTGGAGCAAACGAGTACATGCCAGGATAACCAGTCGCCGTCCCGTTTACCGTGACTTCCTTTTTTGCCTGATGAAATTTGATTCCGTTAGAGCAAACAACGGAAAACCGGTTGTAATCGATCGAATCGCTTTGGTCGGGGCTGGTGTTTTTCGCCCGGTAATCAACGCCGACCTCCAGGGAACCTTTCCACCAACTGACGTTGGCATATTTCATTGTAAATTCCAAGCTGCTATGGAACCTAAACCGGCAGCTATCGCCGGTATTCCGGCAAACGATTGTTGCGTTATAGGGCGCATTGCACTCGTTACTGCAGAGTACCAGGAAGAGGAGAATGCAAACGATGTTTCTCATAATAGGTGTATTTGCGGCGGTTCTAAAAACTTCCGTTTTTCATCTCATTCGCGGCGTGATTGGCGGCTCTTGCGGCAAAGGCCATGTACAGGATCGAGGGACTTTGGTTACCCGTACTGGTCATGCAGGCGCCGTCCGTTACATATACATTGGGGCAGGAATGCAGCTGATTCCATTTGTTGAGCAGCGATGTTTTGGGATCATGTCCCATCCGGCAACCCCCCATTTCGTGAATGTCCAAACCGGGGGCCTGGTGGGTATCATGTTTGGTGACGTCTTTTAGGCCGGCGGCTTCGAGCATTTCGGCGCTTTGGTCGAGGAAGTCCTTTACCAGCTTCTCATCGTTGTCGTCGTAGCCAACGGAGGTGATGAGTTGAGGGATGCCCCAGGGGTCCTTTTGGTCCTTGCTCAGGCGGACATGGTTGCTCTCTTTGGGGATGGTCTCACCCTGCATATACATCCCCGCATGCCAAGGCCCGGGTTCGCTTAGGGAATCTTTCAAGGCGGGGCCGACGCCCTCATCCCAGCCGCGGCGATCCCGGTTGGAATATACGAAGGTCAGAAAACCGCCTACGTAATCGGTATCTTGTTTGTGGAGGTTGCGGTAGTTGGCAATGATAGGATTTGTGGGGTTGCGGCCGAAGTAGTATTTGTCCTCAAAGCCTTCCACTTTTCCATGTACGCTGCCGCGGTAGTTCTGAAAGGCGATGAATTTGCCCAGCAGACCGTTATCGTTGCCCAGACCGTTCGGAAAACGATTCGACGTTGAGTTAAGGAGGATGAGGTTGGTATTGAGGCATGCTGCGTTTAGAAAGATCACCCGGGCGAAGTATTCCGTCTGCTGCCTGGTATTCGTATCGATCACGCGTACCCCGATCGCCTTGCGCTTGCGTTCGTCATAGATGACGGAATGCACTACGGAAAATGGACGGATCGTGAGATTTCCGGTCTTATTTGCCCAAGGCAAGGTTGAGGAGACCGAGCTGAAATAGCCGCCGAAGGGGCAGCCGCGGGTGCAGAGATCCCGGGCCTGGCATTGGCCGCGGCCTTGCAGGATATGGATCGGCTCGGGCTTTGTCAGATGGGCCCAGCGGGTTTTTACCATGTGGCGGTCCGGGTAAAGCGTTTTGAGCTTGCCCTGAATGTCTTCCTCTACGCAACTCATTTCAAACGGCGGTAAATAGTCGCCGTCCGGCAGTGCTTCCAGTCCATCCTTATCGCCGCAAATGCCGGAGAATTTTTCGACGTGCGAGTACCATGGCGCGATGTCCGCATAACGGATGGGCCAATCGACCGCGAAGCCGTAGCGTAACGGCGCGGAAAATTCAAAGTCGCTCCAGCGCTGACAGGCTCGTCCCCACATGATGGACTTGCCGCCCACCTGGTAGCCGCGTATCCAATCGAATGGCTTTTCCTGAATGTATGGGTGCTCGTTATCTTTTACAAAGAAGTGCTGGGTATCTTCACCATAAGCGTAACATCTGGTGATTACGGGATTGTCATTCAGGACCTGCAATGGTTCCTGCATTCGATGTGGAAAGTCCCATGGCGCCTTGTTGGCGGTAGGGTAGTCTTTAATGTGCTGGATGTTGCGGCCTCGCTCGAGAACCAGTGTTTTTATCCCGAGGTCGCAGAGCTCTTTGGCGGCCCAGCCGCCGCTGATGCCGGAGCCGATGACAATGGCGTCGAATGTGGATTGTTGTTGTGGATCTCCCATATGAAGTTAAGCCCAACGTAAATCTAACTGTTTTTTGTTGAAAATTTGCTGGTGGATCCCGCTAGACCAGGCTTTCCTCCAACTTCTCCTGGATAACGGCTCTGATCTTTTTACCAAATACCTGGAGCAGGAAAGGAAGATAAAAATCAAGTTCGACCACATTGTCGCCGACTTCCAGGTTGCCGGCCGTGCTGTAGCCCCTGGCCTGTAGTCGCACATGCGCCCTGTAGTCCATCCAATCGACGGCCAGATCCTGGATGTCCTTCTTATATTCTTCGCGGGAGTGCTGGATCAACTCCTCAATTCTTTGTTTGGCTGCCTCTTTCGATAAGCGATGCTCGATGCGGATCGTCATGTTGCCTTCGGTTTTGCGCTTATCGAAGGGGTGCAATTACCCTGCCAGACTACATCTTTATCAGGGTTCGGCCGATGGGTGGCCGGTTGCCAGGACTCAAAGCTTTAGGAAAGGTAAGGTAACCACATTGCCCGGTTCCCCGATCCTAAGGAAATAATATCCCGATTTGAGGCCCGAGGTGTTTAGCCCCACCAAGGAGTTACTGGAATTGGGGGCTTGATCTATCAGAATCCTGCCGGCGACGTCGAGGACCTGTAGTCGGATGATCTGGATTCCCCCGCTGTTGACGAGGCTCAATGAGGAGGAAACGGGATTCGATTTCAAGCGAACCTGGGTTGACGAGCTGGTCACCGTGAAGTTCAAAATTGACGTCCATGAACTGTTGCCGCTGCGATCTATCCCTTCGATGCGGTATTCATTGTTGCCGTCGGCCGGATCGGTGTCGACGAAGGTATATTTAGTGCTGGCTGCTGCGGCAGGGAGCCCGTCAGCCGCGGAAACCTCGCCAATCCTGGAAAAAGCGCCACCCGCAGTGGCTCGCTCGATCTCAAAAAGGTCATCGTCGGAGGAGTTTTCGGTTGTCCATGAAAGGTACACCGATCCCGCGCTGAGCTCGCCGGTAAATGTTCCCCAATGGATGGGGAGCGCGATGGAATTATAAAAATTATATAAGTTGGAAACCTGGGTGGGTGTCAGCGCGCTGTTATAGGCGATCATGTCGTCAAGAGTTCCGGTAAAAACGCCTGTTGCAACGCAGTCGTTCCTTCCCAAACCGATAAGGGTTGGTGCAACTCGCGGGGCTGTACTGGTACCGGAGGTGGTGGCCACCTGGCTTCCGTCGACATATAGCGTGATCACCCCTGCGGCTTCCGACCTGGTAGCCGTGACGAAGTGCCAGGCGCCGTCGTTATAGGAAAGCGGCGAGATGATGGTAATATCGGGGTTGCCGATTCCAAAAGCGATTTGGCCGCCGTTAATCAGCGCGGTGCCCCAGTCGCTGGTTCCCCCGCACACCTCCGCATCCACCAATGCGGCGCCGCCATACCACTGAGTGCTGGAAGGGGCGGACATCGTTGTCTTGAGCCAGTACCCGACGGTAAAATCGTCTGCCATCGCTGTCACAAGACCCGAAGGAAGCGTGCCGGTCGATGTGCCGGCAGTAAAGGCGGTCGCGCTACCAGCGGTACCAAAACGGTTGGCGTCGGCGGAAGTTGAAACCAACGTTCCGTTGTAGCCGTTACCGCTGACATCATTGGCGGAGTTGTTGAGCGGGTATAGTGCTACGCTGCCGGCGGGTAGTTGGGCAAGTGCGTGGAAATGTGCTATCAGGAGGCACACGCTCAGAGCGATGGTGTTACGCATTTGTGGAGGCTTCGCATAAAGATAGTTGAATTTCGGATTTCCAAGGAAGCCAAATCTACCAGAGGAAGGCGGAATACACTTTTTACCGGATTTTCGAGGGCGGCTTTGATGGATTGGGTTAGGACGGATTATTTGTTATCTTTATACTGAATGGAGACTCAATATTTGCCCATATTTCTCCGCTATGGAGGTGCGAACAAGACTGTTTTTGAAATGTCTGCGGAAGAGATAAACGTTGCGGCGACTTCTATCCTTCGGAGGGCTAAAGAAAGGGCTTTTTCGAAGGGACGACCTATTTTATTTGCCCGGGATGGAAAGGTATATGAGGAATGGCCAGACGGCAGTATCATAGAACGCAAATAAATAGTAGAGGATGCCTACTATATTTGTTATTGCGGGACCCAATGGAATCGGAAAGACTACTTCATTCTACGATTTTCTTCCCAATGACATTCCGGTGATTAATTCCGATGAAATAGCCAAGGAAGCCAAAGCCAGGGAACTGATTTCTTCAAATACTCAAGAATACAGCAATAGGGAAGCTTCCCGGCTAATTGATGAGCAAATTGCTAAGCGCCACTCATTTGCTATCGAGACCAATTTGTCCGATCTTGACACATGGAAGTTTTTGATCAAAATCCGAGAACTGGGGTACGAATTGCATTTGGTATATATCTCTACCGATGAGATTAAATTACTAAATGACCGAATCAGCGAGAGGGTACTCTTGGGAGATCACTATGTACGACCTGATGTGGTTGAGGAACGCTATATTGGCGGACTGAAATTGCTAAATCACTATTTCAGTCATCCAGATGTCTTAAAATTATTCGACAATAGCAGCGTGATGACCCAAGTAGCTGAGTTTAGAAATGGAGAGATCGTCACTGTCGCTGAGAAACTGCCGGACTGGGTGAATGAGTATTTTGGGGAGTTTTTGAAGCCGAATTCTGATTCCAAGATTGCACCAAGAGATCTGAACGATATCGATGCAGTACGCAGAAGCTACCAAGCGATGAAAGATGAAATCCCCGAAAAAAAGCGCAAGCAATAGAAGATTGACCGGTAAAGGAAGGCCATCCGGAGGGAGCATTTTGGATTGCGGTCGCTGAGTTGTAGCGGGTTCACGGAACGCGATGTGTCGGGCGGGGATAACCGGGTTGGAAGCAGCTGGCGGTGAGGGTGCGAATGGTGCAGCCCTGCTCTTCTTCGGTGGCCTGAATGGCTCCGGCGATAAGTTCGGAGAGGATGGCCGGAGTAGTTTGGATGCGGGCGTTGATGAGGAGGCTGGCGCTGGCTGCGGGGTGGATGGGGATGTGGCTTGGGTAGGTTGGGGTATGGCCGGTCGATCCGGTGGAGGTGAAGCTGATCTTTATTGCATCGTCGATCAGACATTTCAGATGTCCGATCGGATGCTTGGTTTGGCTCATACGAGTGACCAGGGTTAGAGCGGCTGCCTGGGCGTTTAGTGAGGGACTTTCAATCACCAGATATTGATCGAGCCAGGCCAATTGGGCTTCGCCGGCTCCATAGAGATCGTAGTCGATGTTGAGCGAGGGGAGGTCGTCCGACCGGGAGGATAGCTGTTCCAGTGTTTGCAACCAGCGTAAGATGTGATCACTATTGAAGGAATTCTGATAGAGGACGATCTTGCGGGGATATCGTTCGGCCAATAGCAGGCGGAGGGCCGCTTCGTCGCCGACCTGATCGGTCTTGCTGACGACGATCACCTGCGCCTCTTCCAGTTGTTTCAAATATATATAGCTGACGGCGGGATCGAAAGCGGTGCGGCCCTCCAGTACATCGGGTAGCAGGCCCGCATCGGCAAATACCGAAACGGTGAGACGCCAGCCGGGGTATTGTTGCAGCAGCGGCTTCAGCACGGTAGCTATGAGGTCGGTGCAGGAACCGACGGACTCCGCAAAAAGGATGGCGGGGTGGATGGCTGAATGAGTGGTGGGGTGGATGGCGGGGCGGTCAGTGGGGTGGTGATCGATGGCGGGGCGATCATGTCCGGTAAGCGAAAGGATGCAGCGATCGAGATCATTGTAGTTACAACAGAAACAACCATTGGTTACTTGCCGTGCGGGTATGCCCAGGTGTTCGAAGAATGCGCCGTCTACGAGCCGGTCGCCCTGGTCATTGCTGATAACCGCCGCGGCGATGCCGTTCACCGACAGCAGACGGCAGGCCTGCTCGATGGCTGTGGTCTTACCGCTGCCTAGAAAGCCGCTGAGCAGATGGATCTGCATGGGCGGACCAGGCGGTAAAAGCGGACGCCCCGCGGCCAGCTCATCAGGCCGGGCTTCGCGTACCGCATCAATGAAGACCTCGAAGGTGAAATCATCGTCCGCGTCGTCCTGGCCCTTTTTTAAAATGATCTGGCGGTGATCGCCGGTCCCGAGACCTTCCAACTGGGTCTGCAACCGCGCAGAGATAGGAGACGAGCCGTGGAGATAGGTGGTGCGCCGGTTTTCCAGGATCTCGCCCCGGCCATTCCTCATGGTGTAGTTCAGTGTGACGATGGTGTCCTTTCCGATCATGCGATGACGGTCTTTGCGACGGGGATCGAGCCATAGGCAATGTGAACGGTTGCTTTTCCCTGTTGGAGGCGGACCGTGCCGAAACCGGTTGCCGTCGACAGGAAGCAAGTGAAGTCGCCGATCCTCGAATCGACGTAGAGCGTCTGGTCGACAGCATCGTAGCGCAGGCCCGTGAGGCCCCGGAGCAAACCATAGCTGGACATGGCCCTGGCATACCAGTGGCCGCATTCGTATTCATTGAACGGGTTGCGGATCTTGCCATCATAGCGATCCCGGCATAGGCGTACTATCTCCAAACCTTCGGCGACCCGGCCCATCAGCATGAGATGAGAGGCCACGTGGTATTCGATGCCCGTCCATACTTCATCGCTATAAGGAAAAGGCAGGGAAAGCTTGCCGCCCCTGGGCCAGGTGCAAAGCAGCAAACCTCCTTCATGTCCGAGGGCATATGCGGGCCGCTGCGGGTTGGCATGCTCACTGAGGTCTTTGCAATAATTATATTTATGGATGGCAAGCAGGTGGGATCTTATTTTTTGACTGTCGAGAATATCGGGGAGGCCGCACATCCTGGCGATCCAGGCGCCGAGCACTCCATCGCTGAGACAGCCTTTGCCATACTGATATTTAGGGCCCTCCTTTTGAAGCAGCGCGATTGCTTCGGGAGAGTAGTCGCCGCCATAGGATTTTGCCGTTGCCGGGTCGGGAGCATCGAGACCCTTGTATTCGATGTCCTGGATGAAATATTCTCCGTCATAGAGCGTGCTCTCCATGAATTGGCGGCCCTTCGCATAGAGAGCGGCGTATTCCCGGGTGTCTTCTTTCAGTTGGGCGCCCATTTCGGTAATCGCCTTCAGCGCGCCGAGATAAAAGCCGGTGCACATCGCATCGGGTCCCCAGAATTCGATGTCGTAGGTATTGTGATGCGGTTCTTCGACTACCCCTTTCCGTCGGGGATCCCACTGACGGATACAGTAATCCATACTATTCTTCACTTTTGGGTAGATGTTGGCGAGCCATTCGCCGTCCCCGCTGATGCGCCAGTCACGGTAAACTTTCATGACGCCTCCGAGCTGACCGTCCGCGGCGGCGTAGAAATCGTGCCGGGTAGGGCTGATGGGGAGGTCGGCACGGAAGTTCTGGTGCCCTTCGTCGTTCTGGTCAACGAAGAATTCGGTATGCCGCATTGATCGTTCGAGGGCGGGAAATAGATGGCACATGGCCTGCGCATAGTTCCATACGTGGGTACAGGAGCCGTTGCAGCAGCCCTGGTCATCGCCACAGCCTTCCCAGCCCCAGAAAAGGCCGTCCGGTTGTCTTAACGTCGTCGGGGACTTGAGGATGGTCAGATTGGCCGCCACGGCCTCCATAACCTCAGGGGGCAGGGTGCTCGCGTGGAAGGAGTCTGAAAAGAGGGTCGTCTTTTGACGCAGGTCGGTATAGCGGCTATTCCAATAATTTGCAACTGCGAGGATATCGGCAAATTTTCCGCTATACCAGGGCCGGTACGTTTCGGAGGGCGGCAGGCTTTGTCCGATGTGCAGCGTAGAGTGGGGCGAATACCAGGATAACATCACGCGGATGGTCCTGGCAGCGCCGGGTTCCAGGGACAGCGGCACGAAGATCGAAGCGCCGGGAGCTCCCTTGCCGGCTGGAGCGGTATCCCTGGTCCTGCCTTCCTTTACCGTGTTCCAGGCCATAGTGAAGGGGTCCCACCATCCCCCGCGGAACCAGCAATGGTCAACGATCGTCGCGGGGTCGTCGGTAAAGATGGCGAAGCTGGAATCGTTTCCCTGAAGAGCGAAACCATTGGGTAAGGCGATAATGCGGTTGTCTTTATCGTCTTCGATGAGAAAATTCTTTGCATTGAGCGAAAAGATCGTGTCGGCGTGGGTCTTTCCCTTGTTGACGAACGTATATTCCAGCGCGCCTGCCGGAAGACTGGAATCGTCTTCGTTGGTAGGAATGAATGGGCTCCAGCCGGTAATGGTGACTTCGATTGGAATATCATTGTCTGTCAGCCGGACGGTGGCGAAGGGAAAGGTAGCGGTGAAAACCGCGGTGGTGAATCGCGGTAAGCCGTAGGTGGCTCCGGCTTCTCCGTTGCCCGTGCCACGAGGCCCGAAATATTTCCAGGTGGGTACGGGACCTTCGAGGACCTTTGCGCCATTGGTCAGTCCTTTTACATGAAGGGCGGCAAACATGGCGGGTTCATTGTAAATTTCTGGACGATTGCGAACGCTCATGTGGGAGATGGCGCCGGTCCCTTCGAGACAGAACATCCCCGCGCCGATGCCGCCGATGGGAAACGCGATGCGGTTGAGGTTTTCGCCGGTGTAGGGAGTGTTGTAGGGACGGCGGTGGGAATTGCCGGGGCTTTGTGGAAGAGGATCGCCGGGGCTTTGTGGAAGGGGATTGCCCGGGCCTTGTGGAAGAGGGCTCTCCGGATGTATGGCGTCGGGGACGTTGAGGAGGGCGGCGGGGGCGGCGGCCATACCCAGACTTCCCGCGGTCAATGTTTTGATGAACTTTCGCCGGCCGGTTTCTTTTCGCATAGGGAATTAATATACGAATTTTTACGGCTGGGAACACTATTCCCTAAGGTAGGCGTCGGTTTTATCCAACCAGTCCTGGCGGGGCGGGGCCCAGGTGTCGATCTCTTCCACATCGCCGATCATCAGCGCTTCGTGTGGGAGGTTGGAAGGAATGACGATCACGTCGCCGGGAGTCAAGTCCATGGTATGCTCCCTGGTTTCTCCGAACCAAAAACGCATTTTTCCGGAAATGACCTGCGTTACCTGCTCGTGGATATGAAAATGCAATGGGACGAGGAATCCGTCCTTGAATTTGATCCTTGCGATCATAAGCCGGTCGCCTGAAACGATCTGGCGCGACATAGAAGGATTTACCGTCTCGACTTGAACTGAATCCCAATTCAGCTTACTGATCATGGTTGATAGATTTGTTGATCCAGAATAGTTCGTAGTAATATAGACTATTTCCGGATATGATCCTTCAAACTATCGAAACCGCCTTTCAGGGTATCGCCGGGATTTCTAAGCACCCAGGCGGCTGCCAGCGTTCCGATCGAAGCGAGCAGCGAGATCCAGATGCCGAAACCGGGACCGGCGTGTGCAAACCCCAATCCGTCGCCCGAATTTGGGGTATTGGCAAGATTGATCACCACAAAGAGCAGGGCTACAGCCCCTGCCCCCAGGGTTGCCATCCACATTGTCTTATCCATGATGCGGCCCTGGTCGCCGACAAGCGCCAGGATGCCGGCGCCGATAAAAGCTAAAAAAACGAGGACCCCGGTACCATGGAATCCATTCTGGCTCTCGCTGATCCGAACACCCAAGCCTTCCGCGCTTACCGTGAACCATGGCAGGAAGATGGAAACGGCGCCGATGGCGGAGAGGATCAGGATGAACTTCCGCTGTTTGTGCAATGCCTGAAAATTCATAATCGTAGGTTTTAATTCAGGCAAAAAGTAGACAATAAGCGCAGTTGGGCCAACCGGTATTTATTATATGCCGGCGTTTGTTTATTTTCTGCGGGTGGAGGGGGAGGGGATGGGGAAGGATTTGGCACGGGCGTTGCACAGTAGGATAAGGACTTAAACTTAGCATTACAACTGTCTGAATGTTGCAACGCCATTACCCCCATTTAGGGAAAGCCTCTTTCCGTATCCAATTTGCCATATTTCTGCTGGTGGCGGGCATATGTAAGGGCCAGC
Source organism: Puia sp. (assembly GCA_035695565.1). Classification (GTDB taxonomy): domain Bacteria; phylum Bacteroidota; class Bacteroidia; order Chitinophagales; family Chitinophagaceae; genus Puia. The sequence continues at coordinate 288,029 of DASRRX010000002.1, read as the reverse complement.
CGACAGTTACCGTGGCGATAACCAACCCGACCTGCGCCTATAACAACGGCAGTTTTCTTGTCACTGCAACGGGCGGAACGTCACCTTATTACTTTGTCAGCAATGCGGCGCGGGAAAGTAATTCGACGGGGATCTTCGGGGGACTGGCGGCCGGAACCTATGATGTTACGGTCAGGGACCTTAAGGGCAAGCAAACCACGACTACGGTGGTGCTGACCAGCCCCGGCACCTTTCCCTATTACACTCCCACGGTCGTCGACGCTACGGGGTGTAATACCAATAACGGGCAGGTGACGCTGACGCCGGCGGGGGGAACGCCGCCTTACCAATACAGTATCAACGACGGGGCTACTTTCCAGTCGGGCAATGTCTTTAGCAATCTGGCTCCGGGGTCTTATGGCATCCTGATCAAGGACGCCAACGGCTGTGTTACGGCGCCCTGGTCGGCGACCGGCGTATCGTATGCGGACTTTCAACTGTGGTCTCATGCCAGCTTTGTCAATATCACGGCTTCCAACTGCCCGCTGGCGATGAGCGCAACGCCCTCGGCCCCGGCCTGTGGCAACAACAATTCCATCACCATCACCGGTACATCCGGCGGCACGGCTCCTTACCTCTACTCCATAGACGGCGGGGCTCCCGGTCCGCTGACGGGAGGCGGCTTTTCCGGGCTCTCGCCGGGCGGGCATACCGTGACGGTGCAGGATGCGACGGGGCTCAAGGCCAGCTATAGTTATACTTTTCCCAATGACTGCTCAATAACCACTTCGCAGACCCCATCCCAGTGCACAGGGAGTACCGGTACGCTGACGGTGACGGGAGCAAGCGGCATTCCGCCGCTGAGTTATTCCATCGACGGGAAGAATTATCAGGCCGGCGCGACCTTCAGCGGGCTGGCCGCGGGTACCTATACGATCATGGTCAAGGACGCCTATGGCGTTGTCACCTATGGTAGCGGGAATGTGGTGGCGGTTTGCTTCGCGGCGGTTGCGACGACTACGGCTTCACAGTGCAATATGTCGACCGGAACCATTACCGCCAAGGGGGTGAATGGCTTCCCTCCCTACAGTTATAGTATCGACGGGGTTACTTTTCAGGCTTCGGCGGTCTTCAACAACCTTAAGGGAGGATATTATCTGGTGACCATAACGGACAGCCATGGGGAGACGGCTAAGACGACGACGGTGGTGCAGGATCAGTGTATGACCCTGGTCGCCACTCCGCAGACGGCTAGCTGCGGCAACCCAAACGGGTCGTTGTCGGTCGCAGCGTCGAATGGCACGGCGCCTTATAAGTATTCGTTGAGCGCGGGGAACTTCTACCAGACGAGTAATGTTTTCACGGCCCTGCCGACGGGCTTCTATAGTGTGACGGTAGAGGATGCCAACGGAAATCTGGCGACCGTACCCGCGGTCGTCGGTGAGGTCCAGGGGCCGCAGATCTCGACCATTCCAACAGCCGCCAGTTGTCAGAATAATGACGGCGCGGTGCAGATAACTACGACAGGCGGGACATCGCCGTTCCAGATCTCGTTTGACGGCGGGGCATATACCGCCGGGCAGACCAGTTGGAAGGGTCTCGATACGGGTACGCACAGCATCGCCATCACGGATAATAATGGCTGCCAGACTTCGGCGACGGTGCTGGTGCCGCTGGATGATACGCTAACCATCACCGAGGCTCCGGTGCCAGCCACCTGTCAGGGAGTGGGGGTCACGCTGCAGGTCGCCTCCAATGCCAATGGAGCAAGCTTTATGTGGACGCCGGCCGACGGGCTGAGCAACAGTAATATTGCCGATCCGGTGGCGCAGCCTTCGGCAACGACAACCTATACGGTGACGGCAACGCTGGGGGTATGCGCACGGGATACGAATGTGGATGTGACGGTACTACCGGCGCCGGTGGCCGCTGCGGGGGAGGCAGATACCATATGTCCCGGGAAATCCGCTCAACTTCAGGGTAGCGGAGGCATCCAGTATCAATGGTCGCCGGGGACTTATCTCAGCGATTCGACTTCGGCCGATCCGACGGTAGATCAGCCTGCGTCGACTGTTACGTATCATCTGACGGTAAAAGGCGCCAATGGTTGTGCGTCGATAAATCCGGCCGGCACGACGGTGGTCGTCACGCCGCAGCCGAAGGTCTTTGCCGGGGATGACACGGCGGTTGTGATCGGTGAGCCGTTACAATTGAACGCGGTGGATGTCGATAGCAGCGGTTTCACTGCCTATATATGGTCGCCGGCGGAGGGGCTGAGCGATCCGAATGTTGCGAATCCGACTACTGTCGTGACGGGCGACGTTACCTATAGCGTTGTGGCGACGACGTCTTTTGGATGTTCGGCGACGGGAAAGATCGTCGTAAGTGCGGTCAATAAAGCGGACATCCTCGTGCCAAATGCTTTTACGCCGAATAATGACGGGCATAATGATCTGCTGAAAGTCACTGTCTGGGGCGTTCAGTTAAAGTACTTCCGGGTCTATAACCGGTGGGGGCAGCTTGTGTTTTCTTCCGCGGATGCGGGCATGGGGTGGGATGGGTCTGTCGGCGGGCAGTTGGCTCCGACAGGGACCTATGTGTGGATGGCGGGAGGGATCGACGATCATGGGCGGCCGGTGACGAGAACGGGGACGGCGATACTGATCCGATGAGGGCGAGATGTTGTTGTAAGCTGGTTTAGGTTCTGGCTAATTGGCTTCGTAAAGCGAAAAAAAGCAATGAGCCTAGGTGTATCCCTTTAGAAAAAGAGTACTTTGTGAGTAAATACCGGCTAGCATGCTTAGAAGCTATTTCCTCGTCGCACTGCGCGCATTCCGGCGCAACAAGACATTCTCTCTTATCAATATCGCGGGCCTCTCAATCGGGATAAGCGCGTCGCTGGTGATCTTTCTGCTTGTACAGTACGACTTCAGCTTTGATAAGTTCGAAAAGGATGGCTCCCGCATCTACCGGGTCGTCGCACACGGAAAGAACGCCGGTGGCACCTGGCAAAACGGCTGTCTTGCGGAACCCATGGGCGCCGCCGCTAAAAAGCAGGTCTCGGGTCTTGAGATCGTTGCCCCTATCCGCACTCTCGATGAGGTGCGGGTCACCATTCCCTACCCGAACGCCAACAACCCTGTCATTCTCCGCCAACAAAAAGACGTCCTCGCAGCAGATGCGAATTACTTCAATCTCATCGGTTACACCTGGCTTGCGGGATCGCCCGCGTCGGCGACTCAAGAGCCGTATCAGGTTGTTCTAACGGAAAAGAACGCACGCATTTACTACGGTAATACAAAATATGCCGACATCATCGGTAAACCGATCGTTTTCGATGACACTATCCAGTGCACTGTAAGCGGCATCGTGAAGGACCTTCCGGGTAACTCGGACTTCTACTTCGGTGCTTTCGTCTCCCGCGCGACCTTTTATACCGCCCGCCTGAAACCCGAGGGCTTTGGCCAATGGAATTATATCACTTCCAGCGATCAGCTCTTTGTCCGGCTTATGCCGGGGGTAAAACCAGCGAGCGTCGAAGCACAACTCACAAAAATCCTTATTGCAAACGATCACCCGGACCCTCGCGATCATACCGTGGCGGCCGTCGGGCTTCAACCCCTTTCCGATCTCCACTTCAATCTCGACTATGGCGTCTTTGACGAAAGCCGCCAGGCCCATAAGCCGACCCTTTACTATCTGCTGGCCGTCGCAGCTTTCCTCCTGCTGCTGGCTTCGATCAACTTCATCAACCTGACGACCGCTCAGGCCTCCCAGCGCGCAAAAGAGATCGGCATCCGGAAGACCATGGGTAGTCTACGCCGGCAATTGATCTTCCAATTCCTCACCGAGACTTTTGTGCTCACGCTGATGGCCACGGTCCTCTCGCTTATATTGCTGCCTTTTCTCCTGAAGATATTCGCGGACTTTATCCCTGCGGACTTCCACTTCAACCTGTTGCGGCAGCCCGGTATCATGCTCTTTCTTCTTGTCCTTGTCTTCGTCGTCACCTTTCTTTCCGGCGCCTATCCCGCGCTTATACTCTCGGGTTTCAAACCCGCTCTTGTGCTGAAGAACCAATCCTTTGCCCGCGCCGGTCAGACCCGCTCCGCGTGGCTGCGTAAATTGCTCACGGTTTCCCAGTTCGTCATCGCGCAGGTCTTCATTATCGGCACCCTCCTTGTCTCGCAGCAGATCAGCTATGCCATCAATAAGGACCTTGGGTTTAAAAGAGACGCCATTCTCTATTTCCGGACCAACTATCGCGAGGCGGCCGACAAGAAATCCGTTCTTTTAGAAAAGCTAGAGGCTACCCCCGGGATAGCGATGGTCAGCATCTCCAGCGACCCACCTTCCAGCAACGGCACGTGGATAAGCACCATGGTCGTGAATGACGGGAAAAAGGATATCCGGGAAAATGTGCAGGTCAAACTCGCGGACAGCAATTATTTCCGCCTCTATGGCCTTCACCTGATGGCAGGCGTCAGTGCGCCGCAAAGCGACACCGTTAATGCGGTGGTGATAAACGAAACCTATCTTCATCTCCTGGGTTTTCGGGACCCCCAAATGGTCCTGGGGCGACAGATCACGGAGTTCAGCGGCAATCCGCACATCGTTGGGGTCGTAGCCGATTTCTTCCCGCATTCACTTCGCGAACCGATAAAACCGCTGGTCATTGCAAACGGCATCAAGCTGGCAGCCGGCTTTAACGTAAAGCTCCAACCCCGCACTGCCGACGGGTCCAACTGGACGGCGACCATTGGCGCCATACAAAAAGCTTTTCGCTCGGTCTATCCGAACGGTGACTTCGATTATCAATTCGTCGACGATACGATCGCAAAGTTCTATACCGCGGAGAAGAACATCTCCCGTCTTCTGGCCTGGGCTACCGGGCTTACCATCTTCATCAGTTGCCTGGGGCTGCTCGGTCTGGTTATTTATGTCACCAACCAGCGGACAAAAGAGATCGGCATCCGCAAGGTCATTGGCGCTACCGTTACGAACCTGATCATCCTGCTCTCGCGCGACTTCCTCAGGCTTATCGGTCTTGCGATCCTCATCGCGATACCCATTTGCTGGTGGGGCGGGCATAAATGGCTTGAGAACTTTGCGTACAAGACGGAGCTCAGTTGGTGGATCTTCGCAGCCGGTGGCGGGGCCCTTTTGCTTATCGCCCTTATTATCCTCTGTCTCCGCACGCTCCGCGCGGCGCTGGTCAATCCTGTCGAAAGTCTAAGGACTGAATGAGATTATCGGTAAGTGGCATCTGACGGCGGGTATGCTTCTGACCGTTCATTTGCATCGAACCGGGGCAATCCTTCCAACTGAACCTGGCGTGGGGTTTTCGTTCATGATGGACCCCTCGTCCCAGGCGTACTGGGATCTGAATGAAACGCCCGGTAATATCGTATGGCTGACGGACACTACAAAAGGCACCGGGACGGAACAGGGAGTGTTCGGGTATAGGCTTTGCATCACAACCAGCAAAGCAATTTTCATGTTAACGATAATAGGTCTTATTGTGTATGCGACGCTGACGGTCGCCAGCCCGAGCTTTGGCGCCAACGCCATGATCCCGGCCAAGTTTACCTGTGAAGGGGCCGGCGTAAGCCCTGCGCTGCGGTTGGGAGAATTCCCGGCTAAAACCCAATCCCTTGCAATTATCGTCCACGACCCGGATGCGGCAAAACCGGGCGGGTTTACCCATTGGGTGGCCTGGAACATTGACCCGATGTCAAATATCCCGGAGGGCTTTAAGGGAGGGGTCCAGGGGGCGAATGGGAGCGGCAGAAGCGGGTATTATGGCCCTTGCCCGCCAAGTGGCACGCATCATTATCACTTCATGGTCTATGCGCTGGATACGCGGCTGGAGCTGGCTGCTACTGCCGGAAAGGCGGAACTGGAAAAGGCAATGCAAGGACATATCCTTGCCCAGGGTGATCTGGTGGGGTTGTATAAAAAGTCGAAGTAGGACGGAAGCCTCCGTGGGCGGGATATTCGAGGGGCCCCTAGGTCCCTTTGATCTTATAAACGATAGTGATCGTCATCGGGTCGTCGGGGGTTGCTTCTTTGGTGTCGGCAACCATGGACATTTGGGTTGGTTGGATCGAAACGATGGTGAGGTTGGATCTGCCGTTGATCTGGAGTTGGACCAGCTTTTTCTTCGGGTCATAAGCCCAGGTTCCTTTGGTAGATTCGCTGGGATTGTCGGTCGTCATTGTAAAAGACCGGTCTTTTTTGAATTCAAAGGTCATTTTAGGCGCGCCGGGCGGCATGTCGATGCGCGAATTTCCCATTAAGCTATACGCGATCTCCCATTTCCGGCACAATAAGGATTGCAGGCTATCGGGGGGAAGGTTGATCTTTTGAGCATTTAGGGCGGAGGTGCAGAGGGTGGAAATGCAACAGGCAATGACAAAAAAGCGAGTAATTCGTTTCATTTGCGTTTATTTTGGTGTTAAGGTTACTCGAGGCTTTCTGACGAAAGGGCTTTGGGGGCATGGAAACCGGTGATGTTGCGAGCCCTTATGAATTCTCGGGCATCTCGCGTTGAGGCGGCGGCCATTGTTCAAGGCGGTCGAAGCCCGTAAAGTCGATCATCCATCCCGGGTATTCCGGGGGCAATTTACTGACTTCATCCAGTTTCTGCAGTTCCTCCGGAGTGAAGGTCACCTCCACGGACTTCAAGTTGTCGTCCAGTTGTTCGAGCTTATTGGCGCCGATGATCACCGAGGTGACAACGGATTGATGCAGTAACCAGGCGAGCGCCAGTTGGGCGACAGACCGCTGTTTTCCTTCGGCCATGGGGTGCAGTACATCGAGGATATTGAAGGCCCGGTTTTTGTCTACGGGCGGGAAGTCGAAATTCTTCCGCCTGTTCCCTTCGGCTCCCTGCTCGCCTCTCTTGTATTTGCCACTCAGTAATCCGCCGGCCAGCGGGCTCCATACGAGGAGGCCTACCTTCTGGTCCTTCAAAAGCGGGACGATCTCGCGTTCCAGGTCGCGGCCTGCGATCGTATAATAGGCCTGAAGGCTGACAAAATCCGCCAGGCGGGTAAAGTGGGAGAAATCCAGCGCCTTCATCAGTTGCCACGCCGTGACGTTGCTTGCGCCGATATACCGGACCTTGCCGCTCTTGACGAGGTCATCCAGCGTCCATAATGTCTCCTGCCAGGGCGTCAGCGGATCGAAACTGTGGATCTGGTAGAGGTCGATATAGTCGGTCCCGAGGCGACGCAGGCTTTCCTCTACCTGCCATAGGATATGCTTTCGGGTGAGGCCGCTGTCGTTGGGCCCTTGTCCCATTTGGCCCCGAACTTTGGTGGCGAGGACCAGTTCATGCCGGTTAAGACCGAGGTTTTTGATAGCTTGTCCTGTCAGCTCTTCGGACCAGCCTTCGGAGTAGACATTGGCGGTGTCGATAAAATTGACGCCGGCGTCGACCGAGCGTTTGAGGATGGCGTCGACGGTTTCCTGACCCAGTTTGCCGATGTATTGGGCCCAGCCCTTGCCGCCAAAGGTCATCGTGCCAAGGCAAAGCTCGGATACGCGTAAGCCGGTGTTACCTAATAATCTGTATTTCATTTAGTATGCTTTTAGTCTTAGACTTTCTGTCGTCAAACAATGGGCTCAGGATATGGTTCACTGGCGGTAAATTATCCCTATCTTTAGGCAGTTGCTAAAATTTTGTCATGTACTATCTCTTCTACGGGCTTCTGTATTTAGTATCGCTTCTTCCCATGCGTATTCTTTATTGTGTTGCAGACGGCATTTATGGGCTGGTCTACTATGTTATCGGCTATCGTCGCAAGGTGGTGATGGATAATTTGCGGCGGGCGTTTCCGGAGAAGGAGGAGGGGGAGTTGAGGGAGATCGCAAAGAAGTTTTATCGCAATTTCATCGATTCCTTTATAGAGGTCGTGAAGCTGATCTCTGTGGATGAGGCCTGGCTGCGCAAGCGATTCACGGTGGATGCGAAGGTTTTGGAGGAGTTGTATGCGACGGGCAAGAGTTGTCAGATGCATCTTGGGCATACCTTTAATTGGGAGTGGGGGCAGATCGTGTTGACGGGGATGACGAAGTATCAGATCCTGGTGGTGTATATGCCGATTGGGAATAAAGTGCTTGAGAGAATGTTTTATAAGCTGCGGACGCGGACGGGAAATGCCTTTCTGCCGGCGCCGACCATGCGGGAGGCTATTGTCCCTTATCTTTCCTCACAATACTTATTGGGGCTGGTAGCCGACCAGTGCCCGGGAAATATGCAGACCTCGTATTGGATCGACTTTCTGGGGCGTGCTACTCCTTTCGCGAGCGGGCCGGAGAAAGGGGCGCGTAGCGGGCATTTGCCGGTGGTCTTTGCGGCGATCGAGAAACCGCGGCGGGGGCATTACCATGCTACCATAAAGCTGGCTTGTATGGATGCGGCGGAATTGCCGGAAGGCGAGCTGACCCGGGAGTATGTCCGGTATCTCGAGTCGGTGATCCGCCGCCGGCCGGATATGTGGCTGTGGAGCCACCGGAGATGGAAGCATGCATGGAAAGAAAGCTATGAACCGATGAGGATCGATGGCGGCAGTTTGGCCGTATGACCTTTACTTAACCCTATCCAAAGTATTCGAGTAGTTCCATTCCCATGTCTTTCCATTATCATCGGAGAAGGCCTGTCCCCAGACGGGCTTGCCGGGGTTGGTCTTATCCCATCTGAATACGATGATAACGGGGCGGCCTACCTGATAGTCTTTGCAAAAGAACAGTCCTACCCCGTTATTGAATGAGCCCATGACGGGCGGGTCCAGCGGGCCGCCGTTGCTGTCCATCCAGTATAGCCGCCAGAGGCGGGTCGTGGGATCGAATGTGCGAACGGTGCGGCCTTCGTAGACTTTTCCATTTGGAAGCTGGCGCCGGACAATGTCGAAATTGCCCATTCCTTCAAGTCCGGGGGAGACGTCAGCGGTGCTCTCGAATTCGGTATATTCCTTACAATGGGCAAGTCGTGCGTTGAGGTGCTTGTTGTGCATCTGCCATTTTCCAACCAGGAAGTCGAAGTCTTTGTTGGAGGATGCGGAGGATGCGGTAATGATCAGGTCGCCGCGGGGGTCAAACTTCAGGCCGGGCAGGGGAAAGCTGTCGATGCGCTGGGCGGTGGCGCGGGTGGCCAAAAGAAGGATACCTCCTGCGAGGGAGATGCGGGCGGCGCGGCAAGTGAGGAGGATGAGGTGTCCCATATCTTGATGTTTTGAGGCAAATCTATACCTTTACTGGAGTACCCGAATACTCCAGTTTCGAGATATCAACCAGGCCAGTTATGCAGCTCATAAAAGAATTGATCGTCATTGACAAAGCGTCCAAAACGCCCATCTATCTGCAGATCACCCAGGCGGTCATTCAGTCCATTCGCCAGGGCAAACTCAGAAAAGGCCTGCGGTTGCCCGGGGCAAGGCGGTTGGCGGAGCTTTTGGAGATCAACAGGCTAACGGTCGTGGCGGCATTCAGGGAGCTGGAATCGCAAGGGTGGCTGGACGTGTTGCCGCAGAAGGGAGCGGTTGTGAAGGTGGATCTGCCATTGCTGATGCCAAGGAAGCTAAAGGAAGAGGCGGTAATATTCAAGTTGCCGGAAAAACCGGGTTTTGCCTATGAGGAGAAAAAGGTGTTGCCTTATTATTCTCCGGAGTTTCCGCCACCGGGGAAATTGGTGCTGGACGACGGTTTCCCCGACACGAGGCTTGCGCCGATCGAGGACCTGGTCAGATGTATCAGGAGCTTCTCCAGACTTTCATTCAATAAGAAATACCTGACCTATGGAGGCTCGCAGGGAACCCTGTATTTGCGGGATACGCTGGCTACATTTCTGAACGACACCAGGGGGCTTTCGATCACGCCGGCGAATGTCCTGATCACGAAGGGGGCGCAGATGGGTCTCTATCTGGCCTCAACGTTGCTGATCCGGCCCAATCAGGAAGTCATTGTCGGAACGCCCGGTTATGCGCGGGCGAATCATACTTTTCAATTGGCGGGTGCGCGGATCAGTTATATCCCGATGGATGAGATGGGGATCGATCCCGGCCGGGTGGAGAAGATCTGTAAAACGAAAACCGTCCGGATGGTCTATGTGATCCCGCATCATCATCATCCGACAACGGTCACGCTTAGTTCGGAGAGAAGGCTGCATTTGCTTGAGCTTGCGGCGAAGTATAAGTTTGCGATCATCGAGGATGACTACGACTATGATTTTCACTATGGCGGTAAACCGATGATGCCGATGGCAAGCCTCGACAGGGATGGGAATGTCATTTATGTGGGAACGCTCAGCAAGTCGTTGGCGCCCGCGATCCGGGTGGGGTTTATGATTGCGCCGGAGCGGCTTATCCGTAGCGCGACTTCGTTGCGCAAGGCGATCGACTCGCAGGGCGATAGTCTGATCGAGAATGCCATCGCGGAGCTGTATAAAGACGGTACGGTCGGGCGGCATGTCAAGAAGTCGGTCAAACTGTATAAAGAGCGCAGGGATCATTTCTGCGGGCTGCTTCGGGATGAACTGAAAGGGCGGGTCGCTTTTAAGATACCTGAAGGCGGGATGACGGTATGGACGAAATTTCTGGACTCACGGTTATCCGAGGTTGTGCATCGGGCTCATAAGAACGGGCTTATTATGAATGACGGCACTGATTATGATACCGGGAATATCAGGTACAATTCAAGTGGATTAGGTTTTGCTTCGCTGGATCTAAGGGAGCAGGAGAAGGTGATTGCTATTTTGAAGCGGTCGTTGTGAGCGGGGCTCCCTTTAACTAACGGTTAGCAAATACCGGCGTGCTATTAACCGAGAATTAACCGGAGATGAATTTATCTTCGGACCGCTAATCTTAATTACAAGTTAAAACCGTTGGTTTATGAAAAACGCAGTTACTCTCTGTGCTTGGATACTTTTGCTCTTTACTGTGGCCGTTGTCGGATGCAAGACCGTCAATCCGGGTGAAGTCGGCTTCGTTGTCCACAAGGGGGTGATACAGCCGGGAATTTTGTCGCAGGGGCGCCATCACTTCAATATCTTCAACTCAAGAATCTTCAAGTTCAGTACGCGGATAACCGAGTATTCGACGATCATGAGCCCGCCGACAAAGGAAGGGCTGGAGGTCAAAATGTATCTGACGGCGTTATTTCATATCAAGCCTGAAGCTGCGCCTAAGATCTATAGCACGGTCGGAGTAAACTACGGGGAGGAGATCGTCATCAACAATTTCATGGCTATCGTCCGGGAGTATACTATGACGTACTCCGCGGTAGAGCTGCTGGGCGAGCGGGAAACGATCGAGCAAAATATCGAGGACAAGCTGAGGGCGGCTATCGCGCCTTATGGGATTGTGCTGGATGATGTGCTGGTCAAGGATATCGATATGCCGGCGGAAGTACTACGGGCAATTGAGGACAAAGCCAAGGCGGATCAGGTGGCCAAGCTGACCAAGCTGGAATTGCAGACGAAGCGGGAGCAGGAAGATTTTGACATCGAGACGAGGGAGAAGGAATTGAAGTTTGCCCTGGAGAAGCAAAAGAACGACTCGCTTGTGATGCAGATCGAAGCCAATGCGATCAGGAATTATCAGCTTACGATCAATTCTTCGTTGACGGACCGGTTGTTGAAGTATAAAAGCATCGAGGTGACGAAGGAGCTGGTGAAGTCGCCGAATGCCAAAGTGATCATTACCGACGGGAAGTCGATGATGGTGAATAATATCGGGGAGAAGTAGCTATATTGGAAGTTGGAATGGATCGGCAATTTAAGATCTGGCGTCTATCCAGGTTGACTTTTGACCTTTTTTTGCTTTTCTTTGCTAGCCAGTGGTCATGTTCGGGTCAAATAGTCATCCATGTATAACGTGTATAACGCTTTTCTTTCTTATTCGCATAGTGATTGCAGGAATATCGCCCCGTATGTGCAGCGGGGAGTGGAACACGTCGGTAAACCCTGGTATAAAGTATTTTCCAAAGGTCTGACCGTTTTCCGGGATGAAACAAATCTAACCGCTACTCCAAATCTCTGGGAATCTGTAAAAAAGGCGGTTTTGGCAAGCGAAAATTTTATCTTGCTGGCCTCGCCAATGGCTGCACAATCTAAATGGGTCATACAGGAGGTCGACGTGTGGATTGAAAAGGAGAAATCGGAAACAGGTAATGAGTTCCTCAACAAGCTGATCATCGTGGTTTGCAAAGGCGATATAGGCTGGAAGGGTAAGGATTTCGACTGGAAGGAAAGCGTCACGAATTGTCTGCCGCCGAATCTTGCGGGTAAATTTTCGGGTGAACCGCTGTGGATAGACCTCCGGTACCCTGAAGAAGGTGAGGAAAAAGACAAGGTTCCCTATTTCAGGACTTTTGAGTTTGCGGAGAAGATTGCAAAGGTTATTGGAGCAATTATCGGCAAGCCTCAAGCACTTATCATCTCCAGAGAATTGCAGCGGATAAGAAAGATTGCGACTTTCCTCGTATTCGCTGCGGCTTTGTTTATTACCTTATCCGTTTTGGCGACAGTATTTTATGTCGGAGAGCGAAAGCAGACGCATCAGGTAACAGTGGAGCGGGATAGTGTAATAGAGTCCCAGAAAGAGACCCAGCGGCAAAAAGACACCGCTGTCAGGAATTTGAAGAGTTACATGTTGGCGAAATTCGTCTCCGATCTGAATAATGGCAAGCGGTTATATGAGGCGGAGGACTATGATGTTGCTAAACGGTTCTTCCTTTCGGCAGATTCGATTGCAAAAGATACGATTACCGCGGGGGATGAGACTGTGCAGCGCAATTTGACCATTCTGAAGACTGATCTTATGAATTGTGAGAAGTTTGGGAGGGCTGCGAAATGAAACGACCATTGCGGATATTAGTTCTTGTAATGTTCCTGCCATTTGGCGGCCGTGGGCAATCGCATCAAGATGCCACCGACGCGAAAAGGATCTTTGACGAAGCGGTGGCCCTAAAAAACCGGGGTATCAACTACGATCTGGCTGTTAGGAAGCTCAGAGCGGTTGTTACATTGGATCCGGATCTGGAACGGGCGGCTGACAGTGTTATAATCAGGATCACTGAGCTGGAACATGAGCAACAGGAAAGGGCGGTTATGGACAAGCAATTGTCTGACGTGCGGCAATTAGAGACATTAGCCAACAGCGTTGGCGATAGGTACCCGGACAGAAAAATTCTCATTCTGCTGGAGGCGTTGAGGCGGAATAAGAATGAAGTTTCGAATGAAGGCGCCCTGGAGCAGGAGGTTCTTAGAGGGCTTCACTCTTACTATTATTCCTACCGGTACCAACATGCCAAACTTAGCGACTTTGAAATGAGTGCCGATGAGAATTGGCTGGCGCTCTGCGGTGAGGATAGTACTGTGGAGTTGTATAACCGACAAGGGACAAACGGTAATACATATTATTTGCTTCCGCAGACCGGAAAAGTAAGGTGGATGAAATTCAGCGCGGACACCCAGTGGTTGGCTGTGGTCACCGATCCAGAGCCTGGGCCGCCATTCAATGCCAGACCGAGGGCTGCCGGCCATTTTATTTTGTATAACCTACAGGCTCCAGCTCAGCCCGATACGCAGTTTTCGATAACCGGGGCCAGCGTGAGGTCTCTTACTTTCTCGCCCGAGGGTCATTGTGCGCTGCTTCTTCAGGACGGGACGTTGAAAATGTACCGGCAGGAAGCCCAGAAATGGCGACCTATTCCGTTCCGGAAAGGCAGTTTGAATAAGATACAATCTTTTACGTTCAGGGAGGACGGGCTTGCAGTAGCCGGTGATAACCAAGGCCGCGTAGCATTCTGGTATCCGGATTCCTTGATGACGCCTATAGAGATGACAGCGTCGTTTCCGGACACTGTAAGATCCATTTCCTTTAGCCCCGACTCTCGTTGGATGGTTGCCACCTTTAGCCGGCGGACAAATGATTCTTCTCTCGGCAAATTTAGTATGCAAGCCTATTTATGGCTGATGGCCGATAATAGGAATGTGCAATATGCCCTGAACTATCCATATGGGTCAAGCACTTCCTCACCGGAGGTCACTTTTTCTCTCGACTCGCGCTGGCTGACGATCGTGGATCATTCAAATGCGCTGCGACTCTGGCAACTCACAAATGATCCTGATACCTCCAGAGTGGGCATTTATGATATCGGATTTATCAATGAGGCGGTCACCGTTGCGAAGTTTAGCCATGATAACCAAATGCTTGCGTTTGGAACGGCCGGTATAGGTACCCCCAGCGGACTGGTCCGGATTTGCGACCTCAACAATCCTACCAATTCCGCCGCGACTTTTAACGGTCATTTGGAGCAAATAACTGATCTGGCCTTTAGCCCGGATGACAAGAAATTATATTCCGCCAGTAGTGATTGGACCGTGCGAGTCTGGAATCCGCGAAACCCGGAAACCGTGCCTATCGTTCTAAAGGGCCAGGAGGGGACGGTCAATAAGTTGTATGCCGGGGATGGAATACTTCTTACGGGTAGTATTTATCGAAATTTGCCGAACAATGAAAGCAGCGAATCGGTCAGATGGTATCTTCTGCTCCCGGATCATGAGCCACGTCCCCTGGAGAATATTGGCTTCGTTCCGGAATTTAGCGCGTTTACCCGACTAAGCGAGAATGACAGATGGCTAGGGCTTACCGGAAATTTATCCAGATACCTGCTTTCACTGGATTCGAGCAATGGTTATCATTTAACAAAGACCCAAGGTTGGCCAATACATCAGGCAGACGCCATACTGAGCCCCCACGGGAAGTGGATGATCACCGAAGATCCCGCTAGTCTCAAATTGGAGCTCGTTGATAGCGGAATTACGATCGACTTTCCATTGGCTTTTAACCGGAGATTGGCCCCGATGGACTATTGCTTTAATGAATCAGAAAATGCATTGGCATTTGCCATCACGTGGCACGAGATCTGGCTGCTGCAGCCTGTGGATAACAGCCATCTGGGAATTACCGACACGATCCGGCTCCAGGAATTCAGACATTCTGGCGTAGCTCATGGGGGGCCAGGGCTTCATTTCAATAATGCCGGCAATCGTTTGTTGATTACGGACTCTGTTGCATTATTGTATGAAATAAGCCGCGATGGCAGGGCCGGCGTTTCAATCCCGCTGGCGACAGAAGGAGAGAACATTGCTGCTGCGAGTATTGCTGGGAATAGGTTCTTCCTCGCGAGTTTGCGGGGAGCCATCTTTACCGGAAAACTGGATGGTATCGGGCAGCCGGTCTTGAAAAGAATAGACATAAATCAGAAGCTGACCAATATCAGTCTAATTACCAGTCCGGATAATCGCTGGCTGGTCATTTCGGGAGGGGGTAATTGCTATTTATGGAAAACCGACGGAAGTTTGGCAAAGCCGATAGCGGTCGAAGTGAGAGGAGAGGTTGAGGATCGCTCGGTAGTAAATTCCGTTAAGCAAGTTGAATTTAGCCGGGACTCGAAATGGCTTTCGGTGATCCTCCGCGCAAGGGTAGTGTCCGGAATTACGCTTGGGGACTATTATTCAGTAAATTTGATCGACGTTTCCGGTTCGACACTGAAAAAATATCTGATCAAGCCTGACAAATCCAGGTATGGCTATGGCACCATTTCACCAGATGGCAAGTGGTTTGCAGCTTTGAAGATATTGCCTACAAATGTTCAGGCATCCGGCACTGATGTGGCCTTGTACCGTTTAGATGGCAGCAAATTGAACCAGAAGCCCGAATTGTTGAATGTGCAGGATCATACTACGGTCCAGATTGCCTTTTCCCGGGATTCCAAATTCATATACACCTGTGCGATGGATCGATCCATTGTGAAGTGGAATTTGCAAACGAGGCGGCCGGTATTCATCCAGGACCCTGACCATCTGCTAATAGGTCCGGCAACTTCGGAAGCCTATCCTTTGGCGAGTAACAATACCCTGATCACCGTGAATAAATATTATGCCAGAGACACATCTGAGCGCCAGCATACCTTAATAAATTATTACAATTTTGATATTGACTATATCAAAAAATTGGCGCGCAATATCGTCGGCAGGAATCTTTCACCGGAGGAGTGGAGGAAATATTTTCCTGATGCTCCGTACAGGAAAGTCTTTGAAGACTTACCATAGTTTATTATATAATAATGAAAAGATAAACTTGATCGCGGCTAAAGTTAATAAAATGCGGTAATTTGGCCGCCTCGGATTTCTCCGGCAATAATATCCACATCATGAAACGCAGCACACTTTTTCTCGCCTTTCTTTTCACCATTCCTTTTAGTTGGTTGACGGCACAGAAGACCGCCAAATTCCGGGCAGGGTATGAAGACAGCACCCTACAGGAAGAAAGCCCTTATACGGTGATGCCATTCAACCGGCTGGTCCGGTCCGCGGGAAAGGTGATCACGTTTGGTGATCCCAGACAGGAGAACCATGCGTTGGATTTTTCGGTGTTGCCGGACGGCCGTCATGTGGCGGTGGAAGATCGTTACGGCGTTACGGTCGTCGATGGGGGTACGCGGGAGATCATCAACCAGTGGAAGTACCGGGACGACCCTTCATCACAGGTGAAGGGATTGATGAGCACCTATAGCGGGATCAAGTCATTTACGTATAACGGTCAGGTCTATCTTGTCTGGAGTGCGGGAACCACACATTCTTCCGCGCTAATGACGGCGATATGGGACAGCACGGGGATCGGAAAGGTGAGCGCCCTGCCTATGACGGCCGTTGCGCCGGCGGCGGCCGCCCTGCCGAACGATATCGCGGTTCAGGTCGAAGGGGGCGTTCCTTATATCTATGTCGTCCTTAACGGGAACAATCAGTTGTTAAAGATCCGCTTCCCGGATCAGCAGGTGGTCTGGACGGCGCCGACGGGGGTGGCGCCATATGGGCTGCGGATCGTCGGCAACAAGATCTATGTCACCAACTGGGCCGGTCCGATCGTGACCGACAGCAGTTTGGAGTATGCCGGTACTCCCTGGGGGAGCGCATATACGAATCCGGTAACGGGCGGCACGGCAAGGGGAAGTCTTTCGGTGATCGATGCGCAAAGCGGGTCGCTGTTGAAGGAGCTTACGCTGGGGTTGCATCCGAACGCCATCGTATCGAGCCCGGACAGTCTTTTTCTATATATCTGCAATGGCAATAGCGACAATGTCAGTGTAGTGGATGTCCGGCGGGGAGAGGTCGTCGATTCGATACCGGTGGGACTTTTCTCCGGCAGTATCACTTATTATGGCAGTAGTCCGAATGCGCTGGCGGTCGATCAAAGCGGGACGAATCTATATGTGACGAATGGTTTCGACAATGCGGTGTGTGTGGTTAGCCTGGGGGCCGGGCTTTCGGCGAATGGCAGGGGCAAGACGTCGGTCCGCGGCTATATTCCGACGGAGGCTTATCCCGGCGGGATCATTTTGTTGGGGAATGAGCTGTATGTTGCCAATATCGAAGCGAAGGGTTCGCGTGTCCTTACACAGGTGCACGAGATGAAGGCCTATACGGCAACCAATGAGCCGATCAACGGCTATACGGTCCACCAGGAGCTGGCCAGCATCAGCATTATTCCGGTTCCCGCGGATAAGGAGCTGAAGGCTTATACGAAGCAGGTACGGACGCAGAGCCTGTTCTTCCGGCTTGCGCTGACCAACAGGGGCCCGCGGCGGCATGTGGCGGCCAGGCCGGTACCGGAGCGGATCGGTGAGCCCAGTGTGTTCAAGCATGTCATCTATATTATCAAGGAAAACAAGACTTACGACCAGGTGTTCGGCGACCTGACGCAGGGCCGCGGGATGCCGGGGCTGTGTATCTATGGGGACAGCGTGACCCCGAATCAGCACCGGCTGGCGAGTCAGTTCCTTCTTATGGACAATTATTATGCTTCGGGGAAGTGCTCGGCGGAAGGCCATCAGTGGACGGATGGCGCGATGGTGTCGGATTATATCGAGAAGTGCGTTCGGGCGTGGTTCAGGAGCTATCCGCACCGGCAGGAAGACGCGCTGGTATATAACAAGAACGGGTTTATCTGGAATGATGCGCTGGATCACGGAAAAAAAGTGAGGGTCTACGGCGAGGCGTGTACGACGGGATATGATCATTCACTGAAGTGGGAGGATATTTATCACCGGTATTTGGACCATGTGGATCAGGGGTTTGTCAATTCCACTACGATAGGGCGGCTGCGGCCGATCATCTCACCCGCTTATCCGGATTGCGACAACCTGGTGTTTACGGATCAACTGCGCGCCGAGATCTTTATCCATGACCTGAAGCAGGCGGAGCAGGCTCCGGGGGGCAACCTCCCGGATCTGATGGTACTTTCTTTGCCAAACGATCATACGGCGGGTACGTCGCCGGGCTTTCCGGTTCCGCAGGCCATGGTAGCCGACAATGACCTTGCGCTGGGCCGGATCGTGGATGCGGTTACCCATAGCCGTTTTTGGGACAGCACGGTGATCTTTGTGACGGAGGACGATTCGCAGAGCGGCTGGGATCATATCTCACCTTACCGGACGACGGGGCTTGTGATCAGTAAATATTCGGTGATGGGGAAGGCGATCCATACCAACTACAATCAGACGGGGATGGTACGGACGATCGAGCAGATATTGGGGATACCGCCAATGAATGTCCTGGATGCGACGGCTTTGCCGATGTGGGAATGCTTCTCCGGGCAGCGGTTGGATTCGGCGTATACCGTTGTGCCGAACCGCATTCCGTTGAACAAAATGAACCACGGGATGGTGGGGTTGACGGGGAAGGCGGCGGATTATGCGCGGCTGTCGGCGACGCGGGCGTTCAAGGATGTGGATGGAGGTGAGGATGAACTGATGAATCAGATCCTGTGGTTTGATGCGAAGGGGGACGAGCCGTATCCGAGGGTAGCTAAAGGGGGCAAATGATGGAGTATTGGAAGATTTGCAACGGCTTGAGCGGCAGGGTAAAAAGGGGCTTAGCGGGCCATGAGGGTGTTGGGAAGCTGGATCGCGTAATTGTGGCCGGCGTTCTTGACGGAAATTGTGGTCTGGTGGTCGTCGACGAGAGCAAGGACGTGGATGGGCTCGTTTTGGCGGGTGCGGAGGGCGTTACCGAGGAGGTTCCAGAGCCGGTAAGCAAGGAGATTCTCTTCGGCGATAAAACATAGTCCCTGGGGCACCCCATTGTGGATGATACTATTCCGGTTGCGGGTAAGGGGTTGGAGATTGGTAAGCAACTCGTTGATCAGTTGATGCAGCGAGACCTTGATTCGACGGTTAGCGGGTTGGAAGGGTAAAAAGGAGGATTTGCGGGAAGCAAAGAGATCTGACAAGCGGTTTTTCATAAAATAAGTTTTACGGGTAAAAAAAACTGATCAGCAAAGTAACAGCGGCGGGAGGGCCCGGCGATCAGCGAGGGGTGGGTTGTTTGGAGAAATAAGGAAGAACGAAACTTAGACTAAAGGATTCTATGTAAAAATGGGATATGTTAAAATTCATAATGGCCGGGTGCTGACGCCGGAGGGGGTGATTCCGCGGGGGACGGTATTGGTGAAGGGAGAAAAGATCGTGGAGGTTGCAGCGGGTGATTTGGCCGGAGAAGCGGGGAACGAACCGGGGCTCGAAGGGGCGCCGGACGTCGAGGTGATCGATGCGGGCGGGCGGTATGTGTCGCCGGGGTTGATCGACATCCATGTACATGGCGGGGGCGGGCACGACTTTATGGATGGGACGGTGGAGGCGTTCGTGGGGGTGGCGGTCTTACATGCCCGTTATGGGACGACGGCGATGCTGCCGACGACGTTGACGTGTCCGATCGGGAAATTGTACCAGATATTGGATGTATATCCGGAGGCGAGGCGGGCGAATGTGGATGGGGCGCAGTTTTTGGGATTGCATCTGGAAGGGCCGTATCTGGCGATGAATCAGCGAGGGGCGCAGGATGGGCGCTTCATCCGCCTGCCCCTGGGGGCGGAGTACAGGTCGATCCTCGACAGGTCGCCGGATATTATCCGATGGAGCGCGGCGCCTGAGTTGGAGGGGGCTTTGGAATTCGGGCGGTATTTGAGGGATCGGGGCATTTTAGTTTCGCTGGCGCATACGGACGCAATGTATGAGGAAACGCTGGAGGGCTTCAGGAATGGATACACACTGGCCACGCACTTCTATTCGGGGATGAATGGCGTGACGCGGCGGGGCGTTTATCGGTATGCGGGCGCGGTGGAATGCGCCTATCTGACGGAAGGGATGGATGTGGAAGTTATTGCTGACGGGGTGCATTTGCCAGCGCCGTTGTTACGGTTGGCCTACCAGATCAAGGGTGCGGGGCGTACGGCCCTGGTCACCGACGCGATGCGGGCGGCGGGGATGCCGGAAGGGGAGAGCGTGCTGGGGGGACTTGATGACGGGTTGCCGGTCATCGTGGAAAATGGAGTGGCGAAGCTGCCCGACAGAAGCGCGTTTGCGGGTAGTGTGGCGACGGCTGCCCGGCTGATCCGGACGATGGTTGGGGGAGTGGGGGTATCATTGCCGGATGCGGTGCGGATGATGACGGCGACGCCAGCGCGGATGATCGGGGTAGAGGACAGGAAGGGCTCGTTGGCGGTTGGGAAGGACGCGGATATCATATTATTCGATGATCAGATCGAGATCGGCTTGACGATGATCGGCGGGAGGGTTGTATATGAGAAGCTTTAAAGTGGACCAGCTCGAGGTTCGGGTGGCTGCCGATCGTACGGCGTTGGGGCAGGCTGCCGCGCAGGCGGTTTGCGCGGCGATCGGGGAGGTGTTGGGATGGAAGGAGGTAGTGAATGTGATGTTTGCCGCGGCGCCTTCGCAGAACGAATTTCTGGCGGCGTTTGTTGGGATGCCGGTTGACTGGTCGCGGGTGAATGGCTTTCACCTGGATGAATATATCGGGTTGGATGTGGCTGCGCCGCAAAGATTTGGGAATTTTCTGAAGCAGCGATTATTTTCAAGGGTACCTTTCAGGGAGGTGGCGTATATGCAGGATTGCGACGAGTATGCCCGGCGGCTTGCCGCGCAGCCGACAGATATCGTGGTGCTGGGTATTGGGGAAAATACGCATCTGGCTTTTAATGACCCGCATGTGGCGCTATTCCATGATCCGGCGACGGTGAAGGTGGTGGAGCTGGATGAGGCTTGCCGGGCGCAGCAGGTGCATGACGGATGTTGGACATCCCTGGAGGAAGTGCCGCGGCAGGCGATGACGGTGACGATACCGATGTTGATGCGTGCGGAATATGTGTTTGGGGTTGTTCCCGGCGTTCGGAAGGCTTTAGCGGTGCGACATACGTTGCAGGAGGCGATCAGTGAACGATATCCGGCTACGATCCTGCGGCGACATCCGCGGGCGGTACTTTTCCTGGATGAAGAATCCGTTACCGGGAAATGACCTTTTTCAGGTGCGCGGACAGGCGAAGGCTTAAAGCGGTGATTGTCAACGTCGGATTAGGAGCGGCAGCGGTAACGAAGCAGCTGGCGCCTGCAATATAGAGATTGGAGACGCCGTGCAGTTTGCAATTGGCGTCTACCACGCCGGTTTGCGGGTCGTCGCTCATCCGGGTGGTGCCCATGTGGTGCCAGCCGCCGCCGGTGGTGTCGGGCCAGGAATGATCGTTGGGGTCCTGTAGCCAGTCCATCAGCCGGATACGGCCGACGGCTGCCTGGCCGACCTGCTGGCCGACCAGCTCGTAGAAGGTCCGGATGCTGTATTTCTCGAATGGAGTGAGCACCCAGTTGAGTTGGGCCCGGGGCATGCCCAGGCCGTCGCGGCCGGACGCAAGGGTGATGCGGGAGTCGGGGTTAGGCGCCTGTTCGATGCGGGTCTTTAGTTCGTATACCTTAAAGCCTTCTTTATTTGTGGCTGTCGAAGATTCGTGTGAAGACCACATCGAACGCATGGAATCTTCATTCTTACGCGGGTCTTCGCTACTCCACATTTTAATTGCGGGTGTCATGTCCTTTGAAAGTTCCCAGGGCATGAAGGAGCAGGTACCGTTGAGCATGCGGTATTTGGCCTGCAGTTCGGGAGTGATGGACAGCTCGCAGCGCATGGGGGTACTGCCGATGCCGGAGAACGTGTAGAGTTTGAGCTTCGAGGGGGCGGGGAGATGGAGCCAGGCTGCCTGGACCTCGAGGTGTTCCATGAAGAAGCGGCCGACGAGGTCGTGGTCATTGCCGAGGCCTTTGGGAGTCTGGGGGCAGGCGGCCAGCAGGAGACGGGCGTTCTGGACGGTATTGCAGGCAAGGATATAGTAGCGAGCTTTTACGGTATGGGTCTTGCCGGCGAAGTTGCGGACGGTTAGCTTGTCGATCGACCTGACCGGGTCGTTGGCGCTGATCTCTGTGACGTGCGCATAGGTATAGAGGTGAATATTCTTTGACTTCTTTATGGGGTCGCCATATTTCTTTGCGAACCGGGTGGGCGGGCTGAACTGCCAGACTTTGTTCCAGACGGCGGGGTTATCGGGGAGGAGGGAATGCAGGGCCGGGTCTTTCCGTTGCCAATAGGCGACGTCATATTCATAAGGCCCAAGGTCGAGAACTTGCTGCGCCTTGGCGTAGAATGGGTCGAGATCCGATTTTTTCATAGGCCAGCCGCTATGGGGGACCCAGTCGCGTTTTTCGAAGTCGAGCGGTTCGAAGGTAGAGCAGAAGCCGGCCCAATGGTTGCTGGTGCCGCCAAAGTAATGGAGGCGGGTCGAGCGGAGGGGGTAATAGCGCTGGCCGGTGGCGGGGCCTGCATAGAGGTCCTGCATCTGGTCGTCGTATTGAAAGCCGCCACCTTCGAGGAGGATGACCTTATGGGGGGTGTGGTCCCATTCCATTGCGATGCTGAGACCGGCGGGCCCGGTGCCGATGATGCAGATATCGCCCTGGATGAGGGTGTTGTTGGGGAGGTCACGGGCATCGGTGTGCATGAAGGGGTGTTTTATGGCTTTTGGAAGGAGAAGAGGGCGCATTGACGGGCTTCGGTGACAGCGAGTACCCAGCCGTCGATGGTAACGGTCCGGCCGGAGGTGAAGTCATCTTTGATTTTATTGTCGAGTTGTCCGGTGGTCCCGCCACCGGTCGTCAGAAGCTGGACCAAGGCGTCCTCGCTGGCTTCGGCGGGGGTTGCCGTACGGTATTGCGTGCCGATCTTCCGGAGGGTTTGTACATCACACATGGCGGAAAGAAAGAACGGCTGAGTTAGAGTGGTGGAAGGCCTGCGGGATTTACAGAAAGGGGTGATAGCAGCAATGCCGCCGGCAATCGTCAGCAGGAGGAAATTCCTTCGTTTCATAGGGTTAAGGTAAGGATAAAAGTGCAATTCCGCGGTGCGGCAGGCCGTTGCGGCGGGCTATTGAGTGAGGTGGGCTATTCAGCGCGCAGCGACTTCACCGGATTGCTGAGGCCGGCGCGGATGGCATGGAAGCTCACGGTGATCAGAGTTAGCAGGAGCGCCGCCGAGCCGGAGAGTGCGAAGATCCACCAGGGGATGCCGGTATGGTTGTCGTAATCCATGAGCCAGTTGTGCATGAAATATCCCGCGGCGGGCATGGCGATGAGGAAGGAAAGGGTGACCAGCAGGAAGAATTCTGCCGACAGCAGCCGCCAGATCTGAGGAATGGAAGCGCCGAGCACTTTGCGGATGCCGATCTCCCTGGTACGTTGTTCAGCAACGAAGGAAGCCATGCCGAAGAGGCCGAGGCAGGAGATGAAGATGGCGAGGGTGGCGAAGAATGCGGCCAGGCTGCCGACGCGTTGTTGCAGATCGAACTTCTTTTCGTATTCGTTGTCGACAAATTGATAGATGAACGGGCTGGCGGGGTTGTATTTCTTAAAGATCGCCGCGGTCTTTTGGAGGGCTTCGCTTGTGGGGATGCCGGTGTTGAGCTTCAGCTCGATGGTACCGGCGCCGTCGTTGTTCATGCAATAGAAAGCGGGATCCACCTTGCGGAAGGGGTTGTTCTGAACGATATTCGATACGACGCCGATGATCGTATAGTCTTTATTGTTATATCTGATGGTTACGCCCAGCGGGTTGTTCAGGCCGGTTTTGGTAACGGCGGCTTCGTTCAGGATCATCGCCGAGGAATCGGTCAGCATCTCTCTTGAGAAGTCCCTGCCCCGGGTGATCTTCCAGCCGACGGCCTTTCCAAAATCCGGCGTCACCTGATTGGACATAAATAGAGGTTTGGCATTTGGGTCTTTGCCTGGCCAGAAGAAGTTGGTCGTACCGCCCCAACTGTCGGTGAGGGGGCAGGAGGTCTCCGCGAACGCGGTGGCGGCGCGGCTGGCGAGCAGGTCGTTGCGGATGGCGCCGGCATGATCTTTCAGGTCTTGCGTATTGACGGTGATCTGGATCAGGCCGCTGCTGCTATATCCAACGGGGATATCCTTGACGTAATTGATCTGCCGGTATACGACGACGGTCCCGACGATCAGGAATACCGATACGGTGAACTGGAGGGTTACAAGGACCTTTCGTGGAATGGCGGCGGACCGGCCGGCTTTAAATGTTCCCTTAAGTACTTTGACCGGCCTGAAGGAAGAGAGATAGATGGCGGGGTAGCTACCGGCGATGATACCGGTCAGCGCTGTGAATCCGATGCCGGCGGCCCAGAGGAGCGGGCTGGACCAGAGGACGGTCATAGATTTATCCGCCAGCTTATTGAAGGCGGGGAGGCCGAGCTCAACCAAAAGGAGCGAGAGCACGAAAGCAAAGAATGCGATCAACAGCGATTCACTGAGGAATTGCGCGATCAATTGGTGGCGTACGGATCCGATGGCTTTTCGGATACCCACTTCTCTGGCCCGGCGTTCCGAGCGGGCGGTGCTCAGGTTCATGAAGTTGATGCAGGCTAGCAGGAGGACGAATGCGCCGATGATGCCGAAGAGCCAGACGAAGGTGATGAGACCGCCGGTATTGACCCCATTCTTGAAGTCCGCATACAGGTGCCAGCGGGTCATGGGATAGAGAAAGAACTGGGGATGATAGCCGGGGAAATTGCCTTGTCTTTTCCGGGCGTCCTTGATGGCGGCGGAGGCGTGGTCAAAGGTCACTCCCGGTTTCACCTGAGCGAAGATATTCCAGGAATTGTTGTCCCATTCGTTGAGGTCCAAATGCTGGATGGCGGCGTACTTGTCCCAGGCGCCGAGGTAGTCATAGCCGTAGAAGCTGCTATTGTGGGGGAAGTCGGTGTAAACGCCGCCGACCTTCAGGTTGTATTGGTTATCGAATTTGATGACTTTTCCAAGAGGGTCTTCTGTGCCGAAAATAGCCGTGGCCAGGGACGAAGACAGCAGGACGGTGTTCATGTCCTTCAGGGCGCCGCGGTCACCGCTCTGCATTTTTAGCGTCATCATTACGGGGAATCCGGGGTCGGTATAAGCGCCGGAATGGGAGATGAGTTTGTCACCGTAGGCCAGGACCTGTTGTTGTAGGTTGGATGCGAGGGTGACGGATTGGAAGTCGGGGTAGTTGGTCCGCATGTCTTTTGCCAGCGGGATGGGCATGACCTGGTAAGTGGCGATGCCATCGCCGAAGTCGACGTTCTGCCAAACGCGGCCGATGCGCTCGTAGTTGGCGGTGTTGGTTTTGTCGAAGCTGATCTCGTCATAGATCCAAAGCCCGATCAACATGGCTACGGCCATGCCGGCGGCAAGTCCGGCGATATTGATAAACGAGTAGAGGCGGTTGTTTAGCAGGTTGCGCCAGGCGACTTTGAGGTAGTTGCGGATCATGCCGTTGAGTTTGATGGTGAGGTGTCGACGGGTTTCAGCCAACAAAGTGCCGGTTTTTAAGACGCTGGAGGTCAGGTTTTTGCAATTAATACCCGACCGAACCGTTCGGATATGATACAGTTAGTGTAATGGATCGGGACAAAAGAACGGCTGGACTATTGGGCGCCGTTGAAGGCGGTGCGGACCTTGTCGAAGCCTTTGTCAACCTCGTCGGCGAAATCCTTTGCTGCGTCGCCGGCCTTTTTCTTGAAGTCGTCAAAACCCTCGCGGATCCTTTGGCGGGTCTTCGATCCTTTATCGGGGGCGATGGCAATGCCGATGGCGACGCCGGCGAGAAGGCCTAATAATAGCTTATTCATGGCGGAGATTTGTCTAAAGTTACGAAATTCGCGGCTAATGATGGATGAGCTTTTAGACAATCCGGTGTATCATGCGACGGTCAGCGGGAATAAAAATCTATCGCTGGGTACTTCCACGGTGCGGTATTTCCCAGCCGCGATCGCACCTTTCGTCGGTTTGGCGGATTTTAGTGAAGCGCGCTTTTCGGAGCTGGCGGAGGTGCTGCCGCCAAAACGCGGGGCGGTAGTCGTTTCGGCTGATGAGATCATTGTTCCCACAGCCTGGAAGGTCAACTATCATGGGGTGGGGTTACAGATGATGGGGGAGCATGCGATAGGGCCTGCATTGGAGGATTGGGAGTTTGTGCCTTTGCAGCAGAAGCATGTGCCATTGATGGTGGAGCTGGCGACGCTGACGAATCCGGGGCCGTTTGGGGCGCGCACGATAGAGTTTGGGGGTTTTGTCGGCGTATTTGATGGGGGCAGGTTGATCGGGATGTCGGGACACCGGTTGCATCCTTCGCCGTATATAGAGGTCAGCGGGGTTTGTACACATCCCGATCATGTGGGGCGGGGGCTTGGAGCTGCGCTGACGTATTATCAGGTGGAGTCGATCAGGGCGATGGGGCAGTTGCCGATGCTGCATGTTTGGGCTTATAATGTCCGGGCGATCCGGTTGTATGAAAATCTCGGGTTTATTACGAGGCGGCAGCTGCATTTTAATATGATCGAGTTGGTGGTGTAAAGCGGGTGATTTCTTTGGGAAGTTCTGACAAAGTGATTATTTTGGCGATATGAGAATTATACCCCTGTTCTTTTTATTATCGGCTGCGCTTACTGTGCGGTCCCAGCGCCAAGAAGAGTTCTATCTGCTGAATGCCGATTGGCATGGCACCTCAAACAAGGACTCTGCGCGTTATTTCCTTCGGGAGAAACAGATCAGCGATACCTGCTGGCAATTCGATTATTACAATCTCGTCGGACCGCTGCTCCGGAGCGAACAATTCCGGGACCAGGACGGTGGGGTACAACATGGGATATCATATTACTATGACCGCACGGGAAGGCTGGATTCCAGTACCCAATTCAGGAATGGAAAGAAAAATGGCGACTCGTTCAAATTCACGGGCGACAGCATGGTGATGAGGTTTAAATATGTTTACCGCGATGATTCGCTCGTGGAATTTGTCGATGTAAAAAAGCAAAAGCACGACAACGATCCGCATGATTCGGTTGAAAAAGAGTCGGAGTATCCGGGTGGCGTCAATAAGTGGATCCGGTATTTGAACAAGAATTTAAAATATCCCGACAGGGCCTTAAATTCGAATATCGAGGGTGAGGTGAGGGTACTTTTTATCGTGGATAAGGATGGATCCGTCCTTCTTCCGGTCATTTGTCATTCCGTGGAGTTTTCGCTGGACGAAGAATCTCTACGGATCGTCCGGGAATCCGGGAAATGGACTCCGGGTTTTCAATTTGGGCGGCTTGTTAAAACATATAAGATCCAACCGATCGTTTTCAAGTTGTCGGCGGGATGAAGGGTAATATCAGTGGCGTGAGATGCTGGAGACGGGTTGCGGATCCGGGGTCATGGGAGGGAAGAAAGACAAGGGGGCATGCGCTTACAGCGGCATAGCTTTTCACAGCTTCATAGGTCTGGCGGGCAAGCCGGTAACTGGCTGCATTGGCGGCGAATTCGCCGGCCAGCAATTGTTGTTGGGAATAGCAAATATCGGCGGCAAAAAGGATGTGATGGGTGTCGGCCGTTATCAGGACGGAGCAATGCCCATAGGTGTGGCCGGGGGTATGGACGAGTGCAAGGTCTTTCGATCGGGTGAGCCAGGCGGCTTTTTTGAAAGGCCCGATAGACTCACTAAGGTCGGGGAGGTTGGGGCGAAACCAGGCCGGGTAAAGTTTTGGGAGTGCGCCGAAGGGATGGTCCCATTCCGGTTTTGCGACGTAGACCGGTGTTGACGGGAAATGGTAGAGGCCGTCGGTATGGTCGAAGTGCAGATGTGTGAGGACGACGGCGGTGATCGCTTTTGATGAGAGGCCGAGTGTAGGCAGCTGACGGTCGATCTCCTGGTCGCGGGTGATCGAAAATTTGAATTGCGAGCTGTCGAACCAACCGGAGAGCAGACCTGAGGAGCGAAAATATCCGGGGCGGGTGACGGTGGCGCGTTCGCCGGCGTCGATGAGGAAGACGCCTTCGGGATGTTGGATAAGCATCACCCAGATGGGAAGCCAGTCGGTGAAATGTGGGTCCAGGATAAAGTCGGGGATGGAGAGGAAATTGTGAAAGCGGGTTTGGCGGAAACGGGTTTTGACCGATACGGCGCCGGTGGAGAGGAGGTGAAGGCGGATGGGGCGGCCTTGGGAGGTTAGGTCGATGGTGACGGCGGGAAACATGATACAAGATAAGGCGGATGTGGTAAAGATGTAGAGGTTTGACCGGGTGGGGACATGTGATGTAGTCTTGATGTGGTGATCGATAGTGGTGGAAGGGGGGCGAGGTTATAGTTTTAGTGCTCAAAACTATGACCATGAAAATCAAGCTTGCCTTTTTATCGGGGATGTTCTTTTGTCTTCATCAGTTCACAATAGCCCAGGTTGTAGTCCCGGACTGGGCGTTGCCGGGGTCAGCCAGTCATAAGCAGGTACCACCGCCGGCTGGTTTTCACCGGGACGCAAAGACCGAGATAAAGCCGTTGGGGGTCTTCGAGGGCCAAAGCGATGTCGGCGGGGCGCTGGCCGCGGGGTCGTCGAGTTACAATTCGCGGACCGGGGCCTACAAAATCGTGTCGGCGGGTTATAACATCTGGTATCAGCGGGATGAGTTCCGGTATGTTTGGAAGCGGATGTCGGGTGATGTCTCGTTGGCAGCGGATGTGGATTTTCCTGATACGGCGGGGTATGACGACCGGAAGGCAGTGCTGGTGATCCGGCAAAGCCTGGACGATGACGCGAAGGAGGCGGTTGTCGCGTTGCATGGCGGCGGGCTGATGCATCTTGCCTGGCGGCCGGAAAAGGGTCAGATGATGACGGAGATGCGGGTCAATCACCGGAAGGACCATAGTACGGATAGTTTGAATATAGGGTTGGCGAAAAGAATTGGGATCATGAAGAAGGGGGATAGCTTCACCGTTTGGATCAGTATGCATGGGGAGCCGATGCATCAGGTTGGAGGGCCGGTGCAGTTGCACATCGACGGGCCATTTTATGTGGGGATCGGCTTCTGTTCGCATCTTCCCGCGACTACGGATACGGCGGTGTTGTCGCGGGTTGTTTTGGCGAATAGGGCGGGGAAGGTGAGGTGAGGGGGCGATCAGTTGAATTCATACCAGGTGTTTTCGCTGGAGCGGAGGGTGATCTTCCTGTCCAATGGGGGGGTGTCCGGTTTTGAGCTAACAGGTGTTCGGTTTTGGATGAGCGGCGAAAAGATATACCTTCAATGTTATGAAAAAGTTAATGCCCCTGTTGCTACTCGCCGCCCTCTTTACGCTGAATGGCTATTGTCAGCGGTTTCAGGTAAGCTATACAACTGGCGCCTATAACCGAAGCTTCACCGGCAAGGTTTTCCTATATCTGAACAAGGAGAACCATCATCCGAAAGATGCGATGGCAGATCTGGAAAACTTTCCATGTTTCGCGATCACGGTGAAGGACGTAACGCCGGGTGATGTCGTCCTTTTTGATGACAAGGCGGTCTCCTATCCGGTGGTCCTTTCCGATCTCGAGAAGGGGGATTATTATGTGCAGGCGGTTTGGGACAGGAATCTCGGCGGCCGGGCGATCGCGGAGAGCCCCGGTAATATATATTCCGCACCGATGAAAGTCAAGCTGACGAAAGATACTGGGGCCAGGTTCAACCTGGTATGCGATCAGGTTGTCGAGGGGCGTGGATTTATACCGTCCACGCATGTGCACGAATTGAAGGTCGCATCCAATCTATTGTCCAAATCGCAGGGGAGGATGATGACGATAGACGCAGCCATTCTGGTGCCGCGAGAATATTATAGCCAGCCGCAGCGCAGATTTCCGGTGATATATAATGTTTCGGGATATGGGGGTGACTATCACCGTTACTCGGGCGATACCGCCGACTATGGCATCGTGCTCGACACGGTACCCTGCATTACGGTCTTTCTGGATGGAAATTGCCCGGGCGGTCACTCTGTATATGCCAACAGCGACAATAACGGACCATGGGGAGATGCGCTGGTGAAGGAATTCATCCCGGCGATGGAAAATACATATCGCTGCAATGGCGCGAGGTTGCTGTGGGGTCATAGCAGCGGCGGCTGGACGGTATTATGGCTGCAGACCCATTACCCTAAAATTTTCGCGGGTTGTTGGTCGAGCTCGCCCGACCCGGTCGATTTCAGGAGCTTTCAGCGGGTCAACCTTTATGAGAACGACAATATGTATTATCGTCCCGACAGTACGGAATGGCTGGTGGCGACCATCGCGGGTTATTTTCCGGTGGCGACGATGAAACAATGTTATCAGCAGGAGAATGTCATCTATCGCGGTGAGCAGATGCATTCGTTCAATCAGGTCTTCAGCGCGAAAGGAGCGGACGGCCAGCCGGTCCCGTTATGTGATCCGGTGACGGGGGATATCGATAAGAAATGTGTGGAGCATTGGAAGCAGTACGATATCTCGTTGTATCTGCGGACGAAGTGGGCGCTGTTGCAAAAGGACCTGCAGGGGAAGGTCAGGGTGACTGTCGGCAACAATGATAATTTCTTATTGAACTATGCGGTGCATCTGTTGGATGATGAGATGAAAAAGCTGGGCGGACCGTTCGTTTTTGCGTATTATCCCGGGGATCATTTTACGGTGGCTACGCCGCAATGGAAGACGGATGGTTATAAGTTCCTGGAGGAGAGATACCTGGTTTGGAAAGCCGGGGCGCATTAAGGAGTGGTCTCGGATGTATGGAGGTAGTCGGGAAGGCGGGGATCGTCCGCGGCCATCGCGGGAAGCCAGGGCGCGCCGATGGGTTGGCGGGCCCACCAGTGGTGGCCTTGATTGCCGGGCGGGGCGAAGGAATAGTGGTAGAGAACGGCTCGGATATAGCGGGGAGGCTTATGCGGAAAGGGGTTGCGGGCAAAGAGACTGAGGGCGCCGGGATCGTTGTGGAGCAGTTTTGCGATCAGCGTCATGGTCCAGGGATATTCGTCGGGAGTGGACATGGCGGCGAACCACATTTGCCAATCGAAGCGGAGATGATAGGGAGCCACCTGCGGGGGGCGTTGATCGGGATCGGTGGGAAGGCCTTTATAGGGATAAGCTATCCAGGTGGCGGAATCGGTGGGGATGTCGTCATAAGTGCCTTCAAACACGATATTATAGCGTTCGCGACCGACAGATCCGAATGCGCCATAGGTATTGACGAGGTTGAGCGGGTCAAAAGAGGTATTCATGATCTGGTTGGGTGAAAGCATATTTATGACCGGCTGGATGCTGAGAAGCCCGATAATGACGGTGACGGTCCAGGCGGTGATGGTCATGGGGCGGGAGGGTATGGCGGTGGCGGCGGCGTATTGGGCGCGGCGGCTAAGGATATCTGGAAGGATACGGGACCAGAAACCGTCGTCGAAGCAAGCGAGGGCGGGTATGATGGTCAGCCAATTGAGAAATGAGAGGTTGCCGCTAAGGATCAGGATGACCTGAAGAAGGATGATGATAACGCCGGCGATGTGGCGGGCGATGCGAGGGCCGAAGACGAAAAGGGGTGCGACGAGCTCGGCCAGCCAGTTGAACCAGACGCCAAGCTTTAGAAGAAAGTGCGGGAGGAAGTGGAACCAGCGGCTCAGGGGGCCGGGCATGGGTTGGGTCTCGAAATGATAGTAGAGGGCGGTGGAGTTGCGCCAGGCTTCGTCGCCGCGCAGTTTGATGAGTCCCGCGCCAAACATGATCCGGCAGATGAGCCAACGGAAAAGGATGATAATGGGCAGGGGTGGTTCGCGTCGCGGGAAGGGGCGGGCATCGAGAAGGGGGCAAAGGAAGATGGCAAGGAACCCGGTCTCGAGCAATTGGATCTCCCAGCCATAGCCGTACCATTCCTGACCGACGTTGCAGAACGACATATAAAGAAACCAAAGAACGAATAATATGGGGGCGTTGGCAAGGCCGGCAGTTACGATACAGGATAGCAGGAAGCCGATCCAGGCGCCGGTCAGTAGGGCGGTATCGGAGTGATCCCACCAGAAGACGGAGGGCAGGCGAAAGAAGCCGGCGCTGCCGGAGCCCAGGCTCGCGGTAACCCGTCTCAGGAAGATATCGACCGGGGTGAGGCCGTGGGAGCCGATAAGCGGGATGATCTGGTTGATCGCTACGAGGAAGGCTATGGCGTATACGATGCCCAGCAGGCGGAGGATGAGAAAACGGGTAAGCCAGTAGGTGGGAGGGGCGGGCATAAAAAAATGAATGATAATCTATGCCTGCAAAAAGTTTACCATATCGTCGGGATGTGCAGATAACGGTGGAGGCGGGTGGCAAATAACGCGGGGTAAGGAAACCCGGAAGGAGCTTCAACCGGTGTCTCGGCTCCTTTCCAGGGAAGGTATAAGGCTAGCTAATTCAGTACGAACTTATAGCCGATGGAGAAACTGATCGGGATAAGGTTGTTTTTAAAGGTCACGCCGTTAGCGTTCAGTTGATCGATATAGTTCTGGACATCGGGGCTACGGAAGGGTACGAGGATGGCGAGGGAAAGATATCCCTTGCCCGGTTCGGTGGATCCAAGGTCGAGGCCGGCGCCGATGGTAGGGCCATAGAACATCTTGTTGTCCTGCGAATAATTGGTGACGACTATGGCTGCATTGTAGCCATACATGCCTTCGACGAAGGGGCGCACTTTGGAGCGGCCGTGGTCGGGGAGCAGACGGAGCTTTAGGCCGGCGTTGTAGCCAAATCCGGCCAGGGCGTATCCGGCGCCGATGAACAGCCCGATATTTTCCTGCGGGTATACGGTAAGGTTACCACCGATACCGCCGTAATCCTGGCCGAAGCCAATACCGAGGGTAAATATATCAGAGGAGCGGAAAGGGGGTGAAGATTGGGACGGAGTTTTCTGAGGGGAGGTATCCTGGGCACAGGCTACGGTGAAGGACATAAGGATAGCAACGGCAGTTAAGAACAGGTATCTGAACATAAGCGGTGTTTTTCTATGGTCGGTGGGCGTGTCAGGCGCCGTGGTTATGCGCAATAAAGTTGCAAAAAGGTTTTATCATTTTGAGTTTACGAATCGTTAAAAAGCGGTTGCGGAGTTGTTAAGAAGGCGTTGTCTAAATGTTAAGTGGAATCATTTACCTTGCCTTGGTAGAAGACCTGGCCGGTAGTTGCACGGGTAGGTATCTTTTGGTATCTTACAACGACACGATTTAACCCGATGAACCGCTATTTCAAACGTTTGCTATTTTACCTGTTGTTCATAGGCGTCGGGGGGACGGCTGATTGTCAAACCTATATATTTGCGCAGCTCACGGGGACCCCTATGAATACGACCGGTTGGAACCTGGTAGGGGATGCGCATGTGATGAATATAACCGGGAGCGCCGATACCGAATTGATGCTTTGCAGGGCTGCGGAACAGGATAACGGGGCGGCCTTTTTTTCTCAACCGATCAATCTTGCATTTTGCAATAAATGGATTGCGGAATTCGACTTCCGGCTGTTTGATGGGACAGGGGCCGACGGTCTGGCTTTCTGTTTCCTGGATGTGCCGCCTTCGGCTTATGTAAATGGGGGTGGTTTGGGGATACCGAATATTGCCAATGGGTTAAAGGTCTGTTTCGATACCTGGAACAACTGTATCCCCTTCGACACGGGTACCATCCATCAGGACATGCCGAAGATCGAGCTCCGGTGGGGAAAAGGTTACGACGAGCAATTAGGCGACAGCACGATATATGGCGAATGTCTTAACGAGCCGACGCTGGCCAATACGAACGGCAAGCTTTCTTATATGCGGGGGCCCAATTATAACCGGGCAAGGATCGTGTATGACACGGGACTTGTTTCAGTCTATGTGAACGATACCTTCTACCTGAGCACTTATCAACCACACCTGTTCAATTTCACCGGATATATGGGTTTTACGGCGAGCACGGGAGGATACGATGACAATGAATCGATCAAGAATGTGATCATCTATACGGAAATGCCGGTGCCGAACGCCGGCCCGGGGATGGCGTTTTGCCCGTACGATACGGTCAAGCTCGGGGGACCTGTCAATGCAAACTATGTATATGCGTGGTCGCCGCCGGCGGGGCTGAACGATACGACCGTAGGCGCCCCGCTGCTGCATCTGGACAACCCTACAACCGACTCGGCGCTACACAAATATTATGTTCGAACGGCTTTTGCCGATAACCCGGGTTGTTATTCGATCGACAGCGTAACGGTGAAGGTATATCCCAATCCGGCCGTCAACTATACGATGCCGAAGATCTGTCTGAACGATGCTGTCGGGCAATTCTATGACAGCAGTTATACGGGTGACGCCGAGACGCTGCCTTTCACATATAACTGGAATTTCGGCGACCCGAACGCCTCGCCGCCGGGCAACCCGGATCATTCAAGCCTGCAAAACCCTTCCCATCGCTACAGCGCCGCAGCCAACTACAATATGAGCCTGACGGTCACCAACAGCGAGGGTTGTATCGACAGCGCCAGGAAGATCTTCACGGTGAACGGCACCGACCCGCAGGCGGTCTTCGAGGTGCTCAACCCGACGGGGCTGTGTAGCAACATGCCCGTTCGGCTGGACAATCTCAGCACGGTGAATTTCGGCTCGGTCGTCGCGGTGCAGATCTATTGGGGCGATACGACGGGAGTTTCCTATATGGACTCGATACCTTATCCCGGGAAGGATTATTCGCACAATTATCCAAATCCGGTCACTACCGGCACGGCCACCTATACGATCCGGCTGATCGCCGCCTCGGGCCTTACCTGCCGCAATGAGACAGACCAGATCGTCACCATTCAACCCAGCCCGCATGTACAATTCGCAGCCGTTCCACCGGTTTGTGACATCGATACGATGGTGAACCTGACGGAAGCTTCGGAACTGACCGGACTTGGCGGCGTCCCATCCTTTTATGGCAGAGGCGTCACTTCCGGAGGGGTGTTGGATCCGCTGTCAGCAGGAGCGGGTACGGATACGTTGCTTTTTGTCTATAGCGCGACCGACGGCTGTTGGGATTCGGCCTATCAAACGGTGTACATCCAGTCCCTACCTCGCGTATGGGCAACCGATGATACGGCGGTGGTGATCGGTCAACCTCTTCAGCTCAATGCCCGGAGCTCTGACGGCACGGGGGACGTTTTTCTCTGGAATCCGGTGGACGGCTTGAACGATCCAGGGATCGCCGATCCGATCGCTATCCCGGGACCCAACATCGATTCCATCCGCTATTTTGTAACGGCGACGGATCCGCTTGGCTGTACCGGCCAGACCAGCGTCAAAGTGACTGTCTTTCGCGTCTCGCCCGACCTTTTGGTGCCGAATGCATTCACGCCGGGACGCGTCGTGAATGGGCTCTTCCGACCCATACCGGTAGGCATTTCACGTCTTCTTTATTTCAGGGTGTATAACCGGCTTGGTCAGCTGGTGTACAGCACGTCCAGGATGGGTGAAGGCTGGGACGGGACGGTGGGCGGGAAGATCCAGGCTTCCGGGGTGTATGTCTGGGAGTCGGAGGCGACTACTTATACCGGTAAGCAAATCTCAAAAAATGGAACAGTAATTCTTGTGAGGTAGCCGGGACGGGGGTGCCAGCGCGGGTTACCACGGGGTCAGGCCGAGGAGGCGTTCCCCAAGCGCAGAAAGCTCCGCCACGGGATTCTGCTTTTCGCGTTGGAGGGGATCGCCGGGAAATGCATATCCTTCCATGGGATTGCGGCTTTGCCAGCTATTGATCCGCCATTGACGAAGCTGATCATTCTCCTCCTGTGCGGGCATCATCGAAATGTATTGGGCAATACGGACCTTATCGCCACTGCGGTTCGGGCGGATGCCATGGGGTTGGAGGCTGTTGAAGATCAGCAGGTCTCCGGCCTCGAGGAGGACTTTGACGATATCGAACCCGGTAGTGTCGGGTTTGTAGTGATCGCGGTCTTCGGGTTGGGTGAGCTTCCAGGCGTCGTAGGTGCGGAAGAGCTCGGGGATACATTGAAATCCGCCCATGGTCCCGTCGAGTTGGTCGGCGAGGGCGAGGACGCCCTGAACGTTGACCGGTCTTGTTTCGGGGTCATAGTCCCAGTGGATAAACCCTTTGTATTCGAAGCCGGGGGCAAGGGGGAAGTTGAGGTTGGCGCGGTCGATGGTGACCCAGAGCTTTTCGGTGCCCCAGATATCGGCGAAGGCCTGGTGGACTCTTGGGGACTGGCGGTTGTCCCACATATACTGGTGGTTGTAGATCTCGACCATGCCGGTATTGACCAGCTCTTTCATTTGCATGTCGACGTTGGGTTTGCGGTACCAGGTGGTCGGATCGTTCGGGTCTTTGTCTTCGTATTTCCAAAGATATTCCGCGAGGCGTTGTGCCTGCTGCCTTGGGACGGCATTTTTGATGACGACGTAGCCGTTGGTGATCCAGAAGTCCCAGTCGGCTTCACTAAGGACGCGAAGGGGCTCGCCATTGCTACGGTCGTTCAGCTTAAGCTGACTGGATTTGGCGGTGGAGGGATTGCCGGGGATCTCCTTATGGGCCTCGATGGCGGGCGGCTGCGTACCGGCGATGGGTGTCGTTGTCATGTCTGCAATTTATTTATTGAAACGTTGCTATTCCTTCGATCTTCCGGTAAGGGTGGGTGAAGAAGGTTTCAATCTGGTTATTGAATGCATCCTTTTTGAAGATGGGGACGGAATGCCCGGAGTTGGGGACGATCCAAAGATAGGATATGGGAATGTTGAGGGCTATCTGGACGGTATGCAGGACGGGGATGACGTCGTGGTCGCCGCCGATGACCAGGGTCGGGCAATTGATCTTGTGGAGTTGGTCGAGGGTGATATGTGGCTGATAGAGGTCGAGGTCGACGATCTTAAGTGCGTTTTTGTTCTCGGCGGTCATTGCCTTTTTGCTGAGATTATCATGTTCCTTTTGCATCAGGTCGAATACAAACGGGGTGAGGCCGGTGGTATCGGGCCAGAGGTTGGCGCCGGTAAAGGCCATCTTCTTTACTTTGCCGGGGTGGCGGAGGGCGAAGAGGATCGCGTCGATGCCGCCGTCGCTCCAGCCAATTACGTAGCAGCTGTCAAGGTGGAGGGAATCGCAGAGCGCGTTGAAGTCATCGACGATCATCTCGAAGCTGAGGGAGTCGCCAGGGTCATGGGATTTGCCGTGTGCGCGGGTGTCGATGGCGATGACGTGATAGTGGGGCGAGAAATAACCGATCTGGTTGCTCATGTTGTTGATGGAGCCGCCGTTGCCATGGAAGAGCAGGAGCGGTTCCCCCTGGCCATACGATTCGTAATACAGGCGGATGCCGCGGGTGTCAAGATAATGTCCGGCGGCGGCGTTATTGCCATACTGCTGGGCACTGGTGGATATCGTTACTGTCAGAAGCGACAGGAGCAGACCTATTCTCATCCGGTATTTATTATAATACCATGAATGTAAGAATTTTTAGTTAAAGCTTCGACACTGTTGTCGTTTGAAGGACCTTATTGTCGCCGATAACCTGAACGAAGTAAGTGCCTGCAGGATAGCCGCTGACGTTCATAGAGATCACCTGGCTGCCACCGGTGGCAAATGACGTTTGCAATACCTGGCCTGCCAGGCTGATCAGTCTTACCGAGATCCCGGCGCCGGCATTGCCCAGGGCCACATTCAACGTGGTGGAAGCGGGAATAGGATAGACCGTTATGCCTGCTGCGGAAGCCAGGTCGACTGTCTTTATCGGCGAGTAGGTGATCGTGCCGTCGGATTGCCGGGTCAGCAAACGGTAGTAATTCGTGCCGTGGATGGGGTTAGGGTCGACAAGCGAGTAGCCGGTTTCATTGGCGTTTGCCTGTACCGTTCCAATAGTAGTGAAATCGGATCCATTAGCGCTTCGCTGTACGTCGAAATTGTCGATCTGCATTTCATCAGATGCGGACCAGGACACGAGAACAGTATTGTTATTGTTGGGAATTGCATTAAAGCCGTATACCGTGACCGGCAATACGAACAGGTTGTCTACGACTGCAAACTGGGTGAAATTGCTAAAGGAGGATGTTGCGAATTGTGTGGCAACGTTACCGCTCCCGGAACCCATCATCCAGCCTCCGGCGCCAAGGTATTGGGCAATGCCGATACCCGTACCTGCCGTCGAGAAGATGCTGCCTTGAAGCGAGGTTTCCGCCGGGGTCCAATTCAGGGTTAGGGAAGCAGAGCCGGAGCCGGCGGTCCGGCTGATATTCCAGACGGCATTCAGCATGTTGGCCAAAGTTGTTGCGCTCATAGAAGGGCCATTGGCCTGAGCATTTGTCGTTGCGCCCGTGAAGACGTATGCCGAATAGCCGGTGCCGGAATTGGCTCCGGGGTTGACGGAAGCCGGAAGGTAATTCGTAGACGTACCTATCGGGAAAAAGGTGGAAGCGCTGGTTGGTAAACTGTTGATCTTTAGAGCTCCGGTGCCGGCGACGCCGTTTCCTACGATAACGTAGCTTGACGAAGACGCTCCGGTGATCGCCTTAGAGCCATTGTTGACCGTAAGCGAATAATTGGATGCATCCAGGTAGCCGCTGGTAAAGGTAAGCTGGTTGGAGACAGTGGTGTTAAGTCCAAGGATCACATTGCCGCTGGTATTGGAAATTTGCAGATTATAGAACGTTTCGGTCGTCAGGGATGATGACTTGATCAATTGAGGCACAGATCCGGAGAATTCAATGGTATTTGTCGATTCAACGAAACCGCCTTCTTCGTCAAAAGCGAACGTACCGTTGTTGCCCATGATATTGACAACGGGAAATCCGGTAGCATCAAAGGTCATATTCGGATTGACGTAGAGGCTGAGCAAGTTGATGTTGCCGCTTTTGAATGCCGATACGTTTTTTGCGACGCCTGCTTCAAAGTCGATATTCGGGTAGTTGGTCGACGGCTGGGCATTCACGCCGAAGTAAGTGGAGCTTGACTGCGTATTGAGGTAGCCCAACTGAATGGTTCCGCCGGTGACGGAATACAGGGTTGCCGCGACATTGGCGCCGCCCATATCGAGGTCTTCGATATTCGCGTTGCAGGCGTCCTGCAGAATGATCACTCCGCCCGACATAAATGTCTTTCCCCCTACTACGTCCGCCAATTGGAAAGTGATCCAGTCGGAGTAGCCATTCTCGGCAAGGACTATCGTCCCGCCGGTCATATTAAAATCGATATAGTCGGAGGTCGTATTGGCGTTAAATCCGGCTCCGACGTATAAAGTGCCGCTGCTGACATAGAGTTGAGGTGTTCCGCCGTTGACAGAATAGCGGAAATCCTGACCTGCATTCTTCGACTGGCCTAACTGGACTTCAACGATGCCGCCGTTCACTACCAACCCGCCCGAGAGAATGACGTTACCGGTAGAGCCTTTCTTTGCCAGGTTCATCGTGCCGTTGTTCGATTGGATGGTAACACCGTAAGGGATCGTCAGCGTAGATGAGGAACCGCTATTATACGAATCGCCCAGGGTGCCTGTATTATCCATTATCCAGGTACCTTTTGTGAAGGTAAAGTAGTATTTGCCGCCCGAGTTGATCCCGGAGATGAAGTTGGCATCCTGAACATCGAGCGTAGTTGCGGCCGATCCCATATTCATTACAACGGTGGCTGCTACCGTATAAGTGCCACCGCCGGAGATGACGGAATTTGCGGCGCCATTAAAGGTGAGGGTAGAGCCTGACTGGGCGATAAAGGTGCCGGAATTGGTAAAATTGCCGCCGATGCTAAGGCTCTCGTTGGTATTTATGTGGAGGGCGCCGGATGCGTTAATCGTCAGACTTCCGCAAACGTCGCCGGTTACCAAAACCGTAATGGTGATCCCTGCGGGGATGACGACATTGTCAGTCGCTAAAGGCGCAACGCCTGCGGACCAGTTGGATCCGGTCTCCCAGGCGCCGGATGAGATCGCGGTATTGTTAGCCTTAACAATGGCTGACTGAAAGAGTATCACAATGATCAATACCGGTGTATA
This sequence comes from Puia sp., assembly GCA_035695565.1. Taxonomy (GTDB): domain Bacteria; phylum Bacteroidota; class Bacteroidia; order Chitinophagales; family Chitinophagaceae; genus Puia. The sequence continues at coordinate 247,827 of DASRRX010000002.1, read as the reverse complement.
TAAGGGACGGCTTTTAGGCATGGATAACGATTTAGGGTATTATAGTATAAACGAATTCCAGACCAGTTTTATTTAACCAGATTTTCAACCTGTTACACCAGGTCGGGCGCGGGATAATTTCCTAATTTGGGCTTTGCGATTCCCAAAAGGGGACCGAAGCCGGAGGGGCTATAAATTGCGTCTTTTCAGCTCTTCCACGGCGTGATTAGCGGCGCGTGCGGTGAGCGCCATGAAGGTGATGGACGGGTTCTGATTTCCCGTGGAATTCATGCAGGCGCCGTCGGTGACGAAGACATTCTTGCAGGCATGGAGTTGGTTCCATTCGTTGAGCATGGAGGTCCCGGGGTCGCGGCCCATGCGGCATCCGCCCACTTCGTGGATGTCGAGGCCGGGGGATTGGTGATTGTCGGCGCCTACGATGTTGGTGCAGCCGCCGGCTTCGAGCATATTGGCGCCTTCGACGAGGAAGTCGGCAACCATTTTGGCGTCGTTGTCGTCGTAGCCGACGGAGGTGATCAGTTGGGGAATGCCCCATTGGTCTTTCTGATCGGCGCTGAGGCGGACATGGTTCTCATATTTGGGGATCGTCTCGCCCTGCATGCCCATCGATACAAACCAGGGACCGGGTTCGGAAAGTGAGTCTTTGTAATCTTTACCGATGTCGCCGTCGCCGGCCGACCGGCCACGGCCTGCGCCGAAGTAGCTCATATAGCCTCTTTGGAAGCCGAGATTCTCATGGCGGAAAACGTTGCGGAAGGCGGGGATGAAGATCTCTGTAGGGCGGCGGCCGTAGTAGTACTTTTCGGGGTAGCCGTCGAGTTCGGCGTTTATAGAACCCCGGTAGTTATGGAAGGCGACGTAGTGGCCGAGGACGTCATGGTCGTTGCCGAGGCCGTTGGGGAAGCGGCGGGACCTGGAGTTCAGCAAGATCAGGTTGGTATTGAGGCAGGCGGCATTGACAAAGATGATGCGGGCGTAGTATTCGGTGGTCTTTTTGGTTTGGGCGTCGATCACGAGGACGCCGGTTGCTTTCCCCTTAGTCTCGTCGTAGATGATGGAGTGCACGACGCTGAAAGGCCGGAGGGTCAGTTTGCCGGTACGGTGCGCCCAGGGGATGGTGGAGGAGTTGGAGCTGAAGTAGCCGCCGAAGGGGCAGCCGCGTTCGCACATATTTCTCGCCTGGCATTGGCCGCGTCCTTGTTCGAGGTGGACGGGCTGAGGTTTTGTGAGGTGGGCGCAGCGGCCGATGATGACGGGCCGGTTGGGGAATTTTGCGATGATACCTTCACGGATATGCGTTTCGGCGCAGTTCATTTCCCAGGGGGGCAGGAATTCACCGTCGGGCAGGTTGACGAGGCCGTCCTTATTGCCGCTGACGCCAATGAATTTTTCGACATGGCTATACCAGGGCGCCAGGTCATGGTAACCAATGGGCCAGGGCGGGGTAATGCCGTCCCGGGCCGGGCCTTCGAATTCGTATGGGCTCCAACGTTGTGTCTGACGGGCCCAGAGCAATGATTTGCCGCCTACCTGGTAGCCGCGGATCCAGTCGAAGGGTTTCTCCTGAATGTATGGGTGGAATTTATCGGGGACAAAGAAATGCTTTGTGGCCTCGCCGTAAGCGTAGCAGCGGGCTACGACGGGGTTGTCGTCGAGAATGGCTTTCGGCAGGCGGCCGCGGTGGGGGAAGCCCCAGGGGGGCGTGGTGGCGGTGGGATAGTCTTTGAGGTGCTCGACGGGTCTGCCGCGTTCGAGCAGGAGGGTGGTCAGGCCGTGTTCGGTGAGCTCTTTGGCGGCCCAGCCGCCGCTGATGCCGGATCCGATGACGATGGCGTCGTAGGTATTCATAAGAAGTATTAAATTAGGTCAAAGTTTGCATATGAAAAGAATTTTTGTTGTGGTGCCGGCACTAGTCTTTCTGGGGTCGGTCCCCGGGTTTGGGCGTTGGAGCTTGACGGATGAGCGGGCTGCGGCGGACAGGGAGCGGACGCGTGCGGCGGATGCGGGATGGGATAAGGTCAGGATAGAGGAAGGATATATTTCGGGTGGAGTGAATTCGTCGGGCGATGTACATTTCTTCAAGGGGATACCGTTCGCGGCGCCGCCGGTGGGGACGTTGCGGTGGCGGGAACCGCGGCCGGCAGCGCACTGGGACGGAGTGCGGACCTGTACGCAATTTGGCCCGAGCCCGATGCAGAATAAGCCGGAGCCGTTCCTGATGTGGACGGAGGAGTATCTGATCCCGGAGAAGGCGATAAGTGAGGACTGTCTGTATTTGAATGTTTGGACGGCGGCCGGAACGGCAAAGGAGCGGCGGCCGGTGTTGGTATATATCTATGGAGGGGGATTCACGAGCGGCGGAGGGAATGTGCCGATCTATGATGGGGAGGCGATCGCGAAGAAGGGGGTGGTGTATGTGACCATCAACTATCGGGTAGGGCTATTCGGATTTTTTTCGCATCCCGATCTGTCGCGGGAATCGGAGCATCGGGCGTCGGGGAATTACGGGCTGATGGATCAGATCGCGGCGTTGAAGTGGATCAGGAGCAATATTGCGGCATTTGGCGGCGATCCGGAGAATGTCACGATCGCAGGTCAGTCGGCGGGCAGCATGAGTGTGAATTGTCTGGTGGCGTCGCCGTTGGCAGCGGGGCTTTTCGAGAAAGCGATAGGTGAGAGCGGCGCCAATTTCAGCCGGGAGAACTTGTCGCTGGCGGCCGCGGAGACGGAAGGGCAGAAGCTGGCGCTATCGCTGGGAGCGGGTACGCTCGATTCATTGAGATCGGTCCCGGCGGAAACGTTGTTGAAAAAGGGCGTGGATTTTCGCGGCCCGGTGATCGACGGCTATGTGATACCGGAACCGATAGCGGATATCTTTTTAGAGAAGAAAGAGAATCGGGTGGCGTTGCTTACGGGGTGGAACGAGGATGAAGGATTTGTATTCGGGCCGGGGAATAGTGCAGCCAATTATAAAAAAGATGTAGCCAAACAATATGGGGCGGATTCGGAAACGGTCCTGCGGTACTATCCGGCGGGAAATGGTTCGGCGGATGATGATTCGATCGCTTCGGTATCGCAGGTAAAGTTGTCGCGTGACCTGATCTTCGGCCGGCAGAACTATGTCTGGGCCGGCATCGTCGCCGCGCAAGGCCAGAAGGTGTATGTCTATCGTTTTGTCCGGAAGCCGCCAACCGCACCGGGCGGGAAGAAATGGGGCGCTTTTCATACGGCCGAGGTGCCGTATGCGTATGATAACTTGAGGTTTGTACGACGGCCTTTTGAGCCTGCGGATTATAACCTGTCGGATGAGATGTCCTCCTATTTCGTAAATTTTGCGAGGACGGGAGACCCTAATGGCGCCGGTCTGCCGCATTGGGAGCCATTCAGCCGGGCGAGCGGGAAGATCATGATCTTCGGCAGGCAGGCGGTAGCGGGTGTGTTACCGGATAAAGCGGCATTGGAGTGGTGGTATGAAAGGATGATGAAAAATTAATTATATTGGGTGAATGAGGGGTTGGCTTGTCATATTGCTTCTGCTGTGGGCTGCGAGCGGCCGGGCCCAGATCATCACTACCATTGCGGGGAATCATATTATGGGGTTCAGCGGTATCGGGGGACCTGCTCTCAAGGCGGAGCTTGGGTCATTGTATGGGGTTGCGGCCGACAAGGAGGGGAATGTGTATACTGTGGATCAATCCAACAATGTGATCTGGCAGATCAGCCCGGGCGGGACGATCGCGTTATATGCCGGGACAGGGTTGCTGGGGTATAGCGGCGACGGGGGGCAGGCGACGCAGGCCTTACTGTATCAGCCGTCATGGGTTGCGATAGACCCCAATGACAATTTATATTTTACCGATCAGGAGGGCATTTATATCCGGAAGATCACGGCAGGGGGCGTTATCACCACGGTAGCGGGGAACCCGGCGCGGCATTTCTCGGGCGGCGATGGCGGGCCGTTTGGTTCGGCGACTTTCAATACTATCCGCGGGATTTCAGCGGATGCTTCCGGTAACATATATATCAGCGATAACAATACGATCCGGATGGTGAATACGGCGGGGATCATCCAAACGATCGCCGGCACCGGAAACAGCGGGTATAGCGGGGATGGCGGTCCTGCGGTGCAGGCGCAGTTGAATGAGCCGTATGGGGTAGCGGTGGATAAATCCGGGAACATCTATATTCCCGACGCCAATAACAATGTCGTGCGGAAGATCAATACGGCAGGGATCATCAGTACGATCGCGGGCGTACAGCAATCGGCGGGTTTCGATGGCGACGGCGGGCCGGCGATCGGGGCAAAGCTGGATTTCCCATGGGCGTTGACGGTAGACGGTAATGGCAATGTATATATCAGCGATGAGGGTAATTGGGAGATTCGCAAGATAGATCTTGCCGGGACCATCACCGATTATGGCGGCGATCGGGTGGTTGGGTATTCGGGCGACGGAGGGCTGGCGACTGCCGCGGAGATCTCTTATCCTACCGCGCTGGCTTGCGATGCCGCCGGTAATCTTTATTTGACGGATGTATTCAATTATGTGGTCCGCGAGATCAAGCCTTGTATGGCGGCTCCGGGGACGACGAATCCAGCAGTGAGTATTGCAACCGTTTCGACTACGGCGTGCAGCGGGGTGCCGGTCAGCTTCATCGCGACGCCGACGGATGGAGGTGTCGGGCCGGGGTACCAATGGGAGGTGAATGGGGCTGATGTTGGGATGGATAGCGTGCTTTTTGTTACCGATTCCCTACACGATGGGGATGTGGTTAGCTGTGTGATGACGGCGACCGGAAGCTGTAGCGCCGCGGTTGGGTCGAATCCGATCCTGATGGCGGTGAAGCTTTCGCCTTCCGTAGTGGTGCGGCCTGCTGATACGGCGATCGCGTTTGGGCAGCCGGTAGCCCTGACGTCGGTGGTTACAGGGGCGGTGACGAGCTATCAGTGGTCACCGGCAGCTGGGCTGAGTAATCCTCTCGTGGCGGACCCGGTGGCAATGCCGGAGGTGACGACGACCTATCGGTTGACGGTGACGAATGCAGGAGGATGTGCGTGGTCGGATACGGCGAAGATTGAAGTGTATCGAAGGTTCACACTGCCGAATGCGTTTACACCGAATGGGGATGGGAAGAACGATGTTTTCCGGATACCGCCGGGGATTGGGGTAGGGTTAGTGCGGTTCGAGGTGTATGACCGGCTTGGGGTACGGGTTTTCATGACGACTGAGGTCGCCCGGGGTTGGGATGGGACGGTTGACGGCGTGAAGCAGCCGGCGGGGGTGTATGTGTGGGGGATCGAGTATTTCGATCAGCTCACGGGAAAGCGCGTGCAGACGAACGGGACGGTGATATTGGTAAGATAGGGGCGACGGGTGGTCGTGGTCTTGTGCGCTCAACGAATTAGGAGGAGGGTGCCGGTGAGGGAGTGGGCTTTGCCGAGGTTGTCGGTGAACCGGAGATACCAGATGTAGCCGCCGCCGGGTTGGCGAATATTGTTGAAAGTGCCGTCCCAGCCTTCGGTGGGATCTTTTGATGAATAGAGTTGCTGGCCGTTACGGTTGAAGACCTCCATGGAGAAACGGGCGGGCGGGGTAAAAAAGCGGGCGCGGAAGCGGTCATTGTAACCGTCGTTGTTTGGTGTAAAGGCATTGGGAACATAGACGTTATAATCGCAGAGGACGAACTTGACGGTCTTTTGCGCCCGGGCCGAACCGCAGGCATTGGAAATCGTCACGGTGTAGGTGCCGTTGTGGGTCACGTCAAAATAGGGGTAGGTAGAACCGTCCTGCCAAACATAACTAAATGAGTTATCGATAAAGGCATCGAGGATAAGCGAATCGGGCTGACAGATGGTGGTATCGGCGCTACCCAGGGCAGCGGCGGTGGGAAGTGGCGCCCAGTCGATAGGAAAGGGGTTGGAGACAAGGCAAAGGGTATCGTTGCTGACCTGGCAGCGAAAGGTATCCGTCCCGGGGTTCGCCCGGGGGATAATGATAAGGCTATCCTGCTGGCCGGAAAGAAGGGTGTCGTTGCGGTACCACTGGAGTGCTGACGTGGCGTAGTAGGTCCCGGGTTGCATTTCGAGGGTGATGGTCGAGGTGCAGGAATCGCCGGAGATCAGGCTGACGATAGGAGGCGGAGCGTTGGCGCCGTAGAACTGAAGGCTGTCGAGGAAAAAGGCGAAGCGGTTTATCGCGTAGGCTTTCCCGTTGTGGGTGGCGGAGAAAGGGGGAGATGAGAAATTGGTGTCGCAACTGGGACCGATGGCGATGGCATTGATGTCCATGGGCGGAGTAAATAAAATGGAGGCTTTTGACCAGGCGCCGGGGCTGCCTTTGATGGTGACCTCGCCAAGGGGGATCCAGCCGGCGCGGTCAACGCAGCTATAGAGCGGGATGGGGTTGCCGACGGCGGAGCAATCGGGCATGCCGAAGAGGCCGAAGGTTTCGGGGGTTGTGGAGAATTCCGGTCCCAGCAACTGGTTGCTGAATTCGAGGTATTCCGAGCCGGCCTTGCCAAAGCCGGCGTAGAAATCCAGGCGGTAGAGCGAATCTTTTCGGAGGGTTTGAGTAAGACAGGTGCTTGCAAAAGATTTATAGTCGGGGTTGACATAGATGCTGCCGTTGGCGAACCCATAGTCGCTGACAGCGAGGACGCCGGCGCCATCGGGGACGGGTTGGGGGACGTCGGGCAGGAGGGCGGCTTCAGGGGTCTGGGCCGCGCCGGAAATATAAGCGGTATCGGGGATGACATAGTTGGTACACGGATCAAGAAATCCGGTCAGCATTTCAGTCGAAGTGGGGTACCAGTAGGGGATCCCGCCAAATCCGGAGGTACAGGGGGCGGCTGCACGGAGGGTAGGGTTATTGAGTATAAAGATCGGTCTCAATGGAACCTGATGACAGGTATCCTGGCCCTGCATTTTCATGAAGACCAGGCATAAGCAAATGGACAAGCAAAGCGGTCTGGTGGCCAAGAAGGCGGGTTTTATATAAAATTAGTACATTCGGTTTATGTCAATATCAAGAAGAAATCTAATAAAAAGCGGAGTGCTTGGAGGGGCTGCATTTGCGTTGCGGCCGGGGGATCCGGGGACGGCGAAGGAGACGGGGAAGAAGGGCGAAGCCGCGAGGCATGGGGCCGGCGAGAGGTCCGGCGACGGGGGTGGAAATGGGATGGGAACGCAACCTGGTGTGGCGGCGGGACCCGGGATAGAGTTGGGATCCCTGGTGGCGGCGGGACCTTTTGAAGCGACACGGACGTCGTTGCGGGCGTATGAGATCCCCGAATGGTTCCGGGATGCGAAGTTCGGTATCTGGGCGCACTGGGGCCCGCAGTCGGCGGTTGAAGCGGGGGACTGGTATGCGCGGAATATGTATATCGAGGGCAGCGGGCAATATGCGTATCATTTGAAAACATACGGACATCCGTCAAAATTCGGGTTTAAGGACACGATCCCGGCCTGGAAAGCGGAGAAGTTCGACCCGGATCATCTCATGGACCTGTATAAGAAGGCTGGGGCAAAGTATTTCATGACGATGGGGGTGCATCATGACAATTTCGATCTGTGGAACTCGCAGCATAACCGGTGGAATGCGGTAAACATGGGCCCGAGGAAAGACATTGTCGGCTTATGGAAGCAGGCGGCGCAACGTCATGGATTGAAGTTTGCGATCAGCGACCATCTCTGGATCTCTTACAAGTGGTACTCGAGCAGCAAGGGAAGTGACAAGACCGGGCCATATGCGGAAGTGCCGTATGATGGCGCCGATCCAAGAAATTTCGAGTATTATGGCCGTTGCGAGGAAGTATTGAGTAACGACAACGATCTCGACTGGAATGAGAATACCATTCCGGAAGTATGGAAGCGGCATTGGTTCGACAGGATCAGGGACCTGGTCGATCAGTATCAGCCGGACCTCTTGTATTGCGACGGGCAATTGCCTTTCGAGGACTATGGGCTGAGCCTGCTGGCGCATCACTACAATCAAAATGCAGCTATACATGGCGGTAAGACGCAGGCGGTATATACGAGTAAACGGGCGCTGGACTCGGCAAAGGGGAAGGCGATCTGCGTCTTCGATGTGGAGCGGGGCGTGGTGAATGATATCTGGCCGCTGGCGTGGCAGACGGATACCTGTATCGGCGACTGGCATTACAACCGGGGAATGATTGGTCATTATAAGACGCCGAAGATCGTAGTCGACATGCTGGTGGATATTGTGAGCAAGAACGGGAACCTGATGTTGAATATCCCGTTGCCGGCGAGCGGGATGCCAGATCCGGATGAGCTGGCGGTGCTGGATGGGATTACGAAGTGGATGGCGGTGAACAGTGAGGGGATTCATGGGACGAGGCCCTGGAAGCGGTTTGGGGAGTCGGCGGCGGCGGGTGCGGGCGCAGGGGCTTCGGCTGAGGGTGCGGGGGCATCGGCGGCTGCGGCAGCTTCGGCGGAGGCCGGCCAGTCGTTCAATGAGAGCAAGCGGAAGGAGTTGACGGATAAAGATGTGCGGTTCATGACCAAGGGAGGTGCATTGTTTGCATACTTTATGGGGTGGCCGGAGGGAGGGTCGGTAAAGATAAGGTCGGTGGGACCGGCGTCTGGGAATGTCGAGGGGGTTGAGCTGCTGGGTTACGGGAAGGTAGAGTTTACGCAGGGGGCGGATGGATTGACGGTGAGGTTGCCTGCGCAAAAGCCCTGCGAGCATGCGTATGGGCTACGGATTATGGGGCGGGGGTTGGTTTAGCGGGAGCTTTTGACGTGCTCACCGCAGGAGGGGCGCTTTTGACGTGCTCACCGCAGAATAGAGGCCTTTTGGCGGTTGAATTCTTCCTCGGTGAGGGCGCCTTCGTCGCGGAGTTGCTGGAGCTGACGCAATTGATTGATAATGCGGTCCTGGGAGTCGGAGCCGGGGTTGTAGGGTGGATAGGGGCCGGTATAGCGGCTGGTGTCGGAGGCGGCCCAGACCAGACAGATCACCCAGGCGATAAAGGTCCAGCCGAGAAGGAGATTGATGGCAAAGATACCTCCGGCGCTGGGATGGCTGCGCATGGCGGCAACGATGGTGGGAAGAAAATAGAGGATCAGGCAGACCCCGCCAGCGGTCAGGCCGAATGCTCCGGAGAAATAGTGGAAAGGATAGTGAAACATAGCTGGATTAAATTTAGGGTTTTTTTGCTTTGGGAGGAAGCGAAATTTTTGTTACTTTGTATTTCAAAGTACTTTTTGAATGCAAATTAACTTATTGAATATGGAGCCGGGGACCAACATGGGGCGGGGGATGAATGTGGAGCCAGGGATGAACGGGGAGCCGGCGGGGACGAACATAGAGGGGGGGATGAACATAGAGCCGGGGGCGAACATAGAGCCGGAGATGGCCCGGATGGAAACACCATTTGTTGTCAAGGGGTCCATCGTGCGGACGATCTGGGGGAGCAGTGAAACGGTGTTGCTGATATTTGCGGGGTCGGCTGCGGAGTTTGCATTGAACCGGTCGGTCGACTGGCTTTATTATACAGGGCGATTACCGGCCGACCCTATCGGGCGGTTGTTCTCGACGGTGCGGTATGCGAAGGATATCATCTATTCTTCCTATGACCGGGCTATGGCGGCTATCGATCAGATCACCGCGATACATGGCGCAGTGGAGAAGGGAAGGGGGATGAGGATCCCGGACAGTGCGTACCGGGACGTGCTGTTCATGCTGATCGACTATTCGATCCGGTCCTTTGAGTTGCTGGAGCGGAAACTGACGGCGCAGGAGAGGGCGGATATCTTTGAAGTGTTCCAGCGGGTGGGCTCGAGGATGCGGTTGAAGGGATTGCCGGAAACCTACTCAGCGTGGGAAGTGATGCGGGAAGACCATCTGGAGCAAAATTTGGCATACAGCGAATTGACGAAGGACCTATATGGGCGGTATAAACAGAGTCTCGGCGCCATTCGCTATCAGATCTTATTGGGCGGGCAGGCGTTGCTGGCGCCCGGGCGGGTGCGGCGGCTACTGTCGTTGCGTGGCGGCTGGTGGATGAGGGTGGTGGTACTCCTCTATAAAGTTGCGCGGGTCATGAGAGTGGATCGGGCGGTGAAGGCTGTTGTGTTACCGCGGGAGTATAGGACGCAGGTTGCGGCTCTGGATGTGAAGGTTGGGTGACGAGCTGTTGTGGAACCCGGGGTGCATCGGGGAGGCGGGAGGCAGTGGTGAGATGGGAGGCGGTGGTGACGTTGGGAGCATTGGGGTCGAGGGGAAAAGGCTTTGTCCGATTGGAGAAGAGGAAGAAGAGGCAGGTGCCCGTCCAACTGATCCAGAAGATATAGAATCCCAAATGAAACCGTTCCTTCAGCAGGCGGTGGCCATAGGTGTGCAGGAAGTCCTGGAAGAAAAGGACAAGGCCGAGGAGGCCGGTAACGAGCAGGATGGTACTGACAAGGTTGGTCATCTTTTTTGCAGATCGTTTACCCATGACATATAGGGTGAGGATAAGGGTCATCTGGGGGATGGAGAAGATAAGGTAGGTCTTCCAGAAAGAGCGAAGCGGGGCATATTGCTGATAAAAGAGGGCGATGCCCACCTTGCCGATCCAGGAGATCCTGGAGATCAGGAAGGTCTCCAGCCAGCAGAGGAGGAGCTGGGCCAGGATGAGGGCGATGAGGCGACGGTTGGGGCTTAGCATAAAAGCAATTTACGGAAAAGGATGTATTTTCGGATGTGGGAAATAACTACGACTCGATCGCTAAATATTATGATCGGATACACCATTTGGTGTTTGGGCAGTCGGAAATCAACGCCCAGGTGGACCTACTGGGTTATGTCCGGCCGGGGGACCGGTTGTTGATCGTAGGCGGGGGTACGGGTTGGATACTGGAAAAGATAGCGGCCATTTTTCCTTCCGGTCTGGAGATCACTTATATCGAGAGCAGCGCCCGGATGATGGAGCTGACGAAGACGAGAAAATGGGGCCAGAGCCGGGTAGAGCTGGTGAATTCGGGGGTGGAGGAATGGAAGGCGCGGATGGAATATGATTGTATCCTCACAGGGTTCTTCTTCGACAATTTCAAGGAATCACATGCGGTTGAGATCGTCAAGCGGCTAACCCCATGTCTGAAGACGGGGGGGTATTGGCTGGATGCGGACTTCTTTTATCCGAAGAAGCGGGGTAAACTTTGGCAGGCGATCCTATTATATTCGATGTATTGGTCGGCCAGGCTGATCTGTGGCGTGGAGGCGAAGCGGTTACCGGATATGGACAGGATCTTTGGGGAGGAGGGGTATGGGGTGTTGTACACGACGTTCCACTATCAGCGGTTCATTCGGTCGGTGGTTTATCGGAGAGTGCGATAGGGCGGCGTCCCTTCGGGACGCCGCCGGATGCTAGAGACGGGCTGTATTCTTTTGAGCGATTATTTCTCCGATGACGTTGACGGTCTCCTTCAGGTAGATGTCGGTGGAAAGGGCGTTGAGCCATGCGCGATAGCGGTCGCCTTTATCTTTGTCAGCACTGTATTTTGCGCTGTCCACGGCCAGGAACGAGAGGTTCATGGGCTGGGATAGCTTGCTAAGCTTTTCGATGTGGGTGACGGTGTCTTTGACTTCCTGCTGGCGTTGGCGGTACTTGTCGAGATTCAGCGGATAGGGTTGATCCGATTCTTTGTCCAGCCAGTCCGCGTCTACTCCGATCTGGCTGAAGATCGCATTATTCTTTATCCGGTCGTTGCTCACGCCGGAGATCGCAGTGATGTTGTAGCCGGTGCGGAAGGGATTATAGTTGGCGCGGGCGATGACGTCATAGGGGAGGGCGTCGGGCTGGTCCTTTTCGCGATATTTGGAATGCTCGTATGCGTCGGGTAAAACGATATCGGAAGCGACGCCGCGGAGCTGAGTGGAGCCGCCGCTGATGCGATAGAACTTCTCCATGGTCAGCTTGATGGTCCCGAGGCCGCTATCGACACCCGAATTATTTCTTTCGAGGGGGAAGGGTCGCTGGACGGTGCCTTTACCGAAGGTGGAGGTGCTGCCGATGATGATCCCGCGCTTATAGTCCTGGATGGCAGCTGCAAAGATCTCGGACGCCGAGGCGCTGAATTCGTTAACCATGACGGTGAGGGGGCCGGTATAGAGGGCGGTCCGGGCATGGTCTTCGAGGACCATCGGTCTTTCTCCGCGGCCTTTGACCTGGACAACGGGGCCCTGGTTGACAAACAGACCTACCATTTCGACGACGTCCCCGAGGGAGCCGCCGGGATTATTGCGAAGATCGAGCACGATGCCGTCGACGTTCTCTTCTTTTAGTTTGACCAGCTCCTTTGCGACGTCGATATAGCAACGGTTACCATTGTTATTCTCGAAATCGGCGTAGAACTCGGGGAGGTAGATATAGCCGATCTTACCCTTATCGGTGTTGACGATGACGCTCCGGGCAAACTTCTCATCCTGTACGATCTCATCGCGGATGAGGGAAATGACTTTGATGGTACCGTCGGCCTTTTTGAGGGTCAGCCGGACTTCGGTGCCTTTTGCGCCGCGGATGATCTTGACCGCGTCGAGAATGGTATAGCCGGTGAGGTCGACGGGTTCCTGGCTGCCCTGGCCGACTTTGAGGATGGCGTCGCCGACGTTGACCTGGCCTGATTTCCAGGCGGGGCTGCCCGTGAGGAGGGAGCCGATCTTGATGGTCCCGTCATCGTCTTTGAGGGAAGCGCCGATGCCGAAGAAGCGGCCGCTCATGTCTTCGTCAAAGGAACGCTTCTCAACCGGCGGGAAATAGTCCGTGTGCGGGTCCATGCATTGGACGATGGTCTCCACAAATTCGTTGAACCGGTCGTTATCGTTGGCTTTGACTTTGAGGCGGGCGTAATAGAGGTCCATGCTGCGCATGGCTTTCTGGCGGGCCATCGCTTCGAGCTGATCCTTTGTGGCGTGGGCGGTGGCCGAGTCCTTTTTGGAGTTGGCAAGATTGAGGAGATCGGAATATTTCTCGAGCGCGAGGAATTTGAGGCGTTTCCGCAGTCCTTCTTTTCGTTCCGCCTCGTTCTTTGGGAAGTCGAGGCGGTTTTCGTCGAGCTCGACGTATTCGTCTTTCGTGTAGTCGAAAGGGTGGGAAAGGATATCTTTATAGAGGGCTTCCGATTCCTGGAGGCGTTTGCGATAGATCTCGTTGACAGCCTGGGCGAATTGGACCGGAGCTTTGCCGTTGATCTCGTCGTCGATGGTATTTTCGAACCGGCGAAGGGAGGCGATATCGGCTTGCATCAGGATCTTCTTCTCCGGGTCGATACCGTTGAGATATTTCCGGAACACTTCACGGGAGAAGCTATCGTCGATCGTCCTTGGGCTATAATGGATCTCCGCGAGCATTTCGCCTACGTCATGGAGGATCTTTTCATATTTCGTTGGGGCATGATGCGGCGGTTTGGGACCGGCGGAACTGCGGGATGGCCCGGCGAAGGGGAGGACGAGGATCAACAGGGCCAGGGGCCAATTTCTTTTTATCAGCATAAACTTCAATGTTCTTGTTAAACGGGTCGGCTACCTTATCTAGTATTTTAAGGCGGCTTTCGGCCGCCTTAATTGTATAATGCACTTTCTCAAAGATAGTTCAAAGATCGGACCGGGGAGGGGCGTTAAGTTACATTAACGTATTATTTAATATTTAAAGGTGTAGGGTGCGGAGGTGATGGAAGTTGAACGGTGTAGGGTGCGGAGGCCTTGGGTTTGCCGAGCAAGGCCGCTAATTCTTCGTGTCCAGCATGACGGGGGTAGTGCCTTTACCCAAAATGATCACTTTTGCATTTGGGGATTTGGCGATCTCCAGTTGGGCCTTGATGGTTTCATACTGGAGCTGGCGATCGGTCAGGCTTTGGCTGATGATGCGCTGGTAGTCGGCGATGCCCTGGGCTTCCACCCGCTTCCGTTGTGCTTCCTGTTGCTCTTTCTGCAGGACATACTGCATTTTCTGCGCATCCTGTTCGGCGGTCATTTTCTGCTCGATGCTGGTCTTTACGGCTTGGGGAAGGCTGATGTTACGGATGAGCAGTTGTTCGACCACGAGGCCGCGTTTCTGAAATTCCGAAGAGATAGATTCAAAGATACGGCGCTGGAATTCGTCGCGTTTGACAGAGTATAGGGAGACGGCGTCGTAGTAGACGGCATTGTCGCGGATGCGGGTGCGGGCGATCGGGCGGACGATCTTGTCGGTATAATCTATCCCGATCTCGCGGAGAATGCGGGGAGCATCGGCGGGCAATACCCGATATAAGACCGTCAGGTCGATGACGACTTCAAGACCGTCGGAGGTAAGGACGCGGATGGCATCGTCGCCTTGCTTGGCGCCTTCGTCGTGGACGGCGCTCATGGTATAGTTCTGGGTCTTGACGTCCATTTTGTGCACTTCCATCAACGGATTGATGAAGTGCAGGCCGCTATATAGTACGTCGTTCTGAACCTTTCCATACAAGGTTTGGACGCCGACCTCGCCGGCATCGATCTGGACGAGAGATGCGGAGGAAAGCCCGGCGAGGGCCATCAGGACCCCGAGGATCTGAATGGGGCGGCTGTAACGTCGAAGGCTATCGGTTCTTGAGGCAATTACGAACCCAGCGATCAGCAGCAAGATGCCTAATACCAGGAAGAACATGGGGTTAAATTTTAAGTAAAGATAGTTGGAAAGCCGGTCGGTGTAACTTTCAGAAGTGACGGGCGGCAAACGCATGCGAGGATTTCGTAAATTCGGTCATTAATCAGACGGATATGAGTTACAAACGGATAGCTGTTATCGTCCTGTCCTTTTTACCGGCCGTCGTATTGCACGCGCAAAGGGACCAAGGGTATCAAGTCCTTCGTATGACCTCCGCCTTTACCTCCTTTCCGGATACGGGCAGAGCGAAGGACTGGCTGGATGGGGACAGTATCGTCAGGCCGGTCGCCGGTCACTATGACGATAGCAGCGTTCTGTTGGTGATCCCGCCGCGGTTGAAGCATGACCGGAAGATAGATCTGATCTTCTGGTGGCATGGCTGGCATAACAATATCGATACGGCGTTGCAATTCTACGGGTTGGCGAGACAGTTTGCGGCGGCGAACTGCGATGCGGTGCTCGTGTTGCCGGAAGCAGCGAAGAATGCGGCGGACAGCTATGGGGGTAAGTTGAAAAGAAAAGGAGATTTTTCTGCATTGGTGAGAGATGTTATCGAGGAGTTGAAGCAATATGGGATCGTCCCGGCCGACGCGGTGGCGGGGCATATCGTGCTGGGTTGTCATAGCGGCGGCTATTCGGCGGTTGCGGATATCCTGGCAAACGGGCAGACGCCGGTGGATGAGGTCTATTTGTTCGATGCGTTGTATGGCCGGCTGCCGGTCTTTTTGGATTGGATCAAGGAGGACAAGCGGCATCATTTTGTCCACTGGTATACCGATCATGGCGGCGGTACGGATAGTATGTCGGATACGCTGATGCAGCAGTTGGAAGCTCAGCATATCGACTATGTGCTGACGGGTGAGGCGCTGCTGAATGCCGGTCAGATCCGGGCGAATAAGGTATTATTTATTCATTCTACCCGCGAGCATAATGTCATTATCAACAATCCCGATGACTTCCGGCTGTTGCTGGAGAATAGTTCTGTAATTTCGAGTAAACGGTAACCGATGAGACTATTGATCGCGGATGATCATCCGGTATTTTTGGAAAGCCTGTCGTTATTGGTTGGGAAAGTTCCCGGTTATGAGGTTGTGGGAAAGATGAGCAACGGGCGGGAGGTGTTGGAGTATCTCCGGCAATCGCCGGCGGATATGATATTGGCGGATATTCAGATGCCGGGGATGGGTGGGATCGAACTGGTCGGTGAGGTCAGGCGGCTCTATCCGAAGGTAAAGGTGCTGATGCTGACGATGCTGGAGGATACGGAGACGGTCAAGGCGGCGATGAAGGCGGGGGCGGCGGGATATGTCTTCAAAAGTGCGAGTCTCGAGGCGTTCGCGCAGGCGTTGGATACTGTGGCGGCGGGAGATTCGTACTACAGCGAAGAGCTGATGCAACGGGTGGTCGAGAGTGAAGCAATGGGAGGTCTCGATGGGTTGACCGACCGGGAGCTGGAGATCGTCCGGCTGATCTCATCGGGGCTGAAGAGCTCGGAGATCGCGAAGCAGCTATTCATCAGCGTAAATACGGTGGAAACGCATCGAAAGAATATTTTTTCGAAGACGGGGGTTAAGAATGCGGTGGGGTTGTCACATTATGCGCGGAAACATGGAATAATTTAGGGGCGGTCACCTGATGGTGTCGCGGAGGTCACCTGATGGCGATCTCTTGTGGGGTGAGAGGTATGGTGAACCAGAAGGAAGTTCCTTCCGGGGAGGTTTGGACTTCGAGGGTTCCGCGTAAGGATTCGATCCGTTCGTTGACGTTGCGGATGCCCATGCCGTCTTTCCGGGTGTCCGGAATTCCCTTTCCATTATCGGAGATGAGTAAGTGCAGTTCTTTTTCCGTTGCTTTGAAAAGGAGCGCGGCGCGGGTTGCCCGGGAGTGGCGCAGGATATTGTTGCAGCATTCGAGGCAGATCGAATAGATATTGAAGGCTGTGACCTTGTCGAGGTTTAGCCGAGGGTCGATATTGGTCAGCTCGAAGGCGATGACGCCGGTCTGGTTGAGTTTCGTAAGGAGCGATTCCAGCGCGGCATGGAGACCCTGGCGTTCGAGATTGACGGGCATCATATTGTGGGCGATGTAGCGGACCTCATTGCAGGCGGTGTCCATCATGTCGAGTACGCTTTGAAAGAGCTTCTGTTCGCCGGGGGGGAGGGCGGAGGGATCGAGTACCTGGATACTGAGTTTGGTGGCTGCGAGCAGGCTGCTAAGATTATCGTGAAGTTCGGTGGCCACGCGTTTCCGTTCGAAGTGCTGACCTTTGAAGTGGGCGTCGAGGATCTCCTGGTTCTTCTTTTTGAGCTCGGCGTTCTTGCGGCGCATCTTCATGTTGTAGTACGCGAGGATGCCGGCGGTAAGGGCCAGGAGGCCGAGGAAGATGAAGAGGAAGTAACGGGTTTGCTGTTGGAGGCGTTCCTGCTGTTCGAATTGCTGGCGTTCGGCTTTTTGTTGGACAGCCTGGTAGTCATATTTGTGTTGGATCCCGGCGATATCCGTTCTCTCCTGGGCTTCGTTGATACTGTCGTCAAGGTTGACCCATTTCCGATAGTGGGTAAGTTCGGCGGTGGCGTTGTCCGATAGCGAGTCGACCTTATAGAGAAGCTCGTAGGCGTGGAGGCGGTCAATGCTGCTGCCGCGTTTATCGCCCAGGGCAAGCTCGAGTTGAGCATATTTCAGGGCGGAGTCGCGGGCACGGAGGGTGACGTAGGCTTTTCCCAGCCAATAATAGTGATAGTTGAGGTGATAGCCGCGTTTGTCACCGAGGAGAGCCTGGCGGACAGTGATGATGGCGCTGTCGGGGTCGCCTTTTTCGATAAAAAGCCCTGCGAGATAATCCATGGCTTCCCAGCGCATGGTCATAGGTTGTACGGACATGACGGCAAGCGCGTGGTGGAGGGTGGCTTCAGCTTCGGGGAGCTTGTCGAGAGCCATGTAGATTCGGGCCTCGTAGACGAGGGGCAGGCCGGCCGCGTAGGCGGGCCAGGCGTGGCGGACAGCGCTGTCGCAGTAGCGGAGGGCGTTGTCGTATTCCTTATTGGCAAAATAGGTAAAACCGATATTGGAAAAGGCGATGCTTTGACGTTCGAGGATCCGGTCGTTTGGAATATGATGGATGCTAAGCCAGGCGTCACAGAGGGTAAGGGCGGTGAGAAATTTCTCAACGATGGACTTCTCGTCGGCATGAGAGAAGATCAGGTTCTGACCCCATATCGTGTAGGCGGCGGCTTCATAGTCGGGGCGATCGAGCCGGCGGCTGCCTTCGATCAGTTGGGCGACGTATTGCTGGCTGGAATCGATATAGGTTGTGTCGTGGCTGTCGCCGGTGTTACGGCTGCGAATGTTAAAGATATCGGCGATCTGGTACCAGGCGTCCAGGGTATTGGTGTCCGATTTTCCGGGAGCGCTTTTTTCGATGGTCTGTCTAAGGGGGGCCAGGGCGGATTCGTAGTCGAAGCCTTTAGCGGTATGAGACTGGGTCTGGCCCAGGGAAGATTCCATCAGGGCCAGGCAAATCAGGAGGGGTAGAGCCAGTCTTTTCAAGATTGCGGGGTTGCCCGGTAAAGATATAGAATAATGGTTAATCCTTATTCGGGTTGCAGGCGCCGGGATCTGACGGATGTGTTCGTTTTCGCACAATGATTGTCGGGAAATCGTACGGTTGGCGGATGGAAAGGGTCGGAAGGCTATTGAGAATGAGGAGGTTGAAATTTGGCACTGGATTTCGGGCCATTTGGGATATGCTAAAAAATTACTTTGTTATAGCGCTGCGTCAATTACGGAGTAACGGAACGAACAGTTTCCTGAATATTTTCGGGTTGGCTGTCGGGATTGCGTGTGCGGGATTGATCTTCTTATGGGTGGAGGATGAGGTGCATTTCGACAGTTATAACGTAAAGAAGGACCGGGTGTATCTTGTCAAGGTCAATTCAACGGTCGATGGGGGGGTCTTTACGCATTCTTCGACGCCGCAATTGTTAGCGCCGCTCATGCAGGCGGATATCCCCGGGGTGGCGGCGACTTGCCGGAGTATAGAAGGTCCGATGCCGTTGTTGTTGAATCCGGGTGATAAGCCGGTGTATTCGGCGGGGTTATTTATCGATTCAAGCGTTTTTGAGCTCTTCACGTTACCGTTTGCAGAGGGTAATGCCGCGAGCGCATTCAAGCAATTGCACTCTTTGGTATTGACGGAGAAGTCGGCGAAGAAGCTGTTCGGAAAGGCGCAAGGGATATTAGGGCGGACGATCCGGGTGGATAACAAGCAAGACTATGTGGTCACCGGGGTAGTAAAGGATGTGCCGGAGAACGCATCGTTGCAGTTCGAATGGCTGGCGCCGTTCGAGATCAATATTCAGGCGAATCCCGGGAACAATAATTGGAATGCTTATGGGACGACGACCTATGTGGAGCTGAAACCGGGCGTCGATCCGGCGGTGGTCAACCGGCAATTGTATAATTTCTTGCAAGAGAAGTCAGGAGATGCAAGTCTTACTTCGAGGGCCTTTTTGTTTGGGATGGACGGCTGGCGGCTGTATAATCAGTTCGATAACGGGAGGCCAACGGGCGGAGGGCGGATAGAATATGTGCGATTGTTTTCGGTGATCGCTTGGATCATCCTACTGATCGCGTGTGTCAACTTCATGAACCTGGCGACGGCGCGGAGTGAAAAGCGGGCGCGGGAAGTGGGCGTCAGGAAAGTCCTGGGGGCGGTGAGGGCCGGGCTGTTCGTGCAGTTCGTCGGAGAGGCAATTATGCTGGCGGCGCTGGCGGCGTTGGCAGCTGTATTGGTCATGTTGCTGGTGCTTCCGGCGTTCAACGGGCTGGTACAAAAAAATCTTACGCTGGGGTTTGGGGCGCCGGCGCATTGGTTGTTGTTGGGGCTGACCGTGCTTGTCTGCGGATTGATCGCCGGCAGCTATCCAGCGTTGTATCTATCCGCGTTCCGGCCGGTGTCGGTGTTGAAGGGGATGCGGGTGAAGGCAGGAAGCGCATCATTGATCCGAAAGGGGTTGGTGATCTTGCAATTCACTACTTCGATCGTGCTGATCATTGGAACGGTAGTGATCTTTCAGCAGGTCCAGCATGTGAAGAGCCGGGATCTTGGGTTTCGGAAGGATGGTCTGATGCAACTCGATCTGCAGGGTGATATGAGGGACAAGTTTATGGTGATCCGGCAGGACCTGATCAATACCGGGTTAGTGGCGAATGCGGCGTTGGCGGATCATGAGACGATATATAGCGGGAATAACACGACGGCGATGATGTGGCCGGGAAAAGATCCGAAGAGCAAGATAGTGATCTCACAGCGGCTGATCAGCCCGGAATACATGTCCACGGTGGGGATGAGGATTGCGGAGGGGCGGGATTTTCAACAAACCGATCAGCGGAATATGGGCAGTCAGACTCCGATAGCCGGGATGCAAGGAGTATTTCCGGTGATCGTAACGGAGTCGATGGCAAAGATCATGGGGCATGGTTCGGTGATAGGGCGTTATATGACGCTAATGGGTAACGGGGCGAATTTTCAACTGCAGGTGGTGGGCGTCGTGAAGGACTATATATACGGAAATATGTACGTGAAATCGGCGCCGGTGGTCTTCTATTGTCTGCCGGACCAGGCCACGCTGATGTATGTCCGGTTGAAGCCGGGGATCGCAGCGGCGCCGGTGTTGTCAAAAATGGAGACGGTATTGAGGAAGGATAATCCGGGGTATCCGTTCCAGTATCGTTTCGTGGAGGACCAGTTCAATCAGCTGTTTATGGATGAGTTGCTGATGAGCCGGTTGTCGGGGATCTTCGCGGGGCTGGCGATCCTGATCTCTTGTCTGGGGTTATTCGGGTTGGCGGCATATACGGCTGAACGGCGGACGAAGGAGATCGGCATCCGAAAGGTGCTGGGGGCGAGTGCGGCGCGAATGGCCAGATTGTTGTCGGCGGACTTTCTGCGGCTGGTGGTGGCGTCGTGTGTGATCGCATTCCCGGTCGCATGGTGGGTGATGCAGGATTGGTTGAAGGCGTATGCGTACAGGATCGACTTGCAGTGGTGGGTCTTCCTTGCAGCGGGAGGAGTTGCGGTGGTGATTGCGCTGGGGACGGTGAGTTGGCAGGCGCTTCGCGCCGCGATGGCGAATCCGGTCAAATCTATAAGGACGCAATAGTGTTGCAACGGCTTTTTGTGTGTTGCATAAGATAACGTTAAAAGAGGCGGGAGTAAAGGGAGCGTTTTGCAGTTATAAATTAAGTTTTTTATCTTGTGCGGACCAATAGTCGCTATGAAAAAACTACTTCTCTTCTTCATTTTTTTCCCCTTTACCGTTTTGGCATGGGTTCCGTTGGACCCTACGGCTACCAACCTGGCGGACGTGCGTGTCGGGGTGTGGCCAATGAACCTGGAGCGGGATATCGACCGGCGGGATACTTCCTATGCTTTGATCTTCCGGGATCAGCAGTATGAGACGAATGTGGTGATGGATACTTTGGAGTTCGAGAATTTAGGGCAGTTGAAATATTTCGGTCAGGCGTTGGATGTGTTGAAAAAGGGGCATAATGGGGATATTGCGAATTTTAAGGATTATAGCATTAAGCGGGCCGATCCGCGATTCAATGGCGTTTGGTATATCCTTCGGATCAAGTTCGGACTGACTGATTTTCAACAGCCGGAAGCGGATATCATGTGCAAAACTATCGCCGGGCTGAAATAATAAATGTCTCTATAAAACGTTGTATTAGGCTGTAACACGAAAAGAAAACTTCCGCTATGAAAAAGCTAATCATTTTGTCGGTCATTACGCTGCCATTCTTTGCGAAGGCGCAATTTACCATCACCAATTCTTCGACGACAAGCATGCTTACGGTTCGTGAGGGTCAGTGGCCCATCGAGCTGCAACGGATCATTAAGGAGACGGATACTTGTTATGTATTGGAGTTCCGGGATCAGCAATATACCAGTGTAGTGAATATGTCTACTTTACGGTTTGGGAATATGCAGCAACTGAAGTTTTTCATGCAGGCGCTGGCGGCGTTGAAGAAGGGTGGCACCGGTGATATCGCACATTTCAAGGATTATGCGATCAAGCGTTATGATGTGAAGGGTACCGGGGTGTGGTATACGTTGAGCTGCGGGGATGGGGAGGTGACGAATTTTCAGCAGGGTGATGCGGATAAGATGGTTGCGACGATAAAGCCTTTGTAAGACTACATAGATGTTACCTGAGCGACCCGCCCGATGGCGGGTTTTTTTGTAAGATATGCCAGGCGGCATAGAGATCTGCGGGCGCGATGCCTAGCGATTTGAAGAGGGTAATGTCGCCGGCCATAATTATATTTGATCATTATTTGAGCTAATATGAGACCAATTTATTGTTATTTTCTTATTCTTTCTTTTGCTGTCGAATCCTGTGTCAGCAATGGAGCATATAAAGCGTTACAAGCAGACAAGCAAAAGACCGATTCTTTGTACACCTGGGCGATGGTGAGCCTGAAAACCAGCCAGGGCGACAATGACCGGCTGACGCGACAAAAAGCGGCGCTGAAGGATTCGGTCAACGATCTAAGTCTGCAATTGAACGCTCAGCGGGAGAACAATGGGACGCTACGAAGGCAACTGGACGATCTTTCGGCGATCAGTGCCGCGCAGGCGGAAAGTATCAAGAAATCGATCGACAATATCGGGGCTAAAGATCTCTACCTGCAGCAGTTGCGGACGGCGTTAACGCGGCGCGATTCGATGAACCTGGCGGTATTGTTGGAATTAAAGGCGGCATTAGGGAGTTTCAGCGATACGCTGGTAGGCATCAAAGTCGCGCAGGGTGTGGTGAGCGTGACGGTTGCGGATGAGCTGCTGTTCGGTGCCGACAGTTCTAATATTACGGTTACGGATAGGGGTAAAACGGTGTTGGTGAGGCTTGCGCGGGTATTGAGGGATCAGCCGGATATCGGTTGCCGGGTGGAGGCGTATACGGACAGTGTCGTCGGATCGCCGGATTCGGCGGCTGGCAGGGCGCCAGACAGTGGGGTGGACAGTTGGGACCTCAAGGTTCGGCGTGCGGCATCGGTGGCGAGAACGTTGCAAAATCAATATAATGTGACGGCGGCGCGGCTTACGGCGGCCGGCCGTGGGGAAAATGGCAAGGGTACGAAGGTCGTGCTGGTACCGCCGACGGAACAGTTGTCGGAAGTGCTGGAAAAAAGGTAAGCATGAAAAAGTTCGGGGCTATTCTTATCTGGGGGGTGTTGCTTTTTGCGATCGGAACATACCTGGATCAGGTGCGGGGAATGCTCATGCGGGGGGCGGACGCCACCTTTACTTATGTGATCCGGTTCGGGGTGGGGTTGGGGCTGGCTGCGTTAGTGGTGCTGGTTGGGCGCGGGTCGCGCGGCTGGCTGGGCCGGGATGGCCTCGGGACGGCGGAGTGGTTCTGGACCGGGACGGTGGCCTGGTTCGCGCAGGGATGCTATATGTCGCGGCTGGCGCCGGGGCGGACGATGGATTTCCAGGTACAGGATACGTATTTTGTTATCGAGCATTTTCATGTGGAGATGGGGGTAGTGCTGCTTTTGGGAGTGATCGGATTTGTCTACTATCTGGGGCGGCCGATGAACCGGGTGCTTGGGTATATCCATTTTTGGGTGAGTTATGCCGCATTGTTTGTGTTGTTCTGGATGGAATATTATAACCCGGCTTATCTGGTCAAGGGGTATCTCGATTATCACGAATATCAGGGCTACAGGGTGGTGGATACGGCTTATATAGTCATGGCGCTTCTGTTGGTTGCGGCGCAGGGGTTATTCGTGGTGAATCTTGTCCGGATGGCGATTGGGAAAAGGCGGTAGGTTGTACGAACTTGTATCAAGTTTATGTACCTTACCACACAAAATTTCTTTTCATGAAAAGCTTGTTGTTGACAATTGCATTTGCGGGGTGCATGGGGGTGAGCTGTTTGGCGGGGCCGTCGCGCACGGCTGCGAATGGTTCGGCGGACCCGTCGGATACCGCGGCTTTGTTGGGGCGTTGGGATCTTACGGTATACACGGGCGGGCGGGCGTTTCCGTCCTGGTTCGAGGTTATCAAGTCGGGGTCCAGGATGCTGGTGGGGCGTTATGTCGGCGGTGGCGGGAGTGCGCGGCCGGTGTCGCGGTATTATTTTGCGGATGGCAAGTTGAGCTTTTCCATTCCGCCGCAATGGGAAAATGAAGATCGTGATCTTTCGGTGGAGGGGCATTTTCAGGGTGATAGCCTGGTTGGGACGATGGTCGTTCCCAGCGGTCAAACGTACAAATGGGTAGGGTATCGGGCGCCGGCGCTGGAGCGGACTGCGGAGCCGGCATGGGGTGACCCGAAACCGATCTTCGACGGTAAAACACTGACGGGCTGGCATACGCCGGGTAATAATCAGTGGCTGGCGGTGGATGGTATCCTGCGCAGTCCGCATTCCGGGTCAAATATCATTACGGATGGCCGTTATATGGACTTTAAGCTGCATATCGAATTCAGATACCCGAAGGGAAGTAACAGCGGCGTATACCTGCGGGGCCGGTATGAAGTGCAGATCGAAGACCTGGAGGGCACTGAGCCGCCAAACGATGTGATCAGCGCGGTCTATGGATTCCTGCCGCCGAATGCTTCTGTGTCAAAGGGGCCCGGAGAGTGGCAGGCTTATGATATCACATTCGTGGGGCGACTGGTGACGGTCGTATTCAACGGGCGGACGGTGATCTGCCGTTCGGAGATACCGGGGATCACGGGCGGGGCGCTCGATAGCAAGGAGGGGGAGCCGGGGCCAATCTATCTGCAGGGCGATCATGGGCCGATCGAATTCCGCAATATCACGATCGCGGTCCCAAAATAGGCGGTTGTGGGGAGGGATATAGAACGAATATTGGGCTATCTGGCGGCCATTGTGATCAGCACCGCGCAGGTCATTTATTTAATCAATTGTGTTCGAAAGAAGATCACGCCAAGTATGTTATCCTGGTTTGGATGGTCCTGTCTGATGGGAACGAGTCTTATCTCGCAGATCGTCAACAAGGGCTGGCAGTGGAGTATGACAGGAATTGCAAGTAGCACGATCGGCTGTTTGCTTATTGCGGTTGTGGCATGGCTGAGCGGTAATTTTTCCTATCGGCGGACTGACCTAGGGTTCCTGGCGGCGGGTCTTGGATGCGTGGGCATCTATGTCGTATCCGACAATCCATGGATAACTACGGTATTCGCCATCATCGCAGACGGATTGCTGGGAATACCGACGATCGTGAAAGCCTACCGGGAGCCGGCGACGGAGCGGTCCGCGGCGTGGTGGCTGGGAGTGGTGTCGTCGACGCTGGCGTTAATTATTTGCATGCATCATGAGTTGATCTATATGTTGTTCCCTGCCTATCTATGGTGTTTCAACGGTATGATGGCCCTGCTGACCTGGGGGCGTTCGAAATACCACAGAGTATCAAGTATTTAAGTAGGCTGAAAGAATAATGTGGATAAGTCGGAAAGGCGGAGGTATTGCATATATGGCCAACGCCTATTAATTTAGCCTTTCAGTTGATCCTCAAAAAGAGTCTATCCCTTGAAATACCGAAAGATAATCCATTGTTTTTCAGGTGTTTAAAATAGACTCTATGATACACGCAAGAGACCTTCGCTTCGGCAACAAAGTCCAGACAAGAGATGGAGAAACGATCACAGTCCATCAGTTACTGGGAAATTCATTGATCTACGATACGCAGATAAAGGTGAACCGGGAAGTCGCCGCGGTCCGGGGTTCGCTCAGGACGGCCTATGCCAGTCAGTATATCGAGGTGGTAAAAGAGGCGGGCTATGGGGAGTTGGAGCCCATCGTTCTGACGCCCAAGGTGTTGGAGAAATGCGGCTTTCGGAATTTTGTCCGGGAGGACTGGATACTTTCTGTTGGAAATACGCATATCGACTTCACATTCACGGAGGAGGGGTTGAAGTTGAGGCAGCCGACGCCGGGAGCGGTTCCTATAAAGTATTATCATCAGCTGCAAAATTTTCTGTTCTCGGTCCTGGGGTATGAGCTGGCCGGGGAGTTGTAGGGAGGCCGATGGTCAAGGATTTGGGCTAGTACATGTAATCGGGTCCGGGGAGTGGTGGAATGTCGATATTTTTGGGAAAATTTGATCGGTGAGGGGCAGGAAAATACTTTATCATATTCTCTTCTGGGCAGGCGCCTATTTGTTGTGGATATTGCTGTTCCGCAGCTATTCGGTAGCGATCACGCGGACAATGACGGTCGAATTCTGTTACCTTCTTTTTATTACGGCGGACTACTATGCCATTAGTTTGTTTGCGATCCCGAGGTTGTTGGGGCGCAAGAGGTATTTGCCGTTCGTGGCGGCGGTTGTGGCGGTGATCGCGGTCTCTGCGGCTTTGCGGGCGGGGCTGGCGATGTATATTGGAGTGAATTATTTCGGGGCGGGTGTTGGGGCGGCAGGGGTGATCGACTATGGGGCATTATATCTGCGCTCCTTTATCAATATTTCGCTTTGGGTATTGGTGGTCGCGCTGGGGAGGATGCTGATGGAGCGGATGCAGACTCAGCAGGAGCTGGAGTTGTTGGAAAAGGAGCGGATCAGGAGTGAGCTCGATTATCTGAAGGCGCAGATCAATCCGCACGCGCTCTTCAACAGCCTCAATACGATCTATGGGCATATCGACAAACACAATCAAACGGCGCGGAATATTCTGCTACAGTTCTCCGAGCTTTTGCGGTATCAGTTGTACGATTGTACCGCGGATAAGGTAAGTCTGCAAAGAGAGGTCGCGTATATCGAGAACTATGTCGCCTTTCAGCGACTGAGGAAGGACGAGCGGCTTATCGTACACTTCAAGGTAGGGAATGTCGGTCCGGAGCTGAAGATCGCGCCGTTGATGCTGGTCATTTTGATCGAGAATGCATTCAAATTCGTCAGCAATTATTCGGACCGTGCCAATAAGATATGCATAGAGATGTATACCAGGGGATCTGTGCTGTATTCGACTTTTCTAAACACCAAGGAGCTGCTTCCCGCGGATGCGGGGCTTAACAAGGGGATCGGGATCGCTAATCTGCGGCGAAGGCTGGAGCTGTTATACAACCGTAAATATGAGCTGACGGTCAACAATGACTACGATCGTTATGAAACCCATTTAACCATTGATCTGTCATGAAACTGAAATGTGTGATCATAGATGATGAGCCAATCGCAAGGAAGGTGTTGCAGGAATATATCGAGGAGATCGAATTTCTTGAGTTGGCGGGCCAGGCGGAGAACCCGTTAAAGGCGATGGCGATCCTGCATGCGCAGGAGGTCGATATCCTGTTACTGGATATCAATATGCCGAAGATCAACGGGATCGATTTTTTGAAAAGCTCGCGGAGTACGGCGAGTGTGATCATCACGACGGCTTATGCCGATTATGCGGTGGAGTCTTACGGGCTGGATGTGCTGGATTATCTTGTGAAACCGATCGGATTCGACCGGTTCTTAAAGGCCTGTAATAAGGCGAGAGAAGCGGCGGAGCTAAAAAGGCTCAGTAAGGGGCAGCCGCAGAAGCCCGGCGACCATTTCTTTATCAAGTCGAATAATCAGATCGAGAAAGTATTCTATAGCGACCTGCTATATGCGGAGGCGATGCTCAACTATGTGATGTTGTATACGGCGACAAGGAAGATGATGGTCTATGTGACGATCAAGGGCCTGGAAGAGCAGTTGCCTGCGGATCAATTCATAAAAGTCCACAAATCTTATATTGTCAATATCGGGAAGGTGAGGAGCATAGAGGGAAATGTGCTGGATATCGGGAATGAGAAGATCGTGATCAGCCAGAGTTTACGGGAAAAGGTGGTGGCGGAGATCGTTAAGGATAAGATGATAAAGAGGTAGGAACGGGGGCCGGCTAACGGCGGCGCGGCCGAATGGTCATGGCCAGGAGGGCGGAAGCGAGGAGGGATGCGGCCATGAGGACATAGGCGCTGCGAAAATTGCCGCTGGCGCCGCTAAGCTTGCCGACGAAAAAGGTGCCGGCGAAGGAGCCGAGGGCGCCGAAACTGTTGATAAGAGCGATAGCGCCGCCCGCGACATTAGCGGGAAGGGTCTCAGTGATCAAGGCGAAGAAAGGGCCGTAAGGGGCGTACATGGAGAGGCCGGCGAGACAGAGGAGAGTGAAGGACAGCCAGAAATCGTCGGGGCCGTAGAGCCAGGAGCAATAGAACGCAATTGCGCCGAGCAAAAGGAACGGCCAGACGGCGAGCCGGCGGTTGCCGGTGCTATCGGAGAACCAGGAAGCGACCATCATGGCGATTATAGCGAGGAAATAGGGGATGGCGGAGAGCCAACCGACACCGATGATATTTACACCGGGGGCGTGAAGGAGGATAGAGGGGAGCCA
The DNA here is from genome assembly GCA_035695565.1 of Puia sp. GTDB lineage: Bacteria > Bacteroidota > Bacteroidia > Chitinophagales > Chitinophagaceae > Puia. Next base: position 219,809 of record DASRRX010000002.1, on the reverse strand, counting down.
AAGGACAAAGCCATACACCCCAAGACTCCATAAAGCATAGATAAGACACAGCATCCAAACGGCGGGTGACCGGCAGGCGGCGAAGAAGTTCCGTACCGGGGGTATTCCATGTTGCTCGTCGGCAAGGACCGTTTGCAAAGCAGCCGATTCCTGCGGGGTCATCCAGATCGCTTTCTCGGGGTGGTCTTCCACAAGATATAACCAGCAGAAAGCCCAGGCGATAGCGGGCACGCCTTCGAGAATGAACATCCAGCGCCAGCCCAATGCGTTAATGAGATACCCGGAGGTAATGGACATCCAGATAATGGTAACGGGGTTGCCGAAGATCAGGAGGGAGTTGGCGCGGGAGCGTTCGGAGCGAACGAACCAGCGGCTGAGCAGGACAAGCATTGACGGGAATACGGCGCCTTCGATCACGCCTAACAGAAAGCGGATGAGCATGAGCCAGCGGACGTTGGTGACGATGCCGGTTGCGGTGGCCAAGCCGCCCCAGAGAAGAAGGGACCAGAAGATGAGTTGGCGGGCGCTGCGAATGGCTGCGTAGACGCCGGGGATCTGAAAGAAGAAGTAACCAAGGAAGAAGAGGGCGCTGAGGAGGGAGGATTGAGTGGAGGTGATGGCAAGGTCTTTTTGCATGCCGCCGGCCAGGCCGAATCCGAAGTTGGCGCGATCGAGGTAGGCGAGGCTATAGGTAATAAAGACGATTGGGATCAATCGCCACCATCGGGAGGCAGAAAGGGTTGGTCTGTCGCGCAAGACAGGAAGTTACGGAAAAATCGTGAGGGTTGGAGGGGTTAGGGCGCGAGGGTAAGTGTTTTTGAAGGGTGGTGCTAATGGGGGCGAATTCGCCACAATTAGGCTTGAGTCGAAAATCAGGTATAGGTCGATTGCTAGTACTGCTGGTATCCGACAGTGAACTTACCGTTGGTAACGGAGACGACTGAGTCTGCGCTGTATTCGCATGTACCCTGAAAGGCGCCGGAGAACCATGTCGGGGTGACCTTTGTCAGGGTGACGGTGTCGCTTACGGCGGGATATTGGACAGCGTTGCCGCCGTCCCACAGCGTGTATCCGATGAGGTTGGGGAGGCCGCCGGCGCTATCGGCAAATGGATAAGTGCCGGTTTTAAGAGGCGTATGACTGAGGGTGATCTCGAGGAGAGGGGTAAGGTTGGCGGAATCGGAGTGGGCGACGATATAGACAGTGCCGGGAGTGCTGATAGTGTCTACGGTAATAATGGCGTTGAAAGTCATCGGAGTGCCGTTGATGGAGGCAGATACGTTAAAGGCGGGCGTAGGGGTAGAGTCGTTTTTGTTGCAGGCGGCGAAAGGGACCAATGTGACGGTGAAAAGGACGAATATGACCAGTAGACTACGACGCATGATGTTGAATTTGTCCGAAAAGGTAACGTCGGCGGGGGCTAAAAATTGGATAGATGCTGCAATATTTTGCGGTGCATTTCGTCGGGGCGGAAGGGCTTGTGCAAGAAACCGTTGAAGCCATGCTCCTGGAGGTCCTGATACATATTCTCGTAGACTGCGGCGGTGAAGGCTATGGCCGGAATTTCCTTATTGACGCTCCGCACCTGTTTGAGGAGGGCTTTTCCGTCCATCAGCGGCATTTCAAGGTCGACAAGCAGCAAGTCGAACGGGCGGCTGCGGAACAGTTCCCAGGCGACTTCGCCATTTTCGGCGGGCTGGATGGTGGCGCCCCAGCTGTGGAGGAAACGGCGGGCGATATTCAGGTTGACGGCGTTGTCTTCCACGAGCAGGATATTGACGCCGGTGAGCTCTTTGAGGCTGCGGAGGCGTTCCTTTGGTACGATGACGACCTGTGACTGGAAAGCAACGTGGAGGGTAAAATAAAAAGTGCTACCCTTTTCAGGCTCGCTGATCACCTTCAGCTCGCCGCCCATGTTGTGGATCAGTTCGCGGCAGATGCTCAGTCCAAGGCCTGACCCGCCATATTTGCGGGTAGTTTCGGCGTCGACCTGGGTGAAGCTTTCGAAGATGAGGTGAAGCTTTTCGGGCGGGATGCCGATACCGGTGTCGATCACGGCAAAATAGATATCGGCTTCCATCTCCGAGCTGTCTTCGATCCTGGCCTGCAGGGTTACGGAGCCGGTGTCGGTGAATTTGACGGCGTTGGACAGCAGGTTGAGGATGATCTGCTTGAACCGCATTTCGTCGCCAATCACTTTTTTCCCGTCGGGAATGGGATCGATGTCGAGGATGAGCCTGATCTTTTTCTGGTGAGTTACGGTGGTGAACGAGCCGGCGACCTGTTGCAGCGTATGAGCAAGATCGAAAGGCTCGCGGACGAATTCGAGTTTCCCTTCGTCCAGTTTACTGAAGTCGAGGACGGCGTTGACGAGCTGGAGCATGTGCTCCGAGGAGTTCTTCAGGACTTTGAAATGTTCGCTGGCCTGGAGGTCTTCGTGATCCTGCGCCAGGAGGTGGGTGGTGCCGATGATGGCGTTGAGCGGGGTGCGAAGCTCATGGCTCATATTGCTCATGAAGCGGGCTTTGGCGGCTGCGGCGATCTTTGTCTTCTGCTCTTTTGCGTCGAGGAGGCGGAGGATGAAATAAAAGAAGACGATCACCAGCAGGAAGTTCACGATGATGTTGACGGCGAGGTGATGGTAATTGACGAGATCGGTGAACCGGTCGATATGGGAACGGTAGGGCAGGGCAAGGACGGTTAAAGACAGCATCAGCAGAGTAGCGCTGAGGGAGAAGATGACGGTAAAGTCATTGGTCCGGACGCGAAGGAAAAAGATCATGGCCATCGCAAACGGGAAAAGGTAGAGGTATGAGGCCTGGCTGGTCCCCTGGACATAGCAGAGAAAGAACATTTGGAGGTTGGCGCAGATGATGCTAAGGACCTTCGGGAGCTCGAGGTAGCCGAAGCGGTGGAGAACCATGAAGAAGCAAAGCAAAAGAATGCCTGCCAGTTCGATGATGGCGCTCCAGGTCATCCGGTCGTAGAGATCATAGAAAAAATTAATTCCGTTACAGCAGATAGCCAGGATGATAAAGGTATTCAGCTGCCAGAATTTGTGCCTCGGGGCGCGTGAAGGGGCGGGTATAGAATGGTTGTTCAAAGTGTTTGCAGGATGTATATTGGATCTAGCCTTTAAATATAGATCAAAAATAGCGGATACGCAATAGGGTAGGGCAAATTTTAGCTACTTTTAATCATGGCTGGATTCCCCCTGCGTAGTGTCACCGGGCGATGGCTGATGGTAGCTGCGGTACTGGCGTCTTCGATGGCTTTTATCGACGCTACGGCCCTCAATGTCGTATTACCGTCCCTGCAGCGGGCTTTGCAGGCAACGGGGGCGGAGCTTTTCTGGGTGTTGAACGCATATCTGCTGATGCTGGCGGCGCTGATCCTGATCGGGGGTGTATTAGGGGACCGGCTGGGCCGGAAGCGGGTATATATGACAGGGATTGTCGTGTTCCTGATCGGGTCCGTGGCCTGCGGCTGCTCGGCGTCGACGGGGATGTTGATCGCGTGCCGGATCATCCAGGGGGCGGGCGGAGCGCTGATGATCCCCGGTAGTCTTACTTTATTGTCGGTCCTGATCGCCGATGAGGAGCGTGGCAAGGCCATCGGTACATGGTCGGCTTGTACGACTATAGTTACGGTAGGCGGTCCTATTCTTGGGGGGGCGTTGGCGGATGCGGGATTGTGGCGGGATATCTTTTTTGTCAACGTTCCATTAGGGTTGATCGCATTACTGATCTTATGGCTGAAGGTGCCGGAAAGCAAGGAGGAGGGGGGCGACGCGGTAGCGGGCGAGGGAGGCAGGGTGGATGGGGGCAGGGTGGACGGGGGCGAGGGCGGGCGTGCGGGCGAGGGCCGGCATTCGTTGGATATCAAGGGGGCGATAGCGGTGGCAGTGGGGCTGGCATTGGGAACCTGGGGATGTCTGCGGATACCGGCGGTTGGGTGGCGGGATTGGTCGGTGCCGGCGGCTGTCGGAGGGGGGATTGTGTTACTGGGGATCTTCATCCGGATCGAGAAAAGAAGTAAGGATCCGATGATGCCATTGTCGCTATTCCGGAATCCGGTCTTCAGTGGCGTCAATGCGTTGACCTTTTTCCTATATGCAGGTTTGGGTGCGGCGATGCTGTTCCTTTCGTTGAATATGGTACAGATACAGGGGTATAGTCAGTTGCAGGCGGGGTTGAGCTTTCTGCCTTTCACGCTGTTGTTGATCACCCTGTCGCGGGTTGCGGGTGCGTGGGCGGACCGGCATGGGCCGCGGGCCTTGCTGATTGCGGGGCCGGTGATCGTCGGGGTAGGGATGATCCTTTTGTCGATGGTGGGGCAGGTGCGACGGCTGTCGGACTATTGGTTCACCTTTTTTCCGGGGATCATTGTATTTGGGCTTGGGATGGCGATGACGGTGGCGCCATTGACGGCGACGGTTATGGGGGCGGTGTCGGGTCAGTATTCCGGCGTCGCTTCGGGGATAAACAATGCGTTGTCGCGGGTTGCGAGCGTGTTTGCGAATGCGGTGTTCGGGGCGCTGGCGGTGGTGCTGTTCACGGGGGTTGTGGGACGGAAGATCGATGGGATCGGGTTGGATGCGCGGGACCGGCAGGAGGTATTGGCGGAGACGGCGAAGCTGGGGGATGCGAAAGTGCCGGAGGATGTGAGGCGGGGAAGCGGGGATTGGGGGGTGGCGCCGAAGGTGGAGGCTGCGTACCGGGAGGGTTACATCGCGGTGTATCAGGTTATCCTGCGGATTGCTGCGGGGCTGGCGTTCACGGGGGGGTTGATGGTCGTCTTTTTTGTAAAAAACAAGAAACAAATATGAATAGACCACTGGTTTTCATTATCGCCCTTTCATGGGCATTGGGCGCCCGGGCGCAACAGGGCGGCGGCCTGACAGATAACGATTATGCACATGCGGAAACATTATTAAGCTATGGGACAGAGCCGTATGTCGACAATGCGCCGGGCAGGCCAAACTGGTTGCCGGGAGACCGTTTCTGGTATCGGGTGCTGACGGCACAGGGGAGTGAATTCATCCTGGTGAATCCGGCGAAGGGCAGCCGGACCGCTGCATTCGATCAGACGAAGCTGGCGACATCGTTGTCGGCGGTGACGGGTCAGGCGGTGAATGCATATCATTTGCCATTCGGCGCTTTCCGGTATTCCGCGGATGGGAAGTCGATCCGTTTCCGGGCGGCGGGGAAGCCGTGGAGCTGTGATCTGCAGACCTATACCGTTACGGCGGACACCTCCCCGGAAAGCGGTTCCGAGGAGATGGGCGGGCGGCGGGGATTCAATGAGGAAGTATCACCCGATGGGAAGAAAGCCGCTTTTATCAAAGATTATAATTTATGGGTAAGGGATAATGCAACGGGAAAGGAAACGCAGCTGACGACAGACGGGGTCAAGGATTTCGGTTATGCGACGGACAATGCCGGTTGGAAGCATAGCGACCGGGCGATCCTGGCCTGGTCGCCGGATTCGCGCAAGATCGCCACGTTCCAGCAGGATCAACGGAATGTCGGCGATATGTACCTGGTGACGACGAATGTAGGGCATCCGGAGTTACGGGCGTGGAAGTACCCATTACCGGGCGATAAGGATATCGCGATGATCCAGCGGGTGATCATCGACGTGGATACGCCAAAGGTGATCCGGTTGCAAATACCGCCAGACGCACATCGCGGGACGCTCAGCGATGACATTTCCAGCGGCGGCGGGTTTGACGACGTAAATTGGAGTGAAGACGGTTCTCAACTGGCGTTCGTCAGCACGAGCAGGGACCATAAGGATGAGAAGTTCCGGATCGCGGATGCGGCTACCGGCGCGGTTCGGGAGGTATTTGAAGAGAAGGTCGCGACGCAGTACGAGTCGGGACGGTCGGCGATCGACTGGCGGTTCCTGCCGAAGTCAAACGAAATCATCTGGTATTCGGAACGTGACAATTGGGGGCATTTGTATTTGTATGATGCGACGACCGGGAAGCTGAAGAACCAGATCACAAAGGGCGACTGGGTAGTCAGCCGGGTGTATAAGGTGGATGAGAAGAAGCGGGTGCTGTATTTTACGGTTACGGGGCGGGAGGCGGAAAACCCTTATTTCGATCAGTTGTACCGGGTGAATTTCGATGGCAGTCACCTCGAGCTGTTGACGCCCGAAGCGGGGAACCATACCATCACGCTGTCGCCGTCGGAAGATTATTTTATCGATACTTATTCCAAGCCGGATGTGGCTCCGGTCAGTGTGCTGCGAAATTTGCAGGGCAAGGTGGTGGTGGCGCTCGAGAAGACTGATCTCTCGCGGCTGCTGGCGACGGGTTGGAAGCCGCCGATCCCGTTCTCGGTGAAGGCGCATGATGGGACGACCGATATTTACGGGTTGTTGTTCACGCCGGAGAAGCTGGATCCGAACCGGAAGTATCCAATCGTCGACTATATCTATCCGGGGCCGCAGGGAGGGAGCATAGGAAATTGGAGTTTTGCAGCGTCGAGGGGGGACAACCAGGCGTTGGCGGAGCTGGGATTTATCGTGGTGGCGATCGAGGGGACGAGCAATCCGTACCGGTCGAAGAGTTATCATGATATGAGTTATGGAAATATGGCGGAGAATACGTTGCCGGATCAGATGGCGGGAATCCGGCAGCTGGCGCAGCGGTATCCTTATATCGACACGACGAGAGTGGGGGTCTGGGGGCATTCGGGTGGCGGGTTTGCCACGGCGGGTGCGATGTTCCGGTATCCGGATTTCTTCAAGGTAGGCATCTCCGAGTCGGGCAATCATGACAACCGTAATTATGAGGATGACTGGGGGGAGCGATACGATGGGTTGGTCGCGAACTCCGACTATGAGGCGCAGGCCAATCAGAATCTGGCGAAGAATCTCAAGGGCAAGCTGATGCTGGCGCATGGGTTGATGGATGACAATGTGCCGCCTTCGAATACGATGCTGGTGATCGATGCGCTCGAGAAAGCCAACAAGGATTATGATCTGGTGGTATTTCCGAACAGTCCGCATGGGTATGGGCCTTTTGCGCCTTATATGATGCGGCGGAGGTGGGATTATTTCGTGAAGAATCTGGCGGGGATGACGCCGCCGCATGAGTATCTGCTCAAGATGAAGCAGGATCCGCGAAATGAGGGGATTGGAGGAGTAGGTGGTGGAAGGGGAAGGAGAGGGTGATGCTGGTGCCATTTTCGGGAGCAGTGTCGATGGTGATCGTGCAGCCGAGGGCGGTGGCGAATTCGCGGATGAGGTGAAGGCCAAGGGTTTTGCCGGAATTCTCACCGGTGGGGGAGAGGAGGATAGCCTGGACTTGTGGCGAAAGACCCGGCCCGTTGTCGGTGATGGTGAGGGTGGTAGAGGGTTTCGCCGGGGCGGCGGGTGAATTGGCGGCAGAGGAGGCGATAGTGGGTGAGGTGGCGGCTTCCCAGCGGATATCGCCATTGGGGTTATTGGCGACGGCCTTGATGGCGTTGGTGGTGAGATTGCGAAGGATCGTCTTAAGAAAATTTTCGTCCGTATATAGGGTCAGTTGCGGCGGGCACTTGAATTCCAGGCGGCATTGGTTGGTGTCGGGATAGAGCAGGCGTAGTTCTGAAAAGAGACCCGGGATGTCAATGTTGTGGGGTTGGGGGGAGAGATGGCGCATTTGTTCTTTGCTCCAGAGGAGGAGGTCTTCCATTGTATCCAGCAGATTGTTGGCGGAACGGGTGATTTCCTGCTGGTGGCGAGCCGCATTTGCGGGTTCAAGCAGTCCGGGGTTATCTTTCTGAAGATCGAGGAATGAAACGAGGTTGCTGATGGGGCTTCGAAGGTCGTGGCTGAGAACGCCAAAGAGGCGGGTCTTAACCTGGTTGGCCTGATCCAGCCGCGCATTCAGGTGTTGAAGGGTATTATTGGTCTTTTTCCTTTGACGGTTTTGCCAGAATAGCAGCGCTCCGATCACTCCGAGAAAGAAGATGCCGCCGATATACATCCACCGCTGGGTGTTCTGGCGGCTGATGGCCAGTTGGCTGCGGCTGAGCTCAAGCTGATTGATCCGAAGTTGCTGGTCGCGGATATCGAGCTGGTGCTGGGCTTCTAGCTCACGGATCGAGCTGCGATTGTCGCTGTTGAAGGTGGAGTCCTGAAGCTGCGCATATTGCTGATAGGCGATCAGTGCTCCGCGATAGTTGCCGGAAAGCGAGTCCCAGCGGGAGATGGCGAGATAATTGTCTTTGAGGGCGTCGAAGTTGCCCTGGCGGTTCAGGTCGAAAGCCTGGAAGATATAATCATGCGCGGCATGCAGGTAGGCGGCGCGTTTGTCGATCGGGAGGGCTTCGCCGTCGCCCGGGAGGCTATACTTGTTGTCGATAACTGCCTGAAGATAGATCTGACCGCAGTTCAGGCCCATGACGGCCGATTCATACCGCAGCCCCAGCCGGCGGCAGAGGGCGAGGCCATTGGCAAAACTGACAAGGGCCGGTCCCAGTTCGTCTTTTTTCATGTGCAGGTTGCCTTCGCCGTTCATTGCGCGGACGAGGCCGGCGTCATTGCCGGCCTGGCGGCAGAGATTGGCGGATTCCCGGTAGCATGCCAGCGCGATGGAGTCTTTGCCCTGGTTGTCGAAGATGACGCCCCGGGTATAGAGGCTAAGGGCCATACCCTGGAGGTCGTTGGTGGAGTGGTAGGCGTCGTATGCCTGGATGGAGTAACCGATGGCTTTGGCGGTATCCTTCAACTGCATGTAGACGTTACTGATGTTCTGGAGGGCGATAGCCCGGTTCGTGTTGTCGTGGATCTTGTCGTCGAGGGCGAGGCACTGGACAAAATACTGCATGGCTTTGCTATAGTTGCCCTGGACGTTGAGGACGGCGCCGATATTCAGGAGGGTCATGTTCCAGTTAGCGGTGTCATTAGCCTGTTGAGACAGCGGGATGGCGCTATCATAGGATTTGAGGGCGTTGCCATAGTCGCCTTTATAAAAGAGATTGAGACCGATCAGGGTATAGGATTTTCCTTCCGACTTTGTCCATTTCGTCAGGTAGGCGAGTCGGAGGGCCATTTGGCTGTAATAGAGGGCGCTGTCGAGGTTGATGGCGCTATAGGCGTAGCCAAGGCGGTAGATGAGGACGACCTGATCGCGGGGTGCTTTTTGTTTGGGAATCTCACGAGTGAGCGAGTCGACAAGGGCCATGCCGCTGCGTTGAGCAATAGCGGGCAGTGTGAGGGCGGCGAGCAGGGGCAAGAGTATGGCGCGGTACATCAGTTGAATATCTTTTCGATATCGGTCTTATAGGCCTTTCCAAGCGGGAGGCTCACGTCATCAAGATAGACGTTGCGGGTGTCTAACTTTCGAACATAATGCCGCTGGACGGCAAAGCTCCGGTGGATACGGATGAAGGATCGAAACTCACTCTCATTCAGCAGGTTGCCCAGGGAGGTCAGCACGTGATACTTCCTTTGCGGGGTAACGATCGTCGTATAATCCCGAAGCGCTTCAAGGTACAGGATATCGTGGAGTTTGACCTTTGTCTTTTCATGTCCTTCCTTTATAAAGATGGTGTCCTGTCCGAGGCTATGTTCGAAGAGCCCGGCCTTTTGGCGGAGGTCGAAATATTCGCGGGTGCGTTGAATTGTTTTGGCGAAACGGTCGCCGGTTATGGGTTTGATGAGAAGGTCAAGTGCGGCGGCTTCAAAGGCGTCGACGGCGTAGTCGGGGTAGGCGGTTATGAAGATGCAAACCTGGATCTCCATGAAGCGGGAGCGCAGTTCGAGGCCGCTGAGGCCGGGCATATCGATGTCCAGGAAAAGGATGTCGACCGGTTTCTTCTGAAGGTGTTCCAACGCTTTTTGCGAGTTGTCATAAACGCCGGAAATCTGAATGAAAGGGTATTTGCGCAGGTAAGCGACGACTGTCAGCCGGTCAATTTCATAGTCGTCTGCGATGAGGCAGGTAAGGTTTGTCTTCAAGGTCTCGCTCATTTCATCGATTTAATTGGGGTTTCGTCGATCAGGGCTTTTCAGGTTGTCGAATTCCGGCAAAATTTGTATAAAAATAACAATTTATGTTAATGTTTACCATACAATGCCGCAGCCATTGCCTGCTACTTGCAGCACTGATCTTCATCGGCACCAGGGGGGCCGCCCAGTCGGCAGCGGATCAAAGTTTCAAGACGATCCCTCAACAAATCAAGACGAGTGCGGAGATCAAGGCGACGAATAAGGCAAATTCGGTCGCCAATGGCGCGACGGATAAGGTCGATAGCGGCGTCAACAAGGCTTACCGGGGGCTGATGAAGATGTTCAAGAAGAAGCCAAAACCGGGTACCGGTCCAAAGGACTCGACCGGCCGTCCTGTGGACAGTCTGTCCGGGGCGCCGAAGGTCAGTTGGATACCGGGGAGAAAGGAAGGTTGGGCTGTAGGGGATGGGGTAGAAGATTTGGTGGCATGTATTTTAAAAACCGCTTAAATACTAAAATTATGAATGCTTTTATTCACGTGAAGACAACCGTCATTGCGCTGCTGGTGCTGGCCGTTTTTTTTGGACACCAGGCCGATGCTCAGATCAAGCCGGCGTCAAAACCTGCCCTGGCGAAAGCAAATCTGCCTGGCGCTTCGACGACAACGACCGTTCCGGCCACTACTTCATCAACCAAGCCGGTAGTCGCCGGGGGGACCAAACCGGTGCTGGACCAGGTGGTGAAAAATCAAATGAAAATCGTTACCCTGCATGATCACGCCGCATTCAAGAGCACCCCAAAATATGCTACGCGGAAGGCGAAATATGAAAAAAATGAAGATGGATCCGGGATGCAGAAAGATGTTCCCTATCGTGATAAATCGGTGTTGCACTTAAAAATGGTAAAGAATCCGTCTTTTGGCGGGCAATCGACCAATATCAGCGCGAAGGCGAAGCTGAAATCGAAGGACAATAAGAAGCAAAACGGAAGCGAGTGGGTTTGTGCAACCAACGACGTCACGCTTACCGCGACCAGCACGACTTTCCTGAACAATGATTATTCCGGAACCGCGTCCCATATTTATCCAGGGGCGATCTACACGTTCGAGAATTTCTACAACGGCTCATATAAGGAGCAGGCGGGGGCCCGCAATCCAATCAGCCTAGTCATAGACAATGCCGACGCCTCGGGAAGCTCCTATATCACGGTATCGAACCCCTGGATGGGAACGATGAATGACGGTGTCCGGAAGCTGACCAAAGAGTTGCCAGCGAAAAATCAAGGCGCCGAATCTTTTGCCTACCAGGTCTATGAGACGGGCAGCAGTGCGCTCCAGAGCCTGCAGGTCAGTGGCGGGGCCAGCGGTTATGGTATTTCGGCCAGCGCCTCCTATGGTACTTCCGGCGTATCGAATACGATCAACATCACTATCGATGCGACCAAGATCATGTATACGATCAATGTCTATCCGCCGGACAGCGGTTATTTTAAATCGGAGAGCGATGAGAGAGCTGCCAACCAGATGATAATCGGAAGTGTCAGCTATGGTGTGCGGGTATTGGCAAATCTAACCTACACTTTCAACTCAGCCTCGGAGGCGGCTGACTTCAAAGCTTCTTACAGCGGCTGGGGTGTGAGCGCCAATGTCGGCCTGGACCAGGTATCCAAGAACTCGAATGTATCCAGTACGATCAACTGCTATGTGGTGGGCGGTCCCGGCAACAGTACCATTTCGTTCGATAAAAAGGATCTTGAAAAGCAGCTGAAGGCGATCTTTGCCGGCGCCACGTATCAGAATGCCATGCCGATCTCTTATGAATTCTATGATATGGCAGGCGACCTGATCGGAAGCAACAGCGCCGCGGACGATCAGAACGTTCAGTCCTGCGTACCCAATACGACGGGTGGGAAATTGCAAAGTGTTTATGCCACCTGGACGACGGCGCCAAATTCAGGCAAGCGCGGGGATGATAATTATAATTTTTATTTATATTCCAATGACCACGTTCTCGGCGGAGCCGGAAAGGCAAATAATTTCAACGGATCGGACAACAAGCAGACCGATGCGTCTCTGTATGAATACAAGACCAATGGCCTGAATGTGGATTACCAGGGTGGTCAGACGAATACGATCCAGCTGAATACAAACCCTTACTACAACAACTTCTTCGGACCCAAGGACAGACCGGACATCAATATGGATTGGTTCGTCGAACATGGCGGTCTGGTACACCTCCATATTTATCCCAATGGAAACGATACCTGGAACATTCAGCAGTTACAGCTGCAGTTGAACTTCGACGGAGGGGTCACTAAGACAGTGACTTGGAAAAATATTACCGTGGCCCAGTACAGTACGGAGGCGACGCTGTATTTCGATGGAACTTTCACCGCGAAGTAATAATGATAATACAGGAAATATGAAAAGTATAATAGTTATCTGGATGCTGATGGTTGGTATAGTTGCGGGTACGTCGGCGCAGTTTATAAAGATGGGCGGGCCGCGTCGGATGCCGGCGGCGGATTCGGCGGATGCGGCGGCAGCGTTAAAGAGCTTCATGACGGCGAACGGGGGAAACGGGATGTTCTATCAATATAGGACCCAATACAATTTCCACAGCAAAGGGAAGGATTCTTCGATGGTCGATACCATGTCTACTTCGATTTCGGAAAATCACTTTATGCAAGTCGATATGGGCGTGATCGGGACGAAAATGAGCCTGATCGGACGCACCGGGCTGCCCAAATATAGCGTGACGCTGTATCCGCAGACCAGGAAGTATAAACTGAATATCATCGATACGGCAAGGCTCAACAGTAGCGACGGGCAGACATACCGGGTCACGAAGGTGGGGACCGAGATGGTGGCTGGGTATCCCTGTATTCAAGCGAAGCTGACCATTATCGGGCAAAACAATAAAACGATCGTCACAGAGGATATCTGGACAAGCACGGCGGTGCCGGGATATATGCAGGTCAAAGAGGATATGTCGAACCAGCATGTCACGGTGAAGATGATGCGGGAACTTGAAAACGCGGGTTGTGACGGGTTCATCGTCAAGGTGAGCATGGAGGGCCCACAGATGAAGTTTGACATGCTTCTGGTTACGGCTGTGCGCAAAAGCTTCCCCTCGTCGATGTTCGTCATCCCGGCGGGTTATACAAAGTTATAGGGTGGGAGATCTGGTAGGGTGACAGGGACGGTTATCCGGGCAATTTTTTGGCAGGCGGCGGGCGGGTTTGGCGGAATAGTGGTATTTTAGGTGTTAAAGATCTATGTGGGGGATTTTGAGCAGGGGTGGTTAAAGAAGAGGTTGCAGCGCTTTCCAGACGGTCTCGGTTACGATCTTTTCGCCGGCGAAGTTGGGATGGATACCGTCGCCCTGGTTGAGGGCCGGGTTGCCGCCCACGCCGTCGAGAAGGAAGGGGATGAGGGAGATGTTATTCCGTTTTGCCAATTGTGGAAACATCTCATGGAATGCATCTCCGTAGGTGCTGCCCATGCTTGGGGGGACGAGCATACCGGCGAGTAGGATCTTGCAGGAGGGGTATTTGTGGCGGACGGTGTCGATGATCGACTGGAGATTATCGCGGGTGCTGTTGACCGGGATGCCGCGGAGGCCGTCATTGGCCCCAAGCTCAAGGACGAAGATATCGGCGGGTTGGCGGAGGGTCCAGTTGAGGCGGCTTTTGCCGCCTGCGGAAGTTTCGCCGCTGATGCCGGCATTGATGACTTTGTAGGGTAGGCGGAGGGAGTCGAGGCGGTGGCCGATGAGGGTGGGAAAGGCCTGACCGGAGTCGAGACCGTAGCCGGCGGTGAGGCTGTTACCGAAGAAGATGATGGTCTTTTTGCCGGGCGTTTCGGGTGATGACGGGTTGGCGTTGCTTGCGGCGGGGGCGGCGCCGAGGCTATCGCCGGGAGTGGGCGCTCCGGTGGCGGCCGGGATATGGGTGCTGTCGGCCGGCTGGGAGGTAGAATTGTTGTGGCACGCGGATAGCATAAGGATGATCGGGCAAATAACGTGACGGAATTTCAACATATAGACGGATGTTGTGTCATACAAAGATACAGTTGTAATAAAATATGGCGGTAGATACAATCTTAAATGTCAGTAATATCAGTAAGACGTACCGGGCCGCGGGGCGGATGTTGAGTGTGCTGGAGAATATTAGTTTTATGGCGGAGGCGGGTTCGACGATGGCTATCGTGGGCCCTTCGGGCAGCGGTAAAACGACCCTTTTAGGTTTATGCGCGGGGTTGGACCGGAGCACGACGGGCTCGGTGGAATTGAATGGGATCCTGCTCGACGATCTGGATGAAGACGAACGAGCAGCTATCCGTAACCGGTACATCGGGTTCATCTTTCAGAACTTTCAGCTCCTGCCTACGCTGACGGCGTTGGAGAATGTCATGGTACCGATGGAATTGCGGGGTGAGCGGGCTGTGCGGGAGCGGGCAAGGGAGCTGATGGGGAAGGTGGGGCTGGCGGACCGGCTGCATCATTACCCGGCGCAGTTGTCGGGCGGAGAGCAGCAGCGGGTGTCATTGGCGCGGGCTTTTGCGGGCGGGCCGCGGATCCTATTTGCGGATGAGCCGACAGGCAACCTGGATGCGGAGACCAGCGAGAATGTTGTGGAGTTGCTATTCGAGTTGAACAGGGAGGCAAGGACCACGTTGGTTATCGTCACGCATAATCTGGAGCTGGCCGCCGCTACGCAGCGGATCATCCGGTTGGCAGGGGGGCGGATCGTAAGTGATCAATTGACGGGGGTAGTTGGGGGGGCTGCCGTCGCGGATGGAAAGTAAGAATGGTTTGCGATTATCCTGGCTGGGGCTGATGGCCTGGCGGGACAGCCGGCGAAACAGAGGCCGGCTTTTCCTCTTTATTTCCTCGGTGGTATTGGGAATTGCCGCGTTGGTGGCGACCTTGTCTTTTGGGAACAATCTAAGGGAAGATATCGACGATCAGGCGAAGACGTTAGTAGGGGCCGACCTGGTGGTACGGGGAGGCCGGGCTTTACCGCCGGCAGTAGTGCGGATGATCGATTCGGCGGGGGGGAAGCGGTCGGAGGAGCGAAGTCTCGCGTCGATGGTCTATTTCCTAAGAACGCAGGGGAGCCGGCTTGTGCAGGTCCGCGCGCTGGAAGGCGATTATCCCTATTACGGCTCTTTGGAGACGACGCCGGTCTCCGCAGGGTCAGGATTCCGCCGGGGCAGGGAAGCATTGGTAGATAAGACGCTGATGCTTCAATATGGAGCAAAGGTGGGGGATTCGATCCGGGTCGGTGACCTCAGCTTCGTCATTGCGGGATCGCTGGACAAGGCGCCGGGGCGGAATGAGATCTCGCTGACGGTAGCGCCGCCGGTATATATCCCATTGCGTTATCTCGACTCCTCGGGGTTGGTGCGGCGCGGCAGCCGGATCGAGACGGTCTCATATTATCTGTTCAAGCCGGGAACGAATATGGACAAGCTGATGACGCCGCTGGGACAGCAGCTGGATTCGCTGGGTATGCGGTATGAAACCGTGGCGTCAAGGAAGGCGGCGATGACGCGGGCGTTTGGGGACCTGACGGAGTTCCTGACAATAATCAGCTTCATCGCTCTATTGATGGGATGCATCGGGGTAGCGAGTGCGGTGAATATCTATATCCGGGAGAAGATCAGCGGGGTTGCGGTATTGAGGTGTCTGGGGCTGAAGGCGAGGCAGGCTTTTATGATCTATCTGATCCAGGTGGCGGGCATCGGGCTGATCGGGTCGGTGCTTGGGGCGGTGGCAGGGGTGATCGTCCAGCAGGTTTTACCGGCGGTACTGAAGGACCTGTTGCCAATGGAGAGTCATTTTCGGGTGTCGTGGAATGCGATCGGGGAAGGGATCGGGACGGGGATGGTGATCTCGATGTTGTTTGCCTTGTTGCCGTTATTGACGGTGCGAAAGATCTCGCCTTTGTATACGCTTAGATTGTCGGTGGAGTCATCGATAGCGGGTTGGGATGGATGGAAGGGGATGGTGTATGCGGCGATCTTCTTTTTCGTTACCTGGTTCAGTTACATCCGGATGGGGCGGTGGAGCAAGGCGATCATCTTTACGCTTTCGCTGCTGGGCGCTTTTCTGTTGCTGGCCGGGGCGGCGCTGGTATTGATGTGGGTTGTCCGGCGGTTATTCCCCGAGCGGTGGAACTACTTATGGCGGCAGGGTTTTGCGAATCTATACCGGCCGAACAATCAAACTTTGATCCTGGTGGTGACGATCGGGCTGGGGACGACCTTCATCGGGACCTTATACTTCGTAGAGCAGCTGTTGATGGACAGGGTGACGGTAGCGGCGAGCGCCAGCCAGGGGAATATGGTGTTGTTCGATATTCAGCCGGATCAGCTGGCGGATGTGCGAAAGCTGGCCGGGCAGTTCAGGTTACCGGTTGTGCAGGAGGTGCCGATCGTGCAGACGCATATCGTCTCGATCCGGGGGCAGGCAGTCAATACGGCGGCGGATAGTGCGGGGACGCGTGGTGATGCGCAGGCGGGCGCAGGCCCGGAGCGGGCGCGGGGGTTCCGGCATGAGGTACGGGTGACGTACCGGGATTCGCTGGCATCGTCGGAGAAGCTTGTCGCGGGGCGGTTGGGTTCGCCGGTAAGGTCGCCGAAGGATAGGGTGTATATCTCGTTGGATGAAGATTACGCGAAAATATTGGGGGTAAAGATCGGAGATTCGATCGGGTTCGATGTGCAGGGAATGCAGGTGGGGACGGTGGTCGGAAGTTTACGGAAGGTGGAGTGGAAGTTGCGGATCAACTTCCCGGTGTTGTTTCCGACGGGGGTCCTGGAGCAGGCGCCGCAATTTCATCTGATGACTACGGAGGTGCCCTCTCAGGAGGTCTCGGCGCGATTTCAGCGGGCGGTGGTGCAGCGATTCCCGGGGATCTCAGTGATCGATCTGGGGCTTATTTTGAGTGTGCTGGATGATGTGTTGGGGAAGATCGGGTTCGTGATCCGGTTCATGGCTGGGTTCAGCATGATGACCGGGGTGATCGTGCTGATCGCGAGTGTGTTGGTCAGCAGATATCAGCGGATACAGGAGAGTGTGTTGTTGCGGACGCTTGGGGCGAGCCGGCGGCAGGTGTTGGTGATCACGATGCTGGAATATTTATTCCTGGGCGGATTGGCGGCGGCGGTGGGAATTGTGCTGTCGGTGGGGTTCAGTATGTTGCTGGCGAAGTTTATGTTCGAGGGCGGGGTCGGGGTTCATGTGTGGCAGGTAGTGGTGCTGTTCTTTTCGGTGAGCGCGCTGACGATGGTAGTGGGGTTATTGAATACGCGGGGGATATTGAACAGACCGCCATTGGAGGTGTTGAGGAGGGAGGGGTAGGAAACTACTTTTAATAATTCAATTATTACAATGCTTGCTAAACATTGTCTTCGGGTGGGGTCGCTGATCTTTATTTGCATGTTGGCGGGGAGGGTTATGGCGGGAATCGGGATCGAGGTGAAGTCGCCGGATGGAGGGATACGGTTTCTTTTCCGGTTTACGGACGGCTTGCCGGAGTATGGGGTGGTGTATAGGGGAGTGCAAGTGATCGACCGGTCGCCGTTGAGTTTACGGTTTGAGGGGTCGGGGTTGTTTGGATCCGGGTTGGTGGCGCGGAAAGCGGTGATCAGCCGCGGCGAGGACAACTATGACCTGGTGGTGGGCAAGACGAAGTCGGTACATGACGGATATACGGAGGGGTTGATCTTATTGGAAGAAAAGGCGGGGCAGCGGCGGCGGATCAATTTCGAGGTGCGGGTCTTTAATGACGGGGTGGCGTTCCGGTATCAGATCCCGGACCAAAAGGGGTGGAATTCCTATAGTCTTGTGGATGAGGGGAGCAGTTTTCGGGTGGTGGGTGATCCGTTGGTGATGGCGTCGTTCCGGGAGGGTTTCACAACGTCGCATGAAGGGCTTTATACAAAGGGGCGGTTTAGCGGGGTGAAGGAGGATACGTTGATGGACATGCCGATATTTTTGGATTTTGATGGGGGAGGTCGGGGGAATGGCGGCATAGGGAATGGCGGGCATATCTATGCGGCGATCACGGAGGCGCGGTTAGTCGACTATGCGGGGATGTACCTGATCCGGCATGGGGATATGCTGAAAAGTGAGTTATCGCCGTTACCGGGGCAGCCGGGAGGGCCGGTGCCCATGAATGGGCCGGTTGGGGCGGGGGCGGGGGTTGAAGCGGAGGCGGGTAGTCCCAGGGATTTGGAGGCCGGGAAGGTAGTATCGGTGCGGGTGAAGGCGGTATTGCCGCATCGGACGCCATGGCGGGTGTTGTTGTTGGGGGCGAGGGCCGGGGCGTTGGTGGAGTCCAATATAATTACGGACCTGAATGACGACTGTGCGATAAAAGATGTCAGTTGGATCAAACCGGGGAAAACGGACTTTCATTGGTGGAATGGGGATATTGTCGCGGATACGGGTTTTCAGCCGGGGATCAACTTCGAGACCAATCAGTACTATATCGACTTCTGCGCCCGAAATGGCATTGACTATCATTCTGTTATTGGCTGGAGTGGGATTGCCTGGTATACGAATGACGGAATAAGTTATGATGCCGGGCCTCATGCGGATGTGACCAAACCGATCCCGGGGCTGGATATGAAGGCGATATGTGACTATGCGAAGAGCAAGGGGGTGGGGATCCGGGTTTGGGTGCATTGGAGGGCATTGTGGCCGATGGTCGATAGCGCCTTTGCACAGTTCGAACGCTGGGGCATCCAAGGGATGATGGTGGACTTTTTGAACCGGGATGATCAGGAAATGGTGAATATCCAGACGGCGATCCTGCAAAAGGCGGCGGCGCACCATCTTCATATCCAGTTCCATGGCGCCTATAAACCTACGGGGCTAAGCCGTACATATCCCAATGAGCTCACCCGCGAGGGGACGCTCAACTATGAGAATGACAAATGGGGTGTTCCGATCACGCCTGATGACGATCTCGATGTGGTCTTCACCCGGTTGCTTGCGGGGCCGACGGATTATCATCTTGGCGGGTTCAGGGCGGTGACGCCGGGGGGTTATCTGGCGCATTTTACCCGGCCCTATGTGCTGGGCACGCGTTGTCATATGCTGGCGATGTATGTCGTGCTGGAAAGCTATCTGGGAATGGTATGTGACTATCCCGAGGCGTATGAGGGCCAGAAAGGATTTGACTTTTTGCGGGCGGTGCCGACCACATGGGATGAAACGAAGGCGCCGGTGGCAATCCCGGGGGAGCGGGTGACGGTGGCGAGACGGAAGGGAGATGAGTGGTGGGTAGGGACGATCAATAATGGAGTGGGCAGGGAGGTGAAGCTCTCGCTGGATTGGCTACCGCCGGGAGTTTATGAGGCCAGCATTTATAGCGATGCGCCGGATGCGGCAGAGAATCCGAATCATTTGGTCGGGGAAAGCCGCAGGGTAAATGCGGGAGACAGTGTGGTGCTGAGGCTGGCGCCGGGGGGAGGGCAGGTGATGAGATTGAAGAAACTACTTAATTTTTGATTTGTTGATGGATTCCGTAGCATTTTGGCCTCAAATTGGTGGTAGGGTTGGTCTTCGTTATGAAAAATCCAATTGTCATCTCCATCCTATTGCTTTGCGCCGGGTTTTCGGCCCACGCCACTACCTATTACGTATCTTCCATTTCGGGAAATGATTCTTATAGTCCTGCACAGGCGACCAATCCGGCCACGCCCTGGCGGTCGATGGGAAAGGTGAACAGTTTCTGGGGTAGTCTCAATCCCGGCGACACGGTGAAATTGCAGTGCGGCAGCGTCTTCACGAGCGGATTGAATGTCTGGAAGTCGGGTACGGCGGCGAAACCGATCGTTGTCACGACGTATGGGTCCGGAAATGCGCCGCTGGTCACGGGCTTCACGGCGCTTAGCGGATGGAGCGGCGGTAGTGGTAACATCTGGCAGGCGACCTGCTCCAACTGCGGGCTTAGCGCGAATATCGCGATGATCGGTGACAGTTCGCAGCCGATGGGGCGCTGGCCGAATTCCTGGTCCAACCCGGACGGAGGTTATGCGCAGATCCAATCCTATAATGGAGTAGTGAGCATTACGGATAGTCATATCGGGGCTTCCGGCCATAACTGGACAGGCGCCAATCTGGTGATCCGCAAGAACCGGTGGGTTATCGAGACCGAGCAGATCACTTCACAGAGTGGTAATACCATTACTTACAAGTCCGCCAGTACCTGGTTGCCGTCTAATAAATTCGGTTATTTTATTCAGGGGAATGCGTATACGCTCGATAAGGCCGGGGAATGGTATTATAATCCCTCGAATAAGGTAGTGCAGGTTTATTCGGCCGGGAATCCCTCATCGATGAATATGCAGATCGCCCGGATCGACACGCTGCTGAAGTTCAACAGTGCGCAGTATGTGGTCATAAACGGAATCACATTTCAGGGGGCGAATAAGAGCGGCGTATCCATGTTCCGGTCCTATTTTATTACGCTTTCCAACTGTACGATCAGCTATTCGGGAGTCGATGCGATCGATATCACGACCTGTGGTAATCTGAACATTAATAATGTGACGATGGATTACTCCAACAACAATGGAGTGATGGCATATTGTGACAATTCCACGATCCAGAACTGTACAATCCGGCGGACGGCGGCTTTTCCGGGGATGACATTGCCGGTCAATTCGGGGATGGGCATTTATTTATTGGGCAATAGCAACAATATCCTCTACAATACGATCGATACGACCGGTTATTCGGGAATCGAATTTCAGGGGAACAGCAATACCGTCGCCAATAACCTCGTGAATTATTTCTGTTTTGTAAAAGATGACGGTGGGGGGATCTATACCTGGAACGGGAACCAGGACAGCACCACCAGTCATAATACCGGGGTGATCAAAAACAATATCGTCATCAACGGGATCACGGCGCCGGCGGGGACGGACAGTAGCGTGGCGGGGATCGCGCATGGCATTTATCTCGACGAAAATACGACGCAATGTACGGTGACCGGGAACACGGTGGCGCATTGTACGGCGGGGGTATTTTTCCAGGACGCACGGAATTGTACGATCCAAAATAATACCTTGTTCGATTGCATCGGACAGCTGGTGATGCGGCATGCGTTGGCGACAGGGACCTTTTACGGCAATGACGTCTCGAACAACTATTGTGTAACGCGGGTGGATACGCAGTATATCGTCGAGGTCAGCTCGATCGGGCCGGTTTCGAGGCTGAGCTCTTACTCTTCGCAGCATAACAACCACTATGCGCAGCTGGCTTCGGGGAGCTATTTCTATCTGATGGCGATGACCGACTATTATGGCACGGGGACGTTCGGTGCGTGGCAATCTACATACAAAAAAGATCAGATGTATTCTAATCTCTTACCGCTGACCTTTCCGCCCTATACGGTCAATTCCTATATCGGCGGGAATATGTATACGAAGGGAAATATCATTACGCCGTTCCTGGATGCGTTGCTGGGAGTGCGGGTAATCAGCTCGGCAGGGGTAGGTGCAGTCGATTCGGGTTATTATTACGTTCTCAACTATACGATGGCGGCTCCGGATAATCAGCATACGATGTTGAATTTCCTCGAGGGGAGCGCATCGCCCTATCCACAGCTCACGCCGGTGATCAATACGGCGACGGCGACGCCAAGTCTCAACAATTCGGTGGTGTGGCAGGCAAAAGCTACGAGTTCGAGTGCGCTGCTGGTCTTCCAGATCAACAGTAATGTGCCGGCGCTGGCGGTTTCGAATATTTCGTTGTACCGCGCGAATGTGACGCTGAATAATCCGGCGAACGACTATATCTTTCAGTACAATCCTTCCAAGTCGGCGATGACGCTGGCGCTAAGCGGAACGTGGGAGGATGCGGCCGGCGTTAGCTATTCGCGGTCGGTGTCGGTCCCGGCGTATGGGTCGGTCATTTTATTCAAGAAAAGCTAGGGGGATGGTCAAGGGGTAAACACCCCTACGGGCCATGCGGCGCCGGTGCTGTCCGAAATATAAACCATCGGGAATGTGCCATTCAGGGGAGTGACCCGCCATGCTTTTACCAGGCTGGAGAAATAGGGAAGGGTGGTGTCGAAGAGGTTGGCGCCTATGTATCCGGGTTTGGCGAGGAGGCAGGAATCGATATAATCGGGACTAGGGTGTCTTATGGGTGCGTTGGCTGGGCCTCCTGCCAGTATTACTTTCATGAAATTTTGCTGATAGATCTGGCGCAGTGATTCCAAGGACCGGTGGAAGGTGGTATCGGCGGCCGGAGCCGGGCCTTTGTAAATTATTGAAATTGGTTGCAGGATATCGTTATAGAAAGTAAGATTGTCGTTCCACTCGAAGACGGGCAGGTTATTGTACCAGCGGTAGGCCAGGACTTCGACCTGGCTGACGGTATCGGTGTAGCCTGAAGGTTGGTATCGATTGCTGTCGATCCAGAAGAATTGAAGGTTTGCCGTGGAAAGGTTGTTGAGTTGGAACAGGTTGTCGATGGCATTCAGTTGGGACTGTGGCAAGGCGGTGTCGAGGGAGGCGGGGGTGATGAAGGCCTCGGAAATGCAGTCGGCGGCGGGCGGGTTGTTATGCTTCCGGCAGGATATGGTAAAAAGCAACCATATCGAGAGGAGTGAGGCAACTTTTAATCCATTTTTCATGTCTCCGGGCTTTTGTGGTGGATGACAATGCAATTCGGTCAACCGTTGCAGGGTGGGAGGAATGTTAACGGAAGAATGGGGTAAATAATAAATTGTTAAATACGCGGTGGAAATTCCCAAGTATCTCAGGACTACCTTAGTTTTCAGGGGTGAAGACGCTACCAAGACTTACGCGCTGGCGCCTGTTGATGGCTATTCTGTTTCTATCCGTTCGGCCGGCATTCGGACAGGTCGTTATTACCGGCACTGTCTATGACAATTCGCAAAAGTATACGATGGCCGGAGTGAGTGTGCTAACCACTTCGGGATTGGGGACCAGCACGGATTCGACTGGGCATTACCGTATCCGGATGGGATTGGAAGACTCGATCTATTTCTCCTATTTAGGCAGAACGACGTTGCGGTTTCCGGCGAAGGAGATCAATGCAAATCAGCCCTTCGATATGGCGCTGGCGGTGTCGATAGATACCTTACCGGCGGCATTTGTGCGGGGGAACAATTATTATCTCGATTCCCTGGAGACGCGGAAGGAGTATGCGCGCATCTTCAATTATGGCACTTCCTACTTCAACAACGTAAAGACGACAGGCCGGGGCGGGATGGGTGTCGGGTTGAATCTGGACCTATTCTTCAACGGCCGGGAGAACCGGCGGATGGAGGCGTTCCAGGACCGGCTGGTA
This sequence comes from Puia sp., assembly GCA_035695565.1. Classification (GTDB taxonomy): domain Bacteria; phylum Bacteroidota; class Bacteroidia; order Chitinophagales; family Chitinophagaceae; genus Puia. Next base: position 196,521 of record DASRRX010000002.1, on the reverse strand, counting down.
TGGCAGGAGCAGGAGAACTTTATCGATCATCACTTTTCGAAGGCGATCGTCCGGCATGTCACGGGGCTGATCTCGCCCGCGCTTGATACTTTCATGGTAATGTACCGGCCGACCAAGGAATTCATTCAAAGCTGCGAGTCGGAATATCAGTACTATCACTATCTCCGGGAGTGGAGCGGATATTTCGTAGACGACTGGAAGGTGCGGCATCCGAATATTCCGCCAATGGGGAAGGAAGGGCCGGAGGCGGACAGTACGGTGATGAAAGAAATGGCGGATAGTCTTTCGGTCGACACTACTTCATCAGGCGGCCATCACTAAGCTCGAGGACGCGGTCACAGTTGGCGGCAAAGTCTTCGTCGTGGGTGACCGCGATTATAGTCTGATGGCCATGGTTAACGATCTCGCGGAAGATGTCGAATACGGTCTGAGAATTCTTTGAATCGAGATTGCCGGTTGGTTCGTCGCCCATGATGATGGAGGGGTCGTTGATGAGAGCGCGGGCGATTGCGGCGCGTTGTTGCTGGCCGCCGGAGAGCTTGCTGGACAGCTTGAGGGCCTGGTCTTTGAGGCCGAGGGTTTCGAGGTGGGCATAGGCTTTATGTTCGATCTCGGCGCGTGACAGCCGTTTGAGTTTGAGGGCGGGTATCATGACATTCTCCAGCACGGTGAATTCAGGCAGCAGGTAGTGGAACTGGAAGACGAAGCCGATATGTCGATTACGGAAAGCTGAAAGGTCGTTCTGGGTCCTACCTGTTAAAGTCTCATTATTGATGACGAGCCGGCCTTCGTAGTCGGTGTCCATGGTGGAGAGGACGTAGAGCAACGTGGATTTGCCGCTGCCGGATTTGCCGACGAGCGCGAGGAATTCGCCCTTGAGGGCAGAGAAGGTAACGTCTTTCAGAACCTGGAACTTCTCCGGTTCATAGAAGTATTTTACAACGTTGTCGACTTTCAGCATGATCGGTCTTTCCATAATTATCCTCTTATGATGGTTACGGGATCGATACGGGCTGCCTTTCGGGATGGAAAGTAACCCGCAACGAAGGTGGTGACGAGGCCAAAGCAGAAGGCCAGGAGATAGTCCTTAGGGTCATAGTCCATAGGCAGGGTAGCCAGGCCGGCCACATTAAAGGGGACCTGGTTGACGAGGCGGGAGACAGTATAGCCAAGACCCATGCCGACGAGCCCGCCCACGAAGCCGATGACCGAGCTCATGGTGAGGAAGATGCGGCGGATATCAAAACCGGAGAATCCCATCGCTTTCAGGATGGCGATCTCGCGGATCTTCTCGTTGATGGTCATGAGCATGATATTATAGATGCCGAAACCGGCCACGATGAGGATGGTAAGAGACACGGCAAGTGCGATGACGTCGCGAAGATTGGAACCGGCTTCGAGTTGGGCGTTGGCCATCGACCAGGACTCTACTTTATAGGGGAGAAGGGGGGCGAGGTGGCTGACGAGCTTATTGGCAAGCTTGAAGTCGATTACGTTGACCTGGATATCGGTGACGTAGTCCTGATTCTCGGCCAGCAACTGACGGGTAGCAGTAATCGACAGGTAGGCTTTAGTTTTGTCGACCGAGGAAAGGTTGGTTTGGAAGATGCCGATGACCTTGTAGGTATGAGAGACGCCGTCTGCGGTAAGGATGTTGAGATTGTCGTCGACCTTCAGGCTCAGGCTTTTGGCCAGCTCGGCGCCGACGATGATACCGTCGGGGCGGACGGCGAGGTCCCGCCATTTGCCCTGGACCATGAGCTGCGACAGTTGGAAGAGCTGGTCTTCGCTGGCCACGTCTACACCGGAGAGGGTGCCGTTCACTTTGTTACCCACATTTTTGAAGAATACGTTTATGTTGACTTCGGGTGCAACGGTTTGGACGATGGGAAGGGTATGGAGGTAGTGGATGATCCCGGTGGAATTCTTGATGCCTTCCGTGTACTTGATGATCTTACTATTCCGGATATTGGCGATGGTGCCGGCGGGATAGGCGCGGCTTACGAGGTCGCTGCGGTCGGCGGGGCGGTCGTTATAGATGCGGACGTGGGCGAGGGTGCTGAAGGCAAGGCGGTTCTGCGCGAGGTTGACGCCGCTCATAAAACTATTCATGAATACATACATCGAGATGCCAAAGGTAACCCCGAGTACGGCCACGACGGTTTGCTTCAGTTTGGAGCGGAGGTAGGTGGCGGCGATCTGGTAATTGACGGGTAGTCGCATCATTTAACCGGGTTGACGGGTTGGATGGATTGGTTGTCGCGGAGGCCGCCGGTGATCTCGACCCATTCGAGGGTGTGGATGCCGGTCTTGACGGGGACATGGCTTTGGTCGGCGGCGAGGATGACGCTATCGCCGGGCAGGAGGTAGCTGGTGGGGATCACGAGGGCATGTTTCTTTTCGCCGAGGATGATGTTGGCCTCGAGTTGGGTGCCGTTGCGCAGGTTGGGGGGAAGGGGGTCGAAGGTGGCTTCGGCGATGAAGGCCTGGTCGTTTGTATTGAACGAGGGATAAATTTTCGTAACGGTTGCATTGAAGACATGGACCTTATCGGTGTTGAGGGATACGAGGACGCGCTGGCCGAGCCGGATGCGCTGGATATCTTCCTCGGCGATCAGCAGTCTGGCGATCTGGAGGCCTGCGCCGAGGTCAGCGATGACGTCGCCTTTGCGGATGAGGTCGCCATCCTTTTTGTAGACGTTCTCTATGCGGCCGTTCGTGGCGCCGGTGATGGCGAAGTATGAGTTGTTCTCCTGTTGTTCGCGGAGTTGGGCGCGGGTATTCTCGGTGTTGAGGGAGAGGTTGGTGCGGAGGTCTTCGAGGTTCTTCTGCAGTTGGGTAAGGTTTGCGGTAGAGGCTTCGTAGGTCAGGCGGGCGTTGTCGTAGTCGACCTGGGCGACGGCGTGGGTAGGCAGGAGGCGTTGATAGCGTTCATAGTTCAGGGAATCGGTCGTCTTTTTGCGTTGTGCCTGGGCGATCTGGGATTCGAGCTGCTGGATCTGGGGGCCTTTGTCGGAGGCGTTGCGGAGCGCATATTCATAGTTGGTGGCGGCGTTCTCGATCTGGGTGCGCTGGAGGTCGTTGGCGATGCGGAAGAGAAGCTGGCCGGTATGGACGCTGTCGTCTTCGGCGACAAAGGATCTTTGGAGATAGCCGTCGGCGTATGCGGTGATCCGGTATTGCTGTTTTGCCTGGGTGCTGCCGCTGGCGAATACGGCGTCGACGATATCCCGGTATTGGGGGGTTGTCGAGGGGGTATGGTGGCAGCCGGTCAGGGGTAGGAGGAGGGAGAGGATGGCAGGGATGACCGGGAAGGTTGCGCGGGATGGGATGCGGCTATTTTTCATTGTCTTAATTTCTTGAGATGATGGATGCCATAGCGTTGAACATCAACGACAGGTTATTGAGGTGGGTATTCTCGGCGCGGAGGTAGTCTTCGAACGTCTTTTGAAAAGTATCGATGCTGATGAGGCCTTCCTCGAACTTCTGGCGCTGGAGCTCGACATTGGCGCGGTAGAGGCGGAGGTTGCGACCGGAGGCGGCGGAGAGCAGGCGGTAGTTGTCAAAGGTGCTGATGAGCAGGCTATCGCTTATTTCCCCTTGTCGGACCGCGTCGTGGTATTGTTGGGCGTTAATGCGGGCGAGGGTCCGGGCGCTTTGGTATTTGTTGCGGTTATAGAAGCCTGTAAAGAGGGGAACGTTGAGGTTTAGCTGCAGATAGCGGTAGTCGTTCCAGGCGCCGTCGCCGAAGGAGAGGCCGAAGTCGTCGCGGAACTGTTGGGAGCCGACAAAGCCGCTGATGGAGAGGGTGGGATAGATGGCCGCCTTTTGGACTTTTGACTGAAGCTCGGCGAGATGGGTATTGGCAGCGTAGACGTCGAGGTTCTTGTCGTGGCCGGGGGCGATGGATGCGGATGTGTCGGTGGACAGGGAGTCGGCGGTGAGGCGCTCGTCGAGGGTAAGGGTCTGTTGGGCGGTGCAGCCGGTCAGGAGCTTGAGGTTTTGGATGGACTGGTCGAGGATCTGACGGCTTTGGAGGATGTTGAGTTGCACGTTATTGACATTAATCTCGGCGCTGTGGACGGCGCCGAGATCGACGAGGCCCTGGTTGTAGCGGTCTCTGATGGTGGCGAGGATACTGTCGGCGAGCAGGAGGTCGCGGCCGGAGATCGTTATTGAAGAAGCGGCGATGAGGCCGGAGAAATAGTATTGAGCGGTGGAGGCTTTGAGGTTTTGCTCGTAGGCGGCCTGCTGGAGGTTGTTGAGGGAGAGGTTTTCGCGGGCGATATTGGATTGGAAGACGTATTGCCAGTCGAAGAGGTTCTCGGTCGCGTTGATACCGGCGTTATAAACATAGTGTTTACCGAAGGTGAGGTAGAGGGTTTTGCCGGGTTGGTTGATGAGGGCGCCGGGGACGGGCGTGACCGATAGCTTGAGGTTGTCCTGACCGGAGAAGTTGCCGGCGATCTGGGGTAAGAGGTAGGATTGGGAGGCGTGGTAGTCGGCGGTAAGCTGGCCGGTCTTCAATTGATAGATGTGCTGGGTCGGATTGTCTTTGAGTGCGGCGGACCAGACCTCAGGTAGGGAATGGAAGACGGTTTGGGGGTAGAGAGGGGTGGTGGGGGGAAGGATCGCCAGGCAGAGAAGTAAGGCTTGTCGCATAGGCATGGTTTTGAGGATGGGGCAAAGGTCGGCAGGCCTGCCGGCGGAGGGCCCGGAAAAGGGATGAATTGTACAAAATTAAAGTCGAATTGACCGGGGCGGGGAAGTCGGTTGACGGGGGCCTGGGAATAGGTTGATTCTTACTCTGTACGTAGACTTTTTATAGGGTTGGCGATTGCTGCTTTAACGACCTGGAAGCTGATGGTGACAAAGGCAATCAGGAAAGCCAGGGCGCCGGCCATCATAAAGATCCACCAGATGGCGTTTATGCGGTAGGCGAAACTGTTCAGCCAGCTATTGGTCGCCCACCAGGCCACGGGAAAGGCGATCAGCATGGAGATGGCGATTAGCCGAAGAAAATCTTTTGATAAAACGATGAAGATGCTGCCGACCGTGGCGCCCAGCACTTTCCGGATGCCGATCTCCCGGGTGCGCTGCGTGGTGGTGAAGGTCACGAGGCCAAGCAGTCCGATGCAGGCAATGAATACGGCGAGAGAGGAGAAGATTGTGACGATACGTTCGGCGGTCTGTTCCGACTTATAGAGCTCGGCGATGTTCTGATCCAGGAAGCTGAATTTCAGCTCGTGTTTCGGTTCCATCTGCTTCCAAAGCTTTTCGATGGAGGAAACGGCGGCCGGCAACTGTGGGCAACTGACCTTTACGGCCAGGATACCCCAACCGAACCGGGCCCTGTTGGCAATAACGAGGGGAACAATTTTATTGTGAAGTGATTGAAAGTGAAAGTCCTTTACGACGCCAATTACGGTATACGCGATCTGTTTGCCGTCAGGGGCGTTAAAGAAAGGCTCGGTGGATACTATTTTACTGCCGATAGGATTGGTCAAACCAAAATCTTTGACCGCGGCTTCGTTGAGTACCATGGAGAATGAGTCGGTGGGCAGTTCCCGTGAAAAAAAGCGACCCCGGGAAATTGTCAGGCCCAATACTTGCTGGTAGCGGTCGTCAACAAAAATGGTCGCCTGGGTTCGCTGTACCCTGGTACCGACTACCTGCATGGCGCAATTGGCGTCACCTCTCCCATCGGGCAGCGCCCCGCACCTGCTCATATCCGTGACGCCGTTGATCCTTTTCAGTTCATCCATAAAAGCCTGGCTCCGGTCGGTAAAATTCCTCAAGTTGAAGGCATTGTCGATGGAAATGATATTGTCTTTATCAAAACCCAGACGGTCTCCCAGCACGAAGTGCAGTTGATCGTTGACCACGATGGTGGCGATAATGAGGATGATCGAGATGGCGAATTGAAATACGACGAGGCTGTTGCGCAGCGCCAGGCCTCGGACGCCGGATTTGAACCGGCCTTTAAGGACGAGGATCGGTTTGAAGGACGATAAGACGAATGCGGGGTAAATCCCGGCTATCAGGCCTATCAGAACGGAAAAGCTCAAAACGGCCAAGATATGAAGCGGCGTCACGAACCAGTTGAAGTTATAGACTCTGCCTGCGATGCGGCTGAGTGTGGGCGTCAACAATGCGGTTATCCCTGCGGCCACCAGGATGCTGGCGATGCTAAAGAATACGGATTCGCTTAAGAAGCGCCAAAGGATGGAGGAGGTATCCGATCCAAAGGTCTTGCGAATGCCCACCTCTCTGGCCCTTTCGACAGACATGGCGGTCGACAGGTTGATAAAGTTGATACAGGCAAGGAACAGGATGAAGATGGCGATACCCGTAAAAAGATAGACCGCCTGGAGGCTCCCGCCGGGCCGGATCTCGTCTACGAAGTTGGATTGGAGGTGGATTTGCGGGAGCGGCTGTAAAAAATAGCGATAGCCGTTGCCTTCCGCCAGAAATTGCTGGTAGCTTTCACCAAAGCCCTGCGGAATGGTTGGGGCCACATATTTCTCCACCATCGATGGCAGTTTGGCTTCCAGCGTCGCGGCGGAGACATTATTTTTTAACAAAAGGTAATCGTAGACATAGAAATCGTAGTAATTGGGGGAATTGAGAGCGGGGAAAGTAGTCATTGAAGCGAGGATGTCGAACTGCAGGTGGGATTTCTCCGGCCAGTCTTTACAGACGGCCGATATAACAAATTGATTGTTGTTATTCACTGTCAGGTGTTTGCCCAAGGCGTTGGCGGCGGAGCCGAAATATCGTTTGGCGGTAGATTCGTTCAACACGACCGAGCCGACGTTGTGAAGGGCTGTTTTGCCATTGCCGGCAATGAAGTCGGCGTCGAATACCGTGAAGAAGTTGGAATCGGCCACCAAGGTCTTATTATCCTGGAAATACTTATCCTCCACGATGACCTGGGCGCCGGTGCCATTAGAGATGTTCATGACCCGGACGCTTTGCTCCACCTCCGGAAATTCCTTTTGGACGGCCTGGCCGATCGATTGCGGGATTTCGCCCCGGAGGGCTATACGGCTGGTGTATTTTCTCTCGACGCCCAGCCGGTACATACGGTTGCTTTTGGCATGGAAGCTGTCCCAGTTCAGCTCGCCCTGAATATAGAGAGTGAGCAGCATACAAACGGCCATACCGGATGTGAGGCCCAACAGGTTGATCAGAGTGAACGCCTTTCTTTTGAGGAGGGTGCGGAGCATGACTATAAAATAATTTCTAAACATTGGTTGTGGGTGTTGGTACTTCCCTTAAATGTAAATCAAATGTTTGCCCGGATAATTATTCTATTGTTAACCTTTCTCTACCCATTCCAGGAAGGGGGTGACTTTGAGGCGGCTGACGAGGGGGCGTTCGGCGGTGGGGACTTTGAGGGTCACGATGACGCGGCGGTTGAAGAAGGGTTCCATTTCGAGGATGGCGTCGCGGTTGAGGATCATCTGGCGGTTGATGCGGAAGAAGGTTTGGGGATCGAGGGCGGATTCGATATCGTCGATGGGTCTGAAGACGGCGTGTTTTTCCTTATTGAACGTGTATAGGTAAACGATCTCCTTTTCGAGGGCGACGGCGGCGATGTCGCGGACTGCTACGGGGTACATCTTTTCGCGGAATTTGACGAGGAAGGAGGACTGGGTGCGGCCGGCGAGGGCCTGTTCGATGCGGACGGGGAAGCTGGGAGCGAGGAGGAGGGACTGGCGGATCTGGTCGAGCTTGCGGAAGGCCTGCTCGATGTCCTTCTCATGGAACGGTTTGAGGATATAGTCGATGCCGTTAGACTTGAAGGCTTCCAGCAGGTGGTCTTCGTAGGCGGTGCAGAAGATGACGGGGATGGTTAGGGGGACCTTTTGAAAAATATCGAAGCTGCTACCGTCGGCAAGCTGGATATCCATGAAGAGAAGGTCTATCCGATGGGTGGTGGTTTGGAGGTATTGGACGGTGCTTTCGACGCTGTCGCAGATCTCGAGGACGGTATGGGAGTCGTCGGTGGCGAGGATGAATTCCTTTAGCAGGCGGGCGGTGCGTGGTTCGTCTTCTATGATGAGGATATTCATGGTTGCAGCAATTGGAGGGTGACGGAAAATTTCGTGTCGGTACGCTGGATGCCGACGGCATCCCGGACCTGGAGGAGCTCGTAGCGTTTCCGGAGGTTGTCGAGTCCGATGCCGGAGGATTCGTCGGCGGAGGGTTTGGTCTGGAGGTTGTTTTCGATGATAACGGCGTCTTCCTGTTGCTGGAAGATGCGGATATAAAGCGGCTTTGCCGAGGAGATGATGTTGTGCTTGATGCAGTTCTCCACGAGGAGCTGGAGGCTAAAGGCGGGGATCTTGCGGGAAAGGCTTTCCGGCCAGACGTCGATGTCGATATGCAGGAACGATTCGAAGCGGGCCTGGAGCATATAGATATATGATCGGAGGAATTCCAGCTCTTCATCGAGGGTGACGGTTTGGGAGGTATTCTTACCGAGAAGCTGGCGGTAGAGGTCGGAGAGTTTGAGGATAAAGGGCTCGGCGCGCTCGTCCTTTTCGCGGATCATTATACGAAGCGTGCTGAGGGCGTTGAAGAGGAAATGGGGGTTGACCTGTTGTTTCAGGACTTCGAAGCGGGTGCGCAAATTTTCATGGAGGAGCTCGGCGTTTGCGAGCAGGATGTCTTCTTTCTCCGCGAGGGAAGCGAGGGTGGCCTGGACAGAGAGGATAATAAAGGAGGCGAGGGCCAGTTTGATGAAGGACAGGTCGTAGTTGGAGTGGATATTGAGATGAAACTCTTCGAGGGTATCGACGAAACGGATAAAGGCGATAATGAGGATTAGATTGACGACGTTTTGGGTGAGGAGGCGGAGGAAAGAAGGGCGGCGGGGTGCGGATAAGTGGCGGGGGGTCGCAGGACGGCGGGCTTTTACAAAGCGGTCGGCGATCCACTGGTCGACGGCCCAGAGGAGGAGGAGGAAGATGAAGCCGATGATCCAGGAGCCGATGACGCGGCGAGGTTCTACGTTGGCGGAGAAAACATTGTTGTTAAGCAGGCTGATCCCGGGCATGAGGAAAGAGCAGAGAACGGGGAGGAGGATCTTTCTGCTGGTGGATTTGTGTTTGGGGGAAGTAGGCGGCGGCAAGTTCTTTTAGATAAATTTGAATCGCTAAGGTATAAAAAAATGACCCGGGATTGCCCGGGTCGGTTGATCTTTGGGTATGACTTGATTAGTGAAGATCTACGTCGACGTCCCAGCGAACCCCTGCCGGCGGCGGAACGTTATGGCGGCCGTACCAGTCGTGGGTGTGGTGATGGTAGTGGTGGTAGTAGCGACCCTCGTAGCAGCTCGACAGCGAGAAGGCGACGATGCCGATGAAGAGGGTGATGCTAAGCACGTTTTTGATGGTGTGCTTCATAACAAATGGTTTTTGAAGTATATTGATTCTAAAATCCTGCCAGATGCAAAACGCGGGCAAACAGAGGGTTAGTATATGGTTTACAAAAATATTTGTGGATAAAATGCCCCTGCGGGGTTGGGGGGATGTCGCCTGGCGGCTAGGGTTTGGGGGTGATGGGGGGTAGATTTATTTTATATTTGACTATGGCCTTTGCAACCTCCTTAAACCGGGTGAACAGACTGGTGTCGATGCTGTCGGACCAGGTGAGTATGACGTTTATCGTTATGATCTGGTGGGCGCCGATGTTTCTTTATGCGACGAGTACGACCCGGCATTTGGGCGATTTCGGCTTTTTGTCGGCGGCGCAGAGCATTTATGTTGCGTTTATCTTTTCCTTCTACTTCAACAAGGATATCTATCTGGGACAGAGTATCGGGAAGCGGATGTTGCGGTTCCGGGTGATCAATAAGCGGACAGGGGAGCCGGCGGGGCCATTGCGCTGTCTGGCGCGGAACCTGCCGCTTGTATTCTGGCCGTTGGAGCTGATCCTTGCGATGATCAATGTCCAGGAGCGGCTGGGCGATTATATCGCGGGGACGAAACTGGTGAATTATGAGCGGGATACGGCGGCGAAACCGGATTGGGTTGGAATGGCGGTAGCGTTATTGCTGGGGTTCGCGTTCGTGTATGTGGTGGCGATGTTGCCGCTGTACTGGTTGATGCAGGTGATGGTCAGACTTCGCGCCGGATATTGACAAATATATCATTCATGCCCTTTTACTTAGCTAGATTCCCATGCGCATATTGATAAGATAAGGGGTGAAGCCGGCTTTTTCATAGGCGCGGATGGCGATGTCGTTGGTGGTATAGACGTCCAGGCGGAGCTCGGTGAGGCCCTGTGATCTCGCCCAGGACTTCAGGGCATCGATGATGAGCCGGTTGACGCCCTGGCCGCGGAATGCGGGTTGGACGTACATGAATCCGCAATAGGCGTGGTGGGTATGTCTGAGGTAGTGGCGGGAGGGGTCGATGCGGGCATAGCCGGAGCCGACGAGGATGCTTTTGGTTTTGGATCCGGCGACATCTTCTTCGGTTTCGGCGACGACGAGGTAGATGTGGGGGGAGGCGAGCATTTTGTCGAGATCATAGTAGCGGATGGGGCCATCCCTGATGGTGGGGTCAATGGGGCGTTCGGCGCTGATGACACCTTGCTCGAAGTGCAGGAGAGCGGGAAGGTCGGCGGTGGTGGCGGGGCGGACGGTGATCTTCATCGGGCGAAGGTACGGATAAATGGGTGGGTGGGACCGCATGATCTGGTATTCAAAGGGGGTTATATCAGTAAGGACGTAGTGATGGATATCGTCGATCTTCATTTCGTCCAGGAGTTTGACGGTGTTGCCGTAGGTGGCGTCGGCTGAGGGTTTGAGGATGACTTCGAACCAGTCGGGGTTGGTGCGGGCTTTCTTGTCGAGGAGGATTTTCCGGATGTTGCTGAAATCGGTGGTTTTACCGCTTTTGGATCGAGGCCTTCGTAATAGTAAATGCTGTTATTTTTGCCGGGGAGGAGGGTGATGACGGCGGACTCCGGTGTGGGTGTTGGGTCGCTGTCAACCATGGGCGTGAGGTCGACGCGGGTGGAGAGCTTTTTGGATTTGGTTGTGCCGTGGGATTTACGGCTGGGGGTGGGGATGGAAGGCGATTATTTAGAACTTAATTGTCCTTTGATCTTTTCCACAAATGAGACGGGAACCTTTACGAATTCGGCGATCTTTTCGGGGGAGAATTCGGTGTGGGCAAGGAATAGTCGGACAGATTCTTCCTTGCCTTCTTCCAGGCCTTTTTCTAAGCCTTTTTCTAATCCTTTTTCAAGGCCTTCTTCGACTCCTTCCTGATGCCTGATCTCTGCCCATTGTTCAATGATACCCATAGTGTTACTTTTATTAAGGATTTCATCGGTTTGTTCAATAAATTTACGACTAATTTCCGGTTTTTTAAATGTTACATAGTTTTTCAGGAAGGTCAGGATCGCTCGCGTCTTCTTCTCTCCAAATAGAGTCATCTTCTCTTTTAAGCGCCTGACCATCAATAATTTTTGTTCAAGCAACACATTGTCCTTTTCGTCATCGCTTCCCTGCATGCGTAACAATGCGCCTTTGGCCACCAACATTACGGCTGCAAAGGGGTTTGTGCTGGCGTCCAAGATTTCATTTGGATAATCGGCAATATTTATAGTCTTATATTCATATCGCGTACAGGTCCATAGACAATGCTCTTCAAATGCAAAGGGTATTTTCATTCCATTCTTTCCTATAAAAATGGCGATTGCGGCTACGGGCCGGCCATATTTGCTATAAAGCCTTATATAATATTCAAACATCCGTCTTGGGAAATCCTTATCGCTGTTGCCCTGCACTTCCAAATGCAATAGCATCCAACGTTCCTCTCCGTCCCGCAGATATACCCGCACCAGTTTGTCCACAACTCTGGTATTGGATGGTTGGTCGGGCTCGGGGTAAATTTCAGATAGTTCTTTGTCGAGAAATTCGAACCCACGTCCCAAATCTAATTCCTTTCCGATATCGGGGTCTATAAAAAGTAACAAGTCCTCTATAATTTCTTCTATCATCCCTTTCCAGAGAATGTCATATTTTGGTCTCATAAACCTTGATTACGCATGTGTATGTATTACCGCCTGAGATAAAGGCGGTCGTGCCAGACGGATTCCAATGGTTAGTGAATGTTGGAAAGGCAGGAAGGACAAATGCAAAGATAGACAACGCAATATCACCGAAAAAATAAACGTGACATAAGTCAGAAAAGGGGCAGAATTATCCTTCAGTTGCGCGTATAGTTTAGCATCCAGGTGATCCCGAATTTATCTTTCACCTCGCCGAAGGTGGCGCCCCAGAAGCTCTGGTGAAGGGGGACTTTGACCTGACCGCCGGAGGAGAGGCGGGTGAAAAGCGTATTGATCTCCTGATCGCTGGAGCAGTTGAGGCAGAGGCTGACGGAGTTGCCCGGTTGGAGGTTGTTGCCGATCATATCGGAGCCCATAAGCAGGGTAGAACCATTTTTAGCGAGGGCGCCATAGAGGATGAGGGGGCCTTTTTCGGAAGGCATTTTGGCGGCCATAGGGGATTCGGCAACCTTTTGAAGCTCGAGGTCGCCTTCGAGGCATCCCTGGTAGAAGGTGAGCGCTTCGCGGCATTGACCATTGAAATTCAAGTAGGGATTAAGCTGTGCCATAGTGGAGCATTTATACAGTAAAGCTAGCTGCCTTTTTTTGGCTGGAGGGTGTACGCTTCCGTCAATTCAAGGGGTTGTTTACGACACAGAATGGCGTTACCTTTAGGAAGTACCAATGACGATGCGCCATGAAAAACATTACCATATTAGTTCCGGAGACAGCAGTAGTTGAAGCGGTGGCTGATCCGCGTTATGCTTTTACGGCGGTAAATGAATTCCTGAAAAGTACGGGAGAGATGCCGATGTTCCATGTACAACTGGTGGGGCTGGCAAAGGAGGTGCGGGTAACGGACGGGATGTTCACGATCCATACGGATTCGACGCTGGCCGATGCGCGGAGGCCTGATCTGATCGTCATCCCGGCATTGAGTGGCGACCTGAACCGGGCCCTGCATTTGAATAAGGATTTTATTCCGTGGATCGTGGAACGTTATAAAGAAGGCACTGAGGTGGCAAGTCTCTGTCTTGGGGCATTCCTGCTGGCCGAGACGGGGCTGCTGGATGGTAAGAGCTGTTCGACGCATTGGTTATTTGCCAACGAATTCCGGAGCCGGTTCCCGGAGGTGGAGCTGCTGGACAATAAGATCGTTACGGATCAGCTGGGATTGTATACAAGCGGCGGAGCCACTTCATACTGGAATCTTTTGTTGTATCTCATCGAGAAGTATACTAACCGCGAACTGGCGGTGCTGGCGGCGAAATTCTTTGTGCTGGATATAGACAGGCATAGTCAGTCACCCTTTCACATCTTTAAAGGGCAAAAGGTGCACAATGACGCCGAGATCGTGAAAGTGCAGGAATATATCGAGGCCAATTATCAGGATAAGATCACGGTGGATGAGCTGTGCAGGAAATTTGGGATCGCACGGCGGACATTTGAGCGGCGGTTCAAGAAAGCTACGCACAATACGGTGCTGGAATATTGGCAGCGGGTGAAGATCGAAGCGGCCAAGCGGCAATTGGAAATGAGCAGGAAGACCGTGGGTGAAGTGATGTATGAGGTGGGATACAATGACACAAAGGCATTTCGGGATATTTTCAGGAAGGTGACGTCGATGTCGCCGGTGGACTACCGCAATAAATACAACAAGGAAGCTTTGAACTAACGCTCCTATGTTAAGTCCTCATTAATTTAGGTGAGGAAAGGGGGTGATTTTTCCCCAGTCTTCAGTTTTTCGCTAGGTTTAGTGCCAATCAAACTACTGGTATGCATGTACTATTGGACTTCATCAACCTTCCTTTTATAGGGGAGGTTGATCTGGGCGGAGGATTGCTTTTCCTGTTTTTCTTCTGTCTGCTCGCAGTGGTTGGCTTCGAATTTGTGAACGGGTTTCACGATACGGCCAATGCGGTGGCCACGGTCATTTATACCAAGGCGTTAAAGCCGATGGTAGCAGTGCCCTGGTCGGGTTTCTTCAATTTTCTCGGGGTATTTACGGGAGGCGTTGCAGTGGCGATGGGCATTTTAAAGCTCGTGCCATTGAACGAGATGATGGCCTTACCGGTCAAAGTCGGCGCTATTCTGGTGTTAGCGGTGTTGCTTGCGGCAATCGTTTGGAACCTGGGCACATGGTATCTGGGAATTCCGTGCAGCAGCTCGCATACGCTCATCGGCGCCATGATCGGCGCGGGGTTGGGGTTCACGATGTACTATAGCGGAAGCGTCAACTGGAGCAAGGCGAGCGAGATCGGGTTGTCGCTGATCCTGTCGCCGTTATTTGGCTTCGGGGCGGCGATGCTTTTGATGTACTTCCTGCGACATGTGGTCAAGGCCCCTATCCTCTTCCATGCGCCAACGGGTGAGAATGACCGGCCGCCGATCCTGATCCGGCTTTTGCTGATCACGACCTGTACGCTGGTCAGCTTTTTCCATGGCAGTAATGACGGGCAAAAGGGGGTAGGCTTACTAATGCTGATCCTGATCGCGTTCCTGCCGGCCAAGTTCGCCGTAGACCGTCAGACGGACGACAGTAAAATATTAGTATCTTTAAACAGCATCCAGGGTGCGATAGCCAAGGCGGATCCTACAACGACAGGTCAGGCTACGCTCGAACAGTTGGGTGCAGCGGTGGACACGGCTAAGGCTACGATCGCCGGCGGGATGAGCAGGGATGGCAAGCATGTCTTTACCTTCCGCAAGCAACTGCAATCGGTCGTGAAAGACATCAAAGCGGTACTGGCGAATCCGGGCGTAACACTGACGGCGGCCAACCGGGCAACGTTGTCATCGGCCTCAAAGGGGCTGAACGATACGACGGATTATGCGCCCGTCTGGGTAATTGCGGTGATCTCCTGTTCGCTGGGTATCGGTACAATGATCGGATGGAAGCGGATCGTGCTGACGATCGGGGAAAAGATCGGGAAAGAGCACCTGAATTATGCACAGGGCGCCACGGCGGAGATCACGGCGGCATGTACGATCGGATTGAGCAGCGGCGTGGGCCTGCCGGTGAGTACGACACATGTGTTGTCCAGCGGTATTGCCGGTGCGATGGTGGCTTCCAATGGCACCAAGAACCTGAACAGCAATACGCTGAAGGCGATCGGGATGGCATGGGTGCTGACCTTGCCGGTGTCGATCGCGCTGGCATTCGCGCTGTTCTTTGTATTCCATCTGTTCGTCTAACCTACCAACATTATAACATGAAAAAAATCTTAGTTGCTACGGATTTTTCCGCGTGCGCCACAAACGCTATGGAGTATGCGATGGAACTGGCGAAGGTGTTAGAGGCTGAAGTGCACGCCATCAATGCGATAGGGTCTTTCGAGGGGGTATTCAATAATACGTATAATGCTTTGTATATAGAAGAGTATCATAACGGCAAACGGCAGGCGCTGACCAACTGGGCGGCTACGTTCACGACGCGGTCCGCATTCAAGGATGTGACGGTTACGACTAGCTGTGAGGTAGGATCGGTCAGCGGGGTGATCATGAAATATATCGAAAGCAATCCGGTGGAGATGCTGGTGATGGGGACGATGGGAACCTCGGGGGTTACCGGAATATTCGGAAGCAATGCCAGTACGATGGTGGAGAAGACCAACGTGCCGACGCTGATCGTGCCGTTGGAAAGCAAATATGCCGTCCAGCCGGTGGTCACGCTGGCAACGGATTTTGCGGTTGCGCCTTCGGGCGAGGATGTCATGGCGCTGACCGATCTGTTGAAAGCGCTGAAGACCCAAAAGTTATTTGTAGTGAATATCGTGGAGGATGGGACGTGGACGACGAATGAGGCGGGAGAAAAGGCGATACAGGAGCGATATCCCTGGGCGGAGATGGAATTCAGGTATATCAAGGAGGATAGTCCGACCGAGGGGATCATCAATTTCCTCGCGGGGAGTCAGACGGATATCGTGAGCCTGGTGAAGCGGCATCATGGGTTGATCTATCGGTTATTCAATACGTCGACGGTGAATAAGGTATTGAACCGGTCGATCAAGGCGGTGCTTGTTTTGCATGAGTAGGGGCCGGCGTTATTTCAGATCGATCGTGCGGCCGGCGGTGGTGAAACGGGCGTTGCGGACGGCACAGGTGCCGGTAAAACGATATTGAACGCCTACGATCTCCGTGGGGTCGTTGGGGAAGCGCAGGGAGTAGGCGGGTTTCCCATTTACAAAAAAAGTTACCTGGCGGTGGTCGCTCGTCACCCGCAGGGTAGTCCATTGGCTGAGGTCGCAGCCGAAGCCGGAGAGGTCGGCATTTCTGCTACTGGCAAATGCGCCGGCGGCAACGAGGCTAAGGTCGCCGATGCAGGCCCTGGCGGCCAGCGGGATAATAAATACATCATTTTTACACTGAATCAAGACCTGTACGTTCTGACAGGCGCCGGATCCCCGGGGAGGACTGGTCCGCAGCGTGGTTTCGAACGTAAAGCCGGCGTCATTCAGGTCACCTAGATCTTTCGTATAGAATAGGCGGACATTCGGTGCGGTTGGCTGGAGCGACAAGTGATAGCGTGCCAGGGTAGCCGAGTCTACTTCAATTCCTTCTTTCCGGGTGACTTCTTCTTTTTTGAAATAGATGGGGACGGGGTCTGCCTCGGCGAGGGCGAGCCAGCCGTTTGATGTGATCATCAGGTCGTGGGTTCGGACGACTTGGGTGTCGACGATAAGCTTGGCTTTGAAGTAGCCGGGGTAATAGTAGATGGCGGAGTAGTCGGTGCCGGTGGGTGGAACCGCGATTCGGCGGCGTATGTCCCAGGTTTGGACGATGAATACGGAGTCGGCGGGGGTGACGGGGGTTTTGTAGTGGAAGACGACGGAGTTGGGGACGCCGTCGGAGATTATTTTATTGGCGGTGAAGGAGTATTGGCTGGGGTCGGGAAGGGGGTGGGGGGTGCGGGTGTTCAAAAGGGAGTAGAAGAGAAGGGCGAGTGGCAGGAGAAGGATCGGCCACCAGCGGGTGAGGTGACGGCGCGAGGGGGATGCGGCCGTGGGTAAGGCGGGGGCGGTGGTTAGGGCTTCGGCGGGTGCGGCGGCAAATTGGGTGGGGGCGGACGCGGTCGGGGCAGTGGTGGCTGTAGGTAGGTGTGACGCGGGCGTGGGCGCGGCCGGGAGGGGATGTCGCTGGCGGAAATCGTTCCAGTCTTCGAATCCGGCGAAGCGGGCCAGGGTGTTGAGGGTATGGACGGATGGGAGATTGGGGTAGGAGACCTTGCCAAAAAGGCGTTTGAGGGTCGAGACGCTAAGGGACACGCCGGTAGCATCAAAGATCGCGGTATTCAGCTTTTCGAAGTCATAACTACTCCATTCTTCCCGGCAGCCCCGTTGCCATTTGGCTTCGATGAGCCGGAGACATTCTTCGATATGTGAATTCGATTGAACCAACTTGAATCGGTTTTGATGATTGCTTTTGCGAGGGGTTTTTCATTTTTGCCGGATGAAAAACACAAAAATAAAATTATGACAAAAGTATTCTTCCTGGGCGGATTAGTTTTTTTTAACAGTCTGGTGATCGTGGGGACGGTGATGGGGCAGGCTGAGAAGGGGCGGGCTGAGAAGGGGCAGGCGGTCCCGATGCGGGCGGAGAATTGGATATTCAAGCCGGGGGCCGTGGAATTTTTGCAAGCGGGGCAGGCTGGCGGGGGGGAGGGCGGTTCCATGAAGATCTTGAAGGGAAATGGGCTGGTGACATTGAAAG
This sequence comes from Puia sp., assembly GCA_035695565.1. GTDB lineage: Bacteria > Bacteroidota > Bacteroidia > Chitinophagales > Chitinophagaceae > Puia. Next base: position 178,740 of record DASRRX010000002.1, on the reverse strand, counting down.
GCGTGGATTTTTCGGATGGGGTGATCGAATTCGATCTGCTTCCGGCGGAGAAGCAGTTCTCTTCCATGTATTTCCGGTATAAGGATTCGCTGGAAGGCGAGTGTTTCTATTTCCGAACAGACAGGATGGGGCAACCCCAGGCAATCCAATATACGCCGATCATTGGCGGGATCAACTGTTGGAATTTGTTCGACAACTATCAGACTGCAGCGGAATGGGATCCGAAAATGCCGATCCATACCAAGTTGGTGGTATCGGGCCATCAGATGCGGGTATATCTGAATCATGCGACACAGCCGGCGTTGGAGGTGCCGCGGTTGGAGGGCAATGTTACGCACGGCGCGATCTGTTTCGAGGGAATGGGAACCCTGTCGAATCTGGTTGTCCGTCCGGGGCAGGTGGAAGGTTTGCCGGCGGTGGAGGGGTTCGATCCGGCAGCCGATGACCCGCATTATATCCGGCATTGGCAGGTGACGGAGCCGGAGCTTGTTTCGGAACATGTCGACTTCAGTTATTCCTCGATGCCCGATTCACAGCGGGTCTGGAAGCCGGTTGAGGTAGAGCGGCGTGGGTTGCTCAATTTGACCCGGTTGTATCCCCCGGCGAAGAATTTTGTTCGAAGGATCGTTTTTGTCAGAACGACGCTGTATTCTGATCAGGCGAGGACTTGTCAGTTACAACTAGGATTTATGAATGAGGTTTGGGTCTGGCTCAACGGGCAATGGCTGTACATCGATAAGAACTACTTTGGCACGCCAATCGCGAAGCAGCGGGGGCGGATATCGATCGAGAACAGTACGTTGACGGTGCCGTTGGAAAAGGGAGACAATCAGCTCATGATCGGGGTAGGCGGGGGATTTTATGGATGGGGGGTAATGGCAAGGGTGGAGGAGTTGGAAGGGATTACGATGAAATGAGGGGAGGGGTTTGCGGAGATGTAAGGAGGGGAAAGTGGCGGAGATATAAGACGGGGAAAGTGGCGGAGATGAAGGGGAAGGTGGCGGAGATAAGTTATCTTTAGGAAAACGAAACTGTATGTTGGGCAATCAATCTATCATGGCTTTTGTGCCAACGGTCGACGCGGGCCGGGCGCGACCTTTCTATGAGCAGATGTTGGGATTAAAGGTGGTTGGGGAGGATCCCTATGGGGTGATGTTCGACGCCAACGGAGTTCTGTTAAGGATGTCGGTGGTGGGTGCAGAGTTCAAGCCTGCACCGTTTACGATCTTTGGATGGGCGGTGAAAGATGTTCGGGCGATGGCCGACGCGCTTGTCGAACGTGGGGTCAGTTTTGAGCGGTATGGGTTTATAGAGCAGGACAAGTGGGGGGTATGGACTTCGCCGGATGGAGCGCAGATAGCCTGGTTCAAGGATGTAGATGGGAATACGTTATCGCTTGCACAGTTGTAAGGCGCTGCGGGAGCATTGCTTGAGGCTATTTGACTTATGAATTTAATTAAACGGCGAGAGGTAGAGGAGTTGTGCGTTCAGCTCCTTTTCCATTCCGAGGGCTTTGGGGATGAGGACTTCCTCTTCGATGGAGGCGTGGACGGAGAGGTCCTGCTCGAAGGTCTGAAGTTGGGTGAGAAGGATACGATAGAGGGACTCGTTGGTTTGAGGCGGGTCGTAGAGGCGGATCGTCTGACGGATATCCTTGAGCTCGTCTTCGGTGTCGTGGTGGTCTGTGAGGAAGCGAGAGATGGAGTAGTCCCGGCGGGCGAGGATGAAGGTTGAAAAATGGGCCGGGCTCTTTTGGGCTTCCCGGAGCGTCCTGATATAAGGCAGGAGCAGTTCTTCCTCGGCCCGGATATGTTCGGAGAGGTCGCGGACATAGCGGTGGAAGAAGTTGCGGAGGACAGCCAGGATAGGGTGGTGGGATTCGTAGTGGTCGGTGAGCAGCCCGATGCTTTGTTCGATCTCGGGGAGCTTCTTTTCAAAATAAAAGATGTGAGTTCGCTGGATATAATCTACAATAATCTCAATAGGATAGGATTCGAAATCGCTTACGCTGAAAATCTTCTCTTCAAAAACCCGGAGCAGGGTGGCGATGAAATCCCCATGGTCGCCGGGCAAGGGCCGCCCAAGCGTATAGCGCCCCATTACCTGGGGATAGAAGTCACTGTTTTCAGGCATGGCTTTCCATTTAGGACTGGCAAGGTACAAAAATAAGATTATTCAATAAAATGAGTATGCTATTGCATTACATAGAGTTGATTGAACAATAATTTGAATGTTCCGTGGGTCTGGGCGCGAAAAGTGATCTCCGGACCAAAAGTGTAAAGTTTGCCCTGGCCTACGGTGGCGACGAAGGCGGCTACGCCATTATGGAGGTAGGCCTGGCCCCAGGCCCAGCCGCTGCGGAGCGGGTGGTCGTCAGCGAACCAGGCGATGGGGCGGATCGAACCGTTGGCATAGGCGGCGGGATTGATATTGAATACGGGGCTTTGGTCGAAATAGATGTCGGTGGCGGAATTCATCCCCCAGGCGGGTTGGATGGTGGTGTCGAGACTAACGCGGAGAACGCTGCCGGGAATATAGAATTTCTCATTTGGCAGGCGGCGTTCCTTTCCGGCGGCGAGCTCGGTGAGGGCGTCATGAACGGGGAGGTCCAGCTGAAATGCCAGGTTAGCGCTGGAGCCTATAGTGACGATATGGCCGCCGGCTTCGAGGAACTTCCGCAGTTCGGGGATGGACTTGCCGGGCGTGATCCGGCCCAGGTGGGAGCGAAATTCGGCTGGGATGCTGTCGGGGTTTGGTTCGTTACGGCCCCGGAAGGGGGATTCGCCGGTTTGGGTTGTTGAAGGAATGGCGCCGCCGACGAAGACGATCACATCATATTTGGAGTGGAGGTCGCCGGAGTCGATGTCTTTTGCGTAGATGACTTTGGCCGGGAAATGATATTGCTCAAAGATCCACCGCATCCAGCCGGAGGGCATGGAACCGCCGTAAGTATCCCATAGGGCGATGCGGGCGGGCCGGATCCTGACCGAGCCGTGCGGCGCATGACCGGAGGTATAGAATTCGCCGTTAGCCGAATTACGATAGACGGGCTTACCGGCAGCGAGCAGGTCGTTGACGGCGACGTAGGATGCGTTGCTGCGGGCGTCGAGGCGACCATCTTTTGTCGTTGGAGGCGGTATGGTTTGAAACTGACCATAGGGAATGCGTTCAAAGGGACCATCAAAGCCGTGGAGGACGCGATCGAATTGAACACCCATGGTATAAGCGAGGGTCCAGCCGGCGGCATCATAGGGTGGGATAGGGGGGCCGCCGGGATAGGCGAAGTCGTTAGGATGGTCCTGGGGTTCGAAGAGGTCGATGACATGAGGGCGGAAGGCCTGGTCGGTCTTGACGATATAGGAACCGGCAGGATAGGATCTGCCGTTGACGGTAAAGGCGGCAGTGGCTTTTGAGACGGCGATGCCGTCGCCGATGAGGGCGTTGATGAACCGGGTGGCGGTGGCGAAGTCCGGTTGGTCGGACGGAAGGATATAGCCGCGGGCGTCGCGGTTGGCGGGATTGCGGAGAACGCTGTCGAAGAAGCGGGTGGGGATAAAGTTCTGACCTTCACGTTCGCCGGCGGTGGGCATTGCGGAATCGGATGGCCGGCGGGTGCTATCGGAAGGACGGCTTTCTGCGGTGCGGCTGTCGGTGGCGCGGCGCAGCGTGGAATCGCGGGAGCGACGGGTCGCGGGTCTGGCGGTCGAGCTGTCTTTGGCGAGTTTTTCGATCTGGTCGATCCGTTTTGGCGAAAGGGTCCAGTAGTCTTCGCTGCCCCGCTGGATGGAGTTGCGGCCCATTTGATAGATATCGAACAGCAGCTCATCCCGATAGCGGGAGGCATAGTCGAGCACGGCGTAGTTGAGGGAAACGGAGTAGTCGATGGACTGGCGGAAGAACCATTTCCGCGGCGTCACGGGGAAGGGGGTAGAGCCGCTGGGGATAAGGCGTTGGGGGACCAGGGGGACCTCCGAGGGAGTGGGGCTTCCGATGATCTCAGTAAGGAGACCAACCATATTGTGAAAATAGGTCGTTGTGCGGAGGCCGCCATTGTACCAGGTGGAGTAGACAGAGCCGGCGCGTTCGGTGTAGCCGGGTTTGCCTTCGAGATTCAGGCGGTTGACCATGGCTGCGCCTACGGCGTCGAGACTGGTCATGACAAGGGGGTCAAAGACATAGTTGAATGGGTCCCGGTAGGGTGGTCCGGCGAGGATGGAGCCGGCGGGTCCTGCCTGGTGGTGATTGTACATGATCTGCGGAATCCATTCGACGAAAAGCTGGCGACACATATTTCGGGTCTCTTTCAGATTGAGCATGTAGAAGTCGCGGTTGTTGTCATGGCCGGCATATTTTTCCCAGAGCCGGGGGACATTGTCCAGCGACCGGCGTTGGGGGATGGGATTGCGCATATACCAATCCGATACCAGCTCCTGGCCGTCGGGATTGGCGTGGGTCATAAGAATGATGACGTTGTCGAGGATGCGCATGGTTTCGGGATCCTGACGGCTGATCAACTGGTAGGCGGTCTCGATGAGCTGATGGGCGCCGACGACTTCGGTGGCATGGAGGCCGCCGTCGATCCAAACGACAGCTTTACCTTCGGCGGCGAGGGCCCGGGCTTGTTCGGGGGTGAGGCCTTCGGCGTGGGCGAGCTGTTGAGAGATAGTCTTATAGCGGTCGAGGTTTCGGATATTGGCCGGGGAGGAGACGATGAGCATGAGCTGGTCGCGGCCTTCTTCGGTTTGGCCGATGGTCACCAGCTTCACCCGGTCGGAGGCGGCGGCGAGTTTTTTGAAGTAAGCTTCTGTTTGGGTATAGTTGGCGAGCTGGTAGTTGTCGCCGATATTGAAGCCGAAGCTTTCTTTGGGGGTTGGGATGTTCTGCGCTTGCAGAAGGGTGGTCAGAGTAAGGAAAAGCAGGGCCAGGGACAGGCGTCGTTGGTAATTCATGTGCAGTAGTTTTAGATAGCAGGTAGTAATTTAGTTATTTTTAGTAATTTTCCCGCTTTACAATTGAATTCAATGAAATTAACCGCCAAAAGTCCGGTGAAGCGCGGAGTGGTCGCGTCGGGGGTAATGAGATTTATCACGGGGGGCAAGGAGTAGTGAAAATATTTTTAATCCCCCTATTGATCTTTGTCTTTGGGACGGTCGCGGCCCAGACCCCTACCTGTACGGGCGGGCTGGGAGATCCGATAGTGGATATTACATTCGGGTCGGGGACAGGCTATGGCCCTGCGTTAGCGCCCGGCGTTACGAATATGAGCTATGTGTCGGATACATGCCCGAACGACGGCTATTATACGATCGTGCATTCGACTTCGGGATGTTTCGGCAATACGTGGCTGAATGTCGGGTCCGATCATACCGGCAATTCCAACGGTTATTTCATGCTGATCAACGCCAGTTATCAGCCGAGTGATTTCTATGTCCAGACGATCGGCGGGTTATGTGCGGGCACGACGTATCAGTTTGCGGCCTGGATCATGAATATGGCGGCGGTGACGGGGCAGATCCTGCCGAATATCACGTTCACGATCGAGAATACCAGTGGAACGGTATTGGGGACCTACAATACGGGCGATATTCCTGCTTTGACGACGGTCACGTGGGTGCAATACGGATTTTATTTCAACACGCCGCCGGGGGTGGATACGGTGGTGCTCCGGATGACGAATAATGCAAGCGGCGGCGACGGCAATGACCTGGCGTTGGACGACATTACGTTCAGGGCTGCGGGGCCCTCGATCCAGGCAAGTGTTCCCGGGTATCCCAACGATACGGCTACGGTCTGCCAGAATGATACGAGGACGCTGGGCTTTAGTGCTGCGGTGGAAAATTGTTATCCCACGGCGGTTTATCAGTGGCAGCAGAGTGTGGACAGCGGGATAACGTGGACCGATATTCCGGGGGCTGTTTCGGCTACGTATATGCGACCCGCGTCGGCTCCCGGATACTATGAATACCGGCTGACGGTGGCGCAGTCCGGTAATATCGGGATCAGATCCTGCGAAGTCGCGTCGACGCCGATCGTGGTCAATGTGATCGCTATCCCTACGCCGGCGGTGGCGATCACTGCGAATGAGGACAGCAGTTGCGCCGGGACGCCGGTACAATTCACGGCCGTGCCGGGTGGTGGAGGACCGGGCCCAACGTATCAATGGATGGTCGACGGGGCCGATGCCGGATCGGATAGTCCGACCTTTACCACTTCCACGCTGGGCAGCAATGATGTGGTGAGTTGTGTTATGACGAGTAATGCGGCGTGTGTGCAAACCCCCGTCGTCGTTTCGAACAGCCTGTCGATCACGGTTACGGCTATTCCGGTCACCGGCGTGTCGGTCAGTGCATCGGCCAACGGCATCTGTCAGGACAGCAATGTCATTTTCACCGCTATTCCGTCGAATGGGGGAACGGCTCCGGGATTTCAGTGGACGGTGAATGGAGCGGTTGCGGGAATCGATTCCGCGGTTTTTTCGGATGCGCGGTTGAATGACGGGGATGTGGTCAGTTGTACAATGACGTCCAGTCTTACGTGTGCGGCGCCGGTGCAGGGGCAGCCGATCGCGATGGTCGTGTATCCATTGCCGGTGATCGGGCTGGCGCCCGATACGGTCATTGCGGGCGGTTCATCGTTGCAGTTGACGCCGTTGACCGGCGGAGACATCGCTTCGTACAATTGGAGCCCGGCGACGTGGCTGGACAATCCGGGGATAGCCGATCCGGTAGCAACGCCGGAGGGAAGCACTACGTACCGGTTGACGGTCGTCACGGCGAATGGGTGTATGGCGACGGCGGCGGAGATGGTGGGCGTTTTCTACCGGCTGGCGATGCCGGGTGCGTTTACGCCGAACGGAGATGGGCGAAATGATGTTTTCAGGGTACCCTTGTCGGTCCCGGTATTGGTTGACCGGCTGGCAGTGTATGACCGGATGGGTGTCTGTATATATTCGGCGGGCGGGGCGGGTGCGGGTTGGGATGGGAGCTTCAATGGGCGGCCGCAGCCGGCGGGGGTGTATGTATGGATGCTGAGTTATGAGAATCCACTGACCAGGAGGACGGAAATGGCGAAGGGGACGGTGGTATTGGTGAGATAGGGGGTCGTCATTCTGTCTTTAGACTGATAGCCGGGTTCATCCGGGAGGCGCGCCAGGCGTGGAAGCTGACGGTAGCAAAGGCCACGAGCAGAACGGCCAGTCCCGCCAGGGGGAAGGTCCAGACGGGCAGCAGGATGCGGTAGGAGAAATTGTCCAGCCAGTTAGCCGAGACGATCCAGGCTACGGGAGTGGCGATCCCGAAGGACACGATGATCAGCGCCAGGAAGTTGCGGGCAAGCAGCAGGGCGATATTCATGGAACCGGCGCCAAGCACTTTGCGGATGCCGATCTCTTTTGTGCGCTGGACGGTACTGATGGCGGCGAGACCGAAGAGGCCGAGGAGGGCGAGGAAGATCGCGAGGCCGGAGAAAAGGGTGAAGAGCTGGCCGGTACGTTGTTCGGACGCGTAGAGGCGGTCGTAGTCATCGTCGAGGAAATGATAGCTGAAGGGGCGGTCGGGGATGATCGACTTCCAGGCGCTCTGCATGCGGTCGAGTTGTGCGGGCAGATGGCTGCCGTTGATGCGAACCAGCAGATAACGGACATATTCAGTATCGGGGAAGATGATGAGGGGCCCGATCGCTTCACGCATGGACGTGAAATTGAAGTCACGGACGACACCGACGACGATGCCGGACTGGCCTTTCGATACTTGCTTACCGATCGCATCTTCGGGCGTCCAGCCGATCTTACGGGCGGCGGTCTCATTTAGAATAAACCGATAAAGCGGTTTGGTTGAATCTTTGCCGGTGATGGCGGGAAGATCGAAAGCGGTGAAATCCTTTCCGGCCACGAGGTGCATATTCATGGTCCGGATGAAATCGAGATCGGTCGGGATGGCGTGGACGGACACCGATACCTCGCCTTTTCCATTGTTGGCGGTGATACCATCCTCCCAGCCGACGGATACCGGCAGGTTGTACGAGCCGGAGATATCGATGACGCCGGGTAGCCGGCTGATGGCCATCTTTACCGAGTGATAGCGGTCATGGATGCGATAGTCGATCGGCAGCACGACGATGTGGTCGCGATCGAATCCAAGGTCTTTATGGCGGATATAGCTCATCTGCTGGAGGATGACCATGGTCGTTATGATCAGGAACAGCGAGATGGCGAATTGCAGGACGACCAGTGAGCTGCGAAAACCCCTATGTCCGCCGGTGACGCGAAACCCCGACCGGAGGATGCTGATCAGGCGGGTGTTGGAGAGGACGAGGGCAGGGTAGGCGCCGGCAAGGAATCCTATAAAGATAGTGGCGCCGAGAATGACGCCCAGCGGGCGGATCTGAACGAGGGACGTCCAGGAGAGGTGTTTGCCGGTGACGCCGTTGAAGGCGGGTAATAGCTGGATACTGATGGCAACGGCCAGGATGACCGCAAGGACGGTGATCAGCAGGGATTCGCCCGTGAACTGGGTGAACAGCTGGCTTTTGGCGGCGCCAAGGACTTTGCGGACGCCGATCTCGCCCATCCGGCCGGCGGACTGGGCAATGGCAAGATTCGTATAGTTGAAACAGGCGATCGCGAGGATAAGGATGGCGATGATCATCAGGACATAGACGGTCGTGATGCTGCCATTTGGGGTAAAACCTTCCAGCTTCGAGTAGAGATGGACGCGGGTAAGCGGTTCGAGGTGGTAGATGAGATAATCATTCCCTTTTTCGCCGGTCTCGTTGCGGATGGCGGGCGACTGCATATAGGCGTTGATCTGTTGCTCCAGCGGGACAAAACCTTTTGGGTCTCTGAGGAGCAGGTAGGTGATCCAGTTGGCGGTCCACCATTCGTCGGGCTTGTCGAGGTTGTCAAACCGGGCGACGAAATCGAATTGCAACTGGGAGGCGCCGGGTGGGTCTGCGATGACGGCGGCGACGCGGTAGATCTTCTCGTCGCGGATGCGGAGTGTTTTGCCGATGGGGTCCTGGCCGCCAAAATATTTTTTTGCAGTCGATTCGGTAATAACGAGGTTGTCTTTGCTTTTCAGGGGATCGGGATCGCCTTTGAGGATGGGGAAGGTGAAGATGTCGAAAAAGGCGGAATCGGCATAAAGGAAGTTGTTCTCTTCAAAGTGGGTCACTTCGTTGCTGACGATCGTACGGCCGATATAGGTACGGGTGAATGCCTCGATAGCGGGGAAGATGGAGTGGAAGCGGGGGCCGACGCGGGTGCCGGAGACGGCCGCGGGGTTGACGGTGCCGCTACTGGAATATTCGGAGGTAACCCGGGCGATGCGGGCGGCCTTTACGTTGAAAGCATCGAAGCCGAGCTCATCGGAGATGAACAGGCCAATGAGGATGCAGCTGGTGAGCCCGATGGTTAGGCCGAAGATATTGATAAAGGAAAATGTTTTTTTCTTCAACAGGTGTCTGAAGGCCAGTTTGATATAATTGCGAAACATGGTTGAATTTACGAAATTCCGGGGGATGGGCATTACAGAAAGCCTTAGTTTTGCCGGAGAAACAAATTAATACAGATGAAAGCAATCATTTTGAATGATTTTGGCGGGGTTGAGCAGCTGCAGGAGGCGGAACTGCCCATGCCGGGGATCAAAGATGGGGAAGTGTTGGTTAAGGTAAAAGCGATCAGCATCAATCCGGTGGATGCGAAGACGAGGTCCGGGGAGGGATTAGCGAAGATGTTGAAGGATGACAAGCCGATCATTTTGGGTTGGGATATATCCGGGGAGGTAATGGAGTCGACCTCTCCGTTGTTCACGGAGGGCGATGAGGTTTTTGGAATGATCAATTTTCCCGGGCATGGGAAAGCGTATGCGGAATATGTGGCGGCGCCGGCGGAGCAATTGGCGCTAAAGCCGGAAAATTCTACTCATGAGCAGGCGGCTGCGGCTACTCTGGCGCCGTTGACGGCGTGGCAGGCGTTCTCGGATTTTGGGCGGCTCCGGCCGGGCCAGCGGGTTCTGATCCATGGGGGGGCTGGCGGCGTGGGACATTATGCAGTACAGATCGCCCGGCATATAGGGGCATATGTGATTGCAACTTCTTCGGCGGAGAACAAGGATTTCGTGCTTTCGCTGGGGGCGAACGAGCATATCGATTATAAAGCGTCGCGGTTTGAGGAAGGGGCGAAGGATATTGATTTTGTGCTGGATACGGTGAGTGCGGAGAATAGTGAGCGCTCGTTGAGCGTGCTCAAAAAGGGTGGGACCCTGATCAGCACGAATGGGTTGAGTGACGCCACTAAGGAAAGAGCAAAGGCGCGGGGGATCTTCGCGTTGGGGATGCATGTTCAGTCAGCGGGGGAGGATATGCAGCATATCGCGCAACTGATGGAAGAAGGGGAATTGAGGTCGGAGATCATGAAAGTGTTTCCGTTGGGACAGATGGCGGAGGCTCATCTTCAGATAGAGACGGGCAGGACCAGGGGAAAAGTGGTTGTGGTGACGGAATAAATGTTTATTTTTAGGGCGATGATTGCTGCCGCCTCGTTTAAACGTCTTTTTGACAGCTATAAAAACCGCGTCTATAGCTATGTGCTGGCTATAGCTCATTCTCCCTATGCGGCGGAGGAGATCACCCAGGAAATTTTCATCAAACTTTGGTTATGCCGGGATATCCTGCATGAAGTGGAGAATCTGGACGGGTATATTTTCACGATCGCCCGGAACCGGACGTTGAATCACCTGCGGAAGGCGGCCTATGACAAACGGTTGCTCCGGGAGTTGCAGGAGCGGGTGATGCCGCAGGATAATAATGTCGAGGAGCGGGCGCTGGTAATGGAATATGACCAGTTGTTGCGGGATGCGTTGTCCTGTCTTTCCCCGCAGCGGCGGCTTGTCTTTCAACTAAGCAGGGATGGGGGGTTAAATCATGAACAGATCGCGGAGCAGTTGCATCTTTCGCGGAATACGGTTAAGAATCATATGGTAGAGGCGCTACGGTTCATCCGGAGCTATCTTGGCCAGCATGGGTCGGTGCTGGTCTTAATTATTTTCCTGCTACATTAGTCCTTCTTCTTTTTTCAAGTGTCTTACTGGTATGGACCATTCTCAACGTCTTAGGGAATTGTGGGACCGCTATTTGAAGCGGGACCTTCCGCCTGCGGAGGTGGAGGAGTTGGTGTCATTGCTGGCGCATGCCGATGCGGAGGATGTATTGTCCGAGCCGATGCGGCGGGTATGGGAGGAGCTGAAGTCGCGGCCCGTAGAGCATGCGGTGGATTGGGACCGGATGTACGAGCAGGTCAGCCATGCGGAGGAGGGGTTGTCGGAGCTAAGCCAGCGTCGGGGCGGGTTGTGGCGCGGGGAGAGTTGGGCGATGCGACGGGAGGTATGGAGCTGGCGGGCGGCTGCGGTGGTTTTCCTGGTTTTGGCGGGGCTGGCCGCGTATTGGTCGGTGAACTATCGGCGGCCAGCAGTTGCGGGGGTGGCGGGGACTGCGGTGAATCCGGGGAAGACGCTGATAACCAAGGATAGTGCGGCGGCGGAGATGTCCTGGCAGACCGCAGAAAACAAGAAAGTCATTCATCTTCCCGATGGGAGCATGGTCATCCTGAACAGGCATAGCCGGGTGGAATATCGGGCAGTTGGAGCAATGGGCATGCGGGAGGTGACGCTCAATGGGGAGGCCTATTTCGATGTCGTACACCGGCCCGGGCAGCCGTTCCAGGTGCGTACGGGCAGGATCCTGACCCGCGTGCTGGGGACGGCCTTTAATATAAAGGCTTATCCGGCGGGGAAGTCGATCGAAGTGACGGTGGATCACGGTGAGGTGCAAGTGCTGAAGGGTGGCGCCAATGTGGGTTTGCTGTCCGACAAGCAGCAGATCCGGTATGACCTTGGTACGGAGAACTGCAATACGCTGCGGGTAAGCCTGAAGCCGGTGATGGCGTGGAAGCCGGCGGAGATCAGCTTCGATGATATCACGATGGGGGAAGCGGCACGCCGGATCGGGGAACGCTTCAAGGTGGGGTTCGATTTCGTCAATCCGGCTTTGAAGGAGTGCCGGATAACGGCTACTTTTTATATGGAGGACGACTTGGATGAGATCATGACGGTGATATGCGGGGTGAATCAGTCCAGGTTCACGATCGGGGGGAATACGGTGAAGATCGATGGGAAAGGTTGTAACTAAAAACATCCCGGGTGGAGCCGGGATGCGGGTTGTTTTAAACAATTATGGTGTAACTATCTAAAACTTGCCAAAACTATGGAATTTTCATTTCCACGGCTGGGAATTGTTCATCTATTTCCAGCTGTCTGTCCTACTCATTACAAAGGTTGGATTATGAAGCTAACTTGCTTGCTTTTTGCCGTGGGGTGCACCGGGATGCAGGTGCTGATGGCAAATACCGGTAACGGCCAGGAACTCAGTGAGGTTAGAGTTTCGCTGGAGCTGAGGAATGAACCCTTAAGAACTGCCTTTACGCGAATCGAACAGCAGACGGATTTCAGGTTTGCGTATAATCGTCAGCAGGTGGACAATTCCGGGAATGTGACGATCTCCCGTGGGAGCTATACCGTCGAGAAAGCTATGGAATTGCTGCTGGTGAACACACATTTGTTGTTCAGGCAGGTAAACAACAAGATCATCGTATACCGCGCGGATGATCCGACGGCCGGGCGGCAGGCTGGCGAGGCGCCACCGGCGGCTGTTCAGGATGGAGGGACGATCAAGGGGGTGGTCACGAACGACAAGGGAGAGGCGATGGTGGGTGCATCGATCGTGCTATCGGGGCAGGACAGGGGAACATCTGCCGGACTAAAGGGAGAATTTACCCTTACAGGCATCAAACCGGGAAAATATATTTTGCAGGTATCCGCGGTCGGTTATCAGAATATCATCCGGGATGTAACGATCAGCAGCGGTCAGGTGCTGGAATTGAATTTTCAATTGAAGCCGTCGGGTAATCCCCTGAATGAAGTTATCGTCACGGGATACTCGCGCCAGAGCAAGCACGAGGTAACGGGTGCGGCTTCGACCATTTCAGCGGATCAGGTGGCACAAACCCCTGTCGCCGACATCACGGCCGAGTTGCAGGGGCGAGTTGCGGGCGTAACCGTAGATGGACAGGGTGGCCCCGGTGCGCCACAGGTCATCCGCATCCGCGGGATCGGAACACTTGGGGACAATGACCCGCTGTATGTGATCGACGGGGTGCAGATGCGGTTAGGACCAAATACGGGAAATGGCAGTCAGAATATTTCGAATCTGCTTAATCCGAACGATATTGAAAGCATCACCATTTTAAAAGACCCTTCTCTGACCAGTCTTTATGGTGCCGAGGGCAGCAACGGGGTCATCGTGATCACGACGAAGAGCGGTAAGCTTGGCACTCCCCGGCTGGAATATAATGGTTATGTCGGTGAGAATGCACCACGGCATCTGCCAAAGGACATTACGCCGCAACAGCAGGCCGACGCTTATTTCCAATCCTTTGCCAACTCCACGCCGGTCATGACCCCGCCAACGCCCAATCTTTTTGGCACCGGGACTACCCCGGTCCTGCCGGACTACATTATCGAAGAGAGCGGTCAGAACAATATAGGGGTAACGTCGGGCGATCCGGCGGCCAATCCGGCTTTGTACAATCTCGACAACTATCGCATCCTGAAGGCGAACAAGTCGGGGACGGACTGGTGGCGGCAGATCTTCCGGCCGGCGATCACGGAAAATCATCAACTGGCGCTAAGCGGAGCCACGGATAAGAGCAATTACGCCGTTACCCTGGGGTATTTGAACGATCAGGGGACGATGTTGAATTCCTATTTCATCCGGTATTCGCTGCGGGTCAACACTCAATTCAAGATCAAGCCGTGGCTGCGGGTCGGGGAAAACACGGAAATGTCGTTTGCCAGCCAGAATTCCGTCGGGCGCGGATTCAACAATGACCTTGCTTCGCTGTATGAGCTTTCCCCGCTGATGCCGACGCACGATATCATGGGGAATCTTGCCGGTACCAAGGATGCCAGCTTCCTGGGCAATCAGGTGGGCAGCCCGCTGACGGACCGCACGCTGTCGAAGAATCAGCATAATTACACTCAATCCCTGATCGGGACGGCCTATATCGAGGTGGAGCCGATCAAAGGGCTGACGTATACGAATCAGATCGGGTTCCAATTCATCCCTAACGAGTTCCACAATTTTGTCGACACGGTACCGCAGGATCCCGGCGGGGCGACGATCAATGAGTTTGCCGAAGGCGGCGGGTACAGCACAGACTGGCGTTGGTTGAACAAGCTGGCCTATACGACGACGATTGCCGGCATTCATAAGATCACGGCTTTTGTGGGGTATGAAGCGCATCAATATGCGTTCCGGAACTATTCGGGGTTAACCGGCGGACTTGCTTACACGGGTTCAAATTCGCTCTATCTTGGCCAGGGCAATCCGAATCTCTTCACCTCGCAGTTATACGGGGGCGGCGACAAGCAGACCGATGCATCTTATATCGGCAATATCGGTTATTCGCTCATGGACAGATACCTGCTGACCCTCTCCGGTCGCCGGGACGGCTCTTCTAAATTCGGCCCCAGTGATATCTATGCGAATTTTGGCGCGGTCAGTGCAGGCTGGCGAATCTCCCAGGAGAGATTTATGGATAAAGTGACCTGGATAAATGACCTGAAGCTAAGGGCTTCTTATGGCGCTTCCGGTAACAATGCGATCCCGACGGGAATCTATCAGAGCTTGTATAGTGTCGGGCCGTTCGGGTACTATGATCTGGCAGGTACGAACACGTCTTCGATGGTGGGGGCTTACCTGTCGCAGTTCGGCAATCAGGGGCTGCACTGGGAAACCAATTACATGACCAATATCGGGTTCGATGCGGCGGTCTTCAACAACCATTTGACGGCCAGCTTCAACTGGTTCGACCGGATGGACAAGGGTCTGCTGTATCAACCGCCGGCGCCGGGTACAGCGGGATCGGCGCTCCCACCTTATGAGAATATCATGAACTTTGACAATAAGGGAGTGGAGCTGGAATTGGGGTATAACGGAAAAGCGGGCAAGCTGCGATATGAGATGAGCTTCAATATCTCGACCTATCGGAACAAAGTCAAGTATATCGATGGGATAGATAGTACGTTCATACCCGGAGGCGCCTTCGGCTCCGGGGGTGGGATCCTGCTGACGCGCAGCATCGTAGGGAGGCCGGTGTCGTCCTTCTACGGCTATGTGTCGCAAGGGCTCTTCCAGAATGCGCAGGATGTGGCGGGCCATGCGGACGAATCCGCGACGTTCGGGATCACTCAGACCAATGGCGCAGGACATTTCAAATATAAGGACGTCAACAAGGATGGGGTGATCGACCCGTATGACGAGACGTATATCGGCAATCCAAATCCCAAATTCACGTACGGGTATACGCTGAACCTCTACTACGGCAATTTTGATTTTGGGGTTACGCTGCAAGGTGTATACGGTAACAAGATCTACAATTATTTCAAGACGGTTTCGCTGTTCCCCAATGGTGCGATCTCCGGACAGGGCGGAGTGATCCAGGGTGCGCTGGATACCTGGACGCCTTCGAATCCAAATGCGAAGCTGCCGATCTATTCTCAGAATACGGGCGTCAACGACCTATCGCCCAGCAGCTATTTCGTGGAGAACGGCTCCTATATGCGGGTCAAGATGGCGCAGATCGGTTATACATTCCCGAGGAACAAAGCTTTCGACCGGCTGCGAATCTATGTCCAGGGATATAATCTCCTGACGTTTACTCATTATAGCGGCATCGACCCTGAAGTCAACGATGGCAATCCCAACAATATCGGCGTGGATTATGGAACGGCTTTCCCGATCTCCATGAAGTTGTTGTTTGGTGTTCAGCTTGGTTTATAATCTTATCAATACAAAAAGACGAAACATATGAAATCGTTTAATATAATTTGCGCTTGCTTTATGCTAATGCTGCTTGGGGCCTGCAGCAAGAGCTTTTTGACGGTGCCCCAGCAGGCGGGCGGCCTTACGGCAGATAAGTTTGCCAATGCCAATGGGGTGCAGCAGTTGTTGGTTGGAGCTTATCATGACCTGACCGGGATGGATCTTCAGAGTACGTGGTGGGGTACTTCGGCCACCAACTGGATATACAGCGATATCGCATCGGGGGATTGCTATGTAGGCGGATCGGCCGGCGGCGGCTTACCGCACGGGGTGCCGGATGCATTGAATATTGAAAATTACAGCGAGGTGGCGACCACGGGTTTCCTGGATGATAAATGGAAGGCGGATTATGATGGGATCGCCAGAGCCAATTCGGTGATCCTCACTGCGCCGCAGGCCAAGGATATGAGTGCCGCCGCGCAGAATGAAGCCGTTGCCGAAGCGAGGTTCCTGCGGGGGCATTATCATTTCGATCTGAAGAAGATGTTCGACAACGTGCCTTATGTCGACGAGACGGTCGTCAATTTCAACAGTCTGCCCAATACGGCAAATATCTGGCCGCAGATCGAAGCTGATTTCCGGTTTGCGTACAATAATCTTCCGGCCAAGCAGACCTATGCCGGTCAGGCGAATAAGTGGGCGGCGGCTTGTTACCTGGTAAAATGCTATATGTTCGAGCAGAATTTTACGTCGGCCCTTGCGTTGGTGGATACGGTGATCGCCCAGGGGACCAATTCGCAGGGGGTGGCATATGGGCTAAGCCCGTGCTTCCATGACAACTTCGATGCAGGTTCGGAAAATAATATGGAGTCGGTGTTGCAGGTTCAGTTCTCGGTCGATGTGGCCAGCTTCCCAATGAATGCCGATGTCGGTGAGACGGGTGTTACGCCGGTGCTTGGTTATGGTGTGGGATCGGATGTGAGCTATGGTTACTGGAAGCAGCCTTCTTTTAACCTGGTCAATGCGTTCAAGACGGATGTCAACGGGTTGCCGATGATGGATGGATCGGGAAACGATACTTCCAATGTTACGAATATGACGAATGATGACGGGCTGGCTTCTTCGGCGCCATTCACGCCATATCAAGGTACGGTGGATCCGCGGCTGGACTGGTCCGTTGGACGCAGGGGGATTCCCTATCTGGACTGGGGCGTCGATCCGGGAGCGAACTGGGTATATTCCCAGTCATTCGGCGGGCCATATCTTTCCATGAAGACCATGTTTAAGCAGAATGAGTCGGCTATTGCGCTCGATCCGGCGGTGACCTATTATTATGAAGGGAACAATGCGGTGAATTACAATATCATCCGGTACGCGGATGTGCTGTTGTGGGCCGCGGAAGCAGAAGTGGAAGCTGGTAGTCTTGAGAATGCCCGCAAATATGTAAATATGATCCGGCAGCGCGCCATCAGTGGTTGCCAGGTGATGAATGGCTCCAATCCTGCCGCCAATTACAACATCGGCTTATACACGACGGCCTGGTCGGATCAGAATTATGCGCGTGCGGCGGTCAGGTTCGAACGCCGGTTGGAGCTCGCTCTGGAGGGGCACCGGTTCTTCGATCTTGTCCGTTGGGGCAATGCCAGCACGGTGCTCAATGCCTTTTTGCAGGTCGAATCGACCAGAAATGTAGGTTCGGTGGTACCGGGGGCGGTCTTTACGAAGGGCAAGAATGAATACTATCCAATCCCCGAGGAAGAGATCGTGTTGAATCCAAAGCTGCAACAAAACCTGGGGTATTGATATGAGACGGTTGTTATCGGTTTGGCTCTGCTGCGCCATGGTGATTGCGGGGTATGGGGATGGAGGGAGAAAGCATATGGATGGAGGTCACAAGTATTTTGTAAAGACGGTGGAGGAGGTGAACCGCCTGACGCTTCGGCCGGGTGATTCGGTATTCTTCGGCGGGGGGCAAGTTTATGAGGGGACAGTGAAGGTTCATGCTTCGGGGAGTGAGGGGCGGCCGATCTGGATTGGTTCGGCGGGGATTGGTTCGGCTTCAGTCGGGGAGGCGACGATCAATGGGGGGGACTCTTCGGGCCTTGTGTTGTATGATTCCCGTTGGGTGGTCGTCAAGGGGCTCCTGTTGGTTGGGGCTGGTCGCAAGCAGGGTAACGTCAAGGATGGCCTGGGGGTCATCGAATGTCAGCATATCGAGGTGGAAAATGTCGATATAACCGGTTTTCAAAAGTCAGGGCTTTTTATCTACTCTTCGGTGGATGTGGTGGTTTCGGGTGTGGATGCGCATGAGAACGGGGCGGCGGGGATTTCGGTCGAGGGGGCTTATGACAGCAAGAAGCATTCGCGGAATTTGCGCATTGTGAATTGCCGGGCGGATGACAATCCGGGTGATCCGACCAATCTTACCAATCATAGCGGGAATGGGATCGTATGCGGACATTGTACGAACCTGATGATCGACCGCTGTTCGGCGACCAATAATGGGTGGGATATGCCACGGATCGGCAATGGGCCGGTGGGGATCTGGTGTTATGAGGCGGATAGCGTGACGATCCAGCATTGTAGGGCTTTTGGCAACAAAACATCCGTTGGCGGCGCAGATGGCGGCGGTTTTGATCTTGACGGCGGGGTGACGAATTCGGTTATCCAGTACTGTTTGTCTTACGGGAATCAGGGCAGCGGGTATTGTATCTTCCAATATTGGGGGGCCAGTCCGTGGTATCATAATGTGATCCGGTGGAATATCAGTGAGGATGACGGGTGGGTATCGGATTCGCGGGCGGGGATGTATGTATGGAACAGTTCGAATGACTCCACGCAGTTCTATGACTGCCAGGTATACAACAATACGGTGTACAATACGCGGGAGGCGGCGTTGAGTTATTCGACGACGAGTGCGAGGCGGGGGTTCGTCTTTCGCGACAATACTTTTGTTGGAGCTGATAGCCTGGTCAGGGGGAATAAGGGCGTGGATGTTTTTGTCAACAATAACTGGTGGGTGTTGCATCCGAATAAATGATCTAATATGAAGAGGCGACAATTTTTGCAGGCGGCGGGGATAGGCATGGTGGCGCCGGGGATGGTGGGGGATCTGGTGAAGGGAGGAGGTGGGGCTGAAGGTAGGGCTTTAGGTGATGGGCTTTCGGGGGATGGGGCTTTAGCGGGCGGCGCTCCGGGCGGCGAGGTTTTGGCGGGGCTGCGGCAGCCGGTATTTGTGTATAATAACTGGTCGGCTTATGATGAGTTGTCGGACAAGGTGGTACAAACGGAGGCATTGGCGATGCGGGAGCTCAATGAGATCTTTCGGTTGCGGAAGAGCGGGGTAAGGATCGACTATTATGTGATGGATGCGTTTTGGTTTGACAAGATGGGCGGGTATCGGACCTGGAATGCCGTGCATTGGCCGGATGGGCCGGGGAAGTGGCTGGAGACGTGCAGGGCTAATGGGATCAGGCCGGGGATGTGGTTCTCGACCAATCTGATCGCGACGCATGATGGGCGGTTCCTCGAGCCGGTACCGGAGTGGCAGGATTCTGTAGGGACGGACCCGAATATCCTTTGTCTTTTTGACGGCGGGTATCTCGGGCATTTGGCGGGGACCTTGCAGGGTTGGTATGATAAGGGGGTACGGCTTTTCAAATTCGATTTTGCTTATTTCGAGGCGGTGACGGCGCGGATGAAGGACAAGTATAGTCCGGAGGAAGTGAAGGATAAGAATAAAGCGGCGTTCCGGGAGATGCTGTGGCGATTCCGGCAACAGAATCCGGATGTGGTGATCACTGGATACAATGGTTTCGGCGGTGAGATGGAGAATACATTTACCCCTTTCCGGCAGACGGTGGACCCACGCTGGCTGGGGGTGTTCGATACCCTATATTCGGGTGATCCGCGGTTCTCGGATGTTCCGATGATGAATATCTGGCGGTCGCAGGACAACTATTCAGATCACATGAACCGGCAGTTCGAGTCGAACGGGTTGCCATTGAGGCGGATCGACAATTGTGCTTTTATGATCGGGACGACGGGGACCTGTTATTACCGGGCGTTGCATGCCTGGAAGGGGATGTTGTTGCTGGAACTGGCACGGGGTGGTTGGATGAATGTGTATCATGGGAATTTGGAGCTTTTGACGGCGGAAGATGCAAAGTGGTTTGCCCGGGCGCAGATGCTATTTGGCGGTTTGCAGCGTTGGGAACGGTTTCGGTCGTTGGGACCAATACCGGGGAGTGGATTGGCGTATGGATTTAAGGCCGCCGATTCGGCGGGATCGGTGTATACGATGGTGAATCCCGCTCAGGAGTTTGCGGTGTTGCGGTTTCCGTGGACGGAGGAAGGGCCGGCGGGGCCGGGTGAGGTACGGAGAGCCGGTGCGGTGCAGGGACCCGGCGCCGTGCGGCTTTTGTATTCGGATGGAGGGTATAAGCCTTCGTTTATCGATAAGGGGGTCAGGATAGGCCCGGAGCAACTGGTAGTGGTAGGGACGGGAGTGTATGCGGATGCAAAGTATGAGCTAGGCCGGGATGAGACCATCCAGGTGCCGGTCTCTGCTTCGCAGGTGGCCGCGGCTTTTTCGGTGAAGGAGAAGAATCGGATCAGCGCTTCAGTGGATGTAAGCGGGCATGCCGGAAAGAATCTGCGGGTGATCGTGCAGCAATTTGGGCCCGATGGGAACCCGGTCCGGAGCTGGGGTGGGTCGCCGCCGGATGGAAAGAGGATGAATGGGCTGATCGTCATTGTCGTCCGGCAGCGAGGGACAGAGTTGCCGGCGCGGGTAGAATATGATAAGATGATCTGGAGCGGGCTGTCATGGGGAGTGGTGGAAGTCGAAGCCCGGGCGTTCGATGCAGGGGCGCCGGTTGAGATCGAGTGCTCGACGGCGGAGAAGGATGAATTAAAGCTGGAGGCAAGGATATATGCGGTGGGCTACTGATATTGCCATTGTCGTGAGTACAGTCGTTGCGGCGAGCCTGCTGCCTGGTCAACGGCTAATGGCGCAGCCCTGGCCGGCGTTGGATACTTTGCGTTATGGCGCCGCCTATTACTATGAATACATGCCGCAGGACCGGCTCGAGAAGGATGTGCAGCTAATGAAAGAGGCGGGCATCAATACAGTTCGGGTCGCGGAGTCGACCTGGGGAGTATGGGAGCCGCGGGATGGGGTATTCGATTTTTCCAAGCTGGATCGGGTGTTGGATGCAATGGACCGTGCCGGTATCCGGGTCATTGTGGGGACACCGACGTATGCGATCCCGACATGGCTGGCCAAGGAGCATCCGGAAGTGCTGGTGGTGACGAACGGGGGACGGCGTGCTTATGGAGGGCGTCAGAACATGGATATCGTCAGCCCGGTCTTCCGGCATTATGCGGAGCGGATCATCCGGCAGCTGGTGTCGCATGTCAGGAACCGGCGTTGTGTGATCGGGTATCAGGCGGATAATGAGACGAAATCCTATGGCAATATGGGGCCTGTGATGCAGGCGATGTTCGTGCGGTCGTTGCGGCGGCGGTGGGGCAGTCCGGCGGCGATGAACCGCGCCTATGGCTTGAACTATTGGAGCAATTCCATCAATGACTGGAATGCGTTCCCGTCGATGGTGGGGAATGTCAATGCAAGTCTCGGGTGTGCGTATGCGGCGTATCAACGGCAAATGGTAACGGAGTACCTTGCCTGGCAGGCCGAGATCATTCGGGCGCTCAAGCGGCCGGATCAGTTCGTTACGCAGAATTTCGACCTGGAATGGCGGGGATCGTCGTATGGGATCCAGCCGGATGTGGATCATTACGCTGCTTCGAAGGCGTTCGACATTGCGGGGATCGATATTTATCATGCGACGGCAGACCGGTTGACGGGTTCGGAGATCGCATTTGGCGGGGATGAGGCCCGGAGTATGAAGCGCGGCAATTACCTGGTGATGGAGACGCAGGCGCAAAGTCTTGCGGGGCATCAGGAGCTGCCGTATCCGGGGCAGTTGCGGTTGCAGGCCTATAGCCATTTGGCTTCCGGTGCGGACATGGTGGAGTACTGGCCATGGATGTCGCTGCCGAATGCGGTGGAGACGTATTGGAAAGGAGTGCTGAGTCACGACGGTGAGGTCAATCCTGTTTATGAGGAAGTCAAGCAGGTGGGACAGGAATGGAAGCGGATCGGGCCACGGCTGATCC
The DNA here is from genome assembly GCA_035695565.1 of Puia sp. GTDB lineage: Bacteria > Bacteroidota > Bacteroidia > Chitinophagales > Chitinophagaceae > Puia. Next base: position 156,681 of record DASRRX010000002.1, on the reverse strand, counting down.
ATTTGAAAGTCCGGAATAAGGTAGCGATCTTTTTTAGCCAGGCGTCGCTGACGGCATTGGGATGGTACCCGTTTAGTGACAGCCTTGGGTATAATGATATCCTACGGCGGGAATATGATGCGCTTTACTCGATGAACGTGGGATGTGACCTTGTCAATGAGACGTCGGCCAATCTTTCGGACTATTCGCTGCTGGTCGTGCCGCCGTTGTATTGCGTGAGTGATAGCGTGCTGGGGGTGTTGAACGACTATGTCCGGAAGGGGGGGCATATTGTTTATAGCTGTAAGAGTGGTTTTACGGACGAGAATGTTCGGGTGCGGGGTACGGTGATGCCGGGGCCGTTGCGGGAGGCGGTGGGAGCTTCGTATCAGCTCTTTACCAATATCGGGCATGTGTCGCTGACAGGCTTGGGAGGCGAGGTGCATGACTGGGCGGAGATGCTGACGCCGGAGGGGGCGGAGGTTGTAGGAAGGTATGATCATCCGGTTTGGGGGAAGTATGCGGCGATCACGCATCATCTTTTTGGAAAAGGGGCGGTGTGGTATTTGGGAACTATCCCGTCGGAGGAGATCGTACGGCAGGTGATAGGGGCGGCGGTGGAGGAGGCGGGCTTGCGGCCGGAGCTGGGGTTTCCGCTGATCGTGCGGGGTGGAGAGAATGGATATGGGCGGGTGGTGCGTTATTATTTTAATTATTCGGATTCGGATAAGGGTTTTGTGTATGGTCATGCAAGGGCGACGGAGCTGTTGACGGGCCGGCAGGTGGCGCAGGGCGATCCGGTGACAATCGGGCCGTGGGGGGTGATGATCATGGAGGAGGGAGGAGATTGGTTGGATAACGATGGGCATTTCATCAATGCGCATGGGGCGGGGGTTGTGCATCACGATGGGGTGTACTATTTATATGGGGAGATCAAAAAGGGCAAGACGAGGCTGGTGGCCGGGCAGGCGTGGGAGGATTACCGGGTAGATGCGGGCGGGGTATCGTGCTATTCTTCGCGGGACCTGGTGCATTGGAAAAACGAGGGGGTGGCGTTGGCGCCAAACCATACGGATACGGGGAACGATCTGTATATCGGGCGGGTGATCGAGCGGCCCAAGGTGATCTACAATGCGGTGACTAAGAAATACGTGATGTGGATGCATATAGACCGGGATGATTACGGTTATGCACGGGCGGGGGTGGCAGTAAGCGACAGGCCGGAGGGGCCGTTCAGGTATTTGGGAAGTATGCGGCCTAATGGGCAGATGTCGCGGGACATCACGGTATTTCAGGATGATGACGGGAGGGCTTATCTGATATATGCATCGGAAAACAACAATACCATGCAGGTGTGCCTGCTGGCGCCGGATTATCTTTCGCCGGCGACTGTATACCGGCGGATATTGATCGGGCAGCGGCGGGAGGCGCCGGCGGTGTTCAAGGCATCCGGAAAATATTATCTGATCACCTCGTTGTGTAGCGGCTGGGATCCGAATGCGGCGCGGATCGCGGTGGCGGATAGTATGCTGGGAAGTTGGGTTGTCGCGGGCAATCCCTGTGTGGGCACCGATTCGGCGACGACCTTCCATTCGCAAAGCACGTACGTATTGCCGTTGGACGGGAACCGGTTCCTTTTCATGGCGGACCGGTGGAATAAGACGGACCTGGAGAGATCGGGTTATCTATGGGCGCCGTTTTCGGTTCAGGATGGGCGGGTGGAGATCAAGGAGCCTGGTGAGGTGGGGATGACGGGGGCTGGCAAGGGTGAGCCATCGAATAGGGTGGCGGTCGGGCCGTTGGCATTGGTCAGTTATAGCTTTAAGGCAAGGGGAGTTGGGCGTTCTTTTATCCGGTGTTATGACTCGGTAAACTGGATGTTATTGGAATTTACCGTTCCGATCGCGGACACGGGGAAATGGGTGGAGACGGGTAATTATATAGAGACGCCGGTTGGGACGAATTACGTGGTTATCGGGGTCGAGGGAACGGTAAGTACGATGGATTGGAATATCGAGCCGAACATTGGCGAGACAGGGGAGCGGCATGCGCCGTTATGTGATCTTCATCAGTATTTGGAACCTTTTTGGAAGTCCGATACCATTTATAACGAAACGGTATTGTTGTATCCGGGAGAGGGCCGGCTGCTTTTTAAGCCGGACCGGATCTTGTCGGTGCGGAGTTACGGGCTGGATACGGTGTACCGGGAAGGCGTGGATTATCGCATCGAGGGCCGGCGGCTTGTGCGGTTACCGGGGTCGCGGATGCCGTTTCGGGCAGATAGTTCGTTTGACCTGAAAAAGGATCTGGCCTGGTATAATCTGCAGAGGCAATGGGTAGTGGTGACGTATACGCATCGTGATAAATGGGGGGCGGCGGGGTGGGGGCCGGCTGCAGTGCCGGCGCCGGCCTATAAAGGAGACAGGCTGCCGCGGGTCATAGAGCGGCTTCGGTCAGGGAAGGCTGTGACGATCGTGGCGTATGGGATGAGCATAACACGGGGATTTAATGTCAGCGGATATGACGGGGTGAAGCCGTATATGCCGGCATATATCGACCTGTTCGGTGAGGGGTTGAGATGGAAGTATCCGCGGGCTGCGGTGCGGCTATATAATGCGGGGCTGCCGGGATCGACGATAGACTGGGGGGCGAAGTATGTTTCTTCCTATGTCAGCCCATTGAAGCCCGACCTGGTGATCATCGACTTTGGGATGAATGATTTCTGGCGGATGGGGCCCGCGGAGTTCGGGGATTCGGTGCGGAGTATCATCCGGCAGGTGCGGGCGGTTCGGCCGGAAGTAGAATTCCTGTTGCTGGCGAATATGAAATTCGATCCCGATTATGTACTGGATTCGGATAAGAATAAGGCCTTTTACACCGGCAATCTGGCGGGGTACAGGGATGCGCTGGAGGGATTGGAGGGGCCGGGGGTCGTCATGACGGATATAACGACATTGAGTGATGTCATCTACAAGCGGAAGAAGGCGAAGGATTGTATTGTCAATCCGCTTCATCCGAACGACTATCTGGCGCGGTGGTATGCGCAGGCGATGCTGGCGACGTTACAGGGCTTCGATAGATAGCCGGGTCGTCCTTTCTTTTCTGTTGAATTCGTAAACCATGACGTAGCCTTCCTTTGCAGGTAAGACGTTGATCACGCTGTTGCCGTCTTTTCGCGGGACCGAGCGGGCCATCTTGTTCTGGCTGACGTTGTAGATCTCGATATTTTTCTCCGAGTTGATGATCAGGTAATCGGAGCGCGTGTCAGGGTTAGACACCGTATAGTAGCTGCGTGGATCCACTGTATAAAGCGGATAGGCGCAGAACTGGTATTGGCCGGCGCCTTCCGGTACGGTTGTCGCCAGGGACATATGACCCGCTCCATCCTGTTTGATCAGCAGGACATCTTTGAACGCATATCTATGCAGCCCGCCTCCGAGGTAGAGGAACGGCGGCAATATCAACGGTGACAATATCGTGCCCCAGGCGAGGCCGCCCCAGCGGAACCGGCGCTTGACGCCGCAGGCAGCAAACCAGGTGTTGCCACTGAAGTCCTTGAAGGAACGTTCGACATTGGCATACAACTGAGGTTCCTGGAAGAAGCCATGGTTGTCGACGAAGGTTTGAGAGCCGTCGGACCAATAACTAAAGGAAGCCTGAATATCCTTTTTAGCATGGCCGTTGAGATTGATGCTGAAAACGCCATCATAGGGACCATGACGCAGGTTATTGCCGGTGACGAATCTATTTCCATTACGGGGATCGATGATCATCCCGGATACGTAAGGCTTTCCGGTGGCCGGGTCATTCTCGAAGGCAAGTACTTTCAACGAATTACCCTTTTTGTCCTTCAGGACGAACTTGGGGTAGGTGGTCGAATCTTTTGTATTATAGCCAAGGATCTCGAAGCCGCCTTCCTTCATCGGGTCAGTTCTTTTGACAAGCAGGTCTATTTCTGTCCCGGAGGTTAGCATGGCGAAGTCGGTGGCGTCTTCACGGACCTGATTTTTCCAGGTCATTTTGCCGGCTGTGTTGTAGACGAGCAAATTGTTTTTGCTGTCATCGCCGTAGAAGCAGGCGAAGCCTTTCCCGGGGATGTTCTTTAGCTGGAGAGGGTGTTTGAGCCGGCCGTTGCCGTATAGTTTCGTACGGTAGTTCGAGGTGTAGACATAATCGGATTCGGGTTTAATATCCATGGGGATGGTGCTCGTCCCGACGATCTTGCCATTCAGATCGACGAACTGGGCGAAGAGGGATGTCCTGGCTTTAGAGGTCTCTCTTTTGAATTCTTTTCCATTCTTGAATTCTTTGCCGGCAAAGTTGCTTTTGATATACGCGAGGCACATAACGTCCTGTTCAAAGGAGACCTCTTTGAGATCAAGATGTTCCTGCCGGAAGTTAACGGTCCCGATATCGTTGAGATTCTCATCCATAATGGACAGCCGATAGTTGAAGGAGTCGGCGCTGCTTTTCTCCAGCGTGGTAAAAAAGAGGTAGCCGACCAATTTCCCATCCTGGATGATTGGTTCGAGGGAGGAGGAGATGTCTTCGGAGACTTCCTTGAATACTTTGGTTTGGGCGTGGACGGTAGTGGTGAAGAGGATGAGAAATAGGGCGTAAACGGTGTTCTTCATGAAGGGTTATTTTTTTTCAAAGTTGTCGGAGAATTCGCAGTACATGCTGCCGGCGTTGTCGGTTGCGAAGGCATGGGCGGCTTTTGACCGGGCACGTTCCGAATCATCGGGATCAAGCGCTAATGTGTAGAGAAGGCTTTTTAGTCCATGTTCGGGGCTTGGCAGGCTACTCCAGAAGGCGCCGGCGCCGAAACCCTCACAGTATTGTCGCAGACTTTCTCTCGGCATCTGTTCGAATAGGGTCTGAAGGGAATAATAATCCTTTGAGATGTATTCCTTTTGCACGATGCCAATGGCGTTGAAGCGGTTGAGGTTGCGGTCGGCGTAATACAAGCCATAGAAAATATTGCTGATCATGAAATCGTACCACGGGTCTTTGCTTCCTTTGTCTTTCTCCAGAAAGATGCGATACAGGCAGGGAGTAAGGGTGCCGGAGGTATAGAGGTTCCAGATGAGCATTTTGTTCGTACGGTCTTTTACCGACTGAGGTATAGGCGTTAGCTGAGGATGCGCGGCGGACCGGTCTTTGGTACGGGCATAGCGTTCCGGGCAATCAGGGTGGGTCTTTAACGAGTCCTCCAGCGTGGTGGTATCCGAAAAATTGTAGTTGCGGGTGGAGAGACCGTGCGAGTGGCGGGTAGCCCAGCTGTCATCAAACGGTAGCTGGTAGGTCGTGAAATAATTCCGCAGGGGTTGGTGCAGGTGTTGATGGTATTCCTCGTCTGCGCTGTCAAGGTGCAGGAAATATTTTGCGTTGAACGTGATATTGCAATTTTTGAGGAGGATGATGGCAAGGGAGTCGGCTTCCGATTCGTGGAAGCGTTGGTGGCGGCTGCGGCTGAACGTGAAGCCTTCGAGGATCTTCTGCAGCCGGGTAAGCCGGTCATAGCGGGAGCTGAGGACGGCGTTCAGGGATTGCTTGTACTCGTCGGAGCTCAACCACGCCGCGCGTTCGCGCATAGCGTTCTCGGGATGATGAAGGATATTGTGGGACATCTCGTGAGCGATAGCCAGGGCCAGTTCCTCTCTGCTGCCGGAGAAAATGACAAGACCGAGATTGACGGCCAGGACGTTGTCGCCAAGGGCATAGGCATTGACGGAGGGATTTCTGTCGAGCAGCAGTAAGGGATCGGCGGGGATCAGGCCGCGATTGGCGTTTGCGATCTGGCGGACGATGCCGGCGATATACGGATAAACTTCACGGTCATGGACATAGTCGTCATGGGTGATGGCGGAGAGCAGAAATTCGGTGCGGCTGTCGTAGATCTCCTTGTATTTATGCTGGCCGTCCCGATCACTGAAAGCTGAAGGGCAGACCCAGGCTTTCTTCAGGGAATCTTTCTGTTTCTGATAATATACGTGGGACAGGTCCTGGTAATTATACAGGTTTTGGTCCTGGGCGTTCGCCGTGTAGAGCAGGCTTAGCAGGATACAGAACAACAGGATCTTAGCTGGGGACATCGGTGGTTAACCTTTTGAGGTAATTTAACGATAAAACAGGTAAAAATATTGGGTGCCTATCTGGTTTGGTTCTCCAGGCTCAGTACCTGGGCCAGTTTGAGCATCCGGACATCGTCCAGGATCTTGAGTATTGTCGCGAAAGGGGCCGAGTTATCGGCGAGATTGGAAAAATAGGTAATACTCCATCCGTCCCGGGGTATCCAAATGGTTTGGTTTTCAAAGCCGCAGGTACTGCCGGAATGGTATAAGACCGGCGAAGGGCCCGGGGTAATGAACCAGCCGGCAGCGTAGTAATTGCCGGGGTTGGGATTGTCAGGTGAGGCTTGGATCGGAAAACGGAGGCGTTTGAGGGTGGCGGAGAGGTCGAGGAGACGGTTTTGCTGGAGGGCGCGGATCCATTTGCGATAATCGACGAGGGAGGTATAGACACCGCCGTCGCCTTTGGTGGCGCTGGTAATGCTTTGATCCCGGGGGATTATAGCGCCGGTGTTGTCTCTTGCGAAGCCCATAGCGCGGTGGAAGATGGGCCGGTCTTTTTCATAGACGGTCGAGTGGTCCATATGGAGGGGGAGGAAGATATGCGCTTTTATAAAGGCGGCATAGGTCTCGTGGGACGCGCGTTCGATGATGAGGGCCAGAAGGCAGAACCCGGAGTTGCTATAGCGGAAGCGGGTGCCCGGTGGAAAATAGGTGGTATCATGGCGGCTGAGAAGTTGGAGTACGTCCGCGTCGAGCACCTGGGTTGTCCGGGTGTCGGGAAGGAGGGATTCGTAGTCTTCAATACCGGATGAGTGGGTGAGGAGGTGGCGGATGAGTACGTGATGACCGACGGTTGCGGGTAGTTCAGGGAGCCAGCGGCCGATGGGATCGTCGAGGGTGAGGCGATGGTCTCGCTCAAGCAGGAGGATGGCCATGGCGGTGAATTGCTTGGTGACCGAGGCCATACGGAAGTTGCTAGTGCTGTCGAGGGGGGTCGCGGAGTTTTGTCCGGCGAGGCCGGCGGTGTTTTGGTATATGATGACGCCGTGTTTTTGGATGGAGAGGGCGATACCGGGTTGGTTGGATGGTAAGGTATGGAAGAAGGAGTCGAGGCGGGTATTTAATTGGGATTGGGCGGAGGAAGGTTGGATGAACCGAAACAGGAGAGTAAGGAAGGTTAGCAGGCGATGCATAGTGGGGAGTTTGATTTTATTTGTGTGAGAAGATAAGGTAGATTTAATTTTTTTCAAAAAAATGTTACCATTTCGGTAACAATGACTATCTTTGTTATGAGAGTGATCGCGGTCAAAACATTGAAAGAATTTTGGAAGGCGTTCCCTGACGCCGAACAAGCCATATTGACCTGGTATGATGAGGTCGAGGCTGCGCAGTGGAATAGTCCCAATGAATTAAAACGGCAGTATTGCAACGCCTCGATTTTAACCGAAAAGCGGGTCATTTTCAATATCCATGGAAATAGCTATCGGTTGATCGTCGACATCGAGTACAGGTTAAAAATCGTCTTTATTGTTTGGTTCGGAACCCATAAGCAATATGATAAGATCGATGTCAAAAAAGTAAGTTATGTTAAGACCAATAAAAAATAACGCTCAATATGAAGATGCATTGACCAGAGCGTATGAATTGATGCAGAAGAACTTGAAGCCAGAATCGAAAGAATCCGACGAACTGGAAGTGTTGTCTATCCTTATAAAAAAATATGAACAGGAACACTATCTTGTTCCGAAGCCTGCACCGCTTGAGGCCATCAAATTCCGGCTGGAGCAGATGGGAATGTCCGAGGCGGAGCTTTCCCATATTTTGGGCGCACGATCGCGTAAATCTGAGATCTTGTCAGGCAAGAGAAAGTTGAGTTTGGCTATGATCCGAAAGTTGAATGAAGTACTAAATATTCCGGCAGACATCCTGATACAGGCCTATTAAGGGGGAAAAATATTTTCATACCGGCGAAATTCAAAGAGTATGAGCGCAGCATTTGGGTGTCATTTAAGAGAATTTTAACAAATTCCGGAATTGAATCTTATCACCTAAAATGTTTGCCTTTATGAACAGAAACCTTACCCGCGCCGGGAACGGCGCTGGCATGATCTCGCTTACGCGCACCGCATCGGGCGCCGGACTGATCCTCTTGCTGATCTTCGCTTCCATTTCCTGTAAAAAGAATCTTAAGGCCGACGGCGGACCGGGTCAAGCGACGGTACCGCGGGCGATCGCGTATCAACTGGTATGGGCCGACGAATTCAACGGGACGAGTGTTAACACGAGTAACTGGAATATCGACGTGGGGAATCCGGGCGTCAACAGTGAGCAGGAGTATTATCAGGCTTCCAATGTCACGGAGAGCGGGGGGAACCTGGTCATTACTGCGCGGAATCAAACAGTACAGGGGCAGCCGTTCACATCGGGGAAGATAGAGACGTCGGGGAAGTTCTCGACGACCTATGGGCGGATCGAAGCGCGGATGGCGTTGCCGATGTTCCAGGGATCCTGGCCTGCATTCTGGATGCTGGGAACGGATATCAATACGGTAGGCTGGCCGGAATGTGGTGAGATCGACATAATGGAGCAGGTGAACACCAACAACACGATCCTGGGGACGATGCACTGGTATGATAATGGGAACACGCAGTATGGCGGCAGCACATCGACCTCCAACACTCCGGCGGATTTTCACATCTATGCGGTCGAGTGGACTTCGCAGGGAATCACGTGGTATGTAGACAACACGGCGTATGTGACGGGGAATATCGCGAATAACATCAATAATACGGGAGCTTTTCACAATCCCTTCTATGTCATCCTGAACCTGGCTATCGGCGGGACCTTGTCCGGATCGACGGTGAACACGGGCGCCTTGCCTTCGAACATGCTGGTGGACTATGTGCATGTTTACAATATTACGAGCGCCAGTCCCCCTGTCGGGTCAAAGATCACCCTGCGGGCGAATAACGGCTTGTATGTAACGAGCAATAATGCGCAGCCGGATTCAGCGATGATGGCGGACCGGACGACGGCGCAGGCGTGGGAGCAGTTCACGGTCGGGGATGCGGGTAACGGGCTGATCACGTTGCAGGGGAGCAACGGGTTGTATGTTACGAGTAACAATGGGGATTCCGCGATGCAGTGTAACCGGACGACGGCGCAGGGGTGGGAGCAATTCCGGTGGATCGTGAATTCGAATGGGACAATCTCGTTGCAGGGAACAAATGGGGATTATGTGTCGAGCAATAACGGGGTTTCACCGCTGACGTGTGACCGGACTCAGGCGCAGGGGTGGGAGCAGTTCACTTATTCGATCGTCAATTGATGCGGTCAACATTTTACTGGCCAATTATTCTCACTTGCCTGCTGACTGGCCCGGATCTGACGGCCCAAAAGCTGTGGGTCCGGGTCGCTGTGGGCGAGGAGGGTCAGGATTTTCGCTGGTCAATCGCCGGTAATAGCGCCGGTCAGGATCCCAATGTCTACTCTGAGCTGAAGTGGCGTGGGGTCAATGGGCCAACCGGTCAGATCGCACTGGAATGGGCGCCTGCCGGAAGATGGCGGGTGATGGCCAGTGGAAGCCGGATGTCTGCCCGTTCGGGAACGATGACGGATACGGATTATGGGTTGGATAACCGGTATGATCCGATCTATCATCAGTCTTTTACAGTCAATACGGGCCATAGTGGATCGATGGCTGCAGCAGTGGGGTACGTGTTGTGGAATTCGGGACGATGGAAGCTGACCCCTTATATCGGATATGCCAGCGACCAACAATCTTTTCCTGTGACTGATCCTGGCGGTCCTTATGAAGGCCTTAATAGTTCGTATGCTGCCAAGTGGTTTGGTCCCCTGGTCAAGGCGGAAGGGTCCTGGCAGTTGTCAGCCCGATGGCAGATAGTCGCGGATCTGACGTATCATCAGGTTCGTTACCATGCCACGGCGGATTGGAACCTTATCCCTGATTTCGCTCATCCCGTGAGCTTCCGGCATACGGCCGACGGGTATGGGGTCGACGCGGAGGGGGGACTTCGGTATAGGACCGGCTCGCGCGTTACGGTAGGATTGAGGGGCGGGTATTTCAATTGGGAGACAGGGACGGGGATCGATCAGTTGTATTTAAGCACGGGGGGATCGGATGAGACGCAGTTAAATGGCGTTGTCCGCCGTGGATGGCGGGGGAGTTTAGGGGTGGAGGTCGGGTTATTTTAGAGGGGTAAGATAAAAGAGGGGGTAAGATGAAAGAAGGGATAAGATAATACATGGCTGGATTAAACTTACGTGGCCGGAATGTATCCAATCCCGGGTGGGTATATCAGCGCCCAAATCCGGATGAAAACGATCCTAATTTTCGTGGGGGTTATTTATGCGGGCTTGCAGTCGTTCGATGGGACGAAGCCATTCGCCGGGCCGAAGCCGCCGGTGCATCGTTTTCCTTACCGGCAGGCGGGGTTGACGGAGCGACAGGCGGCGGAGCATTTGCTAAGCCGATTTACGTATGGCGCTACGCCGGGTCAGGTGAATGCCGTTATGAAACAAGGGCTGGAGAACTGGTTTGCACAGCAGTTGGCGGCGGATCTGCCGGATGACTCGCTGAAGGCGCTGCTTCAGCCTTATGACGCCCTGCAGCTGACCAATGAGCAGGTTGTCAGCCTCTATCCCAGAATGGGTCAGGTGGCTCGGATGGCAATCCGGGACGGCGTCGTCAACAAAGATTCTATCAAGACGGATCGGAAGGAATACCGGGAGATGATCCGTACCTATATGGTGGAAAAAGGGTACAAGCCGGAGCAGGAGTTGTTCCGGCAATTTATTTGTCAGAAGATCCTGCGGGCTGCGTATACGAACAATCAGCTGCAGGAAGTCATGACGGATTTCTGGTTCAATCACTTCAATGTGTCGATCACCAAGAATGATTGCGCGGAGTTCATTCCGGCATATGAGAGGGATGTGATCCGGCCGAATTCATTGGGGAAGTTCGGCGATCTGTTGTTGAAGACGGCGAAATCGCCGGCGATGTTGTTCTATCTGGACAATTTCAGCAGTTCGGGGGCTTTGCCCGGTGGCGGTCAAGATAGTGGACGAAAGAACAGGGGCTTGAATGAGAATTATGCAAGAGAGGTGATGGAATTGCATACGCTGGGTGTAGACGGCGGGTATACGCAGCAGGATGTGACGCAGGCGGCGCGGGTGCTGACGGGCTGGACGGTCTATCCAATGGATTCGAATGGCAGAAGGTCCATTACCCGCTTTAGTCCGGATCAATTGGCGAGGCGGGGGTTTGTGCGTGAAGGGGACTTCCTCTTCAACGCCAACCGGCATGACAAAGGCGAAAAAACGGTCATGGGCCATGTTTTTCCCGGGAACGGTGGCGGTGTGGAAGGGGCCGGGGGTAATCAGGAGGTGGCTGGGGTCCAGGAGGAGGTTGGCGGTCAGGAGGGCAGAGCCGGTGGTTATCAGGAAGGGGTCGAATTGCTGGAAATGTTGGCGCACCATCCTTCTACGGCACGTTTTATTTCAAGAAAGATCGCGGTCCGGTTCGTCAGCGATGATCCGCCGCAGAGCCTCATCGATAAAATGACCAAAACTTTCCTTGAAAAAGACGGGGATATCCGGCAAGTGCTGATCACGATGGTAACTGCGCCGGAATTCTGGAATTCCGCAGCGATCCGGGAGAAGACGAAGACGCCTTTCGAGCTGGCGATCGGAGCGGTGAGAAGCCTGCATGCGGAAATCAATCAGCCGTATCCGTTATACACCTGGATCACACGAATGGGCGAGAAGAAATATTATTATCAGGCGCCGACGGGATTTCCGGATAAGGGAGCATATTGGATCAACACGGGCAGTCTGCTCAACCGGATGAATTTTGGGTTGGCGCTGGCCGAGGGACAGATAGCCGGGGTGAAGATAGAGAGGCCGGACAGTGCGGGTGCGGAGGCGGCGGGCGTGGCAATCGGATCGCCACAAAATCAACAGCGATAGGACGATCCGGGGGAACTCAAAACAAAACGATCGGGGTAACTATCCAGGGAACTCAAAACAAAAAAATCGACGATCATGGTCATATCGAGGAGAGGTTTTTTAAAGAGCGGAGGGATTGCGTTGTTCGGCGTCGGGTTAATGGGTGGGATACCGGCATTCATGGCGGAGGCGGCTGCAAGTGATAAGATTGCCCGGCCTTACAAGCGGAAGCGGGCCCTGGTGTGTATCTTCCAGCGTGGCGCGATGGATGGGCTTATGGCGGTGACGCCGTTCGAGGATGAATATCTGAAGGAAGCGAGGCCGGGTCTGTCGTTGGCCACGGGCCTGATCGATCTGGATGGCCGCTGGGGATTGCATCCGGGATTGAAAGCCTTCGAACCGCTATTTCGCGAAGGCCGGTTGGGTATTGTACATGGGATCGGGTCACCCAATAATACGCGGTCGCATTTCGACGCCCAGGATTATATGGAATCGGGGACGCCTTTCAGCAAAGGGACGTCGAGCGGTTGGCTGAACCGGGCGGTGGGGTTGCTGGGGCATGATGCGTTTACGCCTTTCACGGCGGTGAGTCTGACCTCAGCCTTACCGAGATCGATGTATGGCGACAATCCTTCGATGGCGATCGGCAATTTGCAGGATTTTGCGATCCAACTGAAAGGAAATCCGGCGGTGGCGGATGCGGCGGCCCGGAGCTTCGAGGAGATGTATGAGAAATCATCGCCGGGGTTGTTGCAGCGGACGGGCAAGGAGAGTTTTGAAGCCATGAAAGTGTTGCAGGAAGCGGATATCCGGAATTACCGGCCGGCTAATGGCGCCATGTATCCCAATTCGCCTCTCGGAAGCTCGATGCGGCAGATCGCGCAGTTGATAAAGCTGGATGTAGGTCTTGAGGTGGCATTCACGGAATCCAGCGGATGGGACACGCATTTCAACCAGGGTACGGATAACGGCATCTTTGCGCGGAGCGTGACGGATCTCAGCAATAGTATTGCGGCTTTTTGGAAAGACCTGGATAGTTATCAGGATGAGGTGACGGTGATGACGATGACGGAGTTTGGCCGGACGGTCCACCAGAACGGAACGGGCGGCACGGATCATGGACGGGCTTCCTGCAATTTCATCCTGGGGAACCAGGTAGCGGGCGGGAAAGTGTATGGGGATGTCAAGGCTCTTGCCGTAGAGAATCTGGAAGATGGGCGGGATCTGCCGGTAACGACGGATTTCAGAAGTGTTTTCAGCGCGGTGGCGGACTCCCATTTGCAGATAGCGAATGATACGATCTTGTTCCCGGAATGGAAAGGGGTGAAGACTGGGGTAATGAAAGGATAATTGGTGTTCGAGAGGGCAGGGGAGGGCTTTGTAGAGAGGCCATGGAGGATATGGAGAGGTTGGCGAAGGCTTGCGGGCATGGTTTTTTCTGTGATAGCGTAAAAATTGCGGTCATGGAAAACGATCACTCGAGCCAGATCGGAGACGAGATGGATTATACTTCGACGCTTCCATTTGTAAAAGCGTTTATGACGGCGTTGGCTGTCGGCATTGCTGATACGGTCCTATGTTTAGCTTTCAATTTGCTGTGGCGGAAGGAGGGGACGGTTGGGTTCTTCTCTTCGGATTTCATCAGCGTGTCTTCCATTATTTTTGGTATCAATATTCTTTTTATCGTTATTGGCGTCGTCTATTTCGGGTTCCTTCAGGCGAGGGTAACGGGGGAAGTGCTGTTCAGTATTGTTTTTGGGCTATTGACCGTGATAGGGTTCATCACGGCGATCCATGTACACCGGACGGCGGATCCGGCGCAAAATGCGCGGTTTCATGTCTTGTTGGCCGGGGTGATATTGATCTGCGGGATCAGTGCGGCGGTCGGGATACCACTGCTGTACCACAGCAGGAAGTTTGGTGAACATATCTTGTAATAGCGGGATCAGGGTTGGCGCTGCTGTTGGTAGTGGGAAGCGCGCATTTCGTCTTCATCGTCCATTTCGGGGCCTTTTTCTATTTTCCGCCAGTCGATGGTGCGGTTATATTTCTTCATAGCCAGTTGGTAATCGAATACTTCAGGTGAAGGGAGGACCAGGTTATAGGGTCTGAAGTCGGGTTTGTCGGTGAAAAAGTCCTGAAGGAGCGTCGCGGTGGCGTCGTATTGGTTGACATAGGGGACGTCGAGGATCGTATAGATCGTTTTGAGGATCGCGCCGAAGTTGGCGTGTACATGAGAGGTATAGCCGCGTTTGACATAGGGACCGGCCATCATCAGGAGGCTCCGGTGCGCATCGATATGATCGACGCCACCCTGGGGATCATCTTCCGTAATAATCACCAGCATATGTTTCCAATAGGGCGTCCGTGAGAGGAAGTGCAGGATCCTTCCTACGGCGATGTCGTTGTCCGCTACATAAGAGTGGATGAAGGGGTAGCCGTCCGCGGGGCGGGGCCGGGCGGTGTGGTCGTTGGGGACCTGCATGGTGATGAGGCTGGGCATTTTGCCCTTCCCGTGAAGCCACATTTTCGTGAACTCGGATTCGAACTGGTCCATGCGGAACTGATCGGGAATATTGGTATTGAAACCGGCGTAGTTGTGGCTGGTGCGGGGCCAGAGCGCCTTTTGCATAGGCACCATGACGGAGTGGGAGGCACCGGTGGCGGTATCCATCCATTCTTCGCGGACGTGAGCGGTTTCGTTGGCTTCGCCAAAGTTGTAGAACGAAATATGGCTTCTTTCGAGGGCCTCCCAGAGGCCGCCCCGTTCGCCATAGTCTTCAGGGTCCATGCTACCGGTCGAACCGGGGAATCTGCGGCCGGAGGCTTTGGAGAATAGCATCGCGGTCTTACTGGTATTGGAATTCGCTTCTACCCATTCGTTCGGGATAACGCCAAGCATCCAGTGGTGGCCGTGGATGGAGGCGTCGCTATCACAATAATAGTTATCCGAAAAGGCGAACTGGGTAGCCACCTTCAGATGATTGGGGGCCACGTTCATATGGCGCCAGGTTTTGTCTTTTGCGATGATATCGACGTTGAGGCCAAAGCGGGCGAGGGTCGAGTCGCCCTTACCGGAACGCAGCTGGCCGAGCACTTCATCGTATGACCGGTTTTCCTTTGTGATGTAGACGATATACCAGATGGGGCTTTTGCGAATACCCTGAAGCGGGGGCAGCGGGTTGCGGCCGTCATCGGTGATGGATCGTTGGGTGAAGGTATTGCGAAGCGCCTCGGCGGTATAGGCGGCGAGCCGGTCACTGCCGGGGTTGGGGATCTTCTGAAAGGTTCCCAGCTGGATGTCACCGATGTAAGTGCCCTGGGGCGGCCGGACGAATCCATGTCCGCCATTGGGACCTGCGCCGTAGCCACGGCAGGAGATCACGTAGACGGATCGTTCATCCTTGCTAAGCTGGACCTTTGAAGGGCCCCAGCCTGTGGGGATCAGGCCGGTGGTAGCGCCCGTCTCCGTGTTGATAACGGCAACCGCGTTGAAGCCAAGCAGTGCCACATATAAGGTCCGCTCGTCCTTACTGAGGGCCAGACCGAAAGGCAGGAGGCCGCGGTAACGATCGATCAGACTGTCGACGCGGATCGGGATGGTGGATACGATCTGGTGTTGGCGGTAGTCGATCACGGAAATATTGTCATTCGTGGCGTTGGTAACATAGGCATAACGGCTGCCGACGGCGATGGAATTGGGACTTGCGCCGCCGACGACTTCCGCGCCTTCTACCATCTGGCCGATCTGGTAGCCAGGTTTATAGCGGTCCGTGACATGGTTAGTGGTCAGGTCGATCGAATAAACGGACATTGCTTCGGGGGCCAGCGGATCACCTACGCCGGGGATCTTCCGGCCATGCCAGATATAACCTTCCCTCGATTCCTTTGTATTGTCGCCGTAGGGGTGGAAGGGGATGAGCATTTTGTCGAAATTCCGGGGCGTCAGGTCGGGCAGGAGCGGATAGTCATACATGCCGACGTTGGCGACAAAGGCGGTATGGTGGTCGGGGCTCAGGGCCAGGCCAAAGGGTTGTCGTCCGGTCGGAATGGAGGCGGTGATCTTCCGGGTAGCCAGGTCGATCCGAACCAGACGGAAATTGCCGCGGTCGAGGACCAGCAGCTCATTGGCGCCGGCGTTGAAGAGAAGATCGGCGGTAAAACTATCCTCGTAGTCAATACTATCGATGGTCCCGTTAAGTGAGATGGAATCGATCTTTTGAAGTGTCGCGATATCATAGACGATGACGGCGCCATTGTCGCCACCGCTAAGGTAGACCGTCTTCGAATCCCCGGAAAAGGCTACGCCCAGGAATGAACCCTGCTTCAGCGGTGAACGGATCTTGCCGTCATAGCTGGGGACGCGGGTTGCGTCGAGGGTATTGTTGTCGATGATGGTGAAGACGCCGTTGTGCAGCGTGACGATCTTTGTGCCGTCGGGAGAGATGGCCATTCCAAAGGGGTCGTGGGTGATACGGATAGTCGCCCCTGCCGGTGTGATGTAACGACCGCTGGCAAGTACGCTGGTACCGGCGGTGTCGATATGGGCGTATTCGTTCACGCCCGGAACGGAGAGGACGGGATATCGATGCTGCGCCCGGAGAGAAAACGAAAAAATCAGGAAGGCCGGCAGAATGAAGTTGCGCGTGCTCATGTGTGGGTTATTGTAACGGCTGTGCAGGATGTTGAATTGCGCATCAAGATTACGACCTGCGGGGTGAATATCGGGACCGCTGATTAAGCTTTACAATTTATTAATCTGTACCCCTACCTTTGGGGTAAGATGAGAACAGCTATCGTATTAGCAATTTTTCTAGTGTTTATAATGGGGCTTTGTCGTTGTAAGAAGAGCGGAGGTGGCGGTCAGAAACCGCAGGACACGACTGCGACGCCAAAGGATACGCCGGTTTATAAAGGGGCGGATGTGAGCTGGGTGACGCAAATGGAGGATTCGGGCTATAAATTTTATAACTCAGCGGGGGCGCAAATGGAATGTATGCAACTGTTGAAAAGTCTGAACATCGATGTCATCCGGTTGCGGGTATGGGTGAATCCGGCGACCCGGTATAACGGTACGGCCGATGTAGTGGCTAAGGCAGTTCGGGCGAAGAACCTCGGACTTCGGGTAATGATCGATTTCCATTACAGCGATACCTGGGCCGATCCGGGACATCAGGCGACGCCCGCGGCATGGAGCGGGCTGACTTTCCCCGCGATAGCGGATACACTTTACAGTTATACGGCCGGGGTTTTGGACTCGCTGCAGGCGGCGGGGGTCGTGCCGAGCTTTGTGCAGGTAGGTAATGAGGTGGACGACGGGATGTGCTGGCCGGAAGGTCAGGCCAGTATGAATATGGCTAATTTCGCGGCGCTGGTCAATTCCGGTTATCGGGCGGTCAAGTCGGTAAATGATTCGATCAGGGTGATCGTGCATGTGTCTAACGGGTATGACAGCGTGCATTTTCAATGGTTGTTCGACGGCCTCAAGTCGAATGGCGCGCAGTGGGATATCATCGGAATGTCGCTTTATCCTTCCGCGGCGAATTGGCAGACGTACAATGCGGAATGTTTTGCGAACATGAACAGTATGGTTGCGCGATATGGGACGCCGGTAATGATCTGTGAGGTGGGAATGCCGGAGAACGAAGCGGCGACGTGTGAGGAATTCATTACGGACCTGATCCATAAAGTGAGGGCGGTGAATGGAGGCAAGGGGTTGGGAGTATTATACTGGGAGCCGGAAAGCTATGCGCCATTCCTGAACTACGGACTTGATGCGTTTGATCCAACAGGAAAGCCCACGGTGGCGCTGGATGCGTTCGCGAATTGATAAATTACATATGAGAACACTACTATTATTGTGCTGTTGTCTCGGCGTCCTGGCGGCGGCCGCGCAACGGCAGCATCGCTCATTGGATGACGGCTGGCGGTTTCATTTTGGGAATGCGGCCGATCCGTCAAAGGACTTCAATTACGGCATTGTGACGATCTTTTCCAAGTCAGGAAAGTCGGAAGGGACGGCGATCGCCCCGAATTTCGATGACCGGGATTGGAGGGAGGTATCGGTACCGCATGACTGGGCGGTGGAATTGCCGTTCGAGAATTCTTCGGATTTCGATGTGATGGCCCATGGGTATAAGCCGGTCGGGGGGCATTATCCCGCGACGAGTATCGGCTGGTACCGGAAACGGTTTATGGTGTCGCCGGCGGATTCGGGGCAGCGGTTCGTACTGCAATTCGACGGCGTCTTTCGCGATAGTAAAGTCTGGGTCAATGGCTTTTATTGTTGTGCGAATGCAAGCGGATATAGTGGTTTTAAGGTCGATGTGACGGATCTCATCCGGTATGGCAGGGAGAATGTGCTGGTAGTGCGGGTCGATGCGACGCAGTATGAAGGGTGGTTCTATGAGGGGGCTGGCATTTACAGGCATGTTTGGTTAAATCAATATAGTCCGGTACATATTGCGGAGGATGGGTTGTTTGTGCATTCGGCGGTGAAAGGGATGGATGGAAAAGGGGGGCAGGGACCGGTAGGGCAAGGATCGGACGGCGAGGGACCGGTCACGGAGGTGACGGTGGAGACGACGGTTGTCAACGATAAAAGGGTTGCCGCGGGGGCGGATGTGGCGGCTTATCTGACGGATCGTGAAGGGAAGGTGATCGGCAGGGGTGCGGTGCAGGCGGCGAATTTAGGCCCGGGGGAAAGTAAGACGGTGGTGGAGAAGATCATAGTGCAGCACCCGGTTTTGTGGTCACCGGATCAACCATATTTATACAGGGCGGGGGCGGTGATCCGGTCGGGAGGCGTGGTGGATGAGGAGAAGATACGAGTTGGGATAAGGACGATCAGGATCGATTCGACGGGGTTATATGTCAACGGGCGGTATACGAAGATCAAGGGCGTCTGCAACCATCAGGACCATGCGGGGGTAGGGTCGGCGTTACCGGATTATTTGCAATATTACCGGGCGAGGTTGTTGAAGCAGATGGGCGTCAATTCGGTTCGGACGAGTCATAATCCGCCGACGCCTGAATGGCTTGACGCCTGTGATAGTCTTGGGTTGCTGGTGCTGGATGAGAACCGGCTGCTCAACAGCGGGCCGGAATATCTGGATCAGTTGCGGCGGTTGGTCTTTAGGGATCGCAGCCGGGCTTCGGTCTTTCTGTGGAGCCTGGGAAATGAAGAGGGGTATGTGCAGACGCGGCCGGTTGGGCGGGAGATCGCACTGACGATGATGGCGCGGTTGAAAGAGTGGGATCCGACGAGGATCTGTACATATGCGGCGGATGTGGCGAATGTCTATCAGGGGATCAATGAGGTGATACCGGTGCGGGGCTTCAACTACCGGATAAAGGGGGTCGACCCGTATCATAAGGACCATCCGGGACAGCCGATCCTCGGAACGGAGATGGGGAGTACCGTTACGACCAGGGGTATATATGAAAAGGATACGGTAAGATGTTATGTGCCGGATGAGGATATTACGGCGCCATGGTGGGCGAATACGGCGGAGCAGTGGTGGTCGTTGGCGGCGGACCGCCCCTGGTGGATGGGTGGTTTTGTATGGACGGGGTTCGATTACCGTGGGGAACCTACCCCCTATCAATGGCCGAATATCAACAGTCATTTTGGCGTGATGGATATGTGCGGGTTTCCGAAGAACATTTATTATTACTACCGGTCGTGGTGGACCGATGAGGATGTGTTGCATATTTCGCCGCACTGGAACTGGAAAGGGAAGGAAGGTCAGCCGATACAAGTATGGGTCAATTCCAATGGGGACCAGGTTGAACTGTTCCTGAACGGGAAAAGCCTGGGGAAAAAGGAGATGCCCCGCAATAGTCATCTGGAGTGGACGGTGCCGTATGAAGCGGGCAAACTGGAGGCGGTGGCGGAGAAGAAGGGGAGGAAATTTTCGGCTGCGGTGGAGACGACGGGTGATCCGTTTGAAGTGGTGGTGACACCTTATAAGACGACGATACTTGCCGATGGAAAGGATGCGACGGTACTCAATATCAGTGTGGTTGACCGGCAGGGCCGGGAGGTGCCGGATGCGGGGAATGCGATCCGGTTTGTCGCGGCGGGTGATCTGCATATCATTGGGGTTGGCAATGGAGATCCGAGCAGTCATGAGGCGGACAAGGGGGAGGATAGTGTGGCGGAACGGCATTTGTGGAACGGCCATGCGCAGGTGATCGTGCAGGCGGGGGTGAAGCCGGGGATGTATCATTTCACAGCGGCGTCGGATGGGTTGCAGCAGGGGGCGACGGATATTACGACGATCGTTCCGGGGGCGCCGCATTCGGTGCTGGGGTGGAAACCGGGGGGCGCGGCGATGGGCATGGACCGGAGCGGGGCACAGGGGATGGTAACGGGGGGCGCAGCGGCCGGATGGAAGGCGCGGCAGGTCGATAAAATGCTGGGCGCGGATATTTCGTTTCTGCCGGAGTTGGAGAGCCGGGGGGTGAAGTTTGCGGACGACAAAGGTCAGCGTGATGCGATCCAGATCCTGAAAGATCATGGGTTCAACTATATCCGGCTGCGGATCTTCAACAATCCGGCGAGAGATAGCGGCTATTCGCCGGGGAAAGGGTTTTGCGATCTGACGCATACGATGCAGATGGCGAGGCGGGTGAAGGCATTGGGGCTGCACCTGCTGCTGGATTTTCACTACAGCGATACCTGGGCCGACCCGGGCAAGCAATTCAAGCCGGCGGCATGGCGGGGCGAAAATTTCAGTCAACTGCAACAATCGTTGTATGACTATACAAAAATGGTGATGGATTCCCTGCGGTCGCAGGGAACGTTACCGGATATGGTGCAGATAGGGAATGAGATCAATCATGGGATGGTGTGGCCGGAGGGGAGTATCCGGCACCCGGACAGTCTGGCGGCGTTGATCTACGCGGGGATCCGGGGGGTAAAGGCGGTCGATCCGGCCTGTCCGGTCATGCTGCATATCGCGTTGGGCGGGCAGAACGATGAATCGCATTTCTTTTTGGACAATATGCTGGAGCGGCAGGTGCCTTTTGACGTGATCGGGCTGTCGTACTATCCCAAATGGCATGGGACGCTGGCCGATCTGAAATACAATGTGGATGATCTTGCCCGGCAGTATGGGAAGGACGTCATTGTAGTAGAATATACGCAGCGCAAGCAGGAAGTGAATGATATCGCGTTCTCGATCCCCGGCGGAAGGGGGAAGGGGACTTGTATCTGGGAGCCGTTGAACACGTGGGAACACATTTTCGAGCGGGATGGGAAGGCGAATTCTTATCTTTACTTGTATGATGAGCTGAGTAAGGAGTTTGTGAGGAAGTGAGGCTGGATATAACCTAAACAACTATTGCTTATGAACCGGAGAAATTTCCTAAGGAATTCTTCCCTTACGGGGTTGTCATTGACGGCGCTTGCAGCGGCAAGCTGTGGGTCGCCGGGCGGACCTTCGCATGCCGATACGGCTGCGGCGGCCGGTGCGGCTGCGGCGGCTGCTACGCCTGCGGGTCCCACCGATTTCGTGCTAAGTGAAGCTACCATCGATGGCCTGCAACAGAAAATGCAGCAGGGGGCCTATACGTCAAGGTCCATCACCGAATTGTATTTGAAGCGGATCGAGCAGATCGATAAGGCGGGCCCGGGGTTGCATGCGGTCATCGAAGTCAATCCGGATGCGCTGGCGATAGCCGACGAGATGGATAAGGAAAGGAAGGCGGGGAAGGTGCGGGGACCGATGCATGGGATCCCGGTGCTGGTGAAAGACAATATCGATACCGGGGACAAGATGATGACGACGGCCGGATCATTGGCATTGGTGGGTCATAAGGCTGCGCAGGACGCCTTTATTATCGCGCAACTGCGAAAGTCGGGGGCGGTATTGCTGGGTAAGACGAATCTGAGTGAATGGGCGAATTTCCGGTCGACAAGGAGTACCAGCGGCTGGAGCAGCCGGGGCCGGCAAACCAAATGTCCGTATATCCTGGACCGTAATCCATCGGGCTCAAGCGCAGGGTCGGGTTCGGCGACCTCGGCGAATCTTTGTACGGTGGCGATCGGGACGGAAACGGATGGATCTGTGGTATCGCCGTCATCGGTGAACGGACTTGTGGGGATCAAACCCACGATCGGACTTTTGTCACGCAGCGGCATCATTCCGATCTCCGCGACGCAGGATACGGCCGGACCGATGGCCAGGACGGTGCGGGACGCGGCGATCCTGCTGGGGGCGCTAACCGGGGTGGATGACAAGGATACGGTCACGAAAGGGAGTGCGGGTCATGTTCCGGGTGATTATACGAAGTTTTTGGATTCACACGCATTGGCGGGGAAGCGGATCGGCATCGAGAAATCCTATCTAAAGGGGCATGAAGGGGTTGTGGCGTTGTACAACAGTGCGATCGCCACGCTGAAGGCGCAGGGGGCGAACGTGGTCGAGGTCGAGCTGATGAAAGATATCGGTGCCTTGGGGAGGGATGAGTTCCTTGTATTGCAATATGAGTTCAAGGACGGGTTGAACAAATATCTGGCGGCGGCGAGCGCGGCGGCCGGAAGCGGCGTGGCGGAGGCGGGTGCGGGGTTGCCGAAAAACCTGGCGGATATCATCGCCTTTAATAAGCAGCATGCGGATACGGCAATGCCATATTTTCAGCAGGAGACATTGGAGAGCAGCCAGGCATTAGGCGGCCTAGACAGCAAGGAATACAAGGCGGCGTTGAGGCGAAGCACGAGCTCGAGAGGATATATCGACCGGGTGATGAAGGAGCATCAGCTCGATGCGATCTGTTCGCCGACTAACGGGCTCGCGTGTGCGATCGATCTGATCAACGGGGATTATGATACGGGGTTTTCCTTTTCTTCGCCGGCCGCGATGGCGGGATATCCGCACATTACGGTACCGATGGGAACGGTGCATGGACTGCCGGTTGGGTTTTCCTTTATTGCCGGGCCATACAAGGAGCCGGTCTTGCTGGGAATGGCGTATTGTTTCGAGCAGGCAACGATGAAAAGGGCAGCCCCCTCGTTTGTGCCGGACGTGCTCATGTAGGGTGTGAAGGAGAAGAATGTGGTGACGGAAGGGTGGACAAAAAGCCGTAATTTCCCCAAAAAAATATGCGGGAAAGGATACTCCTGATCCTTAAGTTCCTGGTGTTGGTGGTGGGGATCGGTCTCATTGTTCTTATTCGGGAGAGTCTTCCCATTATAAGCGGGTATGGGGCGAAGGTCCTTTGTAGTGGAGTTTTCGTCGCCGGGCGAAATCCGGACCAGGTTATCAAAAACGATCTATCGGGTTTTCCGTCGAACCTGGGCACTTATACGGTGAACCGGGCGGATAGCAGTGTGACCGGCAAGGTTTGGGGCATGGCGGTACGGAAAGCGATCTACCGGTATGGGTTAGGGGCCACACTGGTGAGCGGGATGACGGAGGAAGAGCTGAGGGAGCAGCGGATAGATCGGGCGGCGGCGCCGGCGGTCAATCCGGATACGATGAACTGGCCGTTGGGAGACCGGGTGGGAAGGGTGGAGGATGCATTGGGCGGCGGGCCGGGGTTGTCCGCGGATGGTGACGGAGTGGATACAGCGGCGTTGAGTGAGGCGGTCGGGATGGCGTTTGGCGATCATGGAATAAAAGGAACGGGAACAAGGGCGGTGATCGTGGTGCATCGTGGGCAAATCATAGCGGAGCGATATGCGCCGGGTTTTGACCGGCACACGCGGTTGACGGGATGGTCGATGACAAAAGGGATCACGGGCGCACTCATCGGAATATTGGTCAGGGAGGGGCGGCTGAATATTGCGCAGCGAGCGCCGGTGGATATCTGGCAGGATGACGAGCGGAGCAAGATCACGATGGAGAACCTATTGCGCATGAACAGCGGGTTGAAATGGTGGGAATTCTATGGAGGTCCGAGTGACGCTACGCGGATGTTATTTAAGGAGAAGGATATGGGGGAATATGCGATGAAGTCGAAGCTTGCGCATCAACCGGGGGAGGTCTTCTATTATTCCAGCGGGACGGCCAATATACTTTCTTCGGTTATTCGACAGACGGTCGGGGACTCGGATTATTACCGGTTCCCGTACGAGCAGCTTTTCTACCGGATCGGGATGTACAGTGCGGTACTGGAGCCGGATGCGGGCGGGACCTTTGTGGGCTCATCTTATTGTTATGCGACGGCGCGGGATTGGGCGCGTTTTGGATTGCTGTATCTGCAGGATGGGGTATGGAACGGGCAGCGGGTGTTGCCGGAAGGGTGGGTGAATTTTACCCGGACGGGGGAGGAGTATGGAGCGTTGTGGTGGTTGAACCGCGGTGGGAGGCATCCGCATGTGCCGAAGGATTGTTATGCATGCGAGGGATATGAGGGGCAATATATCTGGGTGATCCCGTCGAAGGACCTGGTGGTGGTGCGGATGGCGTTGGAGAATGGGCGGAAATTGGATCCGGATAAATTCGTTCCGGCGGTCGCAGGGGCGATAAGAGATTCGCAGGGGCAATAAGAGATTCACAGGGGCGATAAAATAAAAAAGCGAAGCAGGGGTTAAGGTCTGCTTCGCCGTCGTTGGGTATCTGGAGAGTTAGAATTTGTAGGAAAGGCCGACACCGAGGATACTGACACCATAGCCAAGTTCGCCGAAGACGCCGAGGTTGCCGGCGAAATAGTAGCGGGCGCCAGCGAAGATGGAAACGCCAAGGCCGCTGTTATAGCTGCCGATGTTGCCGGCGTAAGAATTCCCGGCATTGTCGCTGTAGGAGAAGCTGAGGTTGTCGTAAGCGATCATCACGCCTGCGTAGAGGTCGAGGTTCTCTACGTTGAGGCCGGTGAAATGATAGGCTCCGCGGACGCCGAAGATCGAGTAGTTCCATTTTTCGGTTACGGCGTAACCGGCGTCGACGTAGCCGTACTTGAAGCCCTTGAAGCCGACGTAGGCGCCGAGGCTAATGACGCCGGGGCCTGCTTCCCAGATGCCACGTTCGTAGCCGGCGCTGAATCCGGGAGTTTGGGTACCGTAGGTATAGCCACTGGCGAGAGAGCTACCAAGACCGATGCCGGCGCTAACTACATTGGTACCGGCTTCGAAAGCCTGGGCATGAACGCGGACAGCCGAGAAGAAAGAAATAACCACAAGGGCGATGCTGAAGAAAGCTGATTTTTTCATGTACACAGGTTTTGATTATTTATTTAGGTTTACACGCAATTTGCGAGACAGGGGTAGCAGCCTATATATAAATATCCTATGGGGACAGGTCGCGGCGAAGATACGTTATTTTTTGAATAACTTAGATTCTGGCTGCAAACTGTGGCAAGTTGCCGGAGGGGAAATTGATTATTAAAATAACAATGAAAAAATATGAGTGATCGCCAAAAAGAAAATGCTTTGAGGATTGCGGCATATCTGGAAAACAGGCTCTCCGCGGAGGAGAGGGAGGTCTTCAAACAGTCTCTGAGTGAGGATGACGAGCTTCGGCTACAGTATGTAGATGCTTTGATGAACAAGGCGGGAACGGGGCAGAATTCCGGTGGGATGGAGGTGGAGAACTCCGGAGGGATGGTCATGGAGAATCCAAGTGGGATGGTGGCGGAGAACCAAGGCGGGATGGTCGCGGAGAACCAAGGCGGGATGGTGGCGCCGGATGATACGGGAGGTGTTAGTGAGACGCCGGAAGCGCGGGAGGCCGGGTGGCAACCAGAGACGGAGGGGCAGCAGACGGCAGAGGTGCATGAAGGGCGCGAGCCTGGCGGGAATTGGGAGACCTTAGGTGAACAAGGTGCAAGGGAAGCCTGGGAGGCAGGGTGGCAGGCCGGAAGGAAGCCGTCGAGGAGCGGGTTATGGGGCAGCGGCTGGATGGTTGGGGTGGCGGCACTGCTGCTGGTCGGTGCAGGAGTGGTCATATACATCCTGGTAAAGCGTCAGGCATTCTGGGATAAGGCTGTGGCGGCGTCAACGGTCGAAAGCAATGCTACCAAAAAGGATACGGTTGCGGCGAATGCGGTTGACAGGCAGGCGGCGGCTACCGGGAACAACAGGACGGACTCAGGGGCCGGCAATGGCGGTGGAGCGGCTGGAGGGAAGGCGGGGTTTGCGGACAGTCTGTTTGCGAAATTATACAAACCCTATATGCGCGGGGATGATCCGGTAGAGGTGAGAGCCTATTATCAGGATTACCGGACGGGAAATTACGCAGCGGTTCTGGCCGCCGGAGACTCGGTGATAGCGGCGACACCACCGCAGAAACTTCAGATAAGAGATTATATGCGGCTTTATAAGGGGCTGTCATATCTGGCAACGGGTAATGGCCGGGACGCGATAACGGAGTTGGGAGGCGTGGCGCTAAGGACAAAGCCGGGGGATGTGCTGTACGAGGTGGCCCGGTGGTATCTGGCATTGGCCTGGTTGAAGAGGAATGATGTGGATCCTGCGGAGGCGCGGGGTAAAGCGATGGGATTGGCGCGAGATATTTCGCATAGTTATTCCCGTTACACGGAGCCTGCGCGGGAACTGATCCGTGAGCTGCGGTCGTTATAAAGTGATCCGTTTGCCTTCACGGGCCGAGCGGGTAGCCGCTTCGAGGATCCGGACGACGATCAGGTTGTTGGGCAGCGACGACAGGTCATTGCCGGGGTCAGTCTTACCGCTGAGAACGTCGGCCAGATAAGTGATATTATCGTGATAGACGGCAGGGTGGACGAGGATGCTGTCATAGGATTGGCGCGTTCTTTCTTCCAATACTTTATCGTTCAGCGCATGCAGGTAACCGGTGACGCCGAACACTTCCCAATCTTTTATTCCGAAAGGCCAGTTCCAGGAGGCTTCGATGATGCCGGTGGCGGCCGGGTATTCCAGCAGGATGGTAGCGTCGTCGTCGACCCTGGGATAAATATCCGGTTTGATCTGATGGGTAACGGCGGTAACGGCAATGGGCGCCTGACCGTGCATCAGCCAGGTCATGAGGTTGGCGCCATAACACCCGAAGTCGCGTGAGGCGCCGCCGCCATTCCCGACAGGGTCGGTCAGCCATTTGAGGAAGTCGGGACTGCAGCCAATCTCTTTGGGGCCCTGATGGCCGTCATGAACAATCATTTTGCGTACATCCCCGATGGCATGTTGTCCGTTTACCATTTCAAAGATCTGCTGGTTGGTATTGTACCAGGTCGTTTCATAGTTGGTGAGGACATGGATATGGTATTGCCTGGCGAGGGCGGCGATGCGGTCGGCGTCCCGGACGGTTGTAGCAAGGGGTTTCTCCACCATAACGGAGATCCTCCTGGGTGCGCAGGTCTCTACGACGCCGAGGTGTTCGGCGATTGCGTTGTAGGCGAGAACGGCATCGGGATGAGTATGGTCGATGAGATCGGATAAACTATTATAGAAAAGCGAATCGGGCAACTGATATGTCTTCTTATAGCGGGCGATCAACTGGGGATCCGATTCTGCGATACCGGCGATGATGACCTGGCCATTTTTGAATTGATGCATGATATTATGCACGTGATCATGCGTGAGCCCGGCTACTCCTACGCGTAGAAGTTTTTGCCCAGATACAGGGTTGGCAAGCATTGCGGCAAAAAAGGACGAAAAGATGACAAGGCGGCACAAATGTCTCATAGTCAAATTTTTAAAATGAAAGTTCCAATCGAGTTTAACAAACGTTTTGCAAGATATATGGTTTTTTTATATCGCCTTGGCTGCAATCTTGCAATGGAGTATAAGTAACAAAATTAGATGATCAGCACAACACCAAATTTATGAAGAAGACCATCATTCCACTCATTTTAATCTTAGCTGTCAGTAGTCTGGCGGTTAAGCGAGCTGATGCGCAGGTGCTTAGCGTCAGCGTCAGCATACATGACGGGCCTCCTGTCATACCCGTATATACGCAGCCACCCTGTCCTGTCGACGGCTATATCTGGGTCCCCGGATATTGGGCTTACAACGATGACTATGGATATTATTGGGTACCTGGTTATTGGTCCGAGCCACCGGAGGTCGGTTTCTTATGGACACCGGGTTATTGGGGATATGGCGATGGGATCTATGCCTGGCATGCGGGGTATTGGGGGCCGCACATCGGCTTTTACGGCGGTGTCAATTATGGATGCGGATATTTCGGTGCGGGATATGTCGGCGGGGGTTGGGAAGGCGGTCGTTTCAGATATAATACGGCGGTGACCAATGTCAACACTACGATCGTCCACAACACCTATATCGATCGTACGGTCGTAAGAAATACGACTGTCAACCGTGTCAGCTATAATGGCGGACCGGGCGGGATCAATGCCCGGCCTACTCCTGAAGAGGAGGCTGCCGCACATGACCGTCATGTACAGGCAACCGCAGTGCAGATGTCGCATCAGCATAATGCCAGCATCGACCGGAATCAATTTGCCTCCGTGAACCATGGGCGGCCAGCGGCCGTGGCGGTAGTGCGGCCTACGGCTTATCATCCGGCGAATACGACGGGCAGTCTTTCGCGCGCGACGACGATGAACAGGCCAAATAATACGCCGGGCCATAATGCGGCTCCGGCGACAACGCATGCACCGGCGGTAAATCATGCACCAGCGGTAAATCATGCGCCGGCCAACCATAACCCGGCACCGGCGGTACGTCATAATGCGGCTCCGGCCAACCATAATCCTAATCCTGCACCGGCGGTACATCGCAATACGGCGCCGCCCGTGCATCACAATACGGCGCCGGCTGTACGTCATACTACACAGCCGGTAAATCATCCGCAGCCAGCGCGTCAGGCTCCGGCGCGGCCTGCGCCGCATCCGACTCAGCAGCCTGCGCCACATCCGGCCCCACGGCAACCGGCTCCCCGGCAACCGGCTCCCCGGCAACCGGAACATCACGGATAGAGTACAATCAGACTTTTTTGAAAAGATCAGTTGCGGTAAGTGGCTGATCTTTTTTTATATTCGGGGGCTTAAAATATCTTACTATGGCTTCAAGAAGAAAGTTTTTACAAACGGCGGGGGGTGGGATGATGGCGGCAATAGGGGGTGGGATGATGGCGGGAATGGGGGGTGGGATGATGACGGGAATTGGGGGCAGATTGATGGCGGGAACAGGGACGACCGGATTGCCGGCGATGGACGTCGGGAATTTCGAGCGAAAGCATGCCATGCCGTTGGGTGCTTTGCAACTGGGGATCGCGGGATATACGTTCCTGCATGTCTCGTTGGAAGGGGCGATCGCCATGATGAAACGAGTTGGAGTGAGTAATCTATCGATCAAGGACTTCTTTCTACCGCTGGACAGTCCGCCGGATACCATTCATGCGGTGAATGCAAAGTTCCAGGCGGCGGGGATCCATATCTATGCGGCCGGAGTGATCTATATGAAGACGGCTGCGGAGGTGGACCGGGCCTTCGAGTATGCGCGGACGTTGGGAGTGGGGCTGATCATTGCGGCGCCCAATCCGGAGCTGTTACTAAATGTCGAACAGAAGGTGAAGGCCACCGGTATCCGGGTGGCGATCCACAACCATGGGCCTGAGGACAAGCTGTATCCATCGCCGGTGGATGTGTATGAGCATGTGAAAGGGTTGGATGAGCGGATAGGATTGTGTCTCGATATCGGGCATGCGGCCAGGGCCGGGGCCGATATAGTGAAAGTGGTGAATGACTACAAGTCAAGGATCTTCGATCTGCATATCAAAGACCTGGCGGTGATCAGCAAAGAGGCAAAGCCGATCGAACTCGGCAGGGGAGTGCTGGATATCCCCGGGTTGTTAAAGGCTTTGGTGAAGAACCGCTATTCCGGGGTTTGCAGTATCGAACATGAAATGGATATGAATGATCCGCTGCCGGGCATCGCGGAGTCCGCCGGATTTTTCCGGGGCGTGATGAAGGGCGGATAGGCTAACGATATGGTTGGAGGAAAGTACTTCTCACCTGGCCGGACCGCAATACAAAAGTTACCCAGATAGCCGCGTAGACGCTGGTGCGAACGGCGGCCCAGGGGAGGTCCGCCCGGTAGGTAATGAGCGCTTCGGGGATGGGGATGCTGTAGAACAACCCTATAAGTGCGAGACGTCCACCCATGACGATAGCTACATACCAGATGAACATGCGGGGAAAGATATCGCGTCTTTTAAGGAACCAATAAAGGACGGCGCAAGCTCCGGCGATATAATTCAGCTGGATAACGAGCTGGCCCAGGTAGAGGTATTGCATCCCAGGGCCGCCCGCGTCGGACCAGGCGATCCAGTTGGCGCGACTGTAATAGTTGGCGCTGAAGAACTGGTAGGCATCCAGCAACAGGGCGGCGCCAATGCAGAGGCCGAGGATCAGGATCCAGCCGCCGATCGGGTAGCCGGATCCGGGAGTATAGAACGTCTCCACGCCGCGTGTGTTGAGGTAGATGAAGAAGCGGGAAGCAAGGAGAGTATAGAAGAAGCTCAGCCAGATAGCGGGCCAGCATGGGAGAAAGGGGTGGTTGTCCCCGGAGGTGGCGCTTGTTTGTTTTGCCGGTGGAGGATCGAGATTCGGCTCCATGCTATAGTCATCGCGTTCCTTATATAGCGAGAAGGAGATCCGGTCGTCCATCTCCTTAAAGTCATTTTTGTATTGCGGGATATCCGCGGCATCGATATGATCGGCAAAGGTGGTCAGGGAATAACGGAGGGTCATTTCCTTGCCGCGGTACTCGGGGGTGAAATCGAACTGATAGGCGTTGTTCCGGATATGCACCGGGCCGGAATTGAAATCCCATTCTTCAGGCAAGGTCAGGTGGAGGGTATAACGGACTTGTACAGGGTAGGTGAGGGAAAGAGGCGCTGTGGACCGGCCTCCGGGAAGATCGGGAAGATAGTCGCGGATCATTTTAACGACGAAGTCGAAGGAGCGTTTACCTTTTTTGTCGATCGTCCAAAGACCCGGAACGGTATAGAATTCCTTAATGGTAAGCTCATTTTTGAGGCTGTCGTCGGAATAGCCGACAGGCCGGTCCCTTTGAATGCCGGAAAGCCAATTGCCGTAGTATTTGACGTAGCTGTCTTCGATATCCTTTCGACTTTCCTCTTCGTACTGGCTTCTGATCTTATCCGCGGCGCCGCCGGCATAGGTCGTCGTGACAGTAAAACG
The DNA here is from genome assembly GCA_035695565.1 of Puia sp. Lineage (GTDB taxonomy): Bacteria > Bacteroidota > Bacteroidia > Chitinophagales > Chitinophagaceae > Puia. The sequence continues at coordinate 125,572 of DASRRX010000002.1, read as the reverse complement.
GGAGGTATCCGTAAACCGCGGGGTATAGAGGTCTTCGCGGATATCGTAGCCGTTATTCTTTGACGGCGGTACGATACGCAGGCTATCTTCACCGTCGCGGAGGATCAGCGTATAACCATAATCGGGGATATAGAGATCTGTGAGCTCCCCGCGCTGGCCGGAAATTGTCGGATCGATATAGAGCCACTGCCCGCCGGTCCGCCGGATGGCGACGATGGTATGATCAAAAAGGCGGGGCGAGGGCGCTACACCTGGCAAGCTGCGGCCTTCGGCGGTATTGATGAGGGTTGCATAAGCCGGGATGCCTTCGTGTTGAAGGATGACGGCAAGAAGAAGGGATTTGTCCTTGCAGTCGCCGAAGCGGCCGGCAAAGACATCCGCGGGTGGACGCGGCCGATGGGTATTCTCGCCGATCTCCAGGCCGAGGTAGCGGATATCGTTCTGGACGAAACGAGCGGCGAGGTTGGCAAAGACATCCTTGTCGCCCGCGGCGGTCTTTCGCCATTCGGAGATCTTCCCCAGCAGGGCGGAGGGCAATGTGAACCGGTAATGGTTAAAGGTACCCAGGCCCCAGTCGACGACTTCGTGCCAATCCTTGTATTCGGTGACGCTGACTGACGGGAGGGTGCTGAACCAGGAGGGGGCGTCGCCGCCGTCGTCATTATCCTTCAATGGCGGGTTGATCCAGCGGTAGATCAGGGAATTCTTATCGTGTTGTTCTTCGGGTGCGGGGGCATTGTTGCGGGTAATGATACGGAGCGGCCGGTCGGGACTGCTGATAATGGTGCGGAAGTAGTTACAGACGGCTGTTGTACGGGTGAAATAGCGTTGGGTTGCATATTTCTTTCCGAATACGGGGTTAAAGCCGATGATCGAATAGGCTACTTCGATGCGGTCGCCTTTGCGGACATCGGCGAGAGTGATAAAGGCGCGTTGGAGGCCATTGTATTGAAAATCCTTTGCATCAGTCTCTTCCTGGACGACTTTGATCCGGGCCGGCTGGAGTTGGTCGAGTGTGGCGCCATCCCGCAGGATGCAAACCCGATGGAAGACGACCTGTTGGAATTGTGGCGAGAAGATAACGGAGACTTCGGATTCTCCCTGGACGCCCGTTGCATTTATAATATGCTTAATGAAGTGACTATACTCCGTACTACGGAGGAGGTTGGTCTGTGCGTCCTGTAGTTCATAATAATAACCGTCGCTGATCTCTTCCGGAGAGGGTTGGCGGGTGAGGTCGGGATGGATGGGCACGAGCCAGTCCGGCAGAGCGCCGGTTCGGACGTTGGGATGGGGAGAGGCGGTTAACGTCAAGAACAGCAATAGGATAGTGGATAATGCGATACGCATGCAGGGGGTTATTGGGTCAAGATCAAAGTTAAAAAAAAAGGGCCAGGATAGAAATCCAGCCCCGTTTTTAAATCCAATATCCTATGAAAAACCGAATAGAGTAAGGCAAGGGATGTGCCGGAAGAGCGGTTGGGAAGCAGGGAAACTGAAAGAATTTTTACTTCGTTGATATACAAATATTTAGACATAGTATCCTAATGGCATCCGATAGCAGGTATGTGGGCTGAGCCTGAAAATAGTCCCACCGCCGGAATTTTTTTCCCAGGCATGGAAAAGGGACCAGCCCGAGGCGGCATGCCGCACTTTTGATTGTGGCCAATATGGGTCAATGTGGAATTTAGTACCCGGGGTTGTTATCATTCTGTGAATGTCGCACAGATGGTATAAAATTCGTAACTTAAAGAGGGGCGGCAAACCGTCGGGTGGGAATTTTCGTTGATTATTTTCTGTTAATTATTTTCTAATAACAAAACTTAAAGGCTGTTGTATGGGACCAAGGACGATGGCATGCCTGGGTGTCCTCTTACTTCTAACTGGGTATCGGCTTTTTGCCCAGGAGGTCACCTTTTGTGAACCCTACAGTGACCGGTTCACGATTCGCGAGGAGATGTTGGGGAAGATCGGGGAGTATTATTGGGTTTCGATGACAAGCCGGCAAAGGCCGACGAAACATTTTACCGGCCCGATGGAGGAGCGGACTTTCATGATCTATAACTTCCAGATGAAGCCGGTTAATGAGGTCAGTCATTTTTCTTGTCCGGGGGCGGAATTGAAGGAATATTTGCTTGTCAATCCGGATCATTTCGATCAGCTATATCTCTCGGAAAGTTCCAATCATCAGGTGGATTTTTGGGTGCAGCGGTATGCGCCGGACGGCCAGCCGATGGGAAATGGGCGAAAGGTAGGATCGATGCCCTTTTTTGAGCCGGGCAACAGTTTCCTGCTGGTCCGTTCGGAGGATCAGAATCTGGCGTTGCTGCTGGGGTTCGAGTTCGTTCCAGGGGGAGCGCCGCGGATACACGCGCTTCTTTTCAATGCAGATTGGGGGGTTGTCTCTTCGCGGGTGTACAATCATGCTTTTCTCACGCAGCCGATGATACAAGACGACTATATCGGCTATCCGTTGGAGGATTTCGACCAGGGGACGGTAAAGCTGGCGAATAACGGGGAATGGCTGATGGTGTCGCCTTCGCGGACGAACAATAACTATTTGCTTTCTCATTTCAATGGTTCGGATACGGGATTCCGCTATGAGGAGATCTGGTTGCCGAATATCGCGGTGACGGAGGATATCAGTCTGTCGATCGACAATGTCCATGGCGAGGCGGTTGCGGGGGTATTGTCCGATTTTCACTATTCGCCGTTGAAGAATGTGAGGATCGTCCATTATTCGATGGGGTTGCGACAGTTCGATTTCGATACGACATTCCGGCTGACGACGCTGGGAGGAGGGAAGGTGCGGAATGACAACCTGGTGAAGGAGAACTTCATGGCGATGCCCGGCGGGGGATTCCTGCTGTTAAAGGAATACGGGCGGGTTTTCGAGGAGCCGGTCGATGATATGACCCTCGATGAGGGGTGGGATCCGATGATCATGTTCGCGGAGAACAATATTCCCAATCCGGATTCCGGGCCGTCGTCGGGCCGGGTGAAGCTCCCGCCGCCACATTACGGGTATGCGCGGTATGCGTCGCCGATCAATATTCCTTATCATGACCGGGGGGATCTGAGCATGTATTATTTTCCTTCGATCCGGGGGGATAGCACCTGGGCGGGGATGATCAGTGAGGAACAGATAACGGAGCTGAATTCACCTAATTTATCATACATGATCATCCCGTTGCAGGACAGGCTGTTCTGCCTTTACAATAGTTTCGTGAAAAACGATCAGCTGTATGCCGCGTCGACGGTGTTGAACCGCAAGGGGCAGTTGGTGACGGATCAGGGGGTGTTGTTCTGGGGTTTGAAGGCGCCATTGGATTTTCAGCGGTCGCGGCAGGTGGCGAAGGATCAGGTGGTGATCCCGTATCAGCGGTTCAACCGGCCGGGGTTTGCGGTGGTGGAGCTCAATGGGCCTGCGAATTAGGGGTGGGTGTGGTCGGGCAAATGTGTGAGTTGGATGCGGCCTGGCTAATGGGTGGGTGCGCTCAGCGTAAGCAATTCTTTTAAATAGCCGCCCCAGATGGTGGGGTTGGAATGGGTGCCGTGGCCGGACGTCTTTTCGGACCAGGGCAGCAGGATGTATCTTCCTTTTGCAACTTTCTTAATTTCAGTTTCCATGATACCCAGTTCGGGTGGGTTGACTTCGTCGTCGGCGGAATTGATGGCGAAGAGGGGGGCTTTTATTTTATCAAGATTTGGTGAGGGGTCATAGTTACGGGAGGCGTCGAAGGCGTAGATGACGTCGTTGGGGTCGGAGTTCCTGAGGAAGGCGGCGACGCCGTTATCCAGGATCTTCTCGGCGGTTTCGCGGGTGGGTGCGCGTTGTTGCAGGTGCCAGGGGCTGCTGGTCATAAAGAAGAGCGAGGCGTATGCGCCGCGCATGCCTGCCTCGGGGATATGGGTATATTCGCCGTTATTCCAGGCCGGGTCCGATTCGATGGCTTCGATGGCCATTTTGCGCATGATCCGGTTGCGACCAGCGATGGCAACGGGCAGGCTGGCCAGGGGCATAAGGGCGTCCATAAAGTCCGGATGGGCATAACCCCAGACCCAGGTATGCATGGCGCCCATCGAGGTACCCATACAGAGGCGGAGGTGGTTGACACGGAGGTGTTCGGTGAGGAGGCGATAGTCAGCCAGCACCATATCGTCGTAGGTGTATTTTGGGAAACGCATGCGGAGGCTGTCGCTGGGTTTGCTCGAATGGCCGTGGCCGATGCCGTCCGGCAGGATAATAAAGTATTTCGTGGCGTCGAGAAGCTGACCGGGGCCAAAAAGATTCCCTGCAAATGCCGGAGAGAGGAAGTTGGCGCCGCTGCCGGTGGTGCCGTGCATGATAAGGACGGCGTTGGTGACTTTGCCGGTGTTATCCCTATCGGGTTGGCCCAGGGTAATATAGTGGATATTGAGCTCGGGAAGGGTTGTCTCGCCGCTTTGGAAAGGGAAGTTGCTGATCCTAAAATCACCTTCAATTTGGTTGGGGTAGGTCTTCGCGGGCGACTGCTGAGCTTTAGCAACGGTAGTGAATGCGAGGAGGAGGATGAGGAGGTATTTCATGACGCTGATTTTGTTCGGTGGTGAAAGTATCCAAAGTCTGATCTTCAGGGTAACACTACGCAAAAAGTGAGTAGCCTAAGTGAGGAAGGAGGTGTATCTTAAGAGCAAATTATCGCTTATGAGATTGCTAATCATCTTTCTGGGGTTGGGGATGCTGGCAGGTTGTGCGTCGCCGACACCGGGGCCGTTGCTGGCCGATTATTTTACCAAGCAGGATTCCGGGGTGCAAACCGGGAACATCAAGATGGTGGAGATCACCACGCCGAAGGGCAAATTTCATGTTTGGACGAAGCGGTTTGGGTATAATCCGAGGATAAAGGTCTTATTGCTGCATGGGGGCCCGGGCGGGACGCATGAGTTCTTCGAATGTTTTGAGAATTTCCTGCCGAAGGAGGGGATAGAGTTCATTTACTATGACCAGTTGGAGTCGTACAATAGCGATCAGCCTAATGACAGCAGTCTTTGGACGCCGGAGCATTTTGTGGAGGAGGTGGAGCAGGTTCGGCAGGCCTTGGGGCTGAATAAGGATAATTTCTATTTGCTGGGACATTCCTGGGGTGGAATTTTAGCGATGGAGTATGCGTTAAAGTATCAGGACAACCTGAAGGGGTTGATCATCTCGAATATGATGGCGAGCATGCCCGAGTATGAGAAGTACAATGGGGTTTTGCGGTCGCGGATGCGAAAGAGCCTTGTGGATTCGCTGCAGGCCTACGAGGCCAAAGGGCAGTATGACGATCCTGTATATGAATCGCTAATGATCAGCGAGTATTATAATCAGCATCTTTGCCGGGTATTACCCTGGCCTGATCCGGTCGTGCGGGGGTTCAAGCATCTGAGCAAGGGGATCTATGTGAGCATGCAGGGGCCGAGCGAGTTCAAGACGGGCGGAAGGCTGATCAGGTGGGATCGTTCGAAGGACCTGAGGCAGATCAAGGTGCCGACGCTGACGATCGGCGGTGAATTCGACACGATGGATCCGAAGTATATGGAGTGGATGAGCAAGCAGGTACAGCATGGCAGCTATCTCTATTGTCCATTGGGCTCCCACTGTGATATGTGGGATGATCAGCAACATTATTTTCCGGGACTTATAAAATTCTTACAAGATGTGGATGGAAATCATTGATACGCGTGTTGTGCGGGCGAGAGCGGCATTGAGGCCGGTGGTATTCGGGGTGGCGATCCTTTTGGCGGGAGGCGTGCGGGCGCAGCGCACTGAAAAGCCGCCTTTGCATGGCAATCATTGGATGGCGGTGACCGGCAGGCCTCTTGCCGCGGAAGCCGGCGCACAGATCTTCCAGAAAGGCGGCAATGCGATCGATGCCGCTTGTGGGATGTTGGCGGCGGCTTGTACGATGCACATTGTGTTGACCTGGGGTGGCGAGACGCAGGCGTTGATCTACAATCCGCATACGGGGAAAGTGATAGCGATAAACGCGCTTGGCTGGGCGCCGACGGGTGCGACGCCGGCCTTTTTCAAAAGCAAGGGTTATGATTTTCCGCCGGAATATGGGCCATTGGCGGCGGTAACCCCGGGAACGCCGGGCGGCCTTTGTTATATGCTGGCTGAATATGGGACCATGAGTCTCAAGGAGGTGCTGGCTCCCGCAATGGAGATGGCGAAGGGTTTTGCAATCGATGCGCAGGTCGCCAATTCGTTCGAATTCAACAAACGGCGGATAAAGGAATGGCCATACAGCAAAGCTGTGTTCCTGCCGCATCCTGGAGAAAAGCGCGAGGCCCCGGAACCGGGTGAGATCTTTGCTCAAAAGGACCTGTTGGAGACGCTGACAAAGATGGTGGAGGCGGAGCAGGATGCGCTGAAGCATCATAAGACCCGGAAAGAGGCGATCTATGCGGCGATGGACCGCTTCTACAAGGGCGACATTGCGCAGGAGTTCGTACGTGGCTGTCAGGAGCAGGGCGGGTTGATCACCATGGCGGATATGGCAGCCTGGAAGCCGATAGAGGAAGAGCCGCTGCACGTCAACTACCGGGGGTATGAAGTGTACAAGCTGCAGCAGTGGACGCAGGGCCCGGCGATGTTACAGGCGCTGAATATCCTGGAGAATTTCGATCTAAAAGGTATGGGGTATAACAGCGCACGTTATATCAATACGGTATATCAGGCGATGAGCCTTTCGTTTGCCGACAGGGACTTTTATTACGGTGATCCCTATGTAAGCACCGGGCAGCCGATGAAAGGGCTGTTGAGCAAAGACTATGCAAAGGCCCGGGCGGCGTTGATCCAGCCTGACCGCAATGATCCGGCGATCGGGCCGGGTGATCCCTATCCATTCGAGGGGCGGACGAATCCTTTTGCGGACCTGCTGCGGCAGCGGGCGGCGATGATAGCATCCAACGGGGCGCCGCCGAAGACGGTTCCGGCCACGGGCGGGTCGATGAATAGCGGGGGCGGGCTGTTGGCGGGGGATCTGGCTTTTGATCATGTGGCGCCGGGGGTGGTAAATGAGCAGCTTTATCATGACCGGTTGTGGCGGGGGACGACGAGTATCGAGGCGGCTGACGAGGAGGGTTGGGTAGTTTCGGTCACGCCGAGCGGCGGGTGGCCGCCTTCCGTTATTGCGGGGCATACGGGCGTGGGGATGAGCCAGCGGATGCAGAGTTTTGTACTGGACTCGATCATCGATCCCTTCAATGTCGTCGAGCCGCACAAACGGCCGCGGGTAACGCTGACGCCTACTCTTGCGTTGAAGGACGGCAAACCGGTATACTGTTTCAGTGTTCAGGGCGGGGATACGCAGGATCAGAACCTACTGCAATTTTTCCTAAATCTGGCCGACTTTGGAATGACGGTGCAGGAGGCGACGGAGGCGCCCAACATCAATACCGACCAGCTATGGTTATCGCTGGGTGGGGAGAGGTTGGCTGATCGCAGACCACGGCCGGGTCATATTCTGCTGAACGATGTCACGCCGCCTTATGTGCGGAAGGATCTGCTGCGGATGGGCTATATTCCTACCTATGGGGAAAGGACCAGCGGCCCGCTGAATGCCATCTTTCTCGACAGCAAGCATAGTACCTTTTGGGGCGGGAGTAGTAATTATGGGTTGGATTATGGGATTGGGTGGTAGATCATAGATTCGGCTTAAACGGGCCTTTAAAGGTTTTGCGGAATTCGATGTAATCGGGGATGGAGACCATTTGGACGTAACCGTTGGAGGGGTGATTCCTGATATATTCCTGGTGGTAGTCCTCGGCGGGATAGAAATTGGTGAAGGGCCGCACTTCGGTGACGATCTTGCCGGAGAATTTGTGGGAAGCGGTGAGCATGGCGATCTCGTCGTCGATGATCTTTTTCTCTTCGGCGTTTCGATAAAAGATAATGGAGCGGTATTGGGTGCCGACGTCATTTCCCTGGCGGTTGAGCTGGGTGGGGTCTACGCTGGCGAAGAAGGCTTCGACGAGGGTCTTGAAGGAGATCTTTGTCGGGTCGTAGAGCACTTTGACGGTCTCGGCGTGGCCGGTGGAGCCGGTGCAGACATCTTCGTAGCTGGGGGAAGGGGCGGAGCCGCCGGAGAAACCGGAAACAGCATCACGGACGCCAAGCAGGCTTTGGAAGACGATCTCGGCGTGCCAGAAACAGCCTTCTGCGAAGTAGGCGGCTTGTTCATGGGGGGAGGCAGGGCCGGGGTCTTTGGTGGGGATGACGGTTTGGGTTTGACCGCAGGCCACGACGAAAAAGATCGCACAGAAGGTGAAGAAAAGACGTTTCATGTTGTGTATGAATGTGAAGGTTATAATTTAGCTTGAGATAGTCCGAGTGAAATGGTCATAGGACGGGTTGTTGGCGGATCAGTTACCGGCTTTGGGGTCGGTTGGGGGTGCGCCGCCCTCGGGAACAAAGATAAGCGCAGCCGAGTTCATGCAATATCTTTTACCGGTAGGGGCAGGGCCGTCATCGAATACGTGGCCGAGGTGGGAGCCGGTCTTACTGTCTACCACTTCCATCCGGGTCATACCATCGCTATGGTCAAGGACGAGCCGGACGGCGTTGGGATTGATGGGAGCCCAGAAGCTGGGCCAGCCGGTATGGCTGTCGAATTTCATCTCGGAGCTGAAAACGGGTTGCAGGGAGGCGGCTGAATAGTATGTGCCTTTCTGGAAGAAGTGGTCATATTTACCGGTGCCTGCCCTTTCGGTGCCTGCCTGGCGGAGGATATAATACTGAGCGGGAGTCAGGCGAGCTTTCCATTGGGCGTCGGTAAAGGTCATCGAGTATTTGGCATTTTGCGAAGCCTGGGGAGGATCGGGATATTTGTTGGATTGGGCTGCCGCCGGCAGGCTGTAGAGGAGGAACAGCGAGGCTGTTAAAAGGACTGCGTACTTCATAGCTGTTTTTTTACAGTAAATAAACGAAGGAAAGGGTTCGGAGGTTTGGTCCTTTCTGTTAAGAATGGGGCAAGGCGTCTTCGGTTGGCGCCAAGAGCGCAAATAAAGATTTGATTTTAAATTAATTGGATTGTCGTCTTCGCCCCTGCCTGCTGGAAAGTGTTATGGAATTGTGATAGTTGATCACGATCAAGGGGGGGTAAGTTGAATATCTAGCTTTTAGTAGACCATTTAAACCACCTGATGCCAAAGAAGGCGAACGCTACGGTGTAACCGAGGGTCAGCAGAAGGGCCACGGTGGTGTTACTGTTCCAGTTGGCGGGAGTGAGGCCACCGGCTACGATAGTCGTCAGCGTGCCATAGGGGGTATACTTGTCTGCTTTATACATGAAGTCGCCAAGGGCGTGGGTTTCACTCAACGTGCCGACCATAACCAAGCCAATAAAGATCAGGCGGCTGGTGGCGCTGACGGTCTCAGGGTTCCTGACGAGACCGACGATCGCCTGTCCCAGGGCCAGGTAGACGGCGCCGCCGCAGATGGCTGCCAGGAGGCCGACGATATAGCCGCTGACGGGCAGGGTAATGTGGTCATATTGAAAGCCGACGATCATGACGATGAGGGTCATCAGGACGATCATTACCAGCTGAACGGAAAGCCTGCTGCACATAATGGTCCAGCTGGGGGCCGGGGTTACGCGAAGCCGTTGAAAGATATCTTTCTCGCGGTCGCGGGCGATGGAGTTGGAGTAACCCATGAGCCCAAGTGCGGTCAGGCCAAACGTGATGGCGTTGGCGAGTACAAAGGCTCCGCCGCTTCTGGCGATCATAGGCTTCCAGGACATGGCGATGATGATAGGAACGAGGATTACCATGACGGACGCCCGGCGGTTACGCCATTGGGTGGTAAGGTCCGCTTTGAGAAGGGACATGAAGATGGCTCCTGGGGAGGGCAGCGCGCGGGGTGCGGGGAGGGTTGTGGGAGTGGCGATCGTCATTGCGGAGGAAGTGGTTGACATGGTAAATGATGTATTAGCTGTTGTCGGATGTGTTATAATTGACTGTAATTGGATGGGATCAGCTGCGAACGGCGTCGCCGGTGAGGCCGATAAAGACGTCTTCCAGGGTAATCCTACCGCGGCGGGACGCCTGGATGACTTCAGGGCGTTCGCGGTTATTATCGATGATAGCCTGGGGGGTGTCGGTGGTGATGATACGCCCGTGGTCGATGATCGCGATCCGGTCGCATACGGATTCCGCTTCTTCCATCGAGTGGGTGGTCAGGAGGATGCCATGGCCTTTGTCACGCATGGCTTCGATCCGGGACCAGAGCTGGCGGCGTGATTGCGGGTCGAGACCGGTGGTAGGTTCGTCCATGAGTACCAGCTGAGGGTTATGGATAGTTGCGATAACGAGGGAGATACGTTGTTGCTGACCGCCGGATAGCTGGCCGAAACGTTTGTCAACCTGGTCCTGCAATTTGATGTCGGTGAGAGTCTGCATTAATTGGTCGGTGGTGAGGTTGATGCCGTAGAGACCGGCGTAGAGCGTGATGATCTCGCCGACGGTGAGCTCGGGTTGGAAGCTGGTCGACTGCAGTTGAACACCCATGCAGGCGCGGGCGTATAGCGGTTGACGGCGAATATCATAGCCGGCGACGCGGATGGCGCCGGATGACGCCCGGATCAGGCCTTCGGCGGCGCTCAGGGTGCTGGTCTTGCCGGCGCCGTTGGGGCCCAGCAGACCGAAGATCTCGCCGGGACGGACTTCGAAGGAAACGTTCCGGACTGCCTGGAAGCCGCCGTAGAAGATGTTAAGGTTTTCTACCTGAAGGACGAGGTCAGTGTGGGCGGTTGAAGTATTCATGGACGCTAAGGTAGGGGGTTAAGTCCGGCAGGGCAAGGGGGTGGCGGCTATTTTGGGCCGGGGGTCGGTAAGCGGGGGCAGAGCGGCGGCGAATGGAGGAGGTGAATGGGAAAGAAAAAGGCCGTGCTAAGCACGGCCTCTTCCTGTTATTACTAAGGAAATTATTAGAGACCCTTTACAACGGTCGTTTCAGTGATGATCTTGTTGACCTGGAACTGACGAACGATGTCGTTGCTGCCCGTATGGATCACAAAGGTCGGGTTGATCTCCGTATCGGTGTTCTGGAAGAAGATGGTCTTCGAGAAGTGAGCGTCGCTGAACTGTTGGTGATAAACAACGTCGCCGTTATCGTTCTTGATGATCAGCCAGAATTTTCCGCCGGTCGGGTTCTCGTAATCTACTTTGAAAACGAGGCTATTATCGGCAACACCCTGGTAGGTAACGGAAACCTGGGCTTCGGTGATCGTGGAATTCTTTTTGGAGCCGCCGCCGTTTGCTTTGCTGGTAAGGGGGCTGCCAAAGAGGAACAATACAGCGGTCAGTGCAACTGTGAAAAATTTAACTGTGTGGTTTTTCGTCTTCGTGTTCATAATATACTTATTTTATGCTTTACAAAATTGATTGACTAAAAATTGTTAACGGCAGGCTAAATCTTTATCAGGGATGGCGAGCGCAATGGTGGCGGAGCGAATCGGGCGGCAAGCAAGTGGCTCTAAGCGAAGTTGTCGGTGGTCTGAAGTTGTCGGTGGTCTTTTGTAATTGACGATACAAAAGTATACCCTATTGAATGAGTGCACAAACACAATTGTAATCGTTTTCTTTATGTCAAGCGGACGAAAGACTTGATTAGATTATTGAATGCCAAATATTTATATTGCAACCTGGAATGATAACCAACCCCTCAAAAAAAATCTTCATGAAGCGAATCTTTTTTGTCGTGCTCCTGGCGGTCACGGCTACAGCGGCTTTGCGTGCACAAGAAAATCCTTTGTGGATGCGGTATCCCGCGATCTCGCCGGATGGTCAAACCATTCTATTCAGTTATAAGGGAGACATATACTCCGTACCGGCGAAGGGCGGACCGGCGGTGCCGTTGACGATCAGCGAATCGTATGAATTTTCGCCGGTGTGGTCGCATGATGGCCGGTGGATTGCGTTTGCGTCGGACCGGTATGGGAACTTCGACGTCTTTGTGATGCCTGCTACGGGTGGAGAGGCGAAGCGGCTGACGTATTTTTCGGGGAATGAGATACCCAGCAGTTTTACGGCGGATGACAAGAACATATTGTTCTCGGCAAATCGACAGGACCTGGTGACGAATGCGCAGTTTCCGACGGGTGTGATGAGCGAACTGTACAGCGTGCCGGTGGGCGGAGGCCGCGTCGGTCAGTTATTGCCGGTACCGGCGCTGGAAGCAACGGTGAATGCGGCGGGGGACAAGCTGATCTATGTGGACCAGAAAGGGTATGAAAGTGAATGGCGGAAGCATCATACTTCGGCTGTTACGCGGGATATTTGGTTGTATGATCTTCATTCGGGGAAATATCAGCAGCTAACGACCTACAAAGGCGAGGATCGTACTCCGGTGATCGCGGCGAATGACCGGGATTTTTATTATCTGAGTGAGCAGGACGGGACGATGAACGTATATAAAGGCTCGCTGGCGGCACCGGACAAACCCGAACAGTTGACGCATTTTGCTCATAATCCCGTGCGGTTTCTGACTGCGGCAAAAGACAATACGCTTTGTTATGGTTATGACGGGGAGATCTATATCCAGAAGCCGGGTGGGGATGCGCAGAAGGTGGGTATCCGGGTTGCGGAGGATGGGCGGAGCACGCTTGACAAGGTATTGCCGGTAAACGGCGGGGTGACCGAGATGAGATTGAGCCCAAATGGGAAGGAGATCGCGTTTGTCTTCCGGGGTGAGATCTTTGTCACTTCGGTGGATGGGGGTATCACGAAGCGGATCACCAATACCCCATGGCAGGAGCGGAGTGTCGGCTGGAGCCCGGATGGGAGGACCCTTGTATATGCGGCGGAAAAGGACAAGAACTGGAATATCTATACGACGAGCATCAGCCGGAAAGAGGAACCTTATTTCTATGCCAGTACGGTATTGAAGGAAGAGACGGTGGTAGCTACGCCGGCGGAGGAGTATCAGCCGGCTTTTTCGCCGGATGGCAAGGAGGTGGCTTATCTGGAAGATCGGGTGACCCTAAAGGTGATCAACCTGGCAACGAAGAAGTCCCGGGTCATCCTGCCGGCGGATAAGAATTATTCCTATGCGGATGGAGACCAATATTATACCTGGTCGCCGGATGGCAAGTGGTTCCTGGTACAGTTCGGGCCGCCCGAGCGGGTGATGACCCCGGAGGTCGGGCTGGTTGCCGCTGATGGAAAATCGCCGGTCGTCAATCTTACGTTGAGCGGTTATGATGACTTTGCTCCGAAGTGGTGTATGGATGGGAAGATGTTGATCTGGGGGTCCGATCGTGAAGGGGCAAGGCAGCAGGCGGGGTATGCGATCACGGCGGATGTGTACGGGCTGTTCTTTTCGAAGGACGCCTTTGACCGGTTCAAATTATCGAAAGAGGAGCTGGCGCTGGTGAAAGAGATGGAGGCAAAGGATACGGCCGACAAGAAGAAAGACACGGGCGTGAAGCCAATCGTGATCGACTTGGATCATTTGACGGACCGGAAACTGCGGTTGACGACGCATACCTCTGATGCGGCGGACTGGTTGCTGTCGAAGGACGGAGAAAAGCTCTATTATCTGAGCCGGTTCGAGAAAGGGTATGATCTGTGGATGACGGAACTGCGGACGAAGGAGACGAAGTTGTTTGCCAAGCTGGGGGCGCGGTATGCCGGGATGGAGCTGTCGAAGGACGGGAAAAATATTTTCGTGCTGGCGGAGGGGCGGATCAGCAAGATAGATGCGGAAAGCGGCAAGATGGAGCCGGTAGGGATCAGCGGGGAGATGGTGTTGAATGACGCGGGGGAGAAGGCCTATATTTTCGATCACGCGTGGCGGCAGATCAAGGAGAAATTCTATGTCGTCAACATGAACGGCGTGGATTGGGATTACTACTATAAGGATTATCAGAAGTTCCTGCCGTATATCAATAATGATTATGATTTTGCGGAGATGATGAGTGAGATGCTGGGTGAACTGAATGTCAGTCATACCGGGATGTATTATTTCGGCGCCGGGGATGGGACGAGTGACCGGACGGCCTCGTTGGGGATCTATTATGATTACAGGTATACGGGGCCGGGGTTGAAGATCGCGGAAGTGATCGCCGGCGGACCCCTGGACAAGCATTCGGAGAAGATCCATCCGGGAATCATCCTCGAGAAAGTAGACGGGGAGTCGATCACGGATTCGGTGGACCATTTTAAATATTTAAACCGGAAGGCGGGAAAGCTGGTATTATTGTCGTTGTATGATCCAGCTACGGGAGTCAGATGGGAGGAGACGACCAAGCCGATCAGCCTGGGTGAGGAAGGAGAGTTGCAATACAAGCGGTGGGTCGAGTTGCGGCGGAAGGAGACGGATTCGTTGTCGGGGGGGAAGATTGGGTATATCCATGTGCGGGCGATGGATGATGAGAGCATGCGAACGGTATTCGAAGAGGCGTTGGGACGGAATATCGGGAAGGATGCGATCATCGTGGATACGCGGTTCAACGGCGGCGGGAATATTCATGAGCAGCTGTCGGATTTCCTGAATGGGAAAAAATACTTCGATGTCATTCCGCATGGGCAATATGTAGGCTCGGAGCCGCAGGACAAGTGGGTGAAGCCGTCGATCGTGATCATCGGGGAGGCGAACTATTCGGATGCGCATTTGTTCCCGGCGGCCTATAAGTTAAAGAATGTCGGGAAGACCCTTGGGATGCCGGTACCCGGGACGGGTACGTTTGTATGGTGGGAGGAGCAGATCGATCCGAGGCTGGTATATGGGAATCCGATGGGGGGTTGGAGAGCGCCGGATGGGTTATTCGAGGAGGGGCATCAGCTTGAGCCCGACATCATGGTGAAGAATGCGCCGGATGTGCTGTCGGCGGGCCGGGATCAGCAGATCGAGGCAGCGGTGAAGGAGTTGATGAAGAAGAATTAAATTAAGACGCCTGGAGCTCGCGGGCGCCGTTGATGGTCTGCCCCCAGGTCTCCATCATTCGGATCAATTCGTCGAGGTGGACGGGTTTACTTAGAAAGTCGTTCATTCCTTCGGTCAGACAGTCGTCGCGGTCTTTGCGGGTAGTGTTGGCCGTCATGGCGATGATGACGGGTTGTTTCCCCCGACCGCGGCGGATATGGCGGGTGGCTTCGAGGCCGTCCATTTCCGGCATTTGAATATCCATAAAAATGAGGTCGAAAGGTTCCTTCTGCAGCTGGTCGAGGACTTCTTTACCGTTCTCGGCGACGCCGCAGGAGTAGCCCATTTTGTCGAGGATGAGGACGGCAAGTTGGCGGTTGATGGGGTTGTCTTCTGCCAGCAGGATGCGCAGCGGATATTTCTCGGCGAGCCGGGGTAGCGCATCGGCGGTATTCGGCGCAGATTTGACGGGCGCCGGTTTGGCCAGGATGGTAAAAATGAATTGGGAGCCTTTGCCTGGTTCGCTGAAGACGCGGATGCGGCCGTTCAGAAGGTGGACGAGCCGGTCGGAGAGGATGAGGCCCAGGCCCGTGCTGCCGTAGGGCTGGGCGGCGGGGTCGGTGCGCGAGAAAAATTGATGCAACTGGCCGAGGTATTCGGCGTCGATGCCGCTACCGGTGTCGCTCACTTCAAAACTAAGCCCGATCTGTTCGCCTTTTGTCTGGATGGAGCCTGCGGCGGCATGGGCGATGCGGATGCGGACCTCACCCTGTTGGGTGAATTTGACGGCGTTCCCTACGAGGTTGATCAGGATCTGGCGGAGGCGGCCTTTGTCGGTGATGACTCGGTTGGGAAGATCGGGTGACAGTTCATAATGCAATTGGATGCCGGCTTTTGAAGTGCGGCTTATAAATATTTCCATTACCTCTTGTACGAGGCTGCGGAGGTCGGTCACTTTCTCATCGAGGGTTATTTTTCCGGTTTCGATGGCGGAGAAGTCAAGGATATTGTTGATAACGGTGAGGAGAGTGTCGCCGCAGGAGCGGATGTTCTCTACGAAGTTGTTCTGTTCCTTATTGAGAGCGGTCTGCGAAAGCAGGGAGGCCATGCCGAGGAGGCCGTTCATGGGCGTGCGGATCTCATGGCTTACGTTCGTTAGAAAAAGTTCTTTTATGTGGTGGGCGTCTTCGGCCTGGCGGGTGCGATATTCCACTTGTTGCTCGAGCTGTCTGGTGCGGGCCGTCAAGCGACGGATCCTGACCTGGGCATACCAGAGGCAAATGCCGGTGATGATCAGCGTTATGCCGAGAAGGGATGCGAGCCAAATAGTCGTATGGGGTAAGGAAAGCATCGGCTTGGGTTTCAGAGCTTAACGAAAAACAATTGACATTTGTGGTCACTGTGTAAACGGTTGCAAAGTGGATGTATTTTATACCCAATGTCCTTTTTCGTTTTTTGTAGGTGTTTCCCCTTATTTTAAGGGGGTATGATTTGGCAGTGAATGCCTGCGCCAGGGGACAGGATGGCAGAACCGGCCTGACGGATGTTCAGCCATTTTTCAAATGAGGGGGAGGGTTGGCGAGTAATAGAAACCATTTAGCCATAATCAGTTAGGTTTTTTGGTTGGGCTTTTAACATTTCTTTACGTTATGCGCTGGTAAAGAGAATGTTATAGATTAGTTATAAGCGATTCTAAGCTTAAGCTTTCGTCTGGTTTTTGCGTCTATTAGATATAAAACAATAAAACTAGAAGATATGAAAACAGAGAATGAAAACAGAAAGAGGCCGGACATCAGGAGAACAACGGGGAGCGTCGGTAAAAAGCTGTTCATCATATTGTTCTCGCTTGGTCTTGCCTATGGCGCTTCGGCTCAGCGGGGCGTTGGTCATGGTTATGTAGGGGGTGGATTTCATGGGGCGTATCATCCGTATTATGCTCCGCGGGTTTACTATGCACCATCCTTTTATGGTGGTTGGGGTCTTGGGTGGGGGTTAGGCTACGGTTTTGGCTGGGGGGTACCCGGATGGTATGGTCCCTGGGTCTATCCTTATGGTTATCCTCCTTATTATTACGGTCATGGCCCAAATCCGCCGGCTTTACAGGATCAGATCGACGGGATCAAGAGTGACTATAAGGCACAGATCAAGGATGTGAAACATGATAAGGCGCTTTCCCACAAAGACAAGAAAGCAAAGATCAATGACCTGGAGAAACAGCGGGATGCCGCGATCACTGAGGCAAGGCATGACTTCTACAACAACCAGAGAAGGAATTCCAACGGGCAGCCGCAGCGGTATAATAACGATGGGCAGCCGGACAAAAGTAATTCCAACGGTCAGTAATGGCCTGGGTTAGCCCCGCGGTTGCGGGGCTTTTTGTTGGTCAATGGGGGGCGATTCAAGGGGGTGGATCAAGGGGCCGCGGTTCAAGGGGCCGCGGTTCAAGGGGCGGCGGTTCAAAGGGGTGGCTCATTCGCTACGCAAAGAAGTCACTGGATTCGCCAGGGCAGCTTTCATTGCCTGGAAGCTTACCGTCAGCACTGCAATCCCAAGCGCCAGCAAAGCCGCCAGCGCAAATACCTCCCAGCCGATGGTGATCCGGTACGCAAAGTCCTCCAACCAGTGATGCATGGCCCACCATGACAAGGGAAACGCGATCACCATGGCCAATCCAACCAGTAAAAGGAAGTCCCGCGACAAAAGCCGGATGATCCCGATCACCGTAGCTCCGAGAACCTTGCGGATACCGATCTCCCTGGTCCGCTGCTCCGCCGCATAGGCTGTCAGTCCGAACAGTCCCAGACAGGCGATAAAAATCGCAAGCAAAGAGAACGACAGCGAAATATTTCCCATGCGCTGTTCGCTTAGATACAGATTGTTGAATTCCTCATCCATGAACGTATAGCTGAAAGGTTGCGAAGGCGCCATTTTTCGCCACAAGGTCTCGATCTGTCCGGCCAGTTGATGCGCATGGCTGCCCGAAATGCGCAGCGATATCCTCCCTTCATCCACCCCGGAGTACAGCATCATGGGCGTTACTACCTGCCGCAGCGAACTGAAATTGAAATTCCGGACCACACCGATGACATGATACTCCTTTATCTTCCTGGTCTGCAAGTTTTCAAACTCATAGAGCTTCGCACCAACCGGTTTTTCTCCATGCATCATCTGCGCCGCCGTCTCGTTGACCACTACCGCCGAGGAGTCCGTCAGCATATCCTTAGAGAAATTGCGCCCGGCAATTATCTTCATCCCCAATACCGGGATGTACCGGTCATCCACCGGCCAGACCTGGGTGGATATGGACTTCTTGACATCCATATCGGGAGACAGAAAGATCGCATCGTTGTTGCCATTGCTTCCTGTCGGCACATATCCTGTCATTGTCGTCCCTTCCACTCCCGTCATTCCCTTCAGTTCCTGCTCGAAAGCCCGCGCCTGACTTCCCAGGGCATAAGTGTTGTTGATCATCATGATCTGATCCCGGTTAAATCCTAGGTCACGGCTATGGATATACTTGATCTGCCGATAGATCACCGCCGTTCCTACCAAGAGGAAAATGGAAATAGCGAATTGAAAGACGACCAGTGTATTTCTCAACCATCCCGTCCGCATCCCGCCGGATATCTTCCCCTTCAACACATCGATCGGCTGAAACGCCGACAGGAAAAAAGCCGGATAGCTGCCCGCCAGTACCCCGACGATCAGTACCAGCCCAACCATCGCCGGCCACATCCAGGGCCGGATAAATACGCTTAACTCCATCTCTTTGCCCGATAATCCGTTGAAGAGGGGCAACAGCAGCGCCGCCGATCCGAGCGCCAGCAGCAGCGAGATCAGGCTGATCAGCACCGACTCGAAAAGGAACTGGGAGATAAGGCCGCCCCGCATCGAACCCAGCACCTTCCGGATACCCACCTCCCGCGCACGGCTGGCGGAGCGGGCCGTCGACAGGTTCATGAAATTGACACACGCGATCAACAGGATAAAGACCGCGATCGCTGAGAAAATATAGACGTACTGGATAGTGCCGTTGGCATCCAGCTCCGCTATTTTATTGCTGTGCAAATGGATGGACAGAAGCGGCGTCAGATAGAACACACACATATTCCCCGACTTTTTGAAATCGTCGAGCGAAACGTGTACCGCCTGCTGCAACAATGGGCCGACATAGCGTCTGACCATGCCGTCGAACTTCGCATTCAGCGCCGCCGGATCCGCTCCTTTTCGCAAAAGGAGGTACGTCTGGAAATTGCCGCTCAGCCAGGCATCGTCCGTACGTTTAGCTTCCTCGGATTCGGTGAGCGACAGGAAAAAATCAAAATGGAAGTGCGAATTCAAAGGGATATCCGGGATCACTCCCGTCACCTTATACGGGATGGAATCATTGATCATCAGCGTCCGTCCCACCACTGTGGGCATTGTCGCGGCTGTCGCATCGAAATACTTCTTCGCCATCCGCTCCGTGATCACCACCGTATGGGCCTCCTTCAAGGCCGTATGCGGATCACCGGCAATCATCGGCAGGGTAAATACGTCGAATAACGTGGAATCCGCGAGGGTCACCGACTCTTCTTTGATATTCTGATTATCTTTTTTGACAAGCCGGCCCCCGTTTTGCCGGAACCGCACCTCCTTTTCCACCTCGGGGTAGTCCCGTAAAATGGCAGGCCCTGCCGGTGCGGGCGCCACTGCCAGCGACACGCTGTTCCCCCCGAACCTGATATCGTTATCCAGCCGGTAGATCCGGTCCGCGTTGACATTCCACCGGTCATAGCTCAATTCATCCTGTACATAGATCAGGATCAGCAAGCAGGTAGCCAGGCCGATGGCCAGCCCTAAAATATTGATCGCGGAAAATCCTTTGTTCTTCCACAAATTGCGGAAAGCCGACTTGAGGTAATTGCGCAGCATGGAGGGATGTTTCCCCTTTGACGACATTCCCCGCGGAAAAGTTACACGGCTTCGCCCAGCCGGCTATCGACCAGGCAAGGGAACGACGGGTAAACTCTCGTTGCCGTCCGCTGAAACCGACTGGACCGCAAAGAAGTAATTATCCTTCGAATACGGCAGCTTTATATCGATATGGGTCGTGAAGATCTTGCGCTGCCACACCGGGCTTGTAGTCTCCCGCATAAGGATATAATACCCTTTCAATTTCCCGTTCGCCGGCGCGGTCCATTTCAGCGCCGTACCATTGGTCAGATTTCGCACCTCTATCCGCACGTCCTGCGGCATTCCCGGCGACTTCGCAAGATTGGCCAGGTTCGCCAGGTTCAGCGCCGTATTCTTCCGGAGGTATTCATAGTCGATAAATTGCTCAAGATCTCCATATACCACGCCTTTATCCGTCCGGACATCCTGGTGCTGGTGATTAAAATTCTCATTCATTTCCGTGATCCGGACCGCCGCATAACCGGTATCTACATAGGGAGAATGATCCCCGCCACGGAGGAACCGGTCGTTCCGGTAGACCATCACCACCTCCAGGTTGTCGACATATCGCTCGCCTACCTCTTTCACATACCGCGCCAGTTGCCTTGCCTTCCCGTCGTTCTCCAACCCCAGTTGCCGGATCATGGCCGCCTGTTTGCTGAGGTCGTACGCGGGCAATCCCTCGCTGAATACCCGCACCCGCGTATTGTCGATGATATTCATCTCACTGCTGTTATTGCTCCCCATGATATCGTTGTTCAGCACCGCCTCGATATTCCAGTTCTGCACCCGCGCCTTTTTCGCCATATAAGTAGAGCCCAGCAAGCCCTGCTCCTCCCCGCTCACCGTGACGAAAATAACGGTGGCCGGGAACTCATACCTGCTCATGATCCGCGCACATTCAAGCACCGCAGCGCTTCCGCTGCCATCATCATTCGCACCCGGCGCGTCATCCGTCCCATTCAGGACGTCCGTCCTGCGGCTGTCCAAATGACCGCTGATAATAAAGATGCGGTTGTCATTCGGATCCGTCCCCTTCAATGTCGCCACCACATTCCCGAGGCTGACATCGCTTTTCACCCGCCGACCGTCCGCCTTATAGGTCGTCGTGTCCAGCATCGCCGTCATCCTGCCTCCCGACGCCGCTGCGAATTGTCTGAACTTCGTCAATACCCAGTTCCGGGCTGCGCCGATCCCTTTTGCCGGGTCCGTAACCGAACTGACCGTACTTCTCGTCCCAAAAGATACCATCGTTTTGACATATGACTGCAATGAGTCTGCATTGACCTGGCCGACCATTCCCGTAATCGCGGGGTCACGGTCTACAATAACTGTCTGGGCTTGAGCTGCCCAAACGAATCCGACAAAAAGCGCAGTAAGAACAAGTGTTTTCATTTATCTGATGTTTAAAATGTACGGTGACAAGTTTAATCAATGTCCACTCACTACGTGAATTGTTAGTATGTGTATACGGATATTGTTAGTTGTCCATGCTAAAATTTATTACTAAAGCAAATATAACTTTCCGTTAATCAAAACAACTGTAAATGAGAAGACCACTCTTAGCGGCCTTTGTCATTCTCTTTGCCTGCATGCAAGGGATGGCTCAGACTACAATCACTGTCACCGGAAGGGTCACCGACGAAAAAGGCGCATCCGTCGCCGGGGCCACCATAACCGAAAAAGGAACCCGTAATGCCACCACCACCACCGATGATGGCACTTTCACTATCAAAGTAAGGGGAAGAGCCCATCTTATCATCACTTATATCGGATTCGAACCGTACGAAGCGGAAGCAAAGGCCGGCCTCAAGGTCTCGCTGACGCCCGTCGCCCAGGCGCTGTCCGACGTGGTCGTCACCGGGGTGGGGATCGCTACCAGCCGGAAGAAGGTGCCGATCGACGTCGCCAGCGTCAGCTCCAAGGATTTTGCCCCCAGCGTTACCACCAACGTCCAGCAGGCCCTCGATGGCCAGGTAGCCGGCGCCAATATTCAGCAAACAAGCGGCACGCCCGGCGCCTCCTTCAATATCACCCTCCGCGGTATCAATAGCCTGGACGGTACAACTCCGCTCATCATGGTCGATGGCGTGGAAATGGACAACCTCAACAACATCGATCCGGCTATCGTGGATCATATCGAAGTCGTAAAAGGTCCCGCCGGCGGCATGCTCTACGGGGCCCAGGGCGCCAACGGCGTTATCCAGATCTTCACGAAAAAAGGCGCGCTCAACGGGAAAATGAACATCAACTTCAATTCGAAGGCAAGTGTAGACAATATCCTTAAAGGCAATCATCCTATCCTGAGCACGCACCATCATTACACCACCGACGCCAACAACAATATTCTCGACGCCGCCGGCAATCCTGTGGTGAGGGACGCAACCGGGATCTGGACCGATCCGCAGGTTCCCATCGCTACGGCTCCCGCCAACGCGTTCGTGACCAATGACAAAACTTACAACCTTCCGATCTTTGATCACATAAAGCAGGGCTTCCGGCAAGCTTTGACCTTTACGAACTCGCTCAGCCTAAGCGGTGGCAGTCAGGTTACCGACTATGCCATAACGGGAACGCAACTCAATCAGCAGGACGTATTGAGCAATGCGTTCAGCCGCACCAATGTGACCGTCAACCTCGGTGTTCATCCATTCAAGGGTTTTACATTCAGAACGATCACGCAGGGCGTAGCCGGCTACCAGAACCTCCTCAACGGCAACCGGTTCAATTTGCTGACCGCGTACAACTTCATCGATTTCACCTGGAAGGACTCCACCGGTCACTTTCCGATGAAAACCAACAATTCCTCCAATGGCCTGAACAGTCTTTCGGAGAATCAGTGGCACCATCAGAACCATTCATCGCTCGAGATCTTCCAGGACTTCGATTTCAATTATAAGTTTCCGCGCTTTTTTGAGCTCGACGTCAAATACGGATTGGATTACAACGGCGATGATTTTACCAACTATTATCAGAATCAGACTGCCAGCTTACAAGAATCCAAATACAGTATATATTGGGGGCCCAGCGGCAGCGGGGCGCTTGTGGACGAGTTTACGAAGTATTTCAATCAGAACGGGCTTTATTCGGGTTTCTTCCGGACCGATTTCCAGAAAGACTTTCATTCCAACCTTCCCATAACCACGGCTACGGAGGTCGCCTATGACTACCGTAAATATACCGAAAGGCAATACTACGGGGAAGGGATCGGGCTGCCTACCTATCCTCCGCCTTCGATCAGTAATGCAACCACCAAGACTTCGGGGGACTTCTACCAGGAATCCATAACTTATGGCGTACTGGTCAATCAGACTATCGATTGGGGCAACCTCTTCGGGATTTCCGGCGGGGTCCGTTCCGATTACGGCAGTGCATTCGGCGCCGCCTATAAAGCCGCCACGTTCCCCCGTGGAACCTTCTATTTCCGACCGTCCGAGGTAATGGCATCACAGCGAGCCTGGCTTGTCGACTGGAAGATCCGGGCTGCTTATGGCGCGGCGGGTATCCAACCCAATCCTTACGATCGTCAAATTACATTCAGTTCGCCTACGCTCGGCACGGGCGTCGCCCTGGCGCTTCAGTCCCAGAATACCAATGATAGCCTTAAACTGATGACCAACTACGAACTGGAGATCGGGACCGACGCTACTTTCAGGCCCTTCCAGGGCGAATGGGTGTCCCGGTTGGTATTCAGCGGCAGTTACTGGCACCGCGAATCCAAACTCGTTTACCAGAATGCGCAGGTAGCGCCTTCCACCGGCTATGCTACGCGGCTGGACAACCTGAGCAACATCGTTTCCCATGGGGTGGACCTCTCGCTCGACGCCTCTATCTTCAAGGGCCGGAAGATCACCTGGGATCTCAGCGCCCGGTGGGGTTATAGCCGTGCTGTCGTGACGAAGATCGCCAATGGCCAAAGTATCGTCAATTTCGCTTTTGCCGTAACCCAGGGTCAGCCCCTCGGCAACTTCTACGTGCAGACCCCGCTACATTCCATCACCCAGGTGGGGCCGGACGGCAAGACGCCGCTCATCGCCCCCGCGAACCAGGGAAATTATACGATGACCAGTACCGGGGACGTAGTACTGAAAAGCGATAATTATGTGCAGTTCACGCCGGCCACCGATCTTTCCGTCGTCGGTCACGCCTATCCGGACTTCACGTCCTCGCTGATCAACCGGTTCACCTTCTTTAACAAGTTGAGCCTTTCCTTCCAATTCGATTGGATACACGGCAACAGTATCTATAACGTGACAAAACAATGGTTGTACAGGCCTGTGGGTGGAACCGGCGGCCAGGGCGGAGAATCCGCCGATCTGGACAAGAAGCTGACGATCGCCGGCCAGACGGGTTCCTTTGTCAACTACTACAATTCCCTTTACAACGTCGGCCTGCCGGTCTCGCCGTTTGTGGAGAGCGGCTCATACATCCGGCTCCGCGACCTGTCCATTGGCTATGACCTTTCCAGGTACGTAACCGGCACCAGGGCTATCAAAAGGCTGACCATTACGGCATCCGGCCGCAATCTTCTGACCTTTACCAAATATACCGGTCTCGATCCGGAAAATACCGGCGCCTATGACGAACAGGGCGACGACCTTTCCAAAAGCAGGTCAGGGTCCTTCTCGGGCGTCGACTTCTACGGCACACCAAACCTTCGGTCCTATCAGTTTTCCCTGAATGTCGGATTCTAATTAATCACTTAACGCACTCGACAACATGAATAAGCAACAATATAGCTCCCGCCTCCTGAAGCGTGCTTTCTTGCCCCTCCTGGCCTCTACTATGCTGCTGGGAGCCTGCAAGAAGAATATCCTGCAGCTCCTCAATCCCAACTCGCCCACACCGCAGGGTTCCCTGGCTACCGAGGGGGGTGTAGACGCCTTTGCGCAAGGCATGTACTACAAATGGATCGCCTTCGAGACGGGTGACGGCAATCTCAATTTCTTCGATATCGCCTGGTATATGGAAAGCAATATGGGTGATGAGGATTTCACTCCCTACTCCAATTACGGCTCGCGTTATCCCATGAATATCGCCAGCATTACTTTGCCGCCGCCTTACAATACCGTCGTCAACAATCCGTCCGGCTTTGCCACACAACTCGATATTCTCCGGTCCTTTAATTCCCGCAGCGCCGGTGATGGCAACTCGATCCAATACGAGTGGGACTGCTTCTACTACGTCAATGCGCAGGCCAATACCCTCCTGAACGCGTTGAACAATCCTTCACTCCAGCTCAGCGGGGACGCCGTCACTAAAAAGGCCCTGCTGCAGGCCTGGGCCTATTACTGGAAAGGTTATGCGTACTCCAAAATCGGATCCATGTATCTTGCCGCCGTTATCGACGACAATCCCGATAGTACTGCCAAAGGCCTGACGAACAATATCTATGTCGCGCATGACCAGGTGATCGCCGCCGCCAACCGGAATTTCGATCAGGCAGCCGCTATCTTTTCCAATATCACCGAAGACGCCGATTATGATGCGACCTTCAAGGCCATCATCCCAAGCTTCAATCTTCCCAATCAGGTGATCACGCCGGGGATGTGGGTCCGCCAGATCCATAGTTTCGAAGCCCGCAACTATCTCGTTAACCGCAAGGTGGACAGTATGACCGCCACGGACTGGACTACGGTCCAGAGCCTGGCTTCCACCGGCATGAACCAGGGCGACCATACGCTCGAATGGGGGGTCGCTGCCGCCGGGGTACCCGACCTCACTAAATATGGATTCCTCTTCCATCCCATGATGTTGCATACCCCGCTCGGCGGCCTGTCCTTCGTGAGCGAACGGTTGATGCAGGACATCATGCCGGGCGACGGCCGGTTGAAGTACTTCCATCCTTATCCCACAGGGACGGTGGTCAACGTTCTCAACCGTGGCATCCAGTTCGGCACCCGGTATGCGCCGGTCGACATCGAAGACAGCGGCAAGTACGCTACGGAGGATTATTCCCCGCAGGCTCAGGTTCCTATTGCTCCCACCTGGGAAGAGACCGCCCTCATGACGGCAGAAGCGGATATCTATCTCGGCAACATCGACGCGGGGCTGCAGCTGATCGATCAGGTCAGGGCTTCTCAGGGCGCAAACCTACCCACGCTGGCCGGCTCCGGCATTTCCCAGGATTCCGCCCTCGTCCACCTGCATAGTGAACGGCGCATCGGCCTTTATCTGCACAACGTGTCCTGGTATGATGCCCGCCGGTGGGGTATAACAGCGCCTGCGGCGCAGGGTGGCGGCAGAACAGGAAATATCGTGGTGCCTGGCACTCTCATCGGACCCAGCGGCACGCCCGCCAAGGTCCTTCCCTGCTTTATCAATTACTCTTTTTCCGACTACTGGGACGTCCCGAAGAACGAAACGGACTTCAACCCTCCTGGCCCCGGCTCAGCGCCGGTCGCCAACTAGCAAGAGATCTTACACAACGAAAAACCCGGTCGCCTGACCGGGTTTTTCGATCTATATACTGCAGAGCCTTTACTCGAAGGTCAGCGTAACGTGACCACTGTTGCCCGAAACACGGACAGGAATACCACCGCCGTTCAACGTCCCGTTCATGTTGTGGTTGTCCATCGTTCCGGAGAAATTGTTGAGCTTATCGGTGTGGATCTTGTCCCCGGAGATATCCAGATTATAACCCTGATTTGGTAAAGTGAGGTGAATATTGCCGCCAGAATTGCCCAGCTCGACATATTTTCCCACCTTTTTGATTGTTACGTCGATACTGCCGCCGCTGGTCGACGCATTAAGACTACAGGTAAGATTGTCCAGGTGGATGTTTCCGCCGGATGTCGAAGTCTTCAACTCACCATCGACCGCGTCTCCATCGATATGACCGCCCGAGGTCATCGCGTGGATTGTCCCTTTCACATTTTGGAGATCCATATTACCGCCCGAAGTGGTTAGCGTAATCGTCCCTTCGCAATTTTTTGCGTGCATGTTCCCACCGCTGGTCCGCAGATCGATATCATTCTTTGAATCGGTGATCGTCACGTTCCCTCCTGAGGTCGTCCCGTTTATCTTTCCCGACAGACCCTCCAGATGCAGATTCCCACCGCTGGTTGAAAAATTCTCCGTGCCCGTCAGATCGTTGAGATGAATATTCCCGCCACTCGTCTCCAGGTCGGAAGAGACGGCCTCCGGGACATAGATCTCGAACGATACCGATACGCCATGCCTCCAATTATCATCATCCCATTTTCCTTTCCGCTTCGCCAGCGCTTCCAGCGTTCCGCCATTCATCGCTACCGTCAGCTCGACCGATTCATCCATCCGCTGCTGCGCTTCGTCATGCGTCAAGACGTGGTTGCCGTTATTGGACCGGACGTAGACCACTACCTTGGCATCGCCCGTCGTCTGACCGGAAACATGGATATTTCCACCTGAAGTTTGCGATCTTAATTGCCGGACCTGATCACGGGGAAAAGTCTTGACCAGATAGGGAGAATCATTTCGATCCTGCGCCGTAGCCAATAGCACCTGCATGCCACAGGCCACTACCAACGCTGTTCTTTTGAAGGATGTGCAATTCATAAACGTATGATTTATAAGTTGGTTTATGTAAAGTCCCCGATGTTAAAAAAATGTTGCATCCGGTGCTCAGATAAGCGACAATTTCCGTGATAAGTTGGCTCAATCATTATGGTACGACATTGACAAGCCCTTTTTCGCATACTTAGCGAGATATTTCTTTTCCAGCGCCTCCGGCAGGCGTTTTCCATTTACGATGAACTCATCCGCATCCAACTTCACGGTGTGAACGCTATCCCTGTCCGGTACTATTCCATCCGCGATCAGGTCCCTGATCAGGTTTTCCGTCATTTTCCGGTCTTCCTCCGCGCGGATCCGATCCCGCCCAGCCTGCTCCCGGTCACGTTCCGCCTGTAGCCGGTCCCTTTCCGCCTGCTCCCGGTCGCGCTCCGCCTGCTCCCGGTTCTGGTCGGCTTGCAGCCGGTTCTTTTCGGCCTGCTCCCGGTCTAACAATGATTGGCTTCGGTCCCGTTCCGCCTGCTCTCTGTCCCGAGCCGCCTGGACCCGGTCGCGTTCCGCCTGCTGCCGGTCCATCTCTGCCTGCGCCCTGTCCCGTTTGGCTTGCTCCGCGGCTTCCTTTATCCGGACTTTAATGGAATCGATCACTTCCTGGTACCGGCCAAGACTATCCGGTGGAATGGTCCGCCCATCTACACTGAAGTTCATGATCCTATCCCCCTTCATCTGTAAGACATACAACGGCCCGTCCTTACAGATAACCGTCGTCAACCGGGGCGAATCCTCGCTGACATTTACATTGAAGAACCGATCCCCGGAGCTAAAATATCCCTGACCAAAAGAAGTTCGGGTAATTATTACCGTTAGTAACATGAGCGTAACGGTTCGCAAAATGCTTGTTTGTATAGCTGTCATTTTATGGTGTTTGTCAATTATTTTTCGTCTTTTGCCGATCGCGTTCGGCCTTTATGCGGTTCAGCTCCGCCTGTTGGCGGTTCAGTTCCGCCTGGGCCCTGTCCCGATCCGCCTGTTGGCGGTACAGTTCCGCCTGCGCCCTGTCCCGATCCGCCTGTTGGCGGTCCCGCACAGCCTGCAGCCTGTCCTGTTCGGCTTGCCGGCGGTCCCTTTCCGCCTGTTCGCGGTCCCGCGCTGCCTGATCCCGGTCACGGTCTGCTTGTAGCCGGTTCAAATCCGCTTGTGCCTGTTGGTCAGCCTGTGCCCGCAACTCCGCCTCCGTTCGCTGCTGGTCCGCCTGTCGCTGGTCCCGTTCAGCCTGTTCCGGGTTCTGCGCATGTTCACTCTTCTTTACCGTTGCATTTCTCCGCTTCGCCCCTGACCGATGACGTAGCCGAACCAACTGCGTTTGCACCCATTCCATATTTTGAGCCACCTGCTGCCGCTCCTGCAACACCGCTACTAAATTCGCAGGAACCTGTACCAGCCGGCTCTTCACTAACTGGACTTCCACTGGCCGGTCCTTTGCGGAACGGCGCGGGTAGGAAGGGCGGATCGCCGCCAACAGGCATAGCAGCGCGAGACATCCTCCCAGTAATACCAGCCGCTCCTTTCCGCTCAACGTCTTATTCTCCTGCCTCGAGATCCGCATCACCCGATGCAGTAACTGCCGTTTGTTACCGGGAAAGGCCAGCGCCATCCCCCGCAAACTATGCTCCTTGAAACGCACTAATGCCCGGACATATTCTACCCGATCCCGGGTATGCTCGATCGCCATATCATCGCAACAATTTTCCCGCTCCTCCCTTAACACGGAAGATATCCAAAGGAATCCCGGATTAAAGAATAAAAGACACTCCGCCACCTGTTGCACCATATTCACGACGTGATCATAGCGCCGGATATGCGCCAACTCGTGCAACAAGACCGCCTCCATTTCACTTGCGGGCAGATGATTGATCAGCCCTAACGGAATATAGATGACCGGCCGCAGTTGTCCGATGACGATCGGTACCCGGAGCAGCGCACTTTCCACCATTCGTACTGGCCGCCGAACACCCAATTGGCGGCTTAATTCTTGCACCCGCTCCACCCACAAAGCCGGGGATATCAGACCTTGCCGCCGGATCCGGCGGATATAGTTGAACCCCGCCGCCATCCGGACCGACTTGAGGAGCGTAACGATCAGCCATGCACCCACGATCTGAACCGCATGCGCCGAACACCAATCCTCCAGCCAGTCCACCCGTACGGCTCCGACCCTATCGCTACCATTCCCGCTCCACGGGATGATCGTCCATTCATAATAGAAGGTCAACCCCATCCCCGCAAGGAATACTCCCGACAGCCCGCACAACACCCGATACCGCAACGCCGCCGCCGCCCGCTTCGTGCTCAGGATCACCGCGCCGCCCGCCAGCGCCAGCAACAATCCCTGCCAAAGGGAATGGACCAATACCCAGCAAATTGCCTGTATCATAAAATTGATTGTTTTATTGCGGCTTCTTTTCCATCTCCGCCAACAACTCCTTCATCTTTAATAGATCCTCCCTCGACGTCTTCTCATTTCCCAGTAAGGCGATGATCATGTTCTCCACCGAGCCCTGATACATCGTATCGATGAACTTACTCAGGAGATGGCCCTTCGTGCCGACCTCTTCCAATAGTGGAGAGTAAACATGCTTCATATTCGTCTCGTCCCGCTCCAACATCCCTTTTTCCGCCATCAGTTGCATCAACTTGAGCGTAGACGTATATTGCGTTGACTCCTTCCCCTCGTTGAGGGTATCATGCACAAACCGTACGGTCGATGGACCATGTTGCCACAGAACCTGCAGAACAGCCAACTCCCCTTTTGTCGGTTCCGAATTCTCCTCGCCTGTTTTTTTTGATTGTTGCTTTTCCTCTCCGGCTCTTTTTGGATGCTTCATAACATGAAGGTACGTAAAAAAACGTACGTTCAAAATATTACCTGAATTTTTTTTGTACACGCTTATCTTCGTCCCATGCAATTCGCCTCCTCGATCCGCAGGATCCTGGTTCCCCTCTCTATCACCGCCAGCGTTCTGCTGACCACCCGCGCCGCAACGGCCGGCGATCTCACCGACCGTGTCGCCCCTGCCGATGCAAGCGACCTCCCTACCTCCACCGTCCAGCAGGCGCTCACCTATCTCAATAATACTCCTCTTCCAGACACCAGCTCCTGGTGGCCTAATATCCGTCGCAGCTTGTTCGTTGAAAATCTCAAAGCCAACCTTCTCTCTCCCTGGCGTCTTTACCAGGGCACCAACACGAACTTCTGCGGTTATGCCGCCCTCACCTGGCTGCCCCTCCACGACGACCCATTGACATACGTTCGTTTTCTGATGACGCTGTATACTGATGGTGAAGCCACCTGGGGGACGATCCATTTCAAACCGTCGCCCGAGATCCTTACCGCCGCCGGTACCCTTCGCTTCAAAGGCGTCCTAGATATCCGCCCCGCCGACCAGCTGTGGTTCCTCATCCTGGCTGACCACTTCAAGAGCTATCTCAACCTCTTTTTCGGCCGCTTTCATCCCGGCTCCGAAGACACCTTCTGGGCTGCGGTCAACTACGGGAAGTTCAACCGCATTATCCGCGACATGTTCGGCTATCATATCCAGGCTAAAGGCTCCGATCTGCTCCGCCCGAATTTCCCCGACCTGTATGCCTACCTCAACCAATGCCGCCAAAAAGGGCTTACTTATCTGTATGTCAATAATACTTACCTGCACAAAAAGAACCATAATAAGTTCAAAGGCCGCTTCCCAACCCACTTCATCATCCTCGATGAGATCCGTCGCAGTTCTGACCAACCCGATAAGGTAGACATCATTTACTGGGACTACGGCGGGCGTACCCTCCGCCAGGTCAGCCTCCGGTTCCTCAGGAAGATCACTTTTGGCGTCACCGTCTGCACAAAACCTACATTCCCCTCCTGACCACCATGCAACGATCATCATTACCATATCGATTACTCCCAATGGCGGTCCTCGCCCTCCATCTTCTGGCCGTCCTCGCCCTCGTCTCCTCCTGCACCAGCCTCAACATCACCAACTACTACCACAAACATCACTATACCCTCGACGGCATGGCTCAGGTCTATCAAAGGTCCTGGCACATGCACCACTTCTCCATCGAATTTACCGACCGCTCTTTCGATCATGTTTCGCTGGAACTCGATACCGACACGCTCACCTATATCTACGAGTTTGCCGTCGGCGAGCCCCGCATGCAGGACAGCATTCTGAAATACGGCTATGATACCGCCGCCATCAATAACCTTATCTTCAACATGCAATCCATGGAATGCACCTGGATCAACAACCTGGACTATTATTCCGATACCACAAGGCATTCCCTCGTCTACATCTCTCTCTGGCCAAAAGCTTTCAACCTTCCTTTCGCCAATAAAAAATACTATATCCTCACCTACTTCTCCCAGCCACAATATTTCGACGCGGATGGCGACCTCATGACCGGCCGCAGACTGCGCCGGATCCGGAAGATCAACGGTGAGACTTTCAAAAAGATAAACGACAAGGTCTGCTATACCATTTCAGCGCAGTTCCGCTGATTCAACTCCTCAATTCGATCACCACATTGATCGTCAGGGCGACGATCACCGTATTGAAAAGAAAGGAAAGTATTCCATGCATCAACGCTACCCGGCGGATCGTCCGGGATGAGATCTCGATATCCGATACCTGGAAGGTCATCCCGATCACAAAGGCAAAATAGGCAAAGTCCAGATAGTCCGGCCAGAGCTCGTTCGGCACCTGCAACCCAACCGTATGCTGATCAGGATCCAGCGGATGATCGCCGTAATACAACAATGCATACCGGTATGTGAAGATCGTGTGTAACAGGAACCAACTGCAGACCACCCCGGTGATATAAATAAAAGTCTCCAGTCCCTTGCCAAGCAAAAACTTCTTCATTCCAAACAAGACCATCACCCCGATCAAAGATCCGATCGTAGTGGCCAGCACGATCCCGAATACCACGATCCGACCCGCGTCCTCCTGCTTTGCCAGCAGCCGGATCTGCCGCGGCCGCATGCTGCCGAAGATCACTAAACTGATGATCATCATGCAAATGCTGAACACGTCCCATCCGATCATCAATCTCGTCATCTTTTCCATAGGGAAGGGTATCAATGCCGCCGAGACAACCGTTGCGGCGCCAAAACTTATAACCAGCTTATAGATCGACGGCAACCGGTGAAACCAGTTCGGACATTTGATGTATTCAGCCATAGTGCAATTTAAAGTATATTTATCCTAAATTCTTTGCATGCACTTATTTTCGCGCCTGCTGCCCTTCCTCCTTGTCCTTTCCCTCTCTAAAGCTTCCGCTCAATATTACAATCCCGTCATCGACGTCCAGCATTATGATTTTGCACTCGCGCTCAATGACGACAGCAACAGCATCCGCGGGACAACCGTCATAACCGTCCTGTTCCGGACCACAACCGGCCAATTCGATCTCGACCTCACCGCCAGGAACAACACCGGGAAAGGCATGACCGTACTTTCCGTGAGCGAGAGCAACCAACCGGTATCCTTTTCGCAGGACAGCAGCCATCTCATCCTCAAGACAGCCGCCACCGCGGGGTCGCAACATAGCTACACCATCCGCTACGAAGGCGTCCCCGCCGACGGTCTCATCATCTCCAATAACAAATACGGTCACCGCGGCTTCTTCGGCGACAACTGGCCCAACCGCGCTCACAACTGGCTGCCCTGTGTAGACGACCCTTCCGATAAAGCCACTGTCGACTGGCGCATCACCGCTCCCGACCACTACCAGGTCGTAGCCAACGGCGCATTGCAGGAGGAGCGCGCCCTTCCAAACCATCTTAAACTCACCCACTGGAAAGAATCCGCTCCCCTTGCCCCAAAGATCATGGTCATCGGCGTCGCGGGCTTTGCCATCGATCATCCCGGTGACGCGATGGGCGTTCCCGTCTGGAACTACGTCTTTCCTGAAAATAAAGAGGTTGGCTTCAAAGCGTATTCGTACCCGCTGCAGATCCTCCCCTTCTACATCACTCATATCGGCCCCTATCCGTTTGAAAAATGTGGTAATGTCCAATCCAAGACGCGCTTTGGCGGGCTGGAGAACGCCAGCGCCATCTTCTACTTCGAGAATTCCGTCAACTCCCCCGGAGTCGAATCGCTGATGGCGCACGAGATCGCTCACCAATGGTTCGGCGACGCAGCGACGGAGACGCAATGGCAACATCTCTGGCTAAGCGAAGGCTTTGCCACCTATATGACCCATTGCTACCTGGAGAATAAATACGGGCCCGATACCCTAAAAAAAGGGATGTCCAAAGACCGGACAACCACGATCGCTTTTGAAAAGAAACGCCTCACTCCCGTCGTTGACACGAGTGTGAGACAAGACTATATGGACCTCCTCAACCCAAACAGCTACGAAAAAGGCGGCTGGGTATTGCACATGCTTCGCCGCCGCATCGGCGACAGCCTATTCTGGAAAGGCATCTCCACTTATTATACCACGTATCGGAACAAGAACGCCAGCAGCGAAGACTTTGAAAAGGTCATCGAGACAGTCAGCGGCCAGGACCTCCATGATTTCTTCCATCAATGGCTCTACACTCCCGGTCATCCCAACGTTCGGATCAACTGGAAATATGACATGGACAAAAAGGCGGTGATCGTCGATTTCACCCAAACGCAGGAGCAGCCCTTCGGGTTTCGCCTGGAATATTCCGCCGATGGCGGCTCTTACAGCGTCGACATCCATGACAAGACCACTCATGTCGAACTACCGTTGCCGGAACCACCAAAACGCATAACCCCGGACCCCAACGTCAATCTTCTGGCCAGCTTCGAAGTCGTCAAAGCGCAATAGTCGTTATTCTTATTTAGGGATCAGCCCTGGCGCCATCCGGATCAACATCCCAGGGAACCACCTGTTTACCCACAACGCCATGCGCTCCGGTCCCATCTTTCCGATATATGCCTCGTACTTTCCTCTTCCAATCACCCGCAGGATCTGTGCAGCCGCCTTATCCGCCGCCAGCCCTTTTTGGATGTTGACCGAGGCTTTCCCCATCGGGCTGCCGTCCTTCGTTACCGCATATTGTGAAATGTTCGTCCGGATATATCCCGGCGTCAGGATGGTCACCCCGATCCCTATCGACGACACCTCCGCCCGAAGACAATCGAAATACCCATGCAACGCATGTTTTGCCGCCGCATAAGCCGACCGCATCGGCGTCCCGATCTTTCCCATTACGCTGCTCATGACCACAAAACGCCCGGTCTTCCGCTGAGTAAAATGCGGCAGTACCGCCTGAGTCAATGCAATGTAACTGAAATAATCCAGTTCCATCACCCGTCGCTGGACATCTATCGAAGTCTCGGCGGCCAACCCTCGCTGACTTATCCCGCCGTTATGGACCACCACGTCGACCTGGCCAAATGCAGTGATCGCTTCAGCCGTTTTGACCTCGAATGAGGCCGGTTCCAACAGATCCAGCGGGATCACCTTAACCTTGTCCGGATGAGCGGAGGCACGCCGCACCCGCTCCAGTTCCTCCACCCGGCGGCTCGACAGGATCAGCCTGGATCCCTTGACGGACAAGGCATAAGCTAACGCCTCGCCGATCCCGGAAGACGCTCCTGTAATCCAAATAACTTTATCGGTAAAATCATAGCGCATAAAAGTAACTTTGCGGAAAGTTATGCACTACTATGCCAATTACCAACGCCGCCACTCAACCTGTCAATATCCTGGTCGTCGGCAGGGACCCCGAGATCCTGAAGGTAGTCCTTCGTCTCCTCAATGAACACCAACCCGCAAAATACCATGCCATCGGTAGCACCGATCCCGACCAGGCCCGCTCTCTCTTCGCCGATTCCGATATCGACCTCGTCCTGATCACCAACGGCATCGACGCCACCCTCGACGCTTCCCTCCGCGAAGAATTCCTCAGCCGGCGTCCCAACATCCGGATCCTCCAACACTTTGGCGGCGGCAGCGGCCTGCTCTTTGGCGAGATCGCCGAAGCCTTAAGCGAAGGGGCTCCGACGAGGTTCAAGTAGATTTTTTCGCTAACTTTAGTAGTAAGCGGATGATCTATGAATAAAATCCTTCCCAACGACAGCCGGAGTATCATCGAGACGATCCTGGTGCTGTTGATGTTGTTACTGCTAATGCTGGCGCTGTATGACGTGTTGCGGGTCTTTTTCGGGGTGTTGACGTTTGCGCTTATCTTTTCGGTTTCCTTATACGGGCCTTACGAGCGGCTTGTCAGGTTGTTGGGCAACCGGCGGTCGTTGGGGTCGTTGGTGTATTCGATCCTGCTGATCGCCATCATTGCGTTGCCGGTCACTTTTATTGTAAAGGAAATGCGGGATCATATCCGGGAGGCTATCAGGTGGGTTGGGGAGGTAAAGGCGAACGGGTTACCGCCATTGCCGAAGTGGGTGATGAATTTGCCGTTAGTGGGGGAGGATATCAATTCTTTCTGGCAGCAGTTGCAGGATAGCCCGAAAGATGCGATTGCGCATCACAGCGAGCAGGCGAGGATGATCCTGCGTCGGGCGTTGGAGAGTGGGGTCGGGTTTCTCGGTACGGCGTTGCAGATCATAGCGGGGATCGTCATTTCGGCTTTTTTCCTCGCGGCGGGGGACAAAATGCTTGAGCCGATCCGGTCGACGGGGGAGCATTTGTTGGGAAAGAAGGATGGGGATTCGCTGCTGGCGGTGATCACGCAGGCGATCAAGGGGGTGTCGATCGGGATCATGGGGACGGCTTTCATTGCATCGGTGATCGCCTGGATCGGATTGTGGATTGCGGGGATACAGTATTCGCTGGTTTTGGCGGGGATAGTATTCTTTCTGGTACTGATCCAGCTGGGGCCGTTATTTGTCTGGGTGCCGGTGGTGGTTTGGACAGCCGTGCAAGGACATACGGGGGTGACGATATTCCTGATCATTTATGGGGCGGGATTGTTGCTGATCGACGGGTTGTTAAAGCCGATCCTGATTGCGAGGAGCGGGGGGAAGATACCGTTCCTGGTGTTGTTCCTGGGGGTGATCGGGGGGTTGGCGGCGTGGGGCTTCACAGGGATGTTCAAGGGCGCGATCATCCTGTCGGTTTTCTATACGTTGTTTACGTCATGGGTCGAAAATAAGAATGCGCCCGCGGCGCAGGTGAAGTAAAAAAAGCCCCGCGTGGAGCGGGGCTTACGGAAGAGTTATCTGACTTCGGGGGCTGGCCGGTTGGGGATGGTGAAGCCCTTTTTCAGCAATTCATTTATTTCTGTGATGGCGCGTTGGAGCTGGTTGTCTTTACCATGGGCCGCGGCGGTGAGGTCTTCGGCGACAGGGATGTCGGGGTCGACGCCGTGGCCTTCCTTAAACCAGGTACCATCGGGGTTGTACATGCGAAAAGTAGGAACGGTGATGATGCCGCCGTCGATGAGACCGGGTGCGCCGCTGATGCCGATGAGGCCGCCCCAGGTACGGGTGCCGATGAGAGGGCCGAGACCGGCTTTGCGGAAGTAGTCGGGGAAGGCGTCGCCGCCGGAGCCGCTCCAGCCGTTGATGAGCATGACCTTTGGACCGAAATTACCGGAGTTTGGCGTTGTAGCGGGGATGCCGTCGCGGGTGGCCCAGAAGGCGAGTGGTTTGCGGTCCAGCATTTCGATGAAGCGGTCGGGGATCTGGCCGCCGCTGTTGAAGCGTTCGTCGATGATGAGGGCTTTTTTATCCAATTGGGCGACGAACTGGCGGATCAATTCATCCTGGCCGTCGATGCCGGTACTGCTGACGTAGATATAGCCGACATTGCCGCCTGTTTCCTTTTCCACGGTCGCCCGTTTCTGTTCGATCCAGGCAAGGTGCCGGAGATGGGATTCGTCGTTAAGGGTTTGGACGACTACGGTCCTGGCGCCGGTCATCGAGGGGGTAGTATTGTAGGTCAATTCGACGGGGCGGTTGCTGAGGTTATCAAAGGCGGCGTAGGGGTCGGTCGTCGTATGAAGGGGCATGCCGTTCACAGCGAGGATGTAGTCGCCTTCTTTTATGGGAACACCGGGCAGGTCGAGGGGGGAGCGGGTAGCGTCCCAGGAAGCGCCGCGGATGATTTGGCCGACCTTATAGAAGTCGCCGCCGGCGACCCAGTTGATGCCAAGGTAACCGGTGGGAACATGGGGTGTGGGTTGGGTGACGCCGCCGCCATGATAGGTGTGGGAGGAGCTGAGCTCGCCGATCATTTCGCCGATGATGAAGTCGAGCTCTTCGCGGGTCGAAGCGCCATCCAGCATTTTCAAGTATTGCTCCTTTACTTTGTTCCAGTCGACGCCGTGCATATTGGGGTCATAGAAAAAGTCTCTTTCGAAGCGCCAGGCATCGACAAGGATCTGGCGCCATTCTTCGCGCGGGTTGACCCATTGTTGCATCTCAGCGGTCCGGAGCTTCTTGTCGAGCTTTTGGCCTTCATCGGCGGCGACGATAAAATAGTTATTGTCTTTGACAGCCAGAAGGTGTTTGCCATCGGCGGCGAGCTGATAGCCGTCGACATCGTTGAGGATGGTCTTTGATTTACGTTTATCGAGGTCGAAAAATTTAAGGGCCTGGTTATGTTCCGTGGAGCCGGTGTTGGGCGCCTGAAGATAGAGCAGCTTGCCATCGGCGGCGGAGAGGCCGTTATAGTTGCCTGCTTCCTCCGGCAAGATGATGAGCCGGGATTCCAGGCCGTCGAAGTCGATGCTGACGGCAGGGATGGCAGGCTTAGCGGGAGGAGGCACCGTAGGGGGTTTGGAGGGTGCGGGTGTATTGTGTTCCTCGGTCCGGGCTACGGTATCGTCCTTTGTGTAAAGGGGGGAGGGGGTGGTCTTCTTCAGCACGATGGCGGCGAGCAGGGTAGAGTTCGGATAGATGAAGGTGTTATCCTGGTCGCTATAGATAGGATTGAAAGCCTGGCTGGTGGCTACAAAGAGGTATTTCCCATCGACGCTGAAGGCCGGATTGCTGCAGGAGTAAAAGCCGGTGGTGATGGGGTGGAGCTGGTGTGCGTCCACGTCGTAGATATACACGGCGCGATGGTAATTGGGGAGGTCACGGTCATAGGCGAGGAATCTGCTGTCGGGGGACCAGCTGGGGGTGAAGCCTTCGAGGGGGCCTTCCGACATGCGGGAGCCCTGGTCAATGGTGGTGGTCTGGCCGCTGATGCGGTCATAGATAAAGATCTTCATGGCCTTATCGATGAAGGCCAGTTTCTTGCTGTCGGGGGACCAGTAGAGGTTATAACGAAAGCCCGCGCCGTAGGAAGTAAGCTTCTTTTCGCTTTCGGGTTTGCCGGCTTCGCGAAGGGTGAGCTCATATTCACCGGAGCGGTCGCTCCAGTAAGCGATGTAATTACCATCGGGCGACCAGGCAGGGTACCGTTCCGCGATACCGGACGTGCGGGTAAGGTCAACGACCGGCCCGTTCTCGGCCGGGACGGAGTGGATATCGCCGCGGGCCTCGATGATGGCGCGTTTGCCGTCGGGGCTGATGTTGGAGCTGGCGATGAGGTGATCCACCGTTTGGAGTGTGGGGCGAAGGGTCGATTCGTCGGAGACCACCTGAACGGGCACCTGTTTTGCCTCGTGGGTGGAGTAGGTATAGAGCCAGAGGTGGCCGCCTTCTTCAAAGACGATATCTTCGGGGCCCTGAGAGGCATAGTGGGCATCGTAATCCGTAAAGTGGGTCCGCTGGGTGAATTGTTTAGTCGTGAGATCGTATTCCCAGAGGTTCATCCTTTTGTCTCCGCCGCGATCGGAGAGGAAGAAGACGCTATGGTCGTGCCACATCGGCAGTTCGTCGTCGGCATCGGTGGCGGAGATATTTTCGTCGGCAAAGCTGGTCAGGTCGAAGAGGTGGATCTGGCCGCGCCAGCCACCGTGGTAGCGTTTCCAGTTGCGGCCTACCTGGGAGGTAAAGGTGAAGGCAAGATGGTTGGCGTCGGGCGAGAGGGTGCCATATTCGGCGAAAGGCAGAGGCAGTTTTTGGGGGGCGCCACCGGTGACGGGGATCTTATAGAACTGGTTGAAGCGATCGCGACCGCTCTCGCGGCCGGAGGCGAAAAGAATATTTTTACCGTCGGGGTACCAATCGGCTACGCGTTCGGGTGCTCCGTACCAGGTCAGCCGGGTGGGGATGCCGCCCGTGGTGGGAAGGGTATAGATAGAAATGCTGCCGTCGTAGTCGGCGGTGAAGGCGATGGTGTTCCCGTCGGGAGAAAATTTCGGCCATGCTTCTACGCCGGCGGGAGAGCTGAGGTGGGTAGCGGCGCCGCCGGTCTTGGGGACTACCCAGAGGTCGTTGGCGTATGTGAAGACGATCCTGGTGGCGGATACGTCGGGGTAGCGAAGGAGGGCCGCGTTGATCTGGGCGGAGGCGGCGGAGAAGATGCCGGTCAGGGTAAGAAAGGTCATCAATATTTTACGCATGTTCGATGAATTTTGGCTTATAGTCTATTTAAATATAGGGGAAAGCAAAGAGACAGGCGCGGGGTTTTCCGTTAGCCGGATTAAACAGGGGATTGTTGGTCAAATATATTGCTCAGTGGCGTGGGGCATTTTATCGTATTTTCGGCTAACAACAAAATGACCGGATATGAAGATATCATTGACGTTATTCCTGGTGCTGTTGGCGGGGTTGTCACGCGCGCAGAACAAGATCGTCGTGTACCAATCGGATTTTGGGTTGAAGGATGGGGCGGTGTCGGAGATGAAGGGAGTGGCCATGGGGGTTAGTGGCGATCTCAAGCTATTCGATCTTACGCATGAGATCCCGGCCTATAATATCTGGGATGCGGCATACCGGCTGCAGCAGACGGTGCCGTATTGGCCGGCGGGGACGGTATTCGTGTCGGTGGTCGATCCGGGGGTGGGGACGGCGCGGAAGTCGGTGGTGCTGAAAACAAAGACGGGCCAGTTCATTGTGACGCCGGACAATGGAACGCTGACATTGGTGGCAGAGACGCTGGGGGTTGGAGAGATCAGGGAGATCGACGAGACGGTGAACCGGAGGCCGGAGTCGCGTAATTCATACACTTTCCATGGGCGGGATGTATACTCCTACACGGCCGCACGGCTGGCCGCGGGGGTGATCCGGTTCGACCAGGTCGGGCCGTTATTGCCAAAGCAGGAGGTGGTGACTCTGCCCTATCAGCGGGCGGTGGTTGCGGATGGGGTTATCAAGGGAACGATACCGGTTTTGGATGTGCAATATGGGAATGTGTGGACGAATATTCCGGCGGAGCTGTTCAAGCAGCTTCATTGTGCGTTCGGGGATGTGGTGGAGGTGAGAGTGAGGCATGAAGGGAAGGAAGTGTATTCGGGGCAGATGCCGTATGAGGAGACTTTCGGGTCGGTAGAAGTGGGGAAGCCGCTGGCTTATTTAAACAGTTTGATGCAACTGGCATTTGCGTTGAATCAGGGGAATTTTGCGGCGGTCCATCAGATCGGGAGCGGAGGTGAATGGACGGTAGAGGTGAGAAAGAAATAGGGTGGGCTTATAGGTACAGTTGCACCATGTGGCGCCAATATCGGGCTTTATGCGATTCTCCGTCCCAAAGGTGCAGCGCGTTCCAGATGGTCTTACTCCAGAGGGCGTTGTTCAGGGCCTGGTTGTTCTCGAGGAAGACGTCTTTCTCGCCGACGACGAAGATGATCTCGAGGGCTTTGAGTTTTTGGATGAGCTCGGGGTCATGGAGGTTGGGGATATACTGGCTGGGCATGTTGTAGTAGATATTCTGGTCGCGGAAGCCGTCGAAGAGATCGTCAAAATGCTCAAGGGTGATGGTGAGGTCATAGCGGCCGCTGAGGCCGACGACCTTATGGAAGAGATGGGGATATTTGAAGGCGAGGTTGGCGGCGTGCCAGGCGCCGAGGCTGCAACCTGCGGCAATGGCGGTGGGGCTGGGGTTTTTGTGTTGAATGAGGCCGAGAACTTCGGTCAGGACATATTTTTCATACTCGAGGTGCCGGAGGATCCTTTCAGCGGGGTGAAGGTGTTTGGCATAGAAGCTTTCATTATCGACGCTGTCGAGGCAATATACCTGGATGGTACCGGCTTCGATCTTCCGGCGGAGGGCCTCGATCACCTGCCAGTCTTCGTAGTCATAGAAGCGGGCGGTGCGGGTAGGGAAGAAGAGGACGGGGTCTCCGGCGTGGCCGAATATGAGCAATTCCATATCGCGCCGGAGGTGAGGGCTAAACCATTTATGGTATTCCCTGT
The DNA here is from genome assembly GCA_035695565.1 of Puia sp. GTDB lineage: Bacteria > Bacteroidota > Bacteroidia > Chitinophagales > Chitinophagaceae > Puia. The sequence goes on along the minus strand of DASRRX010000002.1, from coordinate 84,013 downwards.
TCATGTGGTTTGTGGAGATAGATATTGCCGGATGATTCCTTTCCATAATGTATAGCCTTTTGCGTTTATATGGAGCCCGTCGGGGTCCAGGAATTCTCTTTTCGGGTAGCCGGCGTTGTCGGTCATGCGGGTATAGATGTTGATGAAGTGCAGGTTATCGGCCTGGCGTTTGATCTCTTCTTCGATGATCTTATTGGTATAGCGGATGCTGTCGACGATGTTCCACCGGCTGATGCTGGGTTTGATCGAAATATAGGCGAGGGGGATGCCGCCGAACTGACGGCGGGTGCGGGCTACGAGCTGCTGGAAAAAAATAAAAACTTCTTCAGGGTGGCGGCCGTCACCAAGGTCATTGTCGCCCGCATAGACGATGATGGAGTCCGGATGGAATGGCGCGACGAGGCGGTCGAAGAACCAGTCGCAGGCGGCGAGGGTAGAGCCGCCGAAGCCAAGGTTGGCGGGTTTGTAGTCAGCGAAATCTTCATATAGCGTTTCCCACAGCCGGATAGAGGAACTGCCGTAGAAAAGCAGCTTGGGGTCGTACGTCAGTTCCGTCCGTTCTTTTTCCAGCCGTTGGACCTCATTCTCGTACCAGACCATAGAAGGGGTTTATGCTGTTAATGGGCTATGCCCGGTTTGGACGTAAAGATACAAGCAAGATACGCCAATGTTGCGCGGCCATCAATTGATAAACTTAAAATAATCCGGTTTATGGACATAAATAGCATTGGTGGACTAAGTATCTTTCCGAAAAATAATTAACATGGATATACGGTGGATAGTGGTGCTGGGGGTGGTGGGGATGGGGTATAGGGCGGCGGCGCAGCAAGTGGTGGCCGATACGGGGGTGCATTTGGTGTCGCGTCAGTTTAGTTTTACAGAGGGGGCGTCGGTGGACAAGCGGGGAAATGTCTTCTTCACGGATCAACCGAATAACCGTATCTGGGAGTATGATACTCATGGCCGGTTGAGTGTGTTCATGGATTCCGCGGGCCGGTCGAATGGGATGTATTTTGACCCGGGAGGCCGGTTGGTAACCTGTGCGGATGAGAATGAGCAGTTGTGGGCGATCAGTCCGGGTAAGAAGGTGCGGGTATTGTTGCGGGATGTAGGAGGGCGGCGGTTGAACGGGCCGAATGACTTGTGGATCGATGCGCGTGGCGGGATCTATTTCACCGACCCGTATTATCAGCGTCCTTATTGGACGAGGACGAAGCCCGAGATGGATGGGGAGCGGGTCTATTACCTGGCGCCGGGTGCATCAGAACCGCGGGTTGTAGCGTCGGATGTGGTCAAACCTAACGGGATCGTGGGAACGCCGGATGGCCGGTATTTGTATGTGGCGGATATCGGGGCCGGTAAAACCTATAAGTATGCCATTGGGCCCGATGGCGCGCTATCGGACCGGCGGTTGTTCGTTATGCAGGGGTCGGATGGAATGACGTTGGATGACCGGGGAGACGTCTATCTTACAGGGGATGGGGTGACGGTGTATGATGCGGCAGGCGACAAGATCGCGCATATCCCGGTGCCGGAGCCCTGGACGGCGAACCTTTGTTTTGGCGGCAGGGACAAAAAGACCTTATTCATTACGGCTTCCAAGGGATTCTATGTCATCCGTATGCAGGTGCGCGGGGTGGAGTAGGAAGCGTTCGATCATCTCGCGGTAGTCCTGCATGGTATCCGGTTTGGCCAGGACGTCCTGAGCGCCGAGCTGGAGGCATTCCTGATAGAAGTCCCTGACCTGATAGGTGGAATAAATGAAGGTCGGGATATGGCGGTAGCGCTGGCTTTCTTTAAGAAAGACAAGGGACTCTTTTCCGGTCATCTTTGGCATGTTCTGGTCCAGGATGATCATATCGGGCAGATCGGGCTCGGTTGTCTTTTCGAGCAGGTCCACCATCTCCAGGCCGTTCTCCGCAAAGGTCAATCGGGCATCCGGATCAGTGGCGCTTAACAGTTCGGCGAAGATGAGCCGGTCGTCGATATCGTCGTCTACAAGTAAAATCTTTTTGTGCGTCATGGCGTGTGATCTTTTATTCCCGCGGGATGGCGGATCGGAAGGACCCAATCAAAGCGGGTACCCTCCCCTACACGGCTGTGGGCGGCAATAATACCGTTGTGGCGATCGATGATCTTCCTGGTAATCGCCAGTCCTATGCCGGTGCCTTCGAACCTGTCTTTGGGGTGTAGTCGTTGGAACAGCTTAAAGATATTTTCGGCAAACTTTTGTTCAAAACCGGTGCCATTGTCAGTCATGGTGAACCGGTACCAGGCGCCATTGGGGTCTGGCGGGCTGTCGAATGACCTTTGCTGGATCCGAACGGATTCGAGGCGGATGCAGGGGGCGACGCCGGGCCTGGTAAATTTGAGGGCGTTACTGAAGAGGTTGTGGAGGACTTGGCGGAACTGGCTTGGAATGAGATCGATCTCGGGGAGGTCGCCGATATGGATGCAGGCCTGTTGTTCGCGGATGTTGATCTCGAAGTCTTCGAGGATTTCATTTAGCAGGTTACGGGTGTCCGTTTTCCGGAAGTAGGAAGTTTCGGCAGACAGGCGGGAGAAGTTGAGGATATCGATAATGAGTGCGCGCATGCGATCCGTTGAGCGGACGATCTTTTCGAACCAATTTTTCATATCGCCGGGCATGTCGCTGTCATACTTATCAATGATGGCTCGGGCGAACATGTGGATCTTACGTAATGGTTCCTGGAGGTCGTGAGAGGCAATAGAAGCAAACTGCTGGAGGTCGTGGTTGCTGGTCTCCAGTGCTTCGTTGACTTGCTGGAGTTGTAGTTCGGCGGTCTTTCGATCGGTGATATTGATAAAGGTGGCTACGAAGCCGTCCTTCAATTTGACGACAGTCACTTCATACCAATTACCCATGTCGCCAAAGAAGACAGAACCGTGATAGCTCTTTCCGCTATGCACGACATCCAGGTATTTCTCCAGCAGGCCGTTGTCGGTGAGCTGGGGCAGGTCCTTCCTGAGCGAGACGCCTTTGAGGTCTTCGTTCATGCGTTTGGCCATTGCGTTAGCGGCGTAGTTGGCAGATAGAACGGTAAAGTCGGCGATCTGACCGTCGCTACCGCGGCAGGCCTGGAAGGAGTAGATAGCGCTTGGGCTGGAATTAAAGACGGCGCGGATGATATTGTTGAGGTCGGTAACGGTAGTAATATCGATAAAAGCGATGATAGCGCCGTCATTCCTGCCATCGTGGGTCAGATAGGGCATGATGCGCATGAGCAGATTCTTGCCGGAAGTCAGCTGGACTTCCTTCTCCATGCCACGACCTGTTCTAAGTACGGACTGGACATCGTTGAGGAGGTTCTCGGACCGGATATTGTTGGAGATATGGGTGAGCGGCCTGCCGATATCGCTGTCGATAAAATTGATCATGCGGGCCGAGGCGGGGTTGAATTTGCGGATGTGAAGATGTCTGTCGAGGAATACCTGGGCGATGTCGGTGCTCCGGAAGTAATTGTTGAGGTCGTCGTTCAATTCGAGGAGCTCTTTGATCTTAAGCTGGTGCTCGGTATTGAGCGTTATCAGCTCTTCGTTGAGCGACTGCAGTTCTTCGTTGGAACTTTGAAGCTCTTCGTTAGCGGAGAGGAGCTCTTCATTGGCGGATTGTAATTCTTCATTGGTAGTCTCGAGGTCTTCGATAGCCAACTGCAACTGGTTGCGGGTGTCGGACAGTTCCGATTCGAGGGCCTGCACATACTCATCATCGTGGTTGTGGCCGTTGCCATCCGGGAACCCATTGAGGGGGGGCTCGGCGGCGGACATCTCACGGATCACGATCATTGTGGTCAGGCCGCTATTGTTCCTGCCGCCGGGACGGATAAAGAACTCGACGTTAAGCGTCTCTTCACCTTTCTGATAGCGGATGTTCCGAAGGGTGGTCTTCTGGCCAGTCTTCTCCGCTTTTCTGATCTCGGCGCTAAGGACGATGGAAATGCCGGAGGGGATCATTCTGAGCAGATTCAGGTGAAGTTGTTTGCGGGGCAGGTTAAGAAATTTTTCGTAGGGTCCGATCGTCTCCCGGATATCGAAGCTGGAGTCGATGTACAGGACTACATAACAAAGGTCGTCCATAAGTACCTCGCGGAAGTCATCCCAAAGGAGGCTTTGGGAGCGAGTGTCTTTGTTGTGGCCAGACCGGCCGCCCCGTTGGTTCCGGGAGGTATAGTTATCAGGAAGGCCGTGCTGATAATAGGAGCCGGGTTTCGATTCGGCCGTTTTGCGGTATATCTTCCAGCGGGCGCTGATCTCGTCCACGTCTTTTTTGAGCATGGCGGAGTTCTCGCTGGGCCCCAGGAAGATGAAGCCTTCTTTACCGGCGGCGAATAGGAGCAGGGAAAAGATGCGTTGCTGAAGGATGGGGCTGATATAGATCAGCATATTCCGGCAACTGACGAGGTCATTTTTGATAAAGGGCGGGTCTTTTATGATATTGTGCCGGGCGAAGACGATCTGTTTGCGAATACGGGGAATGATCGTAAAGGTCTTTCCGGTGGCGGTAAAATATCTTTTCAGATATTCGGGAGGGATATCCTTTTCCACGGAAGCAGGATAGGCGCCGGCTGAGGCGAACTGAATGGCTTCTTCGTCAATATCGGAAGCAAAGATCTTGACGGTGAGGTTCTTTTCGCTTTTCTCCAGTACGTCGTCCACGACCATTGCGATGCTATAGGCTTCTTCGCCGGTACTACAGGCGGTCACCCAGATCTTGATCGTTTCGTCCTCTTCCTTATTGGAAATGATCTCTTTGATGACCTTGTTCCGGAGAATGTCGAAGGCTTCAGGGTCGCGAAAGAAATGGGTAACACCGATGAGGAAGTCCTGGCCGAGCTGGCGGACCTCTTCCTTATGTTGCCTAAGGAAGCCGGCGTATTTGTCGGGGGAGGCGAAGCTGCCCTGCATCATGCGTTTGGTAATCCGGCGGACAATGGTAGGGGTCTTATAATATTGGAATTCGATGCCGGATTCCTGGCGGACAAGGTCGAACACGGTTTGCAGGAATTGTTCATCCTTTATATCGTTGCCATATAGAATAGCCGGGGGTGGGGAGATATGCTGGAGGATCTCGGTATACATTGCGGGTGGCGGAAGGATAAAGTCTGCGTTGCCGGCGGCGATGACGCTGTTGGGCATGCCGTCGAATTTGGCCGTGGAAGGATCCTGGACGATGACGAGGCCGCCTTCCTTTTTGATGGCTTCCGTACCTTTTGTCCCATCGGTCCCGGTGCCGGAGAGGATGATGGCGATGGCTTTGTCTTTTCGTTCCCTCGCGAGGGAATAGAGAAAAACGTCCACGGCGTTATTGGGAATCTTCTGATGCTGCTTGTCGGAGAGGCGAAGCTCGTTCTTTTGGATGGTAATGAGCTTGGTGTTGGGGATAACATATACGCATTTCCGTTCGATCTCCTGATGGTCCCCAGCCTCGTTGACCCTCATGTCGGTATGGCGGGCGACCAGTTCGACAAGGAGGCTTTTATAATCCGGCGAGAGGTGTTGAATAATTATGAAAGAGATATTCGGGGTCTCGGGCATGCTATCGAAGAATTCGTGGATGGCTTCAAGGCCGCCTGCGGATGCGCCGATGGCGACGATATAGTGTTCATTATTGGCGATCATGTGGTCCGTATTGTGGAAAGTATTCTACAGTTTCTTTAGTTTTTGTTTCCTGTGGAAACGCGCTATGGTACAGCATCTGAGCCTTTTAAGAGAAGAAAGAAACAAAAACGCGGCCATTTTTTCGGGCCGGGAGCTTATATTCGTAGGAATCATCCTAATTATATGAGAAAATTAATCGGGTTTTTAATATTGGCGGTTCTTATGGACCAGGCCGTCGCGCAACGTCCCGCGGGGGCAGGAGAAGGGGCGGAGGAACGTGTTGCTCCGGCGGCTCCCGGGTCTTCCGGAAGCGCGGTTAAAATGCCGTCCGGCAGCCGGGTATTGAATATCGATTCTTCCGTGACGACGCATGCGGAGGTGACGATCAATGGGCAGCGGGTGCCTTATGATGCGGTTGCGGGTACGATTCCGGTTTGGGATGACAGCGGGAAGCCTATTGCGGGGTTGTTTTATACTTATTATATCCGAACGGATGTGAAGGACCGGGCTTCGAGACCGCTGGTGATCTCCTTCAATGGCGGACCGGGGACGCCGAGCGTATGGATGGAGATCGGATATACGGGACCGCGGCGGCTATTGTTGGATGATGAGGGGTATCCGGTGCAGCCTTACGGGTTGAAAGAGAATAATTCCTCTATTCTGGATATTGCGGATATCGTCTATCTCGACCCGGTGAATACGGGGTTCTCGCGGGCGGTGAGCAAGGATATTCCGCCGTCGGCCTTCTTTGGCGTCAATGAAGATATCAAATACCTGGCGGAATGGATCTCCACCTTTGTCACGCGGTACAACCGGTGGGCGTCGCCCAAGTTCCTGATCGGTGAAAGTTACGGGACGACGCGGGCGGCGGGGTTGGCATTGGAGCTGCAGGAAAAACAATGGATGTATCTCAACGGGGTGATCCTGGTGTCGCCGACGGATCTTGGTCTGGAGCGAAGCGAGTTTGTTCAGGCTTCATTAAGGGTGCCCTATTATGCCGCCACGGCCTGGTATCATAAAGCGTTGGCGCCTGATCTGCAAGCCAAGGATCTGACGGACATGTTGCCGGAGGTGGAGAATTTCACGGTCAATGAGCTGATACCTGCGCTGGCAAAGGGCGGCTTCCTGGAGGAAAACCGGAAAAAGGAGCTGGCAACTAAGCTCTCCCGTTATATCGGGCTGTCGGAAAAGTCGGTGTTGGAATCCAACCTGATCATCCCGGACAATTTTTTCTGGAAGGAGCTTTTGAGGGACAAAGGGTTTACGGTCGGGCGGTTGGATTCGCGTTATCGGGGAATCGACAGCAAGGATGCGGGGGACGCGCCTGATTATAACGCGGAGCTGACGTCGTGGCTGCATTCATTTACCCCTGCTATCAATATTTATCTGCGGGAGGATCTGCATTATAAGACCGACCTGAAGTATAATATGTTCGGGCCGGTACATCCGTGGAATAACCAGAACAATCATACGGGTGAGGATCTGCGACAGGCGATCGCTGAAAACCCGTATCTGCATCTGCTGATCCAGTCAGGATATTATGACGGGGCCTGCGATTACTTCAATGCCAAATACAGTCTGTGGCAGATCGATCCCAGCGGCAAGTTGAAGGACCGCCTGAACTGGGAAGGGTACCGGAGCGGGCATATGTTGTACCTGCGGAAGCCTGATCTGGCGGAGGCCAATGAGAATCTGAGGAAATTTATCCGGGCTTCGTTACCGAAGCCGGGGGAGCCCGCGAAGTATTAGGATTTACGTATATTGAGAGATGAATAGATTGATAACAATCTTGCTATGCGGACTGCCGCTGGCGGCTTATTGCCAGGCCTCCGACGCCGGGCGGTGGGAGGCGGAAGCCAGGAAGGTGACGATCGTCCGCGACAAATGGGGAATCCCGCATATTTATGGGAAGACGGACGCCGACGCCGTCTTTGGGTTGATGTATGCCGAGTGCCAGGAGGATTTTCCCCGGGTGGAGAAGAACTATCTGGAGATGCTGGGGCGGCAGGCGGAGGCTTATGGGGAGGGGTATCTGTATAATGATGTGATGATGCGCATGATCTATGATAGTGCGCAGGCGGTGGCGGATTATCAAAAGAGCCCGGATTGGATGCATAAGCTGCTCGATGCTTTTGCGGATGGCGTGAACTATTATCTTTATAAGCACCCTGATGTAAAGCCGCTGGTGTTGACGAGGTTCAAGCCGTGGTATGCGTTGATGTTCACGGATGGGAGTGTATCGGCGACGAGTACGGGTGGGATAAGGGTTGATGAGATCAAGAATTTCTATAGCGAAGGCAGGGATAGAGTGAGTGAGGTAGAAAGGATGGACGTGCGGGAGAATGGGAGCAATGGGTTTGCGCTGGCGGGTTTTCGGACGGCTTCGGGGAATACGGAACTTTATATTAATCCGCATGTGCCGTTCTATTTCCGACTGGAGGTCCATCTGGTCAGTGAGGAAGGGTTGAATACTTATGGGGCGGTTACGTGGGGTCAATTCTTTGTCTACCAGGGGTTCAATGCGCATTGTGGCTGGATGCATACGTCGAGTCTGGCGGATGTGGCCGATGTCTATGCGGAGAAAGTGCAGAGTCAGGGGGACGGCTGGGTGTATTCGTATGAGGGGGAGACCAGACCGGTGACGATGCGGCCGTTCACGGTATATTACCGGCGCAACGATTCGCTGCTGGCGTTGCAGGTCAACGGATATCATACCCATCATGGACCGGTGCTGGCAAGCCGTGACGGCAAGTGGCTGAGCCTGCGGGAGTACAACCGGTCGTTGAATGCACTGCTGGAAGCGTGGCTGATCACGAAGGCCAATACATTCGACGAATACAAGAAGGCGATGGACCTTCGGGCGAATACCACCAACAACACGGTGTATGCCGACGACCAGGGCAATATTGCCTACTGGCATGGGAATTTCATGCCGCGGCGGGATACTTCGTTCGACTGGTCGTTGCCGGTAGACGGGAGTATTGCGGCGACCGAATGGAAGGGCGTGCATGAGCTGGATGAGACCGTGCATTCCTATAATCCGGCGACGGGGTGGATACAGAATTGTAATTCCACGCCATATACCTTATCCGGGGGCAGCAGTCCGGAGCGAGGGAAGTATCCGGCATATATGGCGCCGGATGGGGAGAATTTCCGGGCGTTAAATGCGATGCGGCTGCTGGCGGGGGCGAATGAGTTTACGCTTGACAGTCTGATCGCAAAGGGATACGATCATTATCTGACCGCATTTGATGTATTGCTGCCGGCGTTGTTCGAGGCTTATGGAAGTGCGCCGGACTCGACGCGGAAGGCCTTACAGGAGGCGATCGCGCTGCTGCAGAAATGGGACCGGCGGTCCGCGGTGCATTCGGTAGCGACGACGCTGGCGGTGGAATGGGGAACGCGGATCCTCAGGTATGCGCCGCGGCCGGCAACGGTGGAGGCGGCTTCGAATGCAGTCCGGATGGCGCAAGCGGCGCTGGAGCGTTGTACGCCGCAACAGAAGACGGGGGAACTGGCGGCGGTGCTGGCCGATCTGCGGCAGCGGTATGGCAATTGGAAGATGGAATGGGGAGATATCTGTCGTTATCAGCGGCTGACGGGGAAGATCGTGGAGACGTATGATGATAAGAAGCCCAGTCTGCCGGTGGGGCTTGTGCAGTCGACGTTTGGGGAGTTGCCGTCGTTTGTAAGCCGGGTGATGCCGGGGACGAGCAAGCGATATGGGTATTCGGGGAATAGTTTTATTGCCGCGATAGAGTTTGGCAAGACGGTTAAGGCGCGGACGGTCATTACGGGTGGGGAAAGCAGTGATCCGGCTTCGCCGCATTTTACGGATCAGGCGGCGATGTATCTTAATGGGAGGTTCAAGGAGGTGTTGTTCTATCCGGAGGAGGTGCAGGCGGGCGCGGTGAAGAGGTATCATCCGGGGGAGGAGTGAGGGGGGATTGGAATAGTGCAGCAAGTTGTTGCACTAATAACAAGTATAAAATGGACAACAGCAGAAGACCGGTACGGGTGTTGTGGTTTGCGAATACGCCGGGGTTGAGTGCGGGGTATTTGAAGATCAGTCTGGCGGCGGGGGGGTGGATATCTTCGTTGCAACAGGTGGTGGAAGGGGTTGAGGAATGCCAGTTGGGGTTTGTCTTTTATACGGAGCAGGCGATGGCCCCTTTCGAATATGGGAGGACGTGGTATTACCCGGTTCAGCCGTTGGGCAGCAGCAAGGGTAGAAGGTTGATCAACCGGGTCATGGGACGGGCGGAGCGGGATGAGAATTTACCGGCCTTTCTTCGGGCGGTTGAGCAGTTCAAGCCGGATATCATTCATGTACATGGGACCGAATTCCCGTTTGGGCTGATCCTGCGGGAGGTGAAAGATATTCCGGTGGTAGTGTCGATCCAGGGGAATCTGACAGTCTATCATGAAAAATATTTTGCGGGATTGAGCTTACCGGGGGTCTGGCGGGGATGGCGGACGGGATATCCTTTCCATCGTGCGGACTATAGGATCTGGAAGAAAAGGATGGAGGTGGAGCAGGAGATCCTGCGGCGAACCAAGTATGTGTTTGGCCGGACGGATTGGGACCGGCGGGTCGCGCTGGCGTTGGCGCCCGAGGCGGAATATTTTCATGTGGATGAGGTGATCCGGCCGAGATTTTATGGGTTGGATTGGGAATTGGATCGAAAGGCTGAGTTGGGCAGGCAAGAGGGGAAACCGGTATTCTTTACGACGTCGAGCCCTTCGATCTATAAGGGATTTGAAGTGGTTATCGATACGGCGAGGGTGCTTTTGGCGATGGGGGTAGAGTTCGAGTGGCGGGTTGCGGGATTGAAAGAGGATCATCCGCTGGTTCGGCTAACGTGCGCGGCGCGCAAAGTAGAGGATCTTCGGGCGTTGAATATCCGGCTGACCGGAACTTTGGCGGAGGATGCGCTGGTGGATCAGCTCATGAATTCCGATGCGTATGTACAGGTATCGCATATAGAGAACAGTCCGAATAGTGTCTGTGAAGCGATGCTGGCCGGGATACCGGTGATCGCGTCTTTTGCCGGCGGGACGGGATCTTTGTTGCGGGATGGGGAGCAAGGGGTGCTTGTGCAGGATGGTGACCCGTATGTGTTGGCGGGGGCGATGCAGGAAGTGATCCGGCAGCCGGAGCGGTATCGGGTGATGGCGGCGAAGGGGAGGAAGGTGGCACAGCGGCGACATGATCCTGAGGTGATCGTAAGAGGGATGATGGAGCGATATCGGGAGATCATTCAAAAATCTACAGGCAAATAATCAGGCAAATAATATGGCGACAAGGAGAATATTTCATTTGCTGGATTCGGCGCGATTGCGGTGGCGGATCATGTGGGGCGGATGTTATAAGTTGTTTGCGCGGTTTCGCGGGGTGGAGTTTCTCGGGTCCTGTCAATTTACGGGCCGGCCGAAATTCAAATTATATCCGGGGACACGGGTGATCGTGGGAGATGGATGTGTATTCCTGTCGGGTCATACGGACAACCTGATCGGGATCAACCGGCCCTGTATCGTTTCGGCCTATAACTCCGGGACGGTGGTGAAGATCGGGGGGCATACGGGTTTTAGCGGGACGGTGATCGGGGCTTTTGCGAGTATTACGATCGGGAGTCATGTCAAGTGCGGGGCCAATACCCTGATCACGGATGGAGACTGGCATCCGGAGGACCCGAGGAGCGGTGAGCCGAAACCGGTGGTGATCGGAGATAATGTTTGGCTGGGCGTGGGGGCGATGGTGTTGAAGGGGGCGAAGATCGGGGCAAATACGGTTATTGGGGCTAATAGCGTGGTGACGGGCGATATCCCGGCGAATGTGGTGGCGGCGGGGAATCCGTGCAGGGTTATACGGGCGTTGTAGCGGGATAGTAATCCCTGATCTTTTTAGCCGGTACTCCGCCGACGATCGTATAGGGCTCCACGTCATGGGTAACGACGGAGCCGGCTGCGACGACAGCGCCTTCGCCGATGATGACTCCGGGCATAATTGTGGAGTTCATGCCGATAAAGGCGCCTTTCTTTATAAGGACTTCGCCGATGATCTCTTTGCCTTCATTAAAAAGACGGGACAGGTCGTGTGAGATGACAACGCACATGGTAGTAATGGTGACGTGGTCTTCGATAGTGATGAGCTCGGGGCGGCGGTTGTCGATCAGGACCATATAGCCGATCTCTACTTTCTTTCCGATGTGTACGCCTTTGAGGCGATGGAAGAAGGTGCGTAGTCTTTTCCAGGGCATGAACCAGGCGGGGATCTGGAGGCAGTTGCGCCAGAAGCGGGTGAACTTTGAGACGGTCATTCCGTAGCCATAGTCGACGGTTTTTTTCATATTTGGTGAGATTGATTGGTAGGGGAATGAGGGTTCGGTTGGTTAGTAGGGGAATGAGGGTTCGGTTGGTTAGTATTGGAATGAGGGCTCGGTTGATTAGTCGGAGGGTGGGATCGGGTGGATCTTGTGGTTAAGTTGTCGAAAATATCGGCATATTGACGGGCGATGGTGGACCATTGGTGTCTATCCATCAGGGACTGATGGGCCTTACCGGCGAAGGTCTGCATTTCCTTCGGATGGGCAAGGGCCCAGCCGAGACGTTCAGCGAGGTTTGTATCCGAGCCAGATGTAAAGAAGAGCATCTCGTCCGCGGTAAAGATATCGGTATTCTCAACGATGTCCGAGCAAACCACTGGGGTACTGAGGGCGGCGACCTCCAGCAGCATCATGGACATGGCTTCATAGGTGGAGGGAAAGACAAAGAGCCTGGCGCCGGCGATCCAGGCGTTCAGCAGCGGCTTTTCCTTGATGAGGCCTTTGAATTCGACGTCAAGACCGGCGGCCAGGTCGAAGAGCTCGCGGGAATAATCCCTGAGCTGGCTATGATCGCCCAGCACGATCAGTTTGCCTTTATAGTTGCATTTGTGCAGCGCGGACAATAATATATGGAGGCCTTTGGTGGGGATGATCCGGCCGGCGGCGAAGAGGAGATATTCAGAAGCTCCCAGCGTGACGGCAGCAGGAGCGAGAGGGGTAACGCCATTTGGGATATAGGAGATGCGGGTGGCGGGGATGATCTTTTCGTAGTGCGGGATCAGGGATTTAGATACGACCGTCAGGTGGTTGGAGAGCCGGGCCTGGAACCATTCGTTCAGCTTGAAATAAGGTCGGGACCATTTGCTCCATTTGGCATGGCGGTAGGTGAGGCCATGACTGGTCGCCACCACTTTATATCGCAAACGGAGCAAAAGGAGGATAAAGGCGCCGTCCATTTGGTGGAGGTGGATGGCGTCATAACGGCGGATGAAGACGGCATGAAGGGCGGAGACGAGATAATAATAAAAGACGTTGAGTTTTTTGACCGGGAATTTTCTGAAGACGATCTGGCGAGCGCCCTTGTAGTCGCCGCTATGATGGGTATGAGAAGCTGTGGAATAGACGGTGAAATCATATTCGTTGGCCAGTTGTTCTATGATATTGTCGCCGACATTGGCGGCGCCGCCAAACGGGGGGAGGCCTTTAAGCCCGATGATAGCGATGCGTTTTTTAGGCATGGGTCAATTGTTGGTGGTACAGAGATGTGTATTCCGAAAGAACTTTTTTCCAGCAAAAGGAATCGATAGCGGATTGACGGATGCAGCCGGGGTCAAGGGTGCGGATGTTTTCGAGTGACCGGCTGGGCAGCGTGTCGATGAAGATGCCGGTTTTTTCTGTCACATAGTCCGTAATGCCGGGGATGCGGCTGGCAAGGATGGTCTTGCCCATCGACATGGCTTCGAGTACGGAATTGTTGGCGGTGGCGAATTGAAGGGGCCGGATGAGCAGGGCGGCGCCGGCGTACCAGTCGCGTAATTCCTCGTCGGAGATATTATACAGGTAATGGGTATTGGGGAAGGGTTCGAGCCGGGCTTTTAGTCCGACGATCACAAAGGTACGGCCGGGATTGGAGCGAACGAAATCGGATAGAAGCTCCCGGTCGAGACCATGGGCGCCCACGCAGAGGATATAATCGAGGTCCACCTGCGCCGGGGCTTTGGCGGCCGGGGTGAGGGTGGCGGGGGAGGCAAGGGAGCCAGGGGAGGCGAGGGCAGGATCCCAAAAATCGGTATCGACCCCATGGGCGATAAAACAGGCTTTATGATGGTAACGTCTGGGGATAGCGGTGAGCAGGTTGGTCGAGACGCAGGCGATATTCGTCGAATTGCGGAGCGCCCGACGCTGGAGGATATTGTATTTAAGAAAAATAAAGATACGTTGTTTCCATTCGGGGTAACGGACCACGCCGGGCAGGACATGAAAGGTCGTCGTGAAGTGGTTGTGAGGCAGGGCAAAGGTGCAGTCCTCATAGAGGGAGTGGATGGCGTCGAAAGAGGCCGCGAGGGTCGCGGCTTTGCGGGAGATAGCGATCCTTTTTGAAAAGAGGAAGTCACGGCGGCCGCTTTTGACGGTAATGACCCGGATGCGGCCGTCCATATAATCCTGTTCCCGGGTTGCCCAGGTGACGAGTGTTACCTCGTGCTCCATCGCGGCGAAGTGCACCAGGCGTTGGAATCCGCTGTGAAGGGAATGATGGGAGTTATTGGACCAGTGGTGCGATAAAAAAAGAAGTTTCATCTTTTCGGTTTCAGTTTAACGAGGGTAAAGTTCTTCAGCACACCAGCCATACGCATCAGGGCGATGAGGGAGCCCGTGACCTGACCGCGGTGTTTGATGGCATAATAGCGGGTCTTATACCATGAGTTGATCGAATATTTGTTCCGGAAGCTACGAAGGAGGGTCCGGAGCGAAGGGTTATTGTATACGGCTCCGGCCGAGGTCAGCTGGACATTCTCGTAGACCCGGGCGTTATAAGAGATCATGACGGGGATGCCGTTGCGGGAGGCGGTATATGTAAAATCGGTTTCCGAACTGTACTGGACGAGGCGTTCGTCATAGAGGCCAAAGCGGTCGAAGATGGACATCGGGTAGAGGATGCCGCGGCCGGAAAGGACGACGGAGGGTTTTAGACCCGCGAGGCGCTCTTCATCGACAGGGGAGAACTTTGGCAAATAGTTGTATTCCTTCAGCGTACCGGTGACTTTGGAAACCCCGGAAAAAGTGATAAGGCGTGGCGAGGTGGCGCTAAGCGAGATCGAGCCGATGACGGAGTCGGGGCCGGCGGTTTGTTGGTCGTTGACGATGGTAGCGATATAATCGGATGAGAAAGTCAGGTCGTCGTTAAGGGTCAGGACGTAGTTGCAGTCGAGTTGTCGCGCTTTCTTAATCCCTTCGTTGATCGAGCGGGTGTACCACCAGTTGCCGTCGCCGTGGACGATGGCGGCGGTTGGAAATTCCGCGGCCAGCATTTCGAGGGTGCCGTCCGTAGAGCCGTCGACGATGACGATGGGGATGAGAGTGATGGAGGAACGTTGTTCTTGCAGGCAGGTAAGGATCTTCCGCAGACTGTCGATCCGGTTAAAGGTGGGGATAACGGCGCCTATTTTGATCTGTTGGTTATTCATACGTCAGGGTATTCTTGCCCAATTGCATTTTGCGGGACCGGACGACGACCGGCCCGTTAGCAGATACCATTGTAATGCCACAATAGAGGGTCAATGCAATAAAAAAGGCTTTAAAGAAATAGTCTTCCGAAAAAGCGATGATCAGGACCAGAATGAGGAGGAGCCAGGCGTTGACGCGGCTACCAAGTAACAGGTAAAAGCTGCGCCAGTTCAAATAGAAGAAAAAGAAAAAGAAGAAGATTCCGTAGGTACTCAGGAGGACGCCGATACCGTTGTTGCGGTGAAGCTCGCGGAGGTCGGCGTTGTAGAAATTCCTACCGAATCGCATTTCGACATTGCGGCCGGTGCCGATGAAGGGATGTTCCTCGAGGGAGCGCAGGTCGGCGAAGAGGCTGCTAAAGCGGGATTCGCCTGTCTTCCGGCTACCGCTTTTTGCAATCTGCTCATCGATCTTGCTGCTCAGAAAGTCAAGCCGGGTAAAGGCAAGGAATCCGATGAGGCCGACAATGAGCAACAGGAAGAATGAAATTATCGGCCGGCGCATGATGAAGTTCTTGAGATAGGCGACGACAACAAAGAAAAGGGCGAGGTAGGTGGTGGTCGAAAGGGTGGTGAGGATGGTGACGATAAAAATGATATTGAATTTAGCCGTCAGCTTTTCTTTCCGGTAAAAGAGGTTGATGAAGAGGGCCAGGCAGAGGAAGCCGCCGTGGGTGCCGGGTTCCCAGTAGAAACCCGAGTTGCGGTTGAGGGTGATCTGACCAAGGTTAAAGATGATCATGTTATAGGGCGCCTCATAGAGTTCGCCGGTCGCGGCGCGATGGAAGGGGCATTGGGTATATTTAGCCACGTGGTCGATGAGGAAATGAGCAAGGGGTTTGATGAGCACGCAGGGCAAATAGAAAAAGAGGCTGATGACGGCGAAGACGTAGACGAACCGGACGAACATGTCGAAGAATTGCTTGCCGAGGATGCGGATAGCAAGGACGGCGAAAGCGATACGCAGGTATTCGCCGAGAAAGGTCTTTACGGGGAAAACGTGATAGACGAGGGTCTGGGAGGCCTGAAGGATGGTAAGGACGGCAAGGTAGAACCAAAAATAGCCGTTGATCCGGGTATCCTCTTCCGGTTTGAGAAACCAGCAACCGAGCAGGATGATAAATGAGATGCCGAGCATTTCGATGGACTCGTAGAAGAAGGGGTTGGCGGTGTTGCCGATGAGCAGGAACATTGTCAGCCAGTTCATCCATGGGGGGTTAGTGCTGGCGGGAATTGGGGGGTTGGCGCTGGCGGGAATGGGGGGACTGGTGCTGGGATAGGTCTTAGCGGGCATGACGGCGGGTTTTGTTTTTGAACAGACAGATGAAGAGCGCGTCGCGCCAGAACCAGGAGTGCTTGGTAGCTACGTGGTGGCGGGCCGTTTGGGTTCCGGAGAACAGGTAGCGGGGGATGAGGGGCCAGTGGATGTCTTTGGTTGTCAAGATGATCTCGTCGAGGGTCCAGGTATCGCCAAGCCGGTCGGCGAGCAGGGCAAAGGTCGTTTGTTCAGAAAAGGGCTCGTTGAAGATGCGCATGAATTGCATCAGCGATTCGAAATCAGGGTAGTGGTCATAGACCGAGCCGGAGAGGTAAACGACGCCGCAGTTGACGGGGGGTTTTTCCATCAGGTCGTGGCGATCGAGATAGCGGATAGCCGGCGGGTGATAGCAATGGATGTTATCGCGTGAGATGCGCATCACGCAAGGTTGGGTGGCGGTGGACAGGCGGGGTTCGGCCAGGCGGGCCTCGGGCAGGCGGGGCTCGGCGAACCAAAGTACGTCGGTATCGCAATAGAAGACGGGGCGCTGTTCGGCTTCGGCCAGGACGGAAAGGAGCTTCCGGGCATAAGGATTGACGTGAGCGAAGTCGATGATGGCCGGGCGGCCTTTACCGCGATGCCAGGCGGCGCAATCTTCCCAGGATTTGATCTCGTAGGGATAGGGCCAGAACTTCAGGGCGGCTTGCAGGACCTCTTTCGGAGTACCGTCGGAGACAAGGGTGAGGCGGGGGATTTTATCCCAATTATAATACATGGATAGGAGGACGGCCTTCATCATTTTGGCGCCCTTATAACCGGAGAAGAGCAGCAGATCGGTACCGGCGAGAGGTTTGTCAGCGGAGAGCTTTCGGGGAAAGGCGAGGGTAAACGCGACCCGGCAGGAGTGACCCAGGAGGTTGTACAACTTCTTTACGACAATCGAGGAGATGGTTACTTTACCCATATGCCGGTGGCTTTGCCGCTCATTATTTTATTGTATTGGATGCGGTACAGGATCGTAACCGGCAGGCTGGTGCAAATCATGGCGAGGATGACGCCTTTAGGACCGAGGTGGAGGACCTTACAGAAAAGCCAGGCAAAGGGTACGGTCATGAAGATCGTATATACGGCGGTGTAAAGCTGGAGCCGGATCTTACCCGTGCCATTGAGAAAGATGTGTTGCGGGGCGGCAATCAGGCTGATCAGGGTGAAGATGCACATGGTGATCTGCATATCGACGGGCACATGGACCCTGTGTACCCAGAGATGGATCAACGGCCCGGCAAGGAAGGTCTGAAGGATGACGCCAGCCATCAGCAGATAAGTTACCTTCTCCATGCGCTGGATCGTCTTTCGGACCCAATCAAATTCCTGGCGGACATAGGCGTCGGTAAAGGCGGACCAATAGGTAGCGGTAATGATGCCGTTGATCAGCAGGGCGATGGTAAAATATTTATAGGCTACGGTATACGTGGTGACGGTGTCGGGGCCAAACCAGCGGATCAGCATGATATTGGCGCTGGAGTACATCACGATGAAAGCGATCTGGATGATGAAGAACTGGACGCCGAGGCCGAACAGGTCTTTGGAATGGCTGAATTGGATGCATCGGAAGTCCGGGGCGATGGAGCGGTATTTCCACCCGAGAAAAAAAAGGTTGAAGATCAACAGGACCAATACGGGAGCGGCGCTGAAGATCACAGAAACCGTGAAGAGGTTGCCGGATGACGTCGTATGGGTCAGAATGAAGATGACGATCAATGACAGGACGTTGCCCAGGGGAGTAATGAGGTTACTCAGCGCGGGTTCCTGGTGCGCGAAAAGGATATTGCCGACGAGGTTGAGGATGAATTGAAGACAGAAGAAGGTAAAGACGACCAACATCGTACGTTGGAGGATGCCGGCGAAGCCGGGCGTGAGGCCGAGCAGGCTGGCCCAGTTGAGGAAGGGGCTGACGATCCAGAATAGCACCATGAGGGAAAGGAAGATGGCGGCTACCCATGCATAGGAGGTACTGATGTAGACCTTTGCAAGTCGCATATCTCCATTTGCGAGGGCTTCCGAGAGCTTGTTCCGGAGACCGTTCCCGACGCCGATATCAAAGAAAGAGAACCAGCCGACGATCTGGGCGATGGTTTGCCAGATGCCATAGCTGGAGTTATCCAGGTAGTTGATGGTCATCGGCACCAGGGCAAACTGACAGGCGATGCTCAATCCTTTTATCAGAAAGGAATAGACGATGTTCTTATTCGCTTTTGCGGTACGGGCGTGGCCGCCGAGGAACTGATTCTTTATTTTGGTCAGGGTAAGCATGTGGATCAATCTTTGAAATAGGCGGCTTTCTTTATTTTCTTCCGGCTTGGCGGAGTGTCGTTGAGGACGGCGATCATGTTCTTTACCGTTTCCTCTTCTGCCGTATTGTTGATGAAGGAGAGTTCCCTAACTGTACTATAACCGATCCGCAAGACGAAGAGGTTGACGTCGGCGTAGGAGGCCATGATGCGGGCGTCGCTCAGGATGCTGATCGGGGGATTGTCGACGACGATAAAGTCGAAGGCTGTCTTTGCCTCGCGGATGAATTTTTCCATGGCGGGCGTGTCCATCAGTTCGGAGAGATGGCTGTCCGGCTGGCCGGCGCGGATGAAGCTAAGACCCGGAATACTTGTTGGGGCCGGCAATTCGCGAAAGGTAGCCGTGCCTTCAAGGAATTCGGTCAGGTCTTTCCGGGGCTGGGCATCGACGAGCTCTTCGAGATGGGTATTGTGTTTGTCCGCCTGGATCAGCAGGGCCCTTTTGCTACTGAAGGCGAGGAGGGCGGCGAGGTTGGCGGCGATGAACGATTTGCCTTCGCCGGAAGAGGAGGAATGCACTGCGATCAGGCCAGGGTTGCCTTCTTTCAAGAGGAGGCGAATGTTAGTGCGAAGGTTCCGGAAGGATTCGGTGATCTCCGATTGGGGATGTTGGATAACGGGTAGTTCGGTCCTGAGGCGGTTATGCGGGATCTGGCCTGCTACGGAGAGATGGAGGGCGGCGGTTGCTTCCTCGGGTTCGCGGAGGCGGTCGTTGGCATATTGTTTCAGCAGGACAAAGCCGAGGGTTATTGCCATGCCGAGGATGACGCCGATGGCGGCGCTGATGATGGGTTTCAATCCAATAGGGCCGGTGGTCGGGATGGTCGCGGGGTCGAGGATCTTTGCGTCGGGGTTATTGGAGGCGAGGGCGATGCCTGCTTCGGCGCGTTTCTGCAACAGAAAGTTATAGAGGGTGCTGTTGACGTCGAAGCCTCTTTTTATGTCGAGAAAGGAGCGTTCGGTAGCGGGAATGCTTGTGAGCCGGCTGTTGTTCTCTTTTTTCTGGTCTTCGAGGCTTTGGATCTGGTCGCGGGTGGCGGTAAGGTGGCTGGCAATGTTGTTCTGGATCAATCGTTGGGTCAGGGCGATGTCTTCGTTGACGGCGATCATCTTAGGGTTCTTTGGCTGAACGGACAGGGCAAGGGCGGCGCGTTGGCTATAGAGGGAGGCCAGCTTTTGGACATTGGTACTAAGGTCGGGGTCGGGATCGCCAAGTGGCGGGGCTACGAAGCTCTTCAGGCTGTCGCCGTCGTTGAGATGGCGGTAGAGGCCATTGTAGTAATCCATCTTCAGTTTGAGGAGGTTCTCCTGTTTGTCAAGGTCTTCGACTTTTTGGAGGACCATGGCGCCTTCGGTTGTGAGGTCGACGACTTTGTTGCGGGTCCGGAAGTCCGTGTACCGGTCGCCGGAGGTGCGGAGGGAGTCGGCAACGCCCGAGATCTGGCTGCGGATGAAATTGAGGGTATTGATGGCGGACTGATTTTTCTGATCGAGACCGAATTTCAGATAGGTCCTCCCCAGTTCGTTGAGGTAATCGACGTTGCGAAGCACATTTTCACCTTTGAGGTCGACATTGAGGACGTCGGATTCGGGGGCGACGATCTTTACTTCGAGAGCGCCCTGGTATTCGATAGCCGTGAAATTGAGGTCATTAAAGACGAGGATGTATTGGGTGCCGCTGACGGGAGGTGTAGGGTTTGGTGAATAGAGGGTGAAATGGAACCAGGCATTTGCAAAGGGGTAACCGAACGCCGCGGTAGTTGAAAAGCGGATGATGCGGTCGGAGTCGCCGACGTGGTCCTTGTGGTCACAGTCGACGCGGTAGCGGGTGGGGGATAGCGGCGTAATGGTGAGATCAACGCCTTTCAGGACGGAGTCGTCGGAGAAATCGACGACATAAGGGTCTTCTTTATAGATATCTTTTTTGCCGATGAAAGACTTCTTGTACCAGCGGGTGCGCCAGTTGAGATTCTGGAGCGTCTGGAGCTGAAGGCTATAAGCGGAGACGACTGTTTGTTCGTCCTGGACGTTGATGGGGTTTTGTTGGATCTCGAGGTTATTATCCAGGCTGGTATTGATGGGCATCTGGTGAGGAGAGTTGATAAGAAGGATGGTCATGGTGCTCCGGTACATACCCGGGTTGGCTTTGTGTACGACAAAGGCGACGCCGAATCCTACAGCGCCTGCCAGCAGGAACCAAAACCAGTTCCGGAGAATGGCGGGCAGGATCATTTTCTTATTGAAGCTCTTGCCGCTATGAAAGCCAGTCTGTCGGGGATAATTATTGGGATCCATTGATGTCGTTATTTTAGATAGTTCAACAGCAGCAAAAATGCAGAAAGGGCGCCGACGACGATGCCGACGAGCGGCAATTTCTGTTGTAACCCTTTGTTCTTACCGGGTTGGAGGACGACTACGTCATCCGGCTGGAGGTACCAGGCGGGGGATTGGACGGCTGACCTGCTGTTGAGATTGATGGAATAGGTTCTGGTCCCGCCGGTAGTGGGGCGCAGTATGAGGACGTCGGCGAGCTTGGCGTAATCGGTGGTGCCTTGTGCGAGGCTGATAGCGTCAAGGACGGTGATATAGCTATTATAGTTATAGTAAACGCCGGGTAATTTCACTTCGCCCAGGACGGTCACTTTGTAGCTAAGCAGCCGGACTTTGACGGTGGCGTCTTTGAGATATTGTTTGGTAACGCCGCGGATAGTGTCCTCAGCCTCGGTGGTGGTGAGGCCGGCGACGGGGATCTTGCCGAGCATGGGGAGGGTGATATTGCCGTCGGGGTCGACGATGTTGCCGTTGACGGCTTTGGAGGCTATTCCTTCGTAGGCCATGGCAAGGGAAACGCCGTTGGAAGTGGGATCGGTCATTCTGGTGAGGTCCTGATCCGGGGTGGCGATACCGACATAGAGGTTATCTTTTGGGCGGATATGGTAGATGGGAGGTGGTTTGGGTCCCGGAACCGATTGGTTGGGACTAAGGTCTTGCATGATCGTCAGCTTTTTGGCAGTTGTGCAGGAGGTACAATAGATCAGGAGCAAGCATGCAAAGGTCAGGTGTGAAAAGCCATGGACGTTTTTCATGTTATAAAAATAAGTCATTTAGGGTCAGTACGGATTGACAATTAAGGGGTCTACGATTGTTAAAAGGCATTTTTACGGGTTTTTTTCCCGACGAGTGTGAGTAAGATAATATAAAGATCGAGCCAGAAATTCCAGTGTTCGATATACCAAAGGTCGTGGAGGGTTCTCCCCCAGTATTGGAGTTTGGTCACGGTGGGGCCGCGCCAGCCGTTGACCTGGGCCCAGCCGGTGATCCCGGGTTTGATGGTATGGCGCATCATATAGGGGCCCATTTTCTGTTGTAATGTCCTATTAAGATTGAGGCGGTGCGGTCGTGGGCCGACGATGGACATATGGTTGGTCAGGACGTTGAGGAGCTGAGGCAGTTCGTCGATGCTGTATTTTCTAAGGAACTTACCCAGCAAGGTGATCCGCTCATCCCCCTGGACGGTGGAGTGGAGCTGGTTATCGGCTATAGGCTGGTGGCGCATGGTGCGGAACTTATAGATCGTGAAAGGGGCTCCGGTGACGCCGAGGCGATGGGTTTTAAAGAAGATCGGGCCTTTGCTGGTGAGCTTGATAGCGATGGCGATCAGCAGGCCGAAGGGGAGCAGGCATAGGATCATAAGGCTGGCGAAGATGATATCGAAGGCTCGTTTCAGGAAGCGGTTGACGTAGGTATCGAGGGGAAAGGTCCGCATTTGGAGAAGGGGGATATCGCCGAGGTTGCTGACCTTGAAATGCATTTCCTGACTTCCGGCGAAATTGGGAACAAGGTGGGTACGGACGCCGTTCCGTTCGGCAACGGCGATCAGCCTTTTGATCTTCTCTACTTCACTTAAGGGCAGGACGATGAATGCGTCTTCGAAAGGCCGGGAATCGAAGATCTTCTGGAAGTCGTTGACGGATCCGATGATGTTGGCGCCGGGGTCTTTTGCGGGCCGGTCGGCGAGGAGGCCGATCGGTTTGATGCCAAGGTATTTATTGGTTAGGAAATAGTCTTGTAACTGGGCGCCCAATTTGTTGTCGCCGATGATGATCGTCGGTTTTAGGTAGAGGTGGGTATTGAAGAAATACCGGAAGAAGAACCAGGAGGACACACAGAATTTCAACAGGAAGAAAAGCGAGACGGTGGAGATGTATTGGTGTTTGGGGCAAGTGCTCGGGTCCGCAACGAGGAGCATAAGCGAGGTAAATGCAAAATAGTAGACGAAGCGGCGAACGAGGGACCGGGTCATTTTGGGGAAATCCGATTTCAGATCGCGCAGATTTTCGACAAAAATGGGGCTGATGATGACATAGCCGACATTAAGAACGATCAAAAGGTTCTTCAGGCAATCGGGGTCGCCTTCGTCGAGAAAAAGCCGAACGAGGAAAAAGGAAGCGTTCAGGATAAACAGATCGACGGAGAGGATCAACAGATGGATTTCTCTGGGTCTCAATCTCATTGGAAAACGTTTAAGATTTAAAGCACATACGCCTTTCCTTTCCTCTTTTCCAAGAGAAAAGGTCATCAGGCACAGCTTGGGTTAGCTAAAATTCCTCCGGTCCAACCGGGTTGAGGGGGTGTACAGGATGCTCTTAACAGATAGTGGAATAACCTTTGTGAATAAAGAAACGGATGGCAGCAGATCGAAGTGGTTTCTCGTTTTAAGACCGGATTTTACGTGCTTGGCAAGAACCAATAAGAGGTGTGGGCTTTCTCTGGTACGAAATTAGCGATAATATCCAACTTCAAGCGTTTTTTTTAGATTATTTTAAGAACTAATACCTAAAAATTGACATGAAATCGATATATTCTTTTTTATCAATACTGATGCCAATTTTTCTGGGAATCATTCCCGCGTTTGGAAACACCTATTATTTCTCCGC
The DNA here is from genome assembly GCA_035695565.1 of Puia sp. Taxonomy (GTDB): domain Bacteria; phylum Bacteroidota; class Bacteroidia; order Chitinophagales; family Chitinophagaceae; genus Puia. The sequence continues at coordinate 60,298 of DASRRX010000002.1, read as the reverse complement.
TAACAGCGGTGATGATACGAGGTCGCCGGCTCAGGCGCAGCAGGCGTCTACTCCCTGGAAGACCCTGGCAAAACTGAATCAGATCTTTCCGCAATTGCAACCGGGAGATTCGGTATTGTTGAAACGCGGCGAGGCATATTACGGGTCGATCGTTGCGGGGGCTTCGGGTGCGGACGGGCGGCCGATCGTAATTGCGGCTTATGGTCAGGGTTATGAGCCGATCATCAGCGGCTTCTCGCGGCTGACGGGGTGGAAAGCGGGTGGTGCTAACGGTGTCTGGCAGGCGCCATGCCAGGGATGCGGGGTAAGGGTGAATATGGTAACGGTGGCGAATGTGGCGCAGCCGATGGGACGGTATCCGAACGGCGGGTATCTAACGATCCAGTCGCACAGCGGGAATAATTCGATCACGGACAACAGTCTGCCAGGTAGTACGGACTGGACGGGGGCGGAGGTAGTGATCCGTAAGAACAGGTTCATCATCGACCGGAGCGCGATCCTGTCGCAGCAGGGCGGCACGCTGACGTATAAGGGAGGTTCCTATTATCAGCCGACGGATCATTTCGGTTATTTCATCCAGAATGATATCCGGACGCTGGATCAACCCGGGGAATGGTACTATGACCCGAAGGCGCATACGATGAATATCTTTTATGGCGGGGGGCCCGTACCGCCGGATGTGATGGCGTCGAGCGTGGAGACGCTGCTGACCATCCAGGGGAAGCAGAACCTCGTGTTGACGGGGCTAACCTTCACCGGTAGTAACGGCAATGCCATCAGCCTTTCCGATGCGGCCAATATCATTATAACGGCGTGCCATATCTACTTCACTTCACTGGATGGGGTGAATGCGGTCCGGTCGAACAACCTGACGCTGTCGCATCTGACAATAGATCATTCCAATGATAACGGGATCGATATCAGCGGGCACGACAATACGGTATCGGATTGTACGGTGCGGCATACGGGAACGGTTCCGGGGATGGGGAATGCCGAGCATTCGTATATCGGGATCAATATCAGCGGGCAGAACAATACGGTGCAGTATAATAAGGTAGATACGTCAGGGTATGTGGGTATTTTTTTCCTCGGGGGCCCGGATCTGATCAAGAACAATACGGTCAATTATTTCTGTTATCTCAAAGATGACGGCGGAGGGATCTATACCTGGTCGGGGGATATCGATTCGGCGGCGGTGCGGAATGCCGGAGTGATAACGGGTAATATCATTCTCAATGGGGTGACCGCGCCGGATGGGACGGACAAGGCGCATGCGGCTATTGCCAATGGGATATACCTGGATGAGAATACAAGCGGGGCCGAGGTAAGCGATAATACGATCGCGCATTGCACTTCCGGTATCTTCCTGCAGGATGCGCATGAGGTGACGGTGAAGGGCAATACGGTATTTGACAATGCCGCGCAGATCGAGATGCGGCATGCGCTGGACAAGGGGACGTTGCGCAACAACGATATTTCGGGTAATACGGCGGTTGCGGCAAAGGACGGGCAGGTGGTGATGCTGGTGAGCTCGGGTGTTACCAGCGGCGTGGGCGGTAATGTAGCGGCTTTTGCGGGAGTCCATGATAATCATTATGCTCAGACGGGGGGCGGGCCGTTCTATAAGGCGGTGATGCGACAGAACAATCAAAACGTGCAGGATAAGGGAGCGTTGGGGGATTGGCAATCGAAATATGGAAAAGATGCGAATTCGGTCAAGTCGGCGCCGTCGGGCGGAGTACGGTTTGAATTTAATGATTCCAAAGCGGTAAAATCGGTAACTTTAGATGGGACGTATAAGGATCCGGGGGGCAAGACTTTTCAGGGGCAGCTAAAGCTGGAGCCGTATACGTCGAAGGTCCTGATCAGGCAGTAGCTTGTATTAAGTTTAATTAAATATTCATTCTTTTCAAGCCCTTTGCCAGCTTCTCTGTATTTTTATTTGAGCAAGCAACAAATTTTATTTATTTATATTTGAACTCTTTAACGCGTAGGGAATTCTTAAGAAGGGCGGGGATCTGTGCTGGCGGGGCGTATCCGGCGATGATGGCGATGGGGTTATTGCCGGCGGCGCCGGCCCATCCGTTCCGGCTGGAGGGGGAAGGAAACGGGAAGGAGGTATTGATCCTGGGGGCGGGGTTGGCGGGGATGGCGGCGGCGTATGAGTTGGGAAAGCTGGGGTATCGGTGTACGATACTGGAGGCGAGGGAGCGGGCCGGGGGCCGGTGCTGGAGCATTCGAAAGGGGGCGGTGAATGAGGAGACGGGGTTTGGCCGGCATATAGCGGGTTATGATGAGGGGTTGTATTTCAATGCGGGGCCGTCGCGGATCCCGCATCATCATGAGCTGACGCTGCATTATTGCAAGGAACTTGGGGTGCCCATAGAGGTATATAGTAATGTGAATGAGAACGCCTACTATTTCAGCGAAGGGAAGGGGCCGTTGTCCAACAAAAAAATAAGGGTCAGAGAGGTACATAACGATATGCGGGGATGGATGGCGGAGTTGCTGGCGAAGGGGATGGATGGAGGGAAGGTAGACGCGGGGATGAGCAGGGAGGACACGTTAAAAGTTATCGAGTATCTGCGAGCCGAGGGGGGGTTGGATGCCGACCGGTTGTATAAGGCGTCGGCGCGCCGGGGGTATGTTGAAACACCGGGGCCGGGGGACCGGGAGGGCAAGCTGGGCGATCCTCATCTGTTGCTGGAGCTTCTGCAGTCGGGGCTGTTGGGTGCTGATTTTTATAATGTGGCGGAATACACTTATGAGTTGCAGGGAACCTTATTCCAGGCGGCTGGGGGGATGGACCGGATTGCAGCGGCGTTCGAGAAGCGGGTGGGGTCTTTGATCCGGTATGGGGCGGAGGTCAGTTCGATCCGGAATATGGAGCAGGGGGTGAAAGTGGGATACCGGGATGGGGGAGGAGAGAAGTCGGTCGAGGCTCCGTATTGTATCTGTACCATTCCGTTACCGGTGCTGAGCAATATCGACCACAATTTTGCTTCGGATGCAAGCCGGGCGATCGATTCGATCGTCTATATGTCTACCGGGAAGATCGGACTGCAATTCAAACGCAGATTCTGGGAAGAGGATGAAGGAATATACGGCGGGATCACGCATACCAATAATCAACTGACCCAGATCTTCTATCCTTCCTATGATTATTTGAGCGGTAAGGGAATATTGATCGGATATTATAACTTTAATGAGAAGGCCGTTGCAACGGGGAATTTATCTTATCAGGAGCGGGAGAAGCTGGCATTGGAGAAAGGCAGTCTGATCCATCCGCAGTATCACAAAGAGTTCGAAACCTCTTTTGCCGTCAGCTGGCATAAGACCAAATACAATCTCGGCGGATGGGCGTTGTATTCGGCGGAGGAGCGGCAGACGTTATATAAGGCGTTGTTGCCGCCGGACGGGCAGGTGTACTTTGCGGGGGAGCATATGACCTATCTGAATGCGTGGATGGCGGGAGCGCTGGAGTCGGCGCGGAGTGTGGTGGCGGCGTTGCATGGCAGGGTGACGGGGCAACGGTATTCGTATCCGGTGATGGGCAGTTAATGATTATAGGGAGCTTAATTATCATTCACCAAATAACACACTCTTATGGGCAACTACACAATGAGCCGGCGCACTTTACTCAAGAGGAGCGCCTTATTAGCAGGGGGGCTTCCTTTTGCCGGCAGCCTGCTGAATCAATTGCAGGCCGCGCCGCCGGCTGTGAACGGTCATGCGGCTGCGGCGTTCGCGTCGGAGGGCTGGTCGGAAAGAGACATTGCCCTGAATGCGGTCGAGCCGTTGAAGGCGAGACTATTTGCGAATGAGAATCCTTTTGGGCCGTCTGACAAGGCCAAGAAGGCCATAACGGATACGTTGCCGGTTGCGTATCAGTACCCGATCAGGTCGATGGGTGATCTGACGTCGAAGATCGCGGCTTTTGAGAAGATAAAGCAGGAGAATATCCTGTTGGCGGCGGGTTCGACGCCGTTGCTGATGGCGGCGGCGCTGGCCTTTTATAAGCCGGGGTGTAATGTCGTATCGGGTGATCCTAGCTATGCGGACTTGCCGAGCAAGGCGGCGAAGATCGGTGCGAATTGGGTGAAGGTGCCGCTGACCCAGGACTACAAGCTGGATCTGCCGGCGATGGAAAAAGCGATCGACAGCAATACGGCGCTTGTCTATATCTGCAATCCCAACAATCCGACCGCGACCGTGGTGGATAATGCGGCATTGCGGGCTTTCGTGGACCGGGTGTCGAAGAAGACGGTCGTCTTTTTGGATGAGGCGTACATCGATTATCTGCCCGATCCGCAGGGTACGACGCTGGTGCCGATGGCGGATGGCAATCCGAATATAATTGTGGCCAGGACCTTTTCCAAATTATATGGTTTTGCGGGCTTAAGGCTAGGCTATGTGGTGACGCAGCAGGAGATCATCAAAAAATTACTGTTGTATACCGAGGCTTTTATGTCGGTTTCCACGACGACGTTGCAAGCAGCAATCGCGACTTACCAGGACCGGGAATCCCTCGATGCGGCGTTGAAGAAGACAGTCGAGTCGAAGGAATACCTTTATTCGGTGTTGAAGAAGGAAGGATATGTTTATATCCCGTCGGTTGCGAATTTTGTCATGTTCCCGATAAAAATGGAGGGGAAGCAGTTCGTCGACGAGATGATGAAGCGGAGCGTGGGAGTACGGTACTGGCAATTCAATAATCAGAATTGGTGCCGGATCAGCATTGGCCGGATGGATGAGATGCAGGCGTTTGCCGCGGCATTCAAGGAAATATCTTAATGTACATATGAGGTTGAAACTATTGTTGTCATGCCTGTTCGTAACCGGCATGGGACTCGTACGGGCGCAGGATACGACGGGCAATCGAGCCCTGACGATGGCTGAGTATGAGATGTCGTCGTCGACCTTTGTCATCAAGGACCTTGACAAGGATACATATGTCAAGTTCAACAACACCTATATCCTCGACAAGAGCGGCTTTGGCAGGCCCTATTTTATCACCGGCGATGACGGCAAGCGGAAGCGGATCGATCTGTACAAGGTGATCCTGAAAGAGGGGCGGGTGGAATTGGGCACGATGATCTTTTATTCTACCGAGGCCGGCAGGCGTTATGCCATCTGCATGCCGGGATATAAGGCCGATACGTCGGTGTGGAGGAAATATTTTGAGGACATTCATGGCATCGAAAAGGAGGAGCCTTTTTTTGTGCTGAAGCTGTCCTATGTGCTGTCGAAGGAACTGGGGTTCCAACTGTATCGGGCTGCCAACGGGCAGCAAGGCGCGGCGATCAACAGGCAAGAAGCGGGCACGTATGGGAATGACATTTGTTTTCCCGGCGAGATGCGGGTAACCATGGGGGATGGGACGGAAAAGCCGGTCAGTCAGGTGCGGGCGGGAGATGAGGTGGTGACGGTCGATCCGGCTACGCAGGTGCGGCGGGTGACCGTGGTGAAGGAGTTGACGGTCCATGCGGTGAGGAATTATGCGATCACGCGGCTGACGCTGGTGTCGGCGGTATCAGGCCGGGACCGGGAGGTGAGGCTATCGTCGAGGGTGTTGGAAGCGACGCCTAACCATCCGATGGCTATGCAGTCAGGGGAGAAGAAAGCGGGGGAATTGGCCGTGGGGGATAAGGTCGTCTGCCGGGACCCGCTGACGGGGCGATATGTGCAGTATATAGTTTGGGATAAGACCGAGGCGGCCGGCGGGATGCAGCCGGTTTACAATATTGTGGCCGCAGGCGGGAGTACGTTCATCATGAACGGGGTGATGGTGATGCAGAAGGCGGGGCGGTGAGTTAGCGATAGGTTGTGTAAACCGTCAAGATAGGATATTTTTGCCGCATGGAGAAGCCTGTACTTGTTATTAAGCTGGGGACGGCGGTGGTGACGGATGAGCGCGGGATGGTCGCACCTGCGACAATCCGGAAGGTTGCTGCGGAGGTAGCGGCATTGACGGCCGGTTATCGGGTAGTGTTGGTATCGAGCGGGGCGGTCGGTAGCGGACGTGGCTTGTTTAGCGGGTATAAGGGTACGCTGACGGAGCGGAAAGCGGCGGCGGCGGTAGGGAATCCGATCCTGATCATGCAATATCAGAAAGAGCTTTCAGCATATGGAATACCGGTAGCGCAGGCGCTTTGCGAGCGGCAGCATTTCTCCGACCGGGGACGGTTCCTGCAACTGAAGGAGACCTTCCATGTCTTTTGGGAGAACGGCATCCTGCCGATAATGAATGAGAATGACCTGGTGAGTAATGTGGAGTTGAAATTTTCCGACAATGATGAGCTGGCGACGTTGACGGCGATCGGGCTGGATGCGGAAGCGTTATTGTTATGCACTTCGGTTGGGGGATTATTGGACGGGGAAGGCCGGATCGTGCCGCGGGTAGAGAAGGTGGATAGCCGGGTGCTTGGGCTGGTGCAGGAGGGGAAGAGCAGTCCGGGGCTTGGTGGGATGGTATCGAAGCTGACGTTTGCGCGGCTGGCCTCTTCGCTGGGGATCCGGGTGGTGATCTGCGGGTTACAGGGGAAGACGGCGTTCGCCGATGCGCTGGCGGGTGTGGCGGGAACCTCTTTTGTAGCGCGGGCATCCAATCTTCGGGCCCGGCAGAAGTGGCTTGCGAGCGGGTCGATCACGTTGGGGGGATTATATATCGACAAGGGTGCGATGCGGGCTCTGGGGCAGCGGCGGAGTCTGTTGACGGTGGGGATACGTGAAGTACAGGGGAAGTTTACGGCGGGAGAGGTGGTGCAATTGAAGGATGAGGAAGGCAATATCATCGGGGTAGCGAAGGTGCGGCTGGCGGCGTCGGGGATGACGGAGAATCTTACAGTGCGGAATGTGATGGCTGCGCATGCGGATGATATAGTCATATTTTGACTGAACTATGGCAACGACGATACGACCAATGATCATGAAAGCGCATCGGGCGGCGGTCGGGCTGCGGGGTGCAAGCGGGCGGCAGGTGCAGGCGGCGCTCAAGGCGCTGGCGGAGCTGTTGGAGACGGCGGAGGGGCCGCTTTTGCGGGCGAATGCTTTAGATATTGCGAAGCTGGATCCGGACGACCCGAGGCGTGACAGGCTGTTATTGAACGGACCGCGGATTGCGGCTATTGCGGCCAGTATCCGCAAGGTTAGCAGGCTGCCGGATCCTTCGGGGCGGTTGTTGGAGCGTCGGGTGCTGGCCAATGGGTTACGGGTGGAGAAGCGGGCGGTGCCGTTGGGGGTGGTGGGAGCGATCTATGAGTCGAGGCCGAATGTGACGTACGATATCGCCGCATTATGTCTTCGCAGCCGCAATGGTTGTCTGTTAAAGGGCAGTCAGGAGGCGGCTGAAACGAACCGGGTAGGGATCGGGTTGATCCGAAAGGCGTTGAAGGCGGGGGGCTGCCGCCGGACTGTGTGGTGCTGTTGCCGCCGGAGCGGGAGGTAGTGCAGGAACTGTTGACGGCGACGCGATGGGTAGATGTGATCATTCCGCGGGGATCGGAGGCGCTGATCCGGTATGTGCGGGCAAACAGCCTGGTGCCGGTGATCGAGACGGGAGCGGGGGTCTGTCATGTGTATGTGGAGAAGGAGGCGGATCTGGATATGGCGGTAAGGATCATCGTCAATGCAAAGGTAAGCAGGCCATCGGTGTGTAACGCGATGGATACGTTGCTGGTGGACAGGGCGATTGCTTCGGCGCTACTACAGCGGTTGATGGAACCATTGGAGGAGTATGGGGTGGAGATCTTTGCGGATGTCCAGGCGTTCGGGATGCTCACGGGGTATCCGCTGCTGCGTAAGGCGATGGAGGAGGACTATGCCAGGGAGTGGCTAAGCCTGAAGTGTTCGGTTAAGGTAGTCAAAGATATGGATGCAGCGTTAGCGCATATCGAGCGGTATTCGACGCGGCATTCAGAGGCGATCGTGTCCCGGAACAGGGGGCAGTGCGAGCGTTTTCTCATGGAGGTGGATGCGGCGGCGGTGTATGCGAATGCCAGCACGCGGTTTACGGATGGGGAGGAGCTGGGATTGGGTGCGGAGATCGGGATATCCACGCAGAAGCTGCATGCTCGGGGGCCGTTTGCGCTGGAGAAGCTGGTCACGGAAAAGTGGGTGATGCGGGGGAATGGGCAGGTGCGATAATTGTCAAAAAAACGCTTATATTGGGGCTCCAAAACGAAATTGGCATATGAAGAAGCCCTTTCTCCTGATAATTGTTTTGTCGGTTGTGGCAGGTGCATTCGCGCAGGCGCCTATTTCCTTAACGATCCGGGATACATCGGGCCCGGTGATAAGCCGGAATATCTATGGGCATTTCTCCGAAGATCTGGGGAGATGTATCTATGACGGATTCTGGACGGGGGATCATATCCGGATGGATGTAGTAGAGGCTTTGCGGAGGATAAAGGTGCCGGTATTGAGATGGCCGGGGGGATGTTATGCGGATCAGTATCACTGGGCGGATGCGATCGGTCCCCGCAAGGTGAGGAAGCATACGGTCAACACGACGTGGGGAATGGTGGATGAAGACAACAGTTTCGGCACGCATGAGTATCTGGACTTATGTGCGTTGTTGGGTTGTCAGCCGTATATCGCGGGAAATGTAGGAACGGGTACGCCGCAGGAGATGGAGAGCTGGCTGGAATACCTCAATTATGGCGGAAAAAGCACGCTGGCCGATCTGCGGCGGCAGAACGGGCGGGACCAGCCGTGGAAGGTCTCTTTCTGGGGAGTAGGTAATGAGAGCTGGGGCTGCGGCGGGAATATGACGCCGGAGTTCTACTCCGATCAATACAAGCGGTATTCGGAGTTCTGTAAGAATTATCCGGGGGCGCCGTTGAAGCTGATCGCAAGCGGGCCTAACGGCGATGACTATAACTGGACGGAAGTCCTGATGTCGCATCTTCCGCTATGGCACACCTGGGGATTGTCGATGCATTATTATACGATCGCGGGTGACTGGGGGCATAAGGGGTCGGCGACGCAATTCGGCGAGGATACTTATTTCAAAGCGATGGAAGCTTGTCTGAAGATGGATGAGATAGTGAGCAAGCATGCGGCTATCATGGACAAGTATGACCGGGAGAAGAAGGTCGCGCTGGTGGTGGATGAATGGGGGATCTGGACAAATGTGGAACCTGGTACCAATCCGGCTTTTCTTTATCAGCAAAACAGTTTGAGGGATGCGTTGATCGCGGGTACGACGTTGAACATCTTCAACAATCACGCGGACCGGGTGAGGATGGCGGCGTTGGCGCAGACGGTGAATGTGCTGCAATCGTTGGTGTTGACGGATAAGGATAAGATGCTGTTGACGCCGACGTATTATGTGTTTGATCTTTATAAGGTGCATCAGGATGCGAAGTCGCTGGTCGTTGCATTGGCGAGCCCGGATTATGTGTATGGCGGGCGGCGGATACCGGCGGTGAATGCGTCTGCTTCGAGGGATTCGAGCGGCGTCATCCATATTTCGCTGGTGAATCTCGATCCGGCGAAGAAGATCACGGTGCGGGCGTCTTTGCCGGGGATAGCTTATGGGGCGGTGCAAGGCCAGGTACTGACGTCGGAGCGGTTTACGGATATCAACAACTTCGATCAGCCCGCGAAGGTGAAGCCTGTGGCTTTTAGCGGGGCCCGCAAGGACGGGGAAGACCTGGTGGTAGAGCTGCCGGCCGAATCGATCGTAGTGTTGGAGTTGAAATGAGCCTGGGAAAGAAAATTCGAGTGATCCGGGAGCGTTTGTATTTATTTCCTACCTTTGGGTTGAACTTTAGGGGTGCTCGTTAACAACGGGCTGAGATAATACCCTCAGAACCTGATCCGGTTAGTACCGGCGAAGGGAAAAGGTAAACTTTCTCTTTTTCTGTTGTTTCTGCACCTCTTATCGTTGTCGAATCTTCTTCGGTTAAACGATGTGTTATGATAGAGGTGACAATCAATCAAAAGAATTATTCTTTTCCTGAGGCGGGGACGTTGGCTGATGTATTGCCGATGCTGGAGATCCGGCAGGCGGATGGGGTTGCCATTGCCTTGAATGAGGTGGTGATCCCGAAAGGGGAATGGGGGAAGCATGGGTTGGGGCCGGGGGATCGGGTCTTTGTCATTCGCGCAACACAGGGAGGGTAGATGGCAAAGGGGATGACTTGGTGGATGACGTGGTACAAGGCATGGCGGATGGGACGAATTGTTTATTCTAAAATTTGATGTATATGAACAAAGACATTATTCCGGGGCAGCATGTTATCAGTCGCGATCCGTTTCCGGGGTCGCGCAAGATCTTTGTACCGGGAAGGCTGCATCCTATTCAGGTGGCGATGCGGGAGATCGAGGTAGGGGAAACCCGGGATACGTTTACCAAATCGGTGACGCCGAACCCGGCGGTGACGGTATATGACACCAGCGGGCCGTACACGGATCCGGCGGTGGAGATCGATGTGCGGGAAGGGTTACCGCGGCTTCGGGAGGGATGGATCACGGAGCGTGGGGATGTGGACCAGCTAGAGCAGATCAGTTCGGTCTATGGGCGGAGGCGACAAGAGGATGTCGCGATGGATGGGTTGCGGTTTTCGCATATCCGGCCGCCGATGAAGGCGAAGCCGGGATTAGCGGTGACGCAGCTGGCATATGCACGGCGGGGGATCATTACGCCGGAGATGGAATATATCGCTATTCGGGAGAATCAGCGGATCGAGGAGTTGGGGGAGGGGGGCCTTTATCATCAGCATGAGGGGCAGAATTGGGGAGCGCTGACGCCGGGGCGTCTTGTTACACCTGAGTTCGTGCGGGATGAGGTTGCGCGGGGAAGGGCGGTGATACCGGCCAATATCAATCACCCGGAGTCGGAACCGATGATCATCGGGCGAAATTTCCTGGTGAAGATCAATGCCAATATCGGGAATTCGGCGGTCAGTTCGAGTATCGAGGAAGAGGTGGAAAAGGCGGTTTGGGCATGCCGGTGGGGTGCGGATACGATCATGGACCTGTCGACCGGAAAGAACATTCACGAGACAAGGGAGTGGATCCTGCGGAATTCCCCGGTACCGGTGGGAACGGTGCCGATCTATCAGGCGTTGGAAAAAGTAGGTGGCAAGGCGGAAGAGCTTACGTGGGAGATATACCGGGATACGCTGATCGAGCAGGCCGAGCAGGGGGTCGATTATTTCACGATCCATGCGGGGGTGTTGCTCCGTTACATTCCGCTGACGGCAAAGCGGATCACGGGGATCGTGTCCCGTGGCGGTTCGATCATGGCCAAATGGTGTCTGGCGCATCACCGGGAAAGCTTTCTTTACACACATTTCGAAGAGATCTGTGAGATCATGCGGGCATATGATGTTTCGTTTTCGCTGGGGGATGGATTACGTCCGGGGTCGATCGCGGATGCGAATGATGCGGCGCAGTTTGCGGAGCTGGAGACGCTGGGAGAGTTGACAAAGATCGCATGGAAGCGGGATTGTCAGGTGATCATCGAAGGGCCGGGGCATATTCCGATGCATCTGATCAAAGAGAATATGGATAAGCAGTTGAAGGAATGCGATGAGGCGCCGTTCTACACCCTCGGGCCTTTGACGACGGATATTGCGCCGGGGTATGACCACATTACTTCGGCGATCGGCGCCGCGATGATCGGATGGTATGGGACGGCGATGCTTTGTTATGTGACGCCAAAGGAGCATCTGGGATTGCCGAATAAGAAAGATGTCAAGGATGGGGTGATCACGTATAAGATCGCGGCGCATGCGGCGGACCTGGCGAAAGGACATCCGGGCGTACAATACCGGGACAATGCGCTAAGCAAGGCGAGGTTCGAGTTCCGTTGGCAGGATCAGTTCAATCTGTCGCTGGATCCGGATACGGCGCGGTCGTTCCATGATGAGACGTTACCGGCGGAAGGGGCGAAGATCGCGCATTTCTGCTCGATGTGCGGACCGCATTTCTGTTCGATGAAGATCACACAGGAGGTGCGGCGGTTTGCGGAGGAGAAGGGGTTGGAGGAGCAGGAAGCGTTGACGGAGGGGATGAAGGAAAAGGCGGAGGCGTTCAAGGAGGCGGGATCGGAAATTTATTTGTGATGGGAGAGAAAATATTGGGAGAGAAGGGATTCTTGTTGATGGTGATCACGTCGCCGAAGGACATCTCCGGAGAAGTGGAGTATTTAGAGGCGTTATTGGAGGCGGGTGTGGACAAGCTGCATTTGCGCAAGCCGGAAGGGACCGTGGAGGGATTAGTGAAGCGGCTGGCGCCCCGGTGGGCATCGCGGCTGGTGATACATGGGAATATCGGATTGGCCATGCGGTACGGGGTTCCGCAGATACATGGGGCGCTGGGGTTAGCACGGGATGCGGGCCGGCTTTTGGTGTCGACTTCGGTGCATTCCTGGGGCGAATTGAAGCGACTACCGTGGTGGATTACGTATTCCTTTATCAGTCCGTTGTTCGATAGTATTTCGAAACGGGGGTACGCGGCGAATTCGGAGTTGCTGGATATTCCGCCAGGGCCTTTGGCCTGCAGGCCGGTTGGGTTGGGTGGGATCAGTGCGGATAACATCGGGTTGATGATCGCGCGGGGGTGGACGGCAGCGGCGCTGCTGGGGTGGATCTGGGAAGAGCCGCGGGAGGCGGTAACCAGATTTGAACAAATAAAAAAGATAATCGATGGACAGGCCAAAGGTGTTGGTGATAGCGGGATATGATCAGAGTGCGGGGGCCGGGGTATTGTCGGACATCAAGACGCTGGAGGCTCATGGGGTGTATGGATATGCGGCGGTTACGGGGATGACGTTCCAGAATGAGCGGGTGATCCGACGGGTGGAGTGGCTGGCTTTGAAGGATGTCTATGATCAGATCGATGTTTGTTGTGAGACGGTGGCCTTCCCGTGGGTGAAGATCGGAATAACGCAGTCGATGGGAGAGGCGGGGGAGATCATCGATCATCTCCGGCGGCGCCATCCGGGAGTAAGGGTGGTATTTGATCCGGTTATCCGGGCCAGCAGCGGAGAGGTATTTTGGAAGGAGTTGACGGATGAGTGGGAGGCGTTGGCGGCGCGGTGCTATTTGATCACACCTAATTGGGAGGAGATCGGGTGGCTATATCCGGGTGAAGATATCCAGGCGCGATGTGCGGAGCTAAGTTCCCGCCCGGGTTGTCATATTTATCTTAAGGGGGGGCATAACCGGGAATTTCCGGGAAGGGATTATTTGTGGAGTGATGGGGATGTGGAGGTATTGGATGCGTTGGCAGGCGATTATACGCCGAAGCATGGGTCGGGATGTGTGTTGTCGTCGGCGCTGACGGCCAATCTGGCATTAGGGTATCCGTTGCCGATAGCGGCGGAGCGGGCGAAGCGGTATATTGAACGGTATCTTTCCAGCAATAAAACATTATTAGGATGGCATTAAGCAGGTTATATTTTATTACGATGGAGAAGGCGGCGGATGGGCCGCTGCAGGGAGCGGTGGCGGGACCGCTTGAGCAGATCGAGGCGGCTTGCAGGGCGGGCATCCGGCTGACCCAGCTGCGGATGAAGGAGGCGTCGGATGCCGAGTTTTTGGATACGGCCGTTGCGGCGAAGGAGATCTGTGACCGTTGGGGGAGTATGCTGATCATCAATGACCGGGTTGAGGCCGCGGTGGAGGTGGGGGCGGCTGGGGTGCATGTAGGGAAGGAGGACATGCCGGTGCGGGAGGCCCGGAGGATGCTAGGTGAGGGGAAGATCGTGGGGGGAACGGCCAACACGCTGGAGGACATCCGGGAGCATTATCTGGGTGGAGCCGGCTATATTGGGCTGGGGCCTTACCGGTATACGGCAACAAAGAAAAAATTGAGCCCGATCCTGGGGTTGGAGGGTTATGAGCGGATCATGCGAGCGCTGGATGCGGAGGGGATCGATATTCCGGTAATGGCGATCGGGGGGATAGGAGTAGGAGATGTAGGGCCGTTGTTAAAAATGGGGGTATATGGGGTTGCGTTTTCGGGGTTGTTGGTGCAGGCGGCGGATCGGGATGGGGTGGTGAGCGAATTGGAAGCGGAGGTGAGGCGGGAGGGAATAGTTGGAGTGAAAAATTTTAAAACAATTTAGTTATGCTGACCATTGCGGATAAGACGTTTCATTCCCGGTTATTTACCGGGACGGGAAAATTTGGTTCTTCCCAGTTGATGGAAGATGCCATTGTTGCGAGTGGTTCGGAATTGGTGACGGTAGCGTTGCGCCGGGTAGATGTGCAGCGGTCCGATGATGACCTGCTGTATCATTTACGGCATCCGCACCTGCATTTGCTGCCCAATACGTCGGGTGTCAGGAGTGCGCGGGAGGCGGTATTTGCCGCGGAGCTTGCGCGGGAGGCGTTGGGGACGAACTGGGTCAAACTCGAGATCCATCCTGATCCGAAGTGGCTGCTGCCTGATCCGATAGAGACGCTGGCGGCGGCTGAGGAGCTTGTCAAGCGGGGGTTTGTCGTCCTGCCTTATATCCATGCCGATCCGGTACTGTGCAAGCGGCTGGAGGATGTGGGGGTTGCAGCGGTAATGCCGTTGGGGTCGCCGATCGGGAGTAATAAGGGATTGAAGACGTCGGACTTCCTGGAGATCATCATTGTGCAAAGCAGGGTACCGGTAGTGGTGGATGCGGGGATCGGGGCGCCGTCGGATGCGGCGAAGGCGATGGAGATGGGGGCGGATGCGGTTTTGGTGAATACGGCGATCGCGGCGAGTCCTGATCCGGTGCGGATGGCGAAGGCGTTCAAGCTGGCGGTGGAGGGCGGGAGGATGGCGTGGGAGGCGAGATTGGCGGTTGAATCGGAGCGGGCGGTGGCGAGCAGTCCGTTGACGGCGTTTCTGGACTGAGATAAAGTGAGAGGATCGGATTGAGATAAAGTGAGTGGGTCGCCTTAAGATAAAAGTGAAAAGAAATGTTTGAAAATATTTTCAATGAACATGATTGGGCGGCTGTCAGGCGGAGCATTTACGGCAAGACGGCGGCTGATGTGGAACGAGCTTTGGTGAGGACTCAGCGGGACCTGGAAGATTTCAAGGCGTTGATCTCGCCGGCGGCGGCGCCTTATTTGGAGGAAATGGCGCAGATCAGCCATAGAACCACACAAAAACGGTTTGGCAAGGTGATCCAGTTGTATATCCCGCTGTATTTGTCCAATGAATGTCAGAATATCTGCACGTATTGCGGGTTCAGCTATGACAACAAGATCCGGCGGCGGACGCTGACGGTGGGGGAATTGCAGACAGAGGCGGGGGCGATCCGGGACCTGGGATTCGGGCATGTTCTATTGGTGAGCGGCGAGGCCAACCATACGGTGGGCGTGGATTATTTCGTACGGGCGCTCGAAGCGATACGGCCGCATTTTTCTCATATTTCGATGGAGGTGCAGCCGCTTGACCGGGATGATTATTCGCTGTTGATGCAGCATGGATTGAATACGGTACTGGTGTATCAGGAGACATATAACCGGGAGGATTATAAGCTGCATCATCCGAAAGGGAAGAAATCCAATTTTGCTTACCGGCTTGGGACGCCGGACCGGTTAGGGGAGGCGGGTATCCACAAGATCGGGTTGGGGGTGTTGATCGGGTTGGAGGATTGGCGGACGGACAGTTGGTTCACGGCGTTGCACTTACAGTATTTGGAAAGGAAGTATTGGAAGACAAAATATTCGTTGTCGTTTCCGAGGTTGCGGCCGTTCTCGGAAGAAGGGAAGGGATTGCGGCCGTTCTCGGAGGAAGGGAAGCAGGGTTTGCGGCCCTATGGGATACAGCCAAAGGTAGAAATGAAGGACCGGGAGTTGATCCAGTTGATCTGTGCCTACCGGTTGCTGGATGAGGAGGTGGAGTTGTCGTTGTCCACGAGGGAAAGCCCGGTTTTTCGGGATCATGCGATCCGGTTGGGGATCACGGCGATGAGCGCGGGGTCGAAGACTAATCCGGGGGGATATGTGGTTGATCCGGAGTCGCTGGAGCAGTTCGAGATCGATGATGACCGAAGCCCGGCGGTGATTGCCGAGATGATCCGGCGGCAGGGGTATGAGGCGGTGTGGAAGGATTGGGATCCGATTTTACAGGGGTAAATAAAGGGATGGGTGTGGAATGACTTCCACATCGGCGGAGGTTTTGTTAACTTACGGTGTCATGGCTGGTTCCAAAACTATACCATCGCTGGATGGACTGCGGGAGATCTCCACCGCGCAACGGGATGAATTCCGGGATAACGGGCACTTATTGGTACGTGGTTTATTGAGTATGGCGGAGGTTTCGGCCTATCGGCATTTGATCGTAGAGGCTGTGAAGCGCCAAAGCAGGGAGCGGCGGAAGGGGCCGGAGCGGGGGATCTATGGACGGTCTTTCGGGCAGATGGTGAACCTTTGGCGGGTAGATGAGGGGATCAGGCAATTTGTGTTGTCCAAGAGGCTGGGTAAGGTAGCGGCGGACCTGCTGGGGGTGGCCAATGTGCGGATCTATCATGATCATGCCTTATTCAAGGAGGCTGGCGGCCGGGCGACTTACTGGCATCAGGATCAATACTACTGGCCGTTGGATACGGCGGATACGATCACGCTGGCGATGCCGTTGACGGATCAGAGTATCGATATGGGAATGTTCGTGTTTGCGACGGGCTCGCACAAGCAGGGGACGGTTATCGATCCCAAGTTATCTTCAGAGCCGGATAGTCTTTACCGAAAATATATCCGGGAAAATCAATTTCCACTTAGTTTCGCAGCGGGGATGCGTGCCGGTGATTCCAGCTGGCATTATGGCAATACGGTGCATCATACGTCGGCCAATGAATCGGAACGGCGGCGGGAGATGATGACGATCACGTATATGGCGGATGGTGCGAGGGTAGCGCAGCCGGTGCATGAAGGCCAGGTGTATGAGCTAAATAACTGGTTGGGGGGACTGCCGGCGGGCCGGTTGGCCGTGTCGGAATTGAATCCGCTGGTGCTGTAGGCCTTAAAACGACTATTATGCAGAAAAAGATCGAAGTCATCGATTTCCTGAAAGGTTATTCCATGTTGTCGATTGTGATCTATCACATCGGTCAGCAGCTGAATCTTCCTGGTGCGGTGGCGAGGATGATCAATTTCGGGGGGACGGGTGTGCATACATTCATTTTCGTCTCGGGTTTCGGGCTATACCTGTCGCATCTCCGGCGACCGTTGCCGTTTGTGGCGTTTTTGCGGAAGCGGTTCTCTAAGATATATGTGCCGTATGTCATTACCGTAACGGTCAGTGCGGCGATCGCGTTGTTCCTGCCGATCTATCCGACTTCAGCGTTTGCCTATTTCGGCCATGTATTGCTATATAAGATGTTCTTTGCGGATATCATGGGCAGCTATGGGTATCAGCTGTGGTTCATGTCGACCATTATTCAGTTATATTTCCTTTTCATTCCGTTGACCCGGCTAAAGGAGCGGATGGGGGATGCGGCTTTTCTGATGATGGGGTTGGCGGTGAGCATTAGCTGGGGCGTGTTGATCGTTGCGACCGGTCATGAAAGCATGCGAAATTATAACGGGGCTTTTTTTCTTTATCTATGGGAGTTCATGCTGGGGATGATACTGGCGGGAAAGTTCGTTCGCGAAGGCTATGCCTTCTGGGAGATGAAGATCATCTGGCTGGTGCTGCTGAGTGTTGCGGGGATCGCGTGTTATGGGTTAATGGCGTTGGAGCTTGGGGCGTATGGCAGGCTGTTGAACGATGTTCCTGCGCTTGTCGGCTATACGGGTTTAAGCATCCTGTTATACCGGTTACGGATCAGCTGGGTCAACCGGTTCCTGCTTTACACGGCAACGTTCTCTTATGCGTTATTCCTCGTACATATCCTGGTCTTGCAATTGGTGCTTCTGATGCTTTCGCGGCTTGGCATCCCCTTCTCCTGGGGTATGGGTCTTGGAACATTGGCATTGTGTTTGTTTGCTGGTTATTGGGCAGATAAGTTCTTCGAGTGGACAGACAGATTATTATTCAGACGTGCGGCGCGGCCGGCGGCTGCGGCTGGCGGGTGATGGTCCGGGATTTGCAACACGTATTTTTTGTTTTCCAGTATCAAGTCGGAGTTGGCATAATAAATTACCAGGTCGTTCGGCACTTCGGGTCGGCGTTGTAGTGAAGTAGCCATCAGAGTGGGGAAAGATGTGGCGGAACGGTGGGGAAAGGTCGGAGGAAAGCGAGGCACGGGTTTTGCAAACTGCGTTGAAGGGGCAGCGTTATGAGGAGCACCGATAGGAAAGGAATCGAAAAAGCAGAGCGGGAATGCGGAAAAAAGAGAGTGGATATGCGGATAAATTGGGCCATATATTCATGTATAATGATAGGTTTACAATGGTGATTTTCCCAATTTGAGAAAGTAAAAAGCGATGTGGAAAATACCATCTTTAGGGTATTGGCGGGCATGGGAAAAACTCTCAATTTAGCGTCCTAAATCAAAAATAAACACCAAAATAATTTGAATTATCGAAAAACTACTTGTACTTTTACGCGACTATAACGCCTGCCATATTCATAATCCTCTGAATATCGGGAAATCAGCTCAAAGCTTGCAAAACTTTTCGATTTACTCCCAATCCTAGAAATTCCCAAGCGTTCCTATCGAGAGATTTACAATCCAATCCACACTATTTACGAGCCTCCTTGTGAACCTAGCGTAGTAATTCTTGATGCCAATACCTTGTTAGCCGTCGTTTCCATTTATCATCCTAGAAAGATTAAGTTTCGACTTAAACCCGTAAAAAGAACATTGGTAAATGAAAAAGCAAATTCTGGCTGTTGATGATAGTAAAGCAATCCGTTTTCTGTTGCAGACTGTATTGGGAAGGGATTATTCGGTGATCACGGTTCCTGACGGCTATTCCGCAATGTATTATCTATCCCACCGGGCTCAACCCGATCTGATCATCGTCGATCCGCAGTTGCCGGATATGGACAATTGGGAATTAATTCAGCAATTGTCGACCAGCGGCATGTATGGGGATATTCCGATGGTGGTATTGTCAGGTCTTCCTGAGTTGGAGACGGATGCGAAGTGTAATGAATATGGCGTCGTGAAATATTTCCTGAAACCGTTCAATCCGGTTGAAATGATGGGAGCCATCGAAAAGATGGTGACCAGCGGGGAGTTGAACCGGGATATTTCCTACGCCAGCTAAAAACTAGAATCTAACGAATTGATAGTATAAATTGTTTCCATGTGAACACCGTGTACTATTTCTGGACCACCGTATATATGAAACCGTAAACCTGACGTATGGATCTACTATTTTTACCCCAACCTGTAGAGAAGAATCAAAGGATGCCTCCCCGCTACGCCTTTCGATCGTATTATCTGCCTCAAGCGGGATCTTACCAGTATAGTGGTTTCTACTATGTTGGAAAGAACAGCGTTCACATCGACAAGCTTGTGCAGATGTACAAGCGTGGGTATGCTTCCGAAGGGATTGAAAATACGAAGGCTGAGCTGATGCGAAGCTTTGAAAGAGAGAAAAATGTCCTTCCGGAGGTAATCATTTGCGAAGCCAAATTCGATCTGAATGAGGTCAGAGGGCTGAAGCAATTTCTTCGTCAACATCCCGTCCTTAATTCCATTCCGTTCATCCTGGATGGTTCTGGTTTGTCGGACAAGGAGTTGGAGTTGTACAGAACCTCTGCGCGCCCGGATGAGATCCTTTTCCTGCAAAACTGTGATCAGGCTACGCTGCAGGATAAGATCTGTTTCTTAAGGAAGGTGAAAAAGGCTCAGCATGATGTGGCGCCGCAGATCGAGGAAAATGTCCCTGCGCGCAGTTTGCGGTTGGGATTGTTGTCGAAGAGGACGTTTGACATCCTGGTATCTTCCATTGCTTTAATGTTGCTTAGTCCGTTGTTTCTGCTGATCGCGTTTGCGATCAAGCTGGAATCGAGCGGCCCCGTATTTTATATTGCAAAGCGGGCGGGCCGGGGCTATCGGATCTTCAATTTCTTCAAATTCAGGACGATGTATCAGGGGGCCGACAAGCGGGTCAGTGAGTTGACGCATCTCAACCAGTACAATGCCAATACGCGGGGGCCGGTATTCTTCAAGATCAGCAATGATCCGAGGATCACGAAGGTCGGGAGCTTTTTGCGCAATACCAGTCTGGATGAGTTGCCGCAGTTGATCAATGTATTGTTAGGGGACATGTCCCTGGTTGGCAACCGGCCTTTGCCTTTGTATGAGGCGGTGACGCTGACCACGGATGAGTATGCCGCCCGGTTTATGGCGCCTGCGGGCATAACCGGTCTTTGGCAGGTAAAGAAGCGGGGGAATAAGGAGATGTCGGTGGAAGAGCGGATCAGCATGGATATCGACTATGCAAGTAATTGTAATTTTGCTACGGATTTCTGGATAATTGCAAACACTCCTTCTGCGTTACTGCAAAAGGAGAATGTATAGGGCAATTGCGAATGTCAAATTGATTGTGCCATGAAAAAGATTCGTATTCTGGAGGGTATCCGGCAGGGAAAGATCGGGGGCGGAGAGAGTTACCTTTTAGGACTTGTTGAGAATCTGGACCGGGAGCATTTCGAGCCGGTGGTGCTGTCTTTCACGGACGGCCCGATGGTGGATCGTCTGCGCGCACAGGGCATTGAAACTCATGTAATTTATACTGAAACTCCATTTGATATCCGTGTCTGGAAAAAGGTTAGGAACCTGATCGCAGAGCTGGATATCGATATTGTGCATGCGCATGGGACGAGGGCTTGTTCGAATTTGTGGTGGGCGGCGCGGAGGTTGCAGCTGCCGATGATCTATACCTGTCATGCCTGGTCATTCCATCTGGATCAGCATCTGCTGGTCAAAAAAATGCGTATCTGGAGTGAAGATTTCCTTACTTCCCGGATGGATGTGAATATTTGCGGCTGCGAGGCCAACAAGAATACCGGGAAGCAGTTCTTCCGGGACTTCGATGCGGTGGTTATCAACAATTCGATCGATTCCAGGCGATTCAATCCTTTCGAGGAATACAAAGATATCCGTGCCGGGCTGGGTATCGGGAGAGAGGAGCTGGTGATCGTGTCGGTCGCTCGTTTCACTTCCCAGAAGCAGCCGTTGAAGCTGATCCGGGCTTTTGCGCGGCTTAGCGCCCGGGTGCCGAATGTAAGGTTATTGATGATCGGGGATGGGGAGGAGAAAGAGGCGGCGATCAAACTGATCCGGTCATTGGGAATGGGCGAGAAGGTTATCCTGCAGCCATTCCGGCAGGACATCCCGGATGTTCTGGCCGGTTCCGACATTTATGTCCTGCCTTCCTTATGGGAGGCATTCCCCATTGCCTTAT
Organism: Puia sp.; assembly: GCA_035695565.1. GTDB lineage: Bacteria > Bacteroidota > Bacteroidia > Chitinophagales > Chitinophagaceae > Puia. The sequence continues at coordinate 38,996 of DASRRX010000002.1, read as the reverse complement.
TGGAGGCGATGTCGATGGGCAAGGCGGTGATCGGGACGAATGTAGACGGGACGCCTGAGATCATCCGGGACCGGGACAACGGATTACTGATCGGGATCGATGACCTGGAGGCCGACCTGGAAAAGGCGTTATTGGAGCTAAGCACGGATCAAAAGTTGCGTGAGCGGTTACAGCAAAATGCCATCCGGAGCATTTATAACCGGTACACTGTTGAAAACCTTGCGAGGAAGAACGAACATATATACCGGGAATTGGTGAGGCCAATTGCGCTGGTGAAGAATCCGGTGATCGGGTAATTTTTGTGCTTGAATAATTAAGCGGCAAAACTTGCATAATCCTGGAGAATTTTATAGATTTGCAACGAAATTTGTACCCCCTTATCTCCCTATCTAATTCCCACTGATAACCAGTTCTCTTTCTATTTCTTTCCGGCGTTAGCCGACCGGTAGCGTCGAATTCCTTCTGAACGTCGCAATATTCTATCGACGACTCCCAATGTCTATGTAATTCCGCCAACTGGAAGAAACTCTTTTTAATAAAACCCTAAAGGCGTTGACCCCTTTTAACCTTCGAATCATGAAAATTTTTACTCGTGTAGCTTTTCTTTTACTGGCCTTTGTGACAGTAATTGCCGGGCAGGAAGCAAAAGCTCAGCTTGTCATGAGCCCGACCGACTCTGTGTATACATACAACAAGAGTGCGACAGCCGGGACTGTCACCAACCCCAATCAGCCAGCGACAGGGAAGATTGGCAAATGGATCCGTACAGTCAGGATGTCATGGAATACGAATGAGTGGAAGGCTTATGTGTATAATGGATCGGCGTTCCGTATCCACTTCCCGCATTCTTACAACCCGACTGTAAATAACGGGAAGAGGTATCCGATCATCATCTTCTATTGCGGTGACGGCGAAGAAGCGGGCATCGATGACAATGAGGATCAATTGGCGCATGGGGCGCAGCCCTTCCAAACCGCAATCGATAATGGCACTTTCGACGGGTATGCAGTCTTCATGCAGACGCAGTATGGGTGGGGTATCGCTCAATGGCTGAATTATCAGTCTCTTGTCGATTCGTTGGTTGCAAGTTATCAGGGCGACCCTTATCGCGTTATTGCCAATGGTCTCTCTGGCGGCGGTCAGGGGATATGGAATCATTTGGCTTACAACCCCGACTATTTTGCCGGCGTGGTTCCAATGTCGGCGACGCTGATCAATGACGGCACGCAGGCGGTCATCAACCTGGTAAAATATACCCCCATCTGGAACCTGGATGGCGGTCTGGACAATGACCCACCCCCATCGCTGGCGTATTTAGTTCAAGATTCCATGTTGAAGTACGGAGCAAATTATACGTTATACGAATTTCCTTCGGAAGGGCACGACACGTGGGATAGTACGTGGCTAAAGCCCGGATGGTGGCCGTACTGTAATACTGTCTATCAATCAAACCCATGGCCGTTGTATGGCAGGACGAATTTCTGTCCGGGACAAACGATCAATGTGACGCTGGGTGTGGTGCCGGGGCTGTCGGGGTATCAGTGGCGAAAGGACGGCGTCGTCATATCGGGAGCGAGCTCCAATACGTTGATCGTTACGCAGCCGGGTAAATACGATTGTTCTGTAAAAAGGGGGAACGATTACTGGTCAGACTGGTCGCATCAGCCCGTCGTTATCACTGTACAGAGCGCTACGCAGACACCGCCGATCACGACGCTAAACGGGATGAGCGCTGTTTTGCCAGATGCGGCCGCGGATACTTCGGTTACGCTGACCTTGCCTTCGGGGGATTCTATTTATGTCTGGAAATACCTTCCTACCGGTGCGACGGTCGGAACAAGTCAGAATCTGGTCGTAGGGGCCAGCAAGACGGGAGACTATCAGGCATCCGTCATTCCTTACCAGGGTTGCAGCAGTATTCCGTCACCGGCGTTCCCGGTCGTCAAGGCATCGGGCCCTAATGCGCCACCCGCGGCGACAAACCTGGTGGCTATCGGACAAAGTTTCACTACCGTTCAGCTCACCTGGGCGGCCAACCCGAATCCGACCTATCCGGCGACGGCGTATGAAATTTACCGGGGAACAAAGAGCGGAACATATAAATTAATTACGCAGGTAAATCCTTCCACATTGCAATACCTTGATGCGGGGACGAAGCCGGGCGTAAAATATTACTATGCGGTCCGGGCCGTTGATACGACCGGTGCGGCGCCCCTTTCAAATGAGGCAACGGCCACTACGCTGTCCGATGTCACGCCGCCTACGGCACCCGGCAACCTGATGGTCATTTCAACCACGGGCTCTTCCGTCGGGCTGTCCTGGACGGCGTCGACGGATAATGTAGCGGTGGATCACTATGCGATCTATGTGAACGGAATTCTGACGAATGTGACCACCAACCTGAATTTCCTTGTCAATGCGTTGACGCAGGGTAAGTTGTATTCCTTTTATGTGAAAGCGGTCGACGGCAGCGGCAACTACTCGAACCAAAGTAACCAGGTAGATGCCCCCGCGCTCAATATCGGCTTGAATTACAGCTATTATACAACGGCAACTTCGTGGAGTGTACTACCCAACTTCTCTACGCTGACCCCGGTCAGCATCGGCCAGATGCCGAATGTAAGTATTGCAGGTGCAACCCAGGCTACGAATTTCGGGTATGTCTGGAGCGGGTATATCACGATCCCGGTGAACGGAACATATGTTTTTGCTACGACCTCGGATGATGGCAGCGCCTTGTGGTTCAATCAATCGACACCGGGAACCACTATTTCCACCGCGACGGTCAACAATGACGGTGCACATGGCACGGTGACGGTCAGCAGCAAGAGCCTGAACCTGACGGCGGGAACTTATCCGATCTGTATCGAATACTTCCAGGCGACCGGCGGTTCAGCTATGAGCGTCTCCTGGTCCAGCCAGCAAGCGTTCGGGAATACGACTTTACGCGCGATAGCCAACCAGTATTTTGCCCAAACATATACGCCGGCGGGTAAGGCTCCGGCTATGCCGACGGCCGTCAAGGCAAAGGCTGTTTCCTACAATCAGGTCAATGTCAGCTGGACGGACAACAGCAATAATGAAACAGGATTTGAAGTGTACCGGGCGGCTTCCGCCAGCGGCCCCTTCAATATTATTGCGACAACACCTGCGGGGAGCACGAGTTTCAGCGACGCTTCCGGATTGCAGCCCGGCACTCCATATTATTACAAGGTGCAGGCGATCAACCAGTATGGCGGTTCAGGATATGACACCGCGTCAATCAGCGGTCTCAGCTATAATTTCTACCAGGGTGCGTTCAGTCCCTTGTACAATTTCGACTCGGCCGGGACGCCGGTTGTTTCCTCCGGGGTGATAAACAATGTTTCGCTTTCACCGGCGGGCAGCGTGACGACCAATTTCGGCTTGCTGTTTGGCGGACGGATCCGGATCCCGGTATCGGGAACGTGGACATTCTATACGTCGTCTGACGATGCCAGTGAGCTGTTCATCAACGGCTACAAATGGTCGAATGTCGTAGTCAACAACAACTTCCAGCAGGGAATGACACAGCGTTCAGGGACCATAACGCTGGCCGCGGGCACCTATCCCTTCTATGTCTCTTATGAGCAATCCGGTGGCGGTGACGGCTTAACTATCGCCTGGGCCTGCACGGGTGCAAAAATTGCGCAATCGGCGATTCCGGATTCGGCGTTTGCTTATTCCGGCTGGACTGCAACAACCTTTCCGCTGCCGGCGGCGCCTGTCAAGCCTTCCAACGTATCGGGCACTCCCGTCTCGTCTTCAAAGATCAATCTCAGCTGGGCGGATACTTCGTCCGCGCTGACGAGCTATACGATATATCGTTCGATAGGCGATTCCTTGCACTTCAATGTTCTGGCTAATCCTGCCGCCGGTGTGAACAGCTATACAGACAGTTCCCTGTTTGGAGATCAGACGTATTACTACAAGCTGTCAGCTACCGGTCCGGGTGGTAATTCAGCCGTTTCGGCGGCACTTGGGGTGACCACGCTTGATGCGCCGCCGGTGGTGGCTTCGATCCCTGGAACCAGCTATGTTCGATACGGTACCACGAAGTCGATACCGATCAGCGCGACAGATCCGGAAGGCTTTGTCATGACGATCTCCGCCGGCAATCTGCCCGCCTTCGGTCAGCTATCGAATACGGGGAACGGTCAAGCTATGCTGACTTTCAACCCCGCTCAGACGAACCAGGGCACTTATCCGGGGATTACCGTATCTGTCAGTGACGGTCACGGGGCGGTTGTTACCGACACCTTCACGGTGGTAGTCAACAATGATTATCCGCCGGTGATCAGCCCGATCCCGAATGATACACTGAATGCGAATGGATCCCTGAACTTTATTATTTCCGCTAAGGATTCGAATGCGAGCGATGTGCTGACTTACAGCTTCTCGGGTCTGCCGGGTAACACTACGATCGCTCCTGGCCCCAACGGGATCGATACGGTTAAGCTGCATCCGTCCTTAGGGCAATCCGGCACCTATTCTCCGGTGGTGACGGTCAATGACAATAATGGTGGGATTACAACCGATACGTTCCATGTTGTGGTCAATTATGTGAGCCCGACGAAGAGCATCTATGTTCAGTTCTGTTCGACCGATTCTGCCGCGTTCCCCTGGAATCATATGACGAGTCCGACGATTTCCAACCTGGTAGACAATTATGGGAACGTCACTCCTGTAAGCCTCAGTTTCAGCAGTCCTGTATGGAATGTGGGGAATGTCGGACCGAGCACCGGCAATAATTCCGGTGTCTACCCGGACAATGTAGAGAAGGACTTTTATATCTTCGGGATTTGGGGTGCTCCGCAAACTGTCAATCTGACGGCGAGCGGATTGGATTCCACCAAGCTGTACTCGTTGACCTTGTATTCGGCCAGCAATTGGAATATCAATATCAATAACGGGACCACCACTTATGCGAGTGAAGGACAGACAGGTCAGTTGGCTGTACAAAACAATACCCAGAACACGGTAACATTCAATAATCTTCAGGCGCCGGGCGGTAACCTTACGCTGACGTTGGGTCTGCAGCAGTATACTACATGGATCGGTTGTTTGAATGCCTATGTGCTGACGACGTCATATGACGACGGTAGCGCGCCGTTGAGCCCGTCAAATCTGTCTGCGCAATTCGGTAGCGATGCTTATAACAATGCGGGCGTGCAGCTGAACTGGAATGACTCAGCATATAATGCATCAGGATATCAGATCTTCAGGTCAACGAGCGCCACCGGACCGTTCACGCAGGTGTTGCCTAATTTGCTGCCGAATGCGACAAGCGTGTTCGACTCCACGGTAGGGTCCTTCCAGACCTATTACTACCAGGTAAGGGCGGTGAATTCGAATGGAGTGTCCAACTTCAGCAATATTGTAAATGTGACTACGCCCGATAAGGTGCCTGTGCTGAACCCGGTTGCCAACATTAACATGAATTACAATCAGACGGCAACGGTGAATGTGACGACGACTGCGGACAATACGAATCCGGTTACGCTGACGGCATCGGGTCTGCCTCCGTTCGCGACCTTTACCGATAATGGCAATGGTACGGGCACGATCAATGTTAACCCCACACCCGGAACGATCGGAAGTTTCCAGAATATCACAATCACTTCTATCGATCAGGCCGATTCCATGCGGATTGACACCTTCGGGATCTATGTTAGCGATCCGAATGTAACTTCCACCTACGTACATTTCTCGGATGGCATCCAGTTGGGTCAGTTCCCCTGGAATAACTTCACGTTCTGGCCGGGGGCAGGGTACAACGTGCAGAACCTGGTGAACGATCAGAATGTCACGACGAATATGGGCATCACCTTCACGAATGGTATGGCAGGTAGTTTTGCCGGCGGGATGCAACCGCGCAATGGAGCCGGGATATATCCGGATGCGGTTATGCGTAGCGGCGAGTTCGAGAATACAACGAAGGTCGATACGATCATGATCTCGGGTCTCTCTTCTTCGCTGAGGTACAACTTCGTCTTCTTCAACAGTATCGATTATGGCGGCAGCGGGATCACGAATTTCAGCATCGGCAGTCAGACAGTTACGTCGAATCCGAACTACAATATCAACAAGACGGTTCGTATCAACCATATCGCACCGGATGCCAACGGAAATGTCAAAATAGCGGTATCGAAGGCCAGCGGTGCATCCTATGCCTTTATAAACGACCTGATCGTTGAGAGCTATATCGATTCGGCCAGCAAGGTCCTTTCGCCGGTCGGCCTGATGGTAACGGCTATTACGCGGAACACGGTCAGCCTGCAATGGCAGACCCGGTCCTACAATCAGACCAATATTCAGGTATGGCGCGGCACCGACAGCACCGGCAGCAGCTATAACCTGGTGGCTACCTTGCCTCCGAATGCCACTACTTATAAGGATTCGTCGCTAACTCCGAATGCGAATTACTTCTATATGGTGAGCGCAGAGGATGGCAGCACGGCCTCGAACTTCAGCAACGCGGTTGAAGCTACGACTTACGCTTATGCGGTGTATATGAACTTCTCAGTGCTGAATGCGGGCGCGCCGTGGAATAACCTATTGTATGTACCGAACCAGGGATTTGTGTGGCCGAATAATTTCTTCGTGGATGAGAAAGGGGCCCCCACCAATACCGGTCTGGTCGAAAACGGGTTATGGGCAGGTGAAGGTACCTTCGGGATGAATACCGGTAACAACTCGGGTATAGTTCCGGACGCGGTTATGCAGGATGCCTATGTGGTCTTCCCGGGACAGAACGGTACTGTGCAGATAACGGGTCTGGATATGAACCTTGTGTATGACCTCACGGTATTCGGAAGCAGCGGTTTCTTTGAAGATCAGAATGGCTTGTACACGGCAAACGGCAAGACTTGTCTATTGAATGCGCAGAACAATGAAACCGGTGAGCTGACGATATATGGGGTTCAGCCTGATCAGACCGGCACTATCAACCTGTCGGTTGTTTGCGGGACTTCCTCCTCACAGTATGGTATCCTGAACTCACTGGTCCTCCAGGGTCACAACCCATACTTACCCGGCAACACGCCGTCCGTGCCGGCGGTTGCGGTGATCACGCCCAATACGGCTGTACAGGCGACTGCGCCGACATTAAGCGGCGGTCAGGATAGTACGCTTGCGCTGAAGCAATTGAGCGTATATCCGAACCCGGTCCACAATTACTTCACCCTGTTAATACCGGCTACGGGCCCTGACAAGGCGGACGTGTCCATATTCGATTTGCGTGGACAGGTTGTCTATCATCAGGAGTTCGACAACCTGATAGCCGGCAACAACTTCTTCCAGATCAATACGCCGCCGGCTATGGCTCCGAATGGTGTTTATTTTGTAAGGGTTGCGTACGGAGATATGAAAACGGTGAAAGCATTTAAGATCGTCAAGGACTGATCGGACAGGAATTCTTCATAGTAAACAGGGGTTACCGAATGGTGCCCCTGTTTTGTTTTTTCCATTGACAGACAATAGGTAAATACGGCTTATCGTTGTATCTTTCGGCGAAATAAATGAACATGTCCCAAGAGGAAAATTCGTTCCATGAGAAGGTGGTAACAGTGGTAGCCGGGTTAACCCTGCTGGGCATGGTCGTTAAAATCCTCTTCTTTTGATCAAACTTTCATATGCTTACGCTAGCCAGGAAGAGAAAAGATGACCTGCTAATCAGCCCAAAAGACCGGAGGAGGTGGCTGGTGCTCATTTTCGGCCTGGCAATCGCATTCGGGGTCATGCTGCCCAAGGATCTGACGTTGGGTATCGGGATGTTCGCGGGCCTGGTAGGGCTTGCGGTAGTGATCGTGTGTTTGTTGAATGCGGAAGCCGGACTATACATCAATGTGATCTATTCTTCTTTTGTATGTCTCCCCATGCGGCTTTTCGACGATCAGTTCCCGGTAGGGGTTATATCCAACATCCTCGTCGTTGCCACTTTTCTTGGGATCTTTGTGAAGGGGAAGAGCGGGAGACTGACGTTCAATGCCTTTACGCAAACCTCGGTTGCGAGGGCAATTCTGGCGATCTTCTTCTATATCATGCTGGAATTATTCAATCCTCTGGCGCATTCCTTTGATGGCTGGTACGCAACGTTCAGGGCCTTACTGATGACAATCCTGCTGCTATTTGCCGCCTATGCGGTTTTTGACAACTGGCGAAGCATCAGGAGGTTCATTATTTTTGTTTTCTGCGTCATGTTGGTGGTCGCGCTGTATGGCTGTTTTCAACAATGGCATGGGTTGTTCGATTTCGAATTGCGGTGGGTGTCAGCCGATCCGGTTCGTTTTGCGCTGATCTTTATTGCCGGCGATTACCGGAAATTCTCGACGATGGGTGATCCGGCGGGATTTGCCATCGTGATGGCGTGTGTTTCGGTATTCTACCTGGTGCTGCTGACAGGGCCCTGGAGCACAAAACGCAAGCTGGTGTTGCTTCCAGGCGTCGTTGTCCTGTTGATGGGGATGGCGTATTCGGGCACGCGCACGGCGAACGCCATGGTATTGGGCGGCATGGTGCTTTTTATGTTAATGACGATCAACAAAAAGAGTACGGTCATTTTTTCGGTGTTTGCGGTGGCGGCCTTCTTGTTGCTGATGTATGGACCTTTCGGCGGAAATCCAACCATCAACCGATTCCGGACGACGTTTACAGGCAGTCAGGACGAGTCGTTCAATATTCGGAATGTCAACCGCAAGTCGATTCAGCCTTATATTTATTATCATCCGATCGGAGGCGGGCTTGGGACAACGGGCGCATACGGGGCACAGGTGAATCCCGGGCATTTCCTTGCGGGATTCCCAACCGACAGCGGATATTTGAAGAAGGCGCTGGAGATCGGGTGGATCGGGTTGTTCCTGATCGTCGCACTATATTTTTCCGTTGTGCGGGCGGGAATCCACGGCTATTTCCATTGTAAGAACGAAAAGGCCAAAAATATTTATGTGGCAGCGACTTGCTGCATGTTTTCCTTCTATGTCGCCGAGTATGCCCAGGACGCGGTCGGACAGATCACCGATATCGTCATATATTATCCCATGATTGCCCTAATCCTGCGGTTAAGAGAATTTGAATATGAAATCACCTAATACAAAGATCTTGCCGCTGGTTGCTGCGCTCGGATTATTTCTGATCCTGCTTGGGTTGCTGGAGTATAAAGCCATTCACTTCACGGGAGGGATCTTCATGTATCCGCTGGACGACACGTTCATTCATATGGCGGTGGCCAAGACGCTTGCTTTTCATGGGAATTGGGGAATCGCGGGGAGCGAATTCGAGTCAGCCTCCTCCTCGGTGATGTACACTTTGTTGCTGGCTGCCTCATTCAAGTTGTTTGGCCTTCATATCGTCATCCCGCTCATTATAAACATCGTGGCTGGCTGCGTGCTATTGGCGGTGGTATGGAAACGGCTGGTCCGGGAAGGTATTGGGACAAGGTGGCAGTTTGCGACACTAGTGGCGGTGGTGATCTTTACTCCGTTGCCGATCCTGGTGTTCGCCGGAATGGAGCATACGTTGCAGTGCATTTTTTCGTTCCTGTTCCTATTCAGCGCGGCGGAATGGCTGGAAGGGATCGACTTGCAGGTGAAAGACAGGTTGAAAATTCCCGCCGCATTGGTGGTATGGGGTATTCTTGCATGTGCCATCCGATATGAGGGTGCATTCCTTGTAGGGGTGGTGTGTGTGCTGCTGTTATTCAGGCGACGGGTAAAAAGCGCTTTTTTTCTTGGATTTATCTGTGCTTTGCCGATTTTTATTTTTGGGGTCTACAGTATTTATAAAGGAAGTTATTTTCTTCCGAATTCAGTTTTGTTAAAGTCGGAAGGCGCCCAAATGTCGCTATCGGGTGTTATGTCTTTTGTCTTCAATGTGGTCCTTCAAAAGCTCACTATTTCGTTGGCAGGGATCAGCACTGTGGCAGCGCAACATCTGCTGATATTATTGCCGTTGGCTTTTTTGCTTTTTTCCGCCAGGTTGCCGAGGAATAGCCGGTATACGCAGGTTTTACTGATATTGACTGCGACGACCTTCTTGCAGGTAACGCTTGCATCAACCGGGTGGTTTTACCGGTATGAGGCATACCTGGTCCTTTCCACGGTGGTGATCCTATCGATTCTAATATATAAGTACAAATCCGAGCTGACGCCGAGGCTTCGACAGCGGCCGATCGTTATGGGCTTCCTTTTGTTCGTATTGTTTTTGCCGATGGTCGTCCGGGTAGCCGCTGCTTTCCGGAAGGCGCCGACAGCTTGCATGAATGTCTACGGACAGCAATATCAGATGGGTAAATTCCTTCATCAGTACTATGATGACAGCGTAGTGGCGGCAAACGATATAGGGGCAATTTCGTATTTGAAGAAGGAGAAGAACCTGGATCTATGGGGTCTTGCCAATATTGAAGTTGCCCGGAGCAGAAAGAACAGCTATTGGACTCCGAACTTCCTGGACAGTTTGTGCCGCCGGGAAAAGGCGCCGGTAGCGGTCGTGTTTGACGGTTGGTTCAGTGACTCGCTGCTGGTCAGATGGAATAAAGTTGCGACGTGGACTATACCGGACAATGTCATTTGCGGGGATAGCGTGGTTTCATTCTATGCGATCGAGCCCGGGGGGGTGCCCTATTTACGCGAAAGTCTCGAAGTGTATCAAAAGCAGTTACCTCCGGGCGTTACTGTCCGGTATTTTTAAAAAAAAGTAGCAGGAATGGCAGCGAAAGGCGGGGCCGTATATTTTCCAAATTTGAATGGTCTGAGGGCCATTGGAGCTTCCATTGTCATGATCGGGCATGTCGATTTCATCAAGTTGGTATGGGGTGTCTCGACGGTGCAATGGTTCCCGGTGTTTGGCAAGATCGGGGTGGCGTTATTCTTCTCATTGAGCGGCTTTCTGATCACATCGTTGCTCTTCAACGAGCTGGATGCGACGCATACGATCCGGTTGAAAGACTTCTACATCCGGCGGATCCTGCGGATCTGGCCGTTGTATTACTGGGTGGTGCTACTGGGATTGCTTGTGCTGAACCGGATACCGGCGTTGAAGATCCCGGGGCTTTCAGACGGGATGTATCAGAATATGACGATGCTCGGGCTCTTGAATGTGTTATTGATCATTCCGAACTTTACGCACTTCTATATCCCTTATTCCGATCAGCGGTGGAGTATTATCGTCGAGGAGCAGTTCTATCTGATCCAGCCGGCGGTGGTGCGGATCTTCCGGACGCGGAGAAGGCTGGTGGCGGTCTTTTGTCTGCTGGCTTTCGCTTCGGAGATCGTTGGGGGAGTGATCAGGATCACGCATCTCGAGCGGCATATTTCAGCGGGGGTATTGGGGGCGGTAATGGAGCAATTGAAGTATCTGGGTTGTATTGCGGTGGGGTGTCTGGCCAGCACGCTGATCTATAAGCGGGAAAGCAAGTTGAAGGAAGTGCTGTTCTCGCAGCCATTGCAATGGCTGGTACTGGTGTCGATCGTGGCGCTGGCGCTGTTGAGCTTCTACCGATGGCGGAATGAGGAGGCGGTCGATTTCAGAATTTATTGTGTGTTATTTTCGATCGTCGTGGTCAACGGGGCGCTGAATCCGAAGAATATTTACCGGCTGGAGACACCGGTGCTAAATTTCCTGGGGAAGATCTCTTATGGGATCTATATGTATCACATGATGTGTATCGGGATCGCTTTTGCGATCGTGCGGGCGCTGACGGCGAACGTGGTGGTGCAAAATGTGTTGTTGTATATCCTTTCGATCGGTTTGACGATATTAGTCTCCTGGCTGTCGTTCGACTATTTCGAATCCTTCTTCCTAAGGCTGAAGCCAAAGTTGCAGGCGTTGACGACGCGGAAGCGGGCGGAGAAGGCGGCCTTATAAATTCTGCTTTTTCATTTCAGTTACGGCGTAATCGCAGGCGCGGGCGGTGAGGGCCATATAGGTCAGGGAAGGGTTCTGGGTTCCGGCGGAGGTCATGCAGCTACCATCGGTAATAAAGATATTTTTCACGTCGTGCATTTGGTTGAAGCCGTTGAGGACGGAGGTGCGGGGGTCTTTGCCCATGCGGGCGGTCCCCATTTCGTGGACGGCGGTACCGGCGGGGTCGGTATGGCTATAGGAGTGGATGTTGGCGAATCCGGCGGTGTGGAGCATTTCTTCCGCGGAGGCCTGGATATCTTTGCGCATCGCTTCTTCGTTGGCGTGGTATTCGGAGTGAATGCGGATGAGGGGCTGGCCCCAGCTATCTTTCTTATCGGGGTCGAGGGATATCTTGTTGTCGAAATAGGGGAGGGTTTCGGCCCAGCCGCCCATCCAGATATACCAGGGCCCGGGTTGGAGCAGGGAGCGTTTAAAGTCGTTGCCGAAGCCGGGGAGGGTGGTGGAGAGGTCTTGCCAGTCAAGGCGGCCGCCGATGCCCTGGAGGCCGAAGCCGCGGAGGTAGTCTTTGCGGGCGTTAGCGGCGTTAAGGTTGCGGAAGCGGGGGACATAGATGCCGGCGGGTTTTCGGCCGGAGTAATAGCGGTCTTTGAACTGGTCCGAGTCGCCCTGGGCGCCGGTGCCGGTGAAATGGTCCATGAGGTTATGACCGATCTGGCCGCTGCTGTTGCCGAGCCCGTTCGGGAAGCGGCGGGAGGCGGAGTTGAGCAGAAGGGCGGCGGTGGCGACCGTGGAAGCGTTGAGAAAGAGAATGCGGCTATAGTATTCCGTTGTCTGATGGGTATGGGCGTCGAGGACCCGAACGCCTTTGGCGCGGTTATTCCGTTCGTCGTAGATGACTTCGGTGACGATGGAATCCGGGAGCAGGGTAAGGTTGCCGGTGGCTGCGGCGGCGGGAAGGGTGGCGGCGTTGCTGCTAAAGTAGCCGCTGAAGGGGCAGCCGCGGGTGCAGAGGTTACGATATTGGCAGGGGCCGCGGCCTTTCCAGCCCTGGCTGAGATTGGCGACGCGGGCGATGGTAACGATGCGGTCGGTGTAGTGGTTGCGGATCTGTTTGCTGAAATGGTCTTCGATGCAGTTCATTTCCATCGCCGGGAGGAACCGGCTATCGGGAAGATGGGGGAGTCCTTCGGGCCGGCCGCTGATACCGACGAAGTCCTCGACATAGTCGTACCAGGGGGCGATATCCTTATAGCGGATAGGCCAGTCGACGGCAATGCCATCTCTGGCGTTTGCTTCGAAGTCGAGGTCGCTGAGGCGGTAGCACTGTCTGCCCCAGGTGAGGGAGCGGCCGCCGACCTGGTAGCCGCGGATCCAGTTGAAAGGGGTTTCCTGGATATAGGGATGTTCCTGATCGTTGACGAAGAAATGTTTGCTGCCCTCGTCGGAGACCACGCTTTGAACGGGGTTCTCGGCTTTTTCCTGAAGCGATTTTTGAAGATGATGAGGGAATTGCCAGGGCGCCATGAAGGCGGTCGGGTAGTCTTTGATATGCACGACGTTACGGCCGCGTTCGAGGACGAGGGTCTTCAGCCCTTTCTCGCAAAGCTCTTTTGCGGCCCAGCCGCCGCTGATACCTGATCCTACTACTATTACGTCGAATTGTTGATCGCCCATGGCTGATAGTTATTTAGTGGCCCAGCCCGGCTGACCCGGTTGCCAGGGGAGACAGCCGTGGTAGTCGACGGGAACGGGCACGTAGGCCAGGCCGTGAGTTGCGCCCAGCTCGGAGGTACAATATGCGATAACGGTATATTCTTTCAAGGTCGTAAAGAACGGTTTGCCGAGGTAGCGATTTTCGGCTTTGCCGAGGATACCGGAATGGGGACGGTCCTTCTGTTCGAAGTATTCGAGAGTGCTGATCCGATCGGCCTCGGAGCATTGGGTGAAGGAAGCCTGGTATCCGGACCGGCAATGGGACTGGAGGTCTTTAAGACCGTCGATGAAGTTATTCAGTGATTTGCGGTCGGTGCAATCTTTCAGGAGAGTGAGCATGAAGTCCCGGACACCGGCGGCGCGGGCGCCGGGGGAATCGGTCGGAGGGATGATGGTATCGGCGAGGGCTGCGAGCAAGTCTTTTTGCTGTTCGAGCCAGGGCAGGTCGGGCGACTTGCTTACTTCGTACCATTTATAGCCGCCGAAGGCAAGGGCGCCGCCGGCGCCTGCGAGGATGATCCGACCGATGGCTGTACGTCTGTTCATGCAGCGGGGGCGATTTTGGTGACGGGTTTTTGCTTAGCCGCAGGATAGCGGCGAAGCGAGAACAGGAAGAACAGGGGTTTCTCGAAGATAAACAGGTTATAGATCATGACTGGGATCGTCGAGGCGAGAACGATCCCGATAAAAAGAAGCGCGACCGGCTGTTGGAGGTGGAAGACCTTTGTCAGGATGACGCGGACGCAGGCGGCCACGATGACGTGCATGACGTAGATATAGAGCGAGTGATAGCCCAATACCCGGAGGAAGCGGAGGATATTCCAAGCTTGCAGGCGATAGGCGAGGGTGCACATGGTAAGGCAGCCAAAGAGGGCGATGGGAAGAAAGAGGGCCAGGTTGACATCGTTGCCGGGGCTGGTGTTATAGAGATGCAGGTAGTAAAATTGGGTGGCGAGGAAGATAGGAAAAAGGCAGAGGAGGGTAAGGCGGCCCTTCAGGAAAGACTGGAAACCATCCTGGAAGAAGTAGGTCGAGAAGGTGTCGCCGATGGCAAAGAAGATATAGAATTCCATCCAGTCGGACATCATGGTGATCTTGCGGCAATATTGGGAGAGAAAGTAGAGAATGAGGCCGAGGATGATCTGCATCCAGCCATGGAGCTTCAATTTTGTCTTTGTCAGAAGATAGACTATGGTCGAATTGAAGAGGGCGGGCAGGTACCAGAACTGGTCGATATTCTTTGGTTGATAGAAGATATCGAGGTAGTCGGCTACGGTCCGGTGGGCGTTGGTATAGCGGCTGGCGAAGAGCTGGATGGTGATCTGGATGACGGACCAGATGAGATAGGGGTATAGGAGAAGCTCGAATTTCGAATAGATGATGCGGCCAAGGCTTTTTTTGGCGAGGCTTCCGCTGATGAAGATGCCGGAGAGGATGAAGAAGAGGGGCATGCGAAAGCTAAAGAACATGATATTCGCGTCGAGGTAGGCATGGGGAATAGCCATGCCGCTGTTCTGGAGACCGAGGAGGACGTGGCGGTAGACGACGAGGACGATGGCGATCCCGCGGAGATAGTCAACCCAGGCCAGGCGGGATTTCTGCAACACGTTCGTGTTGAAAGCGCGGGCAAACCAATCACGAAGGGGGTTGGCGGGCCGGGGCGTTATGGACGGAGCGGCGTCCATTACCTTATTTTTAATACGGATTCGAGATTGACGCCGATCATTCTTTCGATATCGATCTTGAGAAGGTCCTGTTCCAGTTGGAGATTGAGTTTCTTTGTCAGGTCTTCGCCGTAGATCTTGTTGGCGGCGTTGTATTGTTCGATGTTGAGGGAGCCATCCTGGAACTTCTTTTCGACTTGTTTGCGCAGGGCTTCCTCGTCGTCGACGACGTTATTCTGGATCGTGAGGAGGTTGCCATAGGCCTTGTATTGGGCGTATTTTCCCAGGACCTCGGCGCGAATGGTGCGGGCGAGCAGTTCCTGGTTGTCGTGGGCGATCGCGACGTTCTCCCGTTCCTTTTTGATATCCGGTCCCATGGTGAAGAAGAGGCCGATGGGGATGGTGATCCCGAAGAAGTATTTCGGATAGACGTAGCCGTATTGGCCGACCTGTTGGGTCTTGAAGCTTTGGTCGTTATAGTCTGCGGACACGCTCAGCAGGTTAAGCCAGGTACGTTTGGCCCGAATAAGGTTGTATTCGGCGAATTTGATCTGGTGGCCGGATACCGAGTAGGAGGGGCCGTTGAGGGCCAGTTGGACAAGGCGTTCCTGGATGAGGGAGTCGGGGTTCAGCGAGGTAGTGGGAACCGAAGGGCGGCTGTTTCGAAAGAGGGGGACCGTATCGGCTCTATTGCGGCCGCCGGGGACATGCTGCGCCTGAGCGGGAAGGCTGAGCAGCAGGGCGGCGAGGGCGGGGACGATTAGCAAGTTAAAGATGCGAGAGGGGGTCGACGATGTAAAGTTCATAAGGTTAAACATATTTTTTAAATGACGTTGACGTCTTCCAGGTCTACCATGTTCAGGATGGCGCCGCAGAATTTGCCGTTCAGCTCCGAAAAGAAGCTTATCGACTGCTTGTCGATCTGCTTGATGATATGATGGGAAGAGAAGACGGCAATAACGCCTTCCACATATTGGGCCAATTCCCTGCTGTCGGAAAAGTCGTTCAATGGCGGGCCTTCGAGGAAGATATAGTCAAAATCCGGTTTGAGGGCCTGTAACTGGTGAAGGAGGTTGTCCCGCGGGAGGATTTCCGACGGGGTATAGTCGCCACCCTGGGAGCCGATAACATAGACGGATTCACCGATGACATTTCTGGCGGCTGCCCGGACCTGATCGATCAGGTTTCGGGGATTTGACCGATCGGGGTGGATCTGTTCAAGGATGGGGTCTGCGTTTAGCTGGACGGTGAGGTCGTTATTGCTAAAGTTGGTGTCGATGATCAACACTTTCTTTTTGTTCAGGCTAAGGCTAAAGGCAAGCATTTGGATAAGGGTCGTTTTGCCCTCGCCTTTCTTCGTGCTGGCGAAGAGGAAGATGCGTTTGCCGCTATTCTCGATCTCGTAGCGAAGCTTACGGATGGATTCACGGAAAACATTCTGCCGGTTATTTTCGACGGTGGCCCTGGTATCGATGGCGGTCCGGGATGTCCGGCGGTTGGGGCGGGGGTGACCGGCGGGCTCGATGATGAGCTCGGAGAGTGTCTTGTTGCGGAGGTTGGTGAAGTTAACCATGCTAAGGAGCCTGAGGTTAACGGTTTTCGAGAAGATGACCGGGGTTTTGAGCGAGGAGTCGAAGTAGGTCATCAGGGTAATAATGAGAATGGAGATGACAAGCATGAAGGTGCCTGCCAAACCGATGATGAGGGCTCTTTTTGAGGATTCAGGCTCCAGAGCGGGTTGGCCCATAAGTACCAGGCGGAAGTTGTTCACGGAGGAAGCCATGATATCGTTGGCGTCGTTGAAACGGGTTTTGGCGTCGAGGTATTCCTTGTTGGCGAGGTCGGCTTCTCTTATCAGGGATTGGAGGGCCGCCGCTTTTGAGGCGTCCTTGGTCAGGTTGACCTGGAGGGCGCCGATGCGTTGCTGGATCTGCTCGATATTGGCGGCTTCCGCGTGGAGGTTGACTTCCAACTGGTTCTTCTTTTCCAGAAGCTTGGTCTTTTCGTCGGTGCCGGTAGATGGGTCGATCGTCCCGCCGGTCTGCAAACCGGCGACCTTTTGGAGGTATTCGGCTTTCAGGCGTTCGTAGGTCTTTCTCAGGTTCTCGTCGTTTCCGCCGCTATTGATGTATGCGGAATCGGCCCTATTCATGGCATTCCTCGCCTGGAGCAGTTCGTCATTGGTGACCGTGTTGGTGTTGGGTTTGCCCGGGGTGGTAGAGACTCCTAAGGCCGCAAGTTGTTGGTTGACCTGTTGGAGGGCGTAGTTATCGGCGGTTTGTTTGGTCTCGATGTCTGTGAGCGTCTGATTCTGATTGAGGATCATTTCAAACTTGGCGCCGTTCTCCTGGCCGACGTTGACGATGCCTTCGTTGCGCAGCTGTTCATTCTTGGCGTCGAGCTCCTGTTTCTTTCTGTCGAGAAGACTTTGGAGGGTATCGATCGACTCGATGGAGCGGTTGCTGCGCACGGTGCGGTAATACCGCAGGAATTGCTGATAGAGGGTATTTACCACGAAGGCGGACAGTTCGGGATTTTCGGAGAGGAATTCGATCTGGATATAGTCGGTCCGAAGGAGGCGGTAGACAGAAAGGTTGGAGATAAGGTCTTTGTAGTCGTAGTGATACATGTCGAGCAGCGCCAGCAACTGCCGGTCACGGGACCGGTAGGGGTAGAGGGGGCTCATGTTTTCGAGGTTACTGGTAAAGACCCGGATGGCATCCGCCTTATTGATGGACTGATAGGTTTGGGATTGGCGGTCTTTTTCGCTGACGCCGCGGAAGGGGTAGGGGCTCTGCAGGTCATGGAGGATGAGGGTATAGGACAGCAGGCTAAGGACGGTAGGGGAGTTGATGGTGACCGTGACGTTGTTGAATTTGGTGTCTGCTTCGCCATAGACGGCGCTGCCGTTGTCATCATTGGGGTTGAGGCGGATCTCTTCACTTTGGGTGAAACCGGTGGAGATCTGGGCGAATGATTTGTATTTCCTGGGCTGGTTCCTGGTAAAGAAAAAGGCGATAATAGCTGCGATCAGGGCGGCGCCAAGAATAATCCACTTCTTTTTCAACAATACCCTGAACAGATAAATGAAATCCATTTGTACTTTTTAGTTTGCGAATACGAGTTCCAATGGCTTTGAATAGGTAATATATCAGATATTATTGCCCTATGTTAGGGAACGGGATTTCCCCAGGTGGATTTGCACGGGTGTAAATATAATATGCTCTGTCAATTAATGCAAGTATTTGTCCAAAATGCAAGTATTTGTCCAATTAGCGGTGTAGTTATTATTTTTTGGCTATTTGGCAAAAAGATTACCTTTATGGGGTACGCTTCTATCCAACATCCCCCGCAAAGATCTCTCGCTTTTGAAGTCTATCCATGAAGGGCTTTTTTTTAATTTAATTCCATCTGTGAAGGCCATTTATCAAACCCTTCTATATTTAATCAACGCGTATGAAAAAAATTTACCTGTTAACCACCGGGCTATGCTTTTCCATTGTCGTCATGGCGCAGTCGCCGGGCGGGGTCAGTTCCAATTTAACCTTATGGTTGCGGGCTGATGCATCGAGTACTTTGTCTTCGACGGATAGCCTCAACAGCTGGACGTATTTCAACAATTCGAATGTATTCACTTCGGTGCCGACAAACCGGCCGATCGTCCAGAATAGTACTTTCAACTTTTTGCCCAGTGTGTTCTTCAATGGGGCGGAGCAAATGGATGGACCGACCGGGGCGAGTGCGCCTATTCCGGCGGGTCAGCCTGGTTACGCAATGTTTGCAGTCTGGAGCTCTAATTATTCGGGGGCGACGCCGCAGCGGATTTGGTCGCAGCGGTCTACGGGATCAGCCGGTGACGGTGCGGCAATATGGTTATACAACGGGGAATACGGGGATCAGCCGGAGATAAGCCCTTATGCGCAGGCATTGGGGCTGCTATACAGTGCGAATCAGTTGTATGTCAGCGAGGTCGACATCAAGGCTCAGAACACGAATGACTGTGAGCAGGTCGACCAGACGAATATTTCAGGTTCGCCGGCGGTTACGAGCACCGATCCGGCGGGAATGGCCCTGACAGACCGGAATCTCTCGAACCTGGTCAACCGGCTGGGGGCGCGGAATGTCCCGACGGAGGAGCCTTTTATTGGCAATCTGGCGGAACTTATCGTCTACAATGCCCAGGTGGACGCCGGGGCGTCGCGGAACCGGATCTTTTCTTATCTGGCGATGAAATACGGGGTGCAGCTGGGGACCAGCTTGTTGTCATCGGCGGGAACGACGGTTTGGGATGCGGTGGCGAATTCTACTTATAATAACTCAGTATTTGGATTGGCGGTGGACAATGGCTCGGCCTTGAACGTGCAGACCTCGAATAGCGCCAGCACGGGCGGGGGCAGTGGGACGGGGCAAAATAATGCAGGGAATATTACGCTAAGCGCTTATGATCCTCTGACGGCGGATCAGAGTTTTCTAATGGTGGGGAATGACGGCCATCCGTTGACGGAAAATACGTTTGACATGCCAACTTCTGCCGCGGGGTCATCGCGGCTGGCGCGGAACTGGTGGGTTCAGAACACCGGGCCGGTAGGCCGGGTCAACCTCGGTTTCGATTTAACCGGGATCTCGTACACCGGGACGCGGGGCACGACTTCGGATTTCCGGCTGATGGTCAACAGCGCGGGTGACAATACATTCCCGGATGCTACGACGACTCTTTATACTCCTTCGGGTTTTACCGGCAATGTAGCGAATTTCACTGCAGTGACCTTGTCGAACGGGAGTGTGTTTGCGTTCATCACGAATGCCAGCGGGTCTACGCCGCTGCCGGTGAACTTCATTTCCTTTACGGCACAGCCGAATGGGGAGAATGTGGATCTCAACTGGGTAGTGAATGACAACGAACAGGCGAGCAGCTATGAGGTAGACAGGTCGTCGGATGGGGTGACTTTCACGAAGATCGCGGTATTGCCGAATCATGCGGACCAGACGGACTATAGCTTTGCGGACGTCAATGCAGGGTCCGGGACGCACTATTACCGGATACTGGAAACGGACCAGAATGGACAGGCCATCTACAGCAAGGTAGTCTCCGCGGTTATCGGTGCGGGTGATTTCTCGGTGGCAGTGCTGAACAACCCGGCTGTGGGTAAAACGGATGCGCAGTTGCAGATCAATGCGGCAAGCGCCGGGGTAGCGTATATCGAGTTGTGGTCGGTTGGAGGTCAACGGCTCAGCTTGCAGCAGCAGGCGGTCGGAACGGGCACGACAACGATCAGCGTACCGATGAGCAATTTAGCGCCGGGCAGCTATGTCGTGAAGGTCATCATGACCAACAACACGCATGTTGCACAGGTGGTGAAGATGTAACTTAGGCGGGGGATTGGACGCGGCGGGCTTTTTCCCACGTAGCGGCCTGTCTTCCACGGAGGAACCGAAAGAAGCCCAGAATTACGGAGGTATTCATAAATACGAAATAGGAGCCGAGCTTTATAAGCCGGCTCTTTTTTTTGAGCCCGGGGAAAAGGGCCGCGAGGGCGGCCGTGCCATAGAACAGTATTTGAGCGGCAAGGAGGAGCCCGTAGATGAGATTGGGGGTAGTGGCGAAGAGGATGGCGTTGGACAGCAAGGCGAGGATAAGGCAGAGGGGGCTCAGGGCCCATCTCAGCACGCGGTGGGAGACGTAGAGATAGGTGAGGCGGGGGTAGCGCCAGAAGGCCAGCAGGGGGGTGAGGAGGCCGATAGCCTGGAAGCCGCCCGCGGCGATGCGGACCTTACGCTTCTGCTCGTCGGCGATGGAAAAGGAAGGGAGCTCCATGGCGTAAGCCTCGGGTTCATAGAGGACGCGCAAGCCTTTTTCAGTCACCCGAAGGGAGAGGACGAAGTCGTCGAGGATGATGTTATGGGGGAGGGGCTCATATAGGTCCGTACGCAGGGAAAAGAGCTCACCGGCCGCGCCGACGACGGAATAGAAGGCGGAGTCCTGTCGTTTCAGAAAAGATTCATATTTCCAGTAGAGTCCTTCGCCTTCGCCGACCTCGCGGGCGTTTGCGGTGGCTGAAAGGACCTTCTTTTCACCGGCGACGCCGCCGACCTTTGGATCTAGGTAATGGCGGGCGATGTTGCGGGTAGCTTCGCGGTTGAGGATGGTGTTGGCGTCGCTGAAGATGAGGATCTCGTTACGGGCGGTGGTGACGGCGCGGTTGATGGCGGCGGATTTCCCTTTGCGTTCCGGTTCATGCAGGGCGTGGATCCGGGGAAAGCTTGCGGCGATCTGCGGGGTTTCGTCGGTAGAGCCGTCGGTAATGAAGATGAATTCAAGTCGATCGGCGGGGTAGTCCTGTTCGAGGGAATTGAGGATCTTTTCGCGGATGCAATCTTTTTCGTTGTAGGCGGCGACGATGAAGGAAACGGTGGGCCAGTCTTCGGGGCGTTTGGGGAGGGTGGAGGCGGGGGGGGTGGGGTGGTGCGGGGTATGGGGTTTACGGGGGGTACGGGGTTTGCGGAGGCGGTTCCAAAGGTATACGGGAAGAATGTAGCCGATATAGTTATAGAATACCAATAAACAACTGAAAATGAAGGTGAAAAGCCATAGGTGCATATGGGAAAATTTGATTAATTTTAGCTGCAAATCCGGGGTAAATTGTAAAGAAAATTTCAATTCCCCTAATAACCCTTATTAAAGTTATGGCCTCGATCCTTGAGTACCTCTTTTATTTCCTGTTTTTTTACTTCGCCATAACGGTATTCTATTTATTCAGTCTTTCGGTTGCGGGGCGGCTTTTTTCGAGGCGGCTGGCGCGGGCTACGCCGGCGCCGGGGCGGCCCGGGCAGTTGAGGATTGCGATCCTTGTTCCTGCGTATAAAGAAGATGGGATCATTTTGTCGACGGCGACGAGCCATCTGCAGTTGGATTATCCGCGGGAGTTGTTCGATGTTTATATCCTGGCGGATTCGTTCAAGGAGGAGACGCTGGCGGCGTTGAGGGAGACGCCGGTGGAGGTGCTGGTCATGTCGTTCGAGAAGAGCACGAAGATCAAATCGTTGAACAGTGCGCTGAGCCGCATTCAAAAGGAATATGATATCGTAGTGATCAGCGATGCGGACAATGTGCTGGCGCGGGATTTCCTGAAGAAGATCGAAGCCAGTTTCCTTGGCGGGGAGCGGGTCGTACAGGGCCGGCGGGTGGCCAAGAATATGGATACGTCCTATGCGATACTGGATGCATGCAGCGAGGGGATCAACAATCATATTTTCAGGAAGGGGCCGAATGCATGGGGGGTGTCGGCGCCGTTGATCGGGTCGGGGATGGCTTTTGATCACTCGATCATCCGGGGCTTATTGCAGGGGATCGATTCGGTGGTAGAAGATAAGGTGTTGCAACTGCGGATAGTGGAGCAGGGGCTTTTTATCCGGTACCGGGAAGATGCGCTGATCTTCGATGAGAAGGTGGATTCATCGCATGCGTTACAGCAGCAACGGCGGCGGTGGGTCTCGGGGCAGTTTGTGAATTTGCGGGAGTCTTTCTTTCCGGCGGTCGGACAATTGATGAAAGGTAAAATCAGCTACTTCAATTTTGGGGTGATGAATAACCTGGTGTTGCCCAGGGCGTTCCTTTTTGTGTTGTTGCCGGCGCTGGTTGTTGCGGGCTGGTTTGTCAGCCCGGGCTGGGGTATCGCTTCGACGACCGTACTGCTGGCATATCTGTTCAGTCTGGCGATCGCCATACCCCGGGTGCTGCTCAACCGGGATCTGCTGACAGCGCTGCTAAAGCTGCCGAAGGCGATCTTTGTGATGGCGGGCGCTTTGTTCAAGCTGAAGAAGTCGCACAAGGTATTCATCCATACTGTTCATACCAAGACGGAGATCAGCAATTCCTTATTTAATAAAAATGGAAAGTAGCAGCCCTCTGGTGTCTATCATCACGGTGAACTATAACAGTACGGAAGTGACTGTGGAGTTGCTGAGGTCGATCCGGCGGCTGGCCTATCCTTCGCTCGAGGTCATCGTTGTCGACAATGCATCGCGGGAGGATCCGGGCGAGAAATTGCGGGCGGCGGATCCGGCGGTAAGGGTGATCGTTAGTCCGGTCAATTTAGGTTTTTCGGGGGGCAATAATCTGGGTATTCGAGCTGCAAGGGGGCAGTATCTCTTTCTGGTCAATAATGATACGGAGCTCACGGCGGGTTTGATCGAGGGGTTGCTGGACGTATTTATGCGGCACCCGGATGCGGGGATGGCCTGTCCCAAGTTCCACTTCTTCTTTCATCCGAACGTCATCGAATATGCGGGCTACAATGCATTGAATGTATGGAAGGGAAGCTGCACGATGGTAGGGAACAAGGAAAAGGACGAAGGGCAATATGATATCGAAGGGAGTACGCATTTTGCGCATGGGGGTGCGATGATGATCCCGGCGGCGGTGGTGAAAGAGGTAGGGGAGATGCCGGAGTGTTATTTCCTGTACTACGAGGAGCTGGACTGGAGCGAGCAGATCAAGCGGAAGGGGTATAAGATCTATTATCAGCCGCATGCGCTGATCTATCATAAGGAGTCGATGTCGGTGGGGAAGAAGAGCCTGATCAAGACGTATTACCACTGCCGCAACCGGATACTATTCATGCGGCGGAATGTCGGGCCGGTTGCGCTAACGGCGTTCACGATGTACTTTCTGTTGTTTACCATACCGAAGAATAGCCTGGTCTTTTTGGTTCGGCGGGAGCCGGATCATTTCAAGGCTTTTTGGCGGGGCATCTTCTGGAATTTGGGGCATTTTGGAACAAAAAAACTTAACTGACTGTTTTGAAACGTAAACTTTTCTCTTCTTACTGGTTCCGGTCCGGCTTCTACAGCATCTTGCAGCGATTCTCCATTACGCTTTTCGGCATGGTCAGTTATATGCTGCTGGCGAGGCGGGGGTTGACAGTCGACGAGATGGGGGTTTACGCTATCTTCCTTGTCGTGATCACGGTGTTTGAGAATACGAAGGTCGCATTGCTGAAAGGGGCCCACATCAAATTCATGAGCACGAATGAGGATGTCCGGGAGAAGACAAAGATCGCGAGCTCGTCGCTGCTGGTGAATGCCTCGATCACGATCGTCTTTATTGGGTTGCTGCTGCTGTTCGGTCCGGCGCTTGCGCGGCTGTTGCATACGGGACCGGAGCTGGCGGTGATGCTGCGCTGGTATATCCCGGGGTTGGTGGCAATGGTGCTCTTTTCCCATCTGGAAGCCACCCAGCAGGGGCATTTGGACTTCAAAGGCGGATTTGCGGGTTATCTTGTGCGGCAGGTGACCTTTTTTCTGCTGATATTCGGGCAGATGATCTCGGGGCGGCCGCTAAGGGTGGTGGATATCGCACTATTTCTATCGGTGAGCGTGATCACGGGAACCGTCGCGCTGTATTTATATACCAGGAAATATCTGCATCACCGCTGGGAGTATGAAGGCCGGTGGACGAAGGAGCTGCTTGGGTTTGGGGGCTATATCTTCGGTTCGGGGGTGGTATCGAATGTCTTTCAGAGCCTGGATCAGGTAATGACGGCCGCGCTTCTCAAGAGCACTACCGCGGTGGCGGAATATAATGCGGCAACGAAGATCAATCAGTTTATCGATACACCGTCGTATGCGGCGGCGGAGGTGCTCTTCCCGAAGGCGGCGCAAGCATCGGAGAAGGAGGGGACGGAGAAGGTGCGGTATCTGTTTGAAAGGATGGTTTCGGCGTTGCTTTGCTTCACGATCCCGACGGCGCTTATCATCAGTCTTGTACCGGGGCTGGTGATCCGATTGATCTCCGGTCCGGCATATGTCGTCGCGGCGCCTATTCTGCAGTTGTATATGATCAGCGGGGTGTTGCGGCCGGTACAAAATCAGGCGGCGAATCTGTTGAATTCGATCGGCAGGTCCGGGCTGTCCTTTGCAATGAATGCGGGTTACCTGGTGGTAAATTTCGGGATCAACTATTTATGTCTGGTGACGATCGGCTTCTATGGCGCGGCGATCGGGTCGGTGATCACGTTCGCGCTGGGTGCGGTGCTGTGGTACTTCGTGATGAAAAAGCAGATCGGCTTCCAGCTGAGCGGTGTATGGCACTACATGCGGGAGTATGGGCGCATCGGATACGGGTATGCGACCCGGTTATTTGCGAAGTAGTTTTGACCGGAAAACGTTTTTTGAGATATCCCTCATGGCGGCGGAAGCGGCTTTGAATTCCTGCCAGAGCGTTCGGGGCGGGAAGAATTCATCACCCCAGCCGAGCTGCCACTTACCGGAGAAGTATTTGCGGATCTCGGGGTCTTCGGGCTCGATGACGTATTTGAAATCCGAGTCCCATTCGATGCGGATGGTAATGAGGTTGGGGTGAGTCCGTTCGACGATCTTAAAGCCGATTGAGTGGGTCGGCAGGTAATCCTGCACCAGTTCGCCCATGTCGTAGCCGTAAGTAAAGCCCAGCTTTTTTTTGTCCACGAGATAGAGCGTATCCTTGTGTTCGTGGAGGATCCATTTGTGTGATTCCCTTGGAAAGAGGTATTCCCCGAGGAGCGAAGGGGTTTCGATATAGCCGCGTTTGGCCACGCGGAATTGTTCGGAAAGAAATTTGACGGGGTTCTCGACGTGTTCGAGCACCTGGCAGCAGATCACGTAATCAAATTCCTTGTCTTTAAAGGGGAGGTTCTCACCATCGGCCTGGAGGAAGGTCTGCTTCTCGAGCACCTTGATGTCTCCGCTGCGATGGTAGTTGGTATCGGTGAATTTATCGACGACAACGTTCGATCTGGGGTTTGGATTGTGTCCCCCGCCTACTTCCAATACTCTTTCGGACCGGCCAATGTTCAAATCAAAGCGACTTTTCGGGTTTCTAAGCTTCATATCGTAGTTGCTAGGAGTTACTATTTATTTGCAGCGGCGGAAAAATAGTATCTTTTTTTTATTTGTGCAAAAGCAATATAGTAATTATCCGATAAACCCGTTGATCGTGTTTTGTGCAGAAAAACGAGTAAAACTGATCGGGTGGGTTTGACGAAAAATTGCATTCTTTGTCCTATCGGAAAAATTGCATTTTTCCTTACTGGACCCTAACCCTACCGTACACTGATATCCAAAATCCGGGGAGAGATTCTGCTCCCTATGAAAACTGTAAGTTATGAAAAACTTTTACGAGGCTACTTGTAAAAAATCCGTGCTATTGATCTTATGTGGTGTATTTCTCTCTTTAGGGGCGGTCGCTCAGCAAATGGTTACATACGACACTACGTTTGGCGGCTGGAATGCCGTGGTAACGATGGACAAGGCGCTTGCGGGCAATGACTCCGCTGCGGGCATCGTATTCTTTCCGGGTATCGGCGAGGAGACGACGGACAGCAGCAAGATCGTTGTCAACGGGCCGCACTATCTGATCCGGAATGGGATCTGGGATGGAAGCGTGCCGCTGGGCAACGGAGTGCATCATCCTTTTATCATCTCGTTGCAGCCGCCGGCTTCGGGTTATCCGGCGAATTCGGTGAAGCCAAAGATCGATGCGATTCTCGCGAGGTATCGTATCAAGCGAAATAGTTTTTATCTGACGGGGTTGAGTATGGGGGGCTGGTATGCCAATCAATTCGTTTGTTATGAGCCTACGCCGGGGGATGACACTTATGGTCGCCTGGTGCGGGCGCTTGTGGTGTTGGAGGGAGTAGAGCCTGCGGACAGCACGCAGCCCTATCCAAGTCTGTCCTATCCCCGGAAGATGGGTCATTATGCGAAGGCCTGCGGTGGCAGGGAGTTGTGGGTCGAGGGGAGCAATGACTGGCGGGATATGCTGGCCGGCGCTCAGAACATGTGTGATTCCGTTCCCAATTCCGCGTCGTATTTCCAGGTGACGTATGGGGGCGGTGCGCATTGTTGCTGGAATACGGAATATGATCCCAGTACGATGTGGACGACGCCGTCGAATTCAAATATCAGCCAGGTTTGGGGAACGCCGCAGCTGATGAATGTGTGGCAGTGGTTGTTGCGGCAAGGCGATACGACGATGCCGGCTTATTCGACTCCGGCGCCCGGGCCGCCCGCGGTCAATGCGGGGGTTGCGCAGACGATCCGGCTGCCGGTGAGCAGTCTTACGTTGACGGGAGCTGCAACGGGTACGGCGGGCGCGACAATCAGCAGTGTTGCATGGACGGAAGTGAGCGGGCCGGTGACGGCCAATTTCTCGGCTGCCGCCAATCTGACGACCACGGTATCGGGGATGACGACGGCGGGAACTTATGTGTTTCAGTTGAAGGCAACGGATAATAATGGGCTCAGCGCCACTTCGACGGTAACAGTCACGGTCGATGCGGCCAATGTACCGCCGACGGTGAGTGCGGGCAGCGCGCAGACGATCCAGCTGCCGGTGAGCTCGGTAACGTTGACGGGAACGGCGACGGGCAATGGTGGCGCCACGATCAGCAGTACGGGGTGGACGGAGGTGAGCGGGCCGGTGACGGCGACGATTGCGGCTGCTTCGGGCTTGTCGACGGGCGTGACGGGGCTGACGACGGCGGGGACTTATGTGTTCCAGTTGAAGGCGACCGATAACAATGGATTGAGCGGCACGGCTACGATCACGGTGACCGTGCAGGCGGCGCCGCCCCCGGTGAATGTACCGCCGACGGCGAGTGCGGGCAGCGCGCAGACGATCCAGCTGCCGGTGAGCTCGGTAACGTTGACGGGAACGGCGACGGGCAATGGTGGCGCCACGATCAGCAGTACGGGGTGGACGGAGGTGAGCGGGCCGGTGACGGCGACGATCGTTAATGCAGGCGGTTTGTCGACGGGTGTGACAGGATTGACCACGGCCGGGACGTATGTGTTCCAGCTGATGGCAACGGACAATAATGGATCAAGCACGACAGCGGCGGTAACGATCACGGTTGAGGCCGCGGCCCCGCCGCCGGTGAATGTGCCCCCGGTAGCCGTCGCGGGACCTGATCAGACGATAACTTTACCGGTCTCGACGACGACGTTGAATGGCAGTGGTTCATATGATACAGATGGAACGATCACCGGATACAGTTGGATACAGTTGTCGGGGAACAGCGGGGTGACGCTTGCGGGCTCCGGCCAGGCACAGGCGACGCTGACCGGGCTGAAGGCGGGGACGTATGTATTCCAGTTGACGGTAACGGATAATTCCGGAGCTATAGGTGTGGCTACGGTGACGATCACGGTGAATGCGCCGAATGTGCTGCCGCCGGTGGCAAATGCAGGTCCGGACACGACGATCGCGATGCCGGCGGACTCCGTGGCATTGAATGGCAGTCGCTCCACGGACCCGGCGGGTGAAACGCTTACCTACCAATGGGCGCAGGTGAGCGGGCCGAGCGAGTCGATGATCGGGGCTTCGGGATCGGCAACGACGATGGCAGGCGGGTTGAATCCCGGGTTGTATGTGTTCTCGTTGAAGGTGACCAATACGTCGGGGTTGAGCGATACGGCGTCCGTGCAGGTGCAGGTGGTGAACAATAAACGAACCGCTCAGGTGGATACGGGCAGTGCGGCGTTCACGGTATATCCCAATCCGGTGGGAAGTGTGCTGACGGTGCGCTTCACGGATGCGAACACAAGCGGAAAGGTGTTGTTGAGGGTTTTTGACCTGAAAGGCCGGTTGGTAGTAGCGGAGCAGACAGAGGTAAGCGGTGGCGGGCAACTGGTGACCTTCAATGTATCGGGCCTGGCCAGGGGCGTATATACGCTGGAGGTAGTTGCCGGGAAAGCGCGCAGTTATCAGATGATCGTCAAACAATAAGTTTACCCAGGAGTAATCAGCGATAAGAGCGGTCCCGTGCGGGTCGCTCTTTTTTGTTTATATTTACGAATGCGAAATCAATGGAAGACGCTTGTGTTCTGTTGGATGGCCTGGGGTGGAGTGGCGATGGGACAGCAGAAAGGGGCGCCGCCGAAGGCGGCGCCGCAGCCCAAATGGATCGTTGGGCCAGGGGAATATCAATGCTATTTTATCGAATCCAAAACCGGGAAGCTGTATGGGCTCAGTGCGGCGGCCGGAGCGGTGGGGGCGGAAGACGGGGTCCCGGAGACGACGATGCCCGTGGCGGTGCCGGAAGGCACGCGGATCGTCGCGGTAGCATCAGGGCTTCATCACAGTCTTGCGGCCGATAGTCACGGAGATGTGTGGGCATGGGGCCTTAATGATATGGGACAGGAGGGCAGCGGCGAGGTCGGAGGACATTATGATCTACCCAAGCAGATCAAAGAGGACAGTCTTGGGAAGCCGTTCACCGGTGTGGTGCAGGTTGTCTGCTGGGCCAACTTCAAGGGGAATGGGAGCGGGGCCGTGAAAGCGGATGGGACGGTGTGGGTATGGGGCAATACCGGCGGGGGGATACGGGGGAATGGGCAGGAGGGACAGAACAATCCGAGGCCGGTGCGGGTGGACATGCCGAAAGGAAAGAAGATCGTCAAGCTGGTGGTGGGAGAATGTGCGATCGCGCTGGCCAGTGACGGGACGGTCTGGACATGGGGCGGCTATGGACGCAGGGAATATCTGGGAACGGGAACGGATGATTACCGGCATCCGCATCAGGTGCAGCTGCCGGGGCCTGCGAAGGAGATAGCAGGTACGGGGATGTTCAATTATGCCTTAACTGAAAAGGGGGTGCTGTATGGATGGGGCGTCTACTCTTCTTATATGGGTATCGGAAAGGGCGGCTACATGGCGAGCAATTTCTATGTGCCTTTACCCCGGGACCTGACAGCGGATCTGAAGCTGCCGCACCGGATCATGGTGTTGTCGGTCAATAGTGTGAGTACGCACGTGATCCTGACCGATAGTACGTTGTGGGGATGGGGTGACAATGCGATGGGTTGCGTAGGGAATGGGCATGAGCTAGACTATGCGAATTACCCGCATCCATATGCGTGGGACTGGGGGCCGGGGGAGCTGTTGCAGCAGACGCCGGTCAGGCTGGCGCCGGGCGTTCACAATTTTACACATTTGTTCGGCGCAACTGCGTCTATATTTTACTGTTATGCCGAGACGGCGACGGGGCAGCTGTATTCCTGGGGAAGGAACAAGGCGGGGGTGCTGGGCAACGGCATCATGAGCCTGTCCGATGAGATAGAAGCCCTCTATCCCAATTCGTGGGATGTGACGACGGTGACGGCGGTGGATCCGTTTGCGGTCAAAAGTCCGAAGCGGGTGAATTCCCCATATTGTGCGCTCCATCCGGAAGCCAATGGCTGTGCGGCTTTCCGGACGACGGGGCAATAGGGCTCCGGGGCTACGAGCAGGCGCATCCGGGAGAACGGTTAGATAGGCGGGTTGCCGTATTTTCCGAATTTCGGCCCGTAATTTTCCGGATTTTTTTGAGGACTAACCGAAGGGCGTATGGTATAGAATTTGTATCTATACGGTGAGAGTTATTGTCCAGTATCCTAAAATCCGTTCCATGAAACTACCTCTACGCTCTTTTCTATTGGCGGTATGCGCTATACTGTCTTCTCATGCATATTCTCAAAGCACCCCACCGATCATTGTTTGTCCCGGGGAATATCAGGTCTTCTATATCAAGTCGGCGGACAATTCCGCTTATGCTATGGGCGGCGGCGTCGCGTCGTTGGGTATCGGGTCGAATCCCGGCGCGATAGGGACTGCCATACCGATGGCGTTCCCGGCCGGTGTGAAGATCAAGCAGATCGCTTCGCCATTGCATAATGGGATGGCGGTGGATATGAACGGCAATGTGTGGTTCTGGGGCTTGAATGATGGCGGGATGCGCGGGGATGGTACTGTTGGCGGCGCCATTTCGTATTCACCGGTGCAGGTGACGACGGACAGTCTGGGTAATCCTTTTACAAATGTGAATCAGATCTCATGCTGGTGGAATGAAACGACCGACGCCAGCGGGAACGCGTGTACCGGAACGTTGGCCTGTAAGAATGACGGCACCGTGTGGATATGGGGGAATCCGATCGGCGGGATGCGGGGGAACGGCCAGCAGGGGCAGGAGAACTATAAGCCGGTACAGGTGAATATTCCGGGCAATCCGCATATCGTGAAAGTATTAGCCGGTGAGATTTGTATGGCGCTTGATGACCAGGGGAATGTGTATACGTGGGGCGGGGATGGCCGGAATACGCTACTTGGGAACAATGCAACGAACTATACCACTGTTCAGAAGGTGAATCTGCCGAAGCCGGCAAAGGATATCGCCGGGGCGGAGCTATTCGAATATGCGCTGGCTACGGATGGAACGCTGTATGGCTGGGGCATCTACGGGGCCTATCTTGGTATCGGGACCGGGCCGTATCTGTCCTGTAATACGTTCCAGTCGCTGCCGGTGGATCTGACGAGCGATCTGAACCTGCCGCATCCGGTCTCATCGATCATGTGTAATTCAGTGTGTACGCACGTTATTTTGACCGACAGTACGTTGTGGGGCTGGGGTGACAATACGCAGGGAAATGTGGGGAACGGGATAGAAGCCAATTGGGCGACCTATCCAACGCCGTATGCGTGGGACTGGGGCCCGGCCGAATTGCTGCAGAACAAGCCTGTGCAGATCGCGCCGCTGGTCCATAGTTTCACGAACCTGTATGCCGGATCGGCTTCCTGTTTTTATATGTATGCGGAAACGGCGACGGGGCAGTTGTATTCATGGGGCCGGAATAAGTCCACGGTTTTGGCCAACCAGGTGCTAACTGCTACTTCGAACCTGAATGCGACCTATCCGGATGCCTGGGAGCAGCCGACGATCACGGCGGTGAATCCGTTTGCGATCACGAATTCGACTGTATTTCTATCGACGTGCCAATATTGTATCCTGAATCCGACGACCACTCCTTGCAATGGGTATACGATCCCGTCGGATGTGCCGCCGGTATCCGTGCCCGGGCCGAATCAGACGATAACCTTACCGACGACCACGACTATTTTGGATGGATCGGGCTCGCATGATCCGGATGGTACGGTGGTCTATTATAAATGGCGGCAAGTGGGTGGACCGTCAGGGAATACGGTGCTTGATTCCACCTATTCGCAGACGCGGATCGCGGGGCTGGTGCCGGGGACGTATGTCTATCGGCTTACCGTGACGGATAATGGCTGGGATTCGAATGCAGCCACGATGACGGTAGTGGTGAAGGATGCTTCGGGTAATGTGCCGCCGACGGTTAGCGCCGGGAGCAATCAAACGATCGAATTACCGACGAGCTCGGTGAGCCTGACAGGTACGGCAACGGGTAATGGCGGGGCGACGATCAGCAGTACGGCCTGGACGGAAGTCAGCGGGCCGGTAACGGCAGCGATTGCAAATGCAGGCAACCTGTCGGCGGGGGTGACGGGACTGACGACGGCGGGGACTTATGTATTCCAGCTAAAAGCAACAGATAACAATGGATTGAGCGGGACGGCCACGGTGACGATCACCGTACAGGCAGCTCCGCCGCCGAATACGCCGCCGACGGTAACCGCGGGCAGTGCGCAAACGATCCAGCTGCCGACAAGCTCGGTGAACCTGATGGGTACAGCAAAGGGCAATAGCGGGGCTACGATCAGCAGTACGGCCTGGACGGAAGTCAGCGGGCCGGTTACGGCGACGATTGCGAATGCGGGCAGCCTGTCGACGGGGGTGTCAGGGCTGACGACCGCCGGGACCTACGTGTTCCAGTTGAAAGCAACGGATAATAATGGCGAAAGCTCCACGGCCACGGTGACGATCACGGTCGAGACAGCCAGTGTGCCGCCGCCGCCGCCGCATATTCCGCCGGTAGCCGATGCGGGCCAGAGTCAGACGGTAACGCTTCCTTTTCCGGATATCAATTTGGATGGCAGCGGGTCATATGATGAGGATGGAACGATCACTACTTATAGCTGGGTGCAGGTTTCAGGGAATGGAGGAGTAACGATCCAGGGTTCGAGCCAGGCACAGGCGGCGCTCTATGGGTTAACGCCGGGAACCTATGTGTTCCAACTGACGGTGACAGACAACGATGGGGCCACAGGATCGGCTACGGTAACGATCACGGTCAATGCGGCCGCTGTCCAGGCGCCGGTTGCCAATGCGGGAGCGGATACGACTATTGCATTGCCTGCGGATTCGGTCGTGTTGAATGGCAGCGGATCGACCGATCCGGGGGGAGAGACGTTGACTTATCAATGGAGCGAGGTGAGTGGGCCGGGAACGGCGACGCTCGGATCTTCGGGTAGTGTTATTACTACAGCGGGACCGTTGAAGACCGGGTCGTATGTTTTTCAATTGAAGGTTACGAATACTTCAGGGCTCAGCAATACGGCTACGGTGCAGGTACGAGTAATCAATAATGAGCGAACCGCGGATACGGGCAACGCACAGGTGATGGTGTATCCAAATCCGGTGCCGGGTACGCTGACGGTAAAGTTCACCGACCCGAAGACGAGCGGCCAAATCCTGATCAAGATCATCGATATGAAGGGCACGCAGATAATGACAGAAGAAGCGGAGGTAAATGGCGCAGAATTGATAAATTTCAATGTTTCCGGTCTGGCCAAAGGAGTGTATGGGTTACAGGTGATCGTTGGATCGAAGCAAAGCTATCAGCTCATTGTTAAGCAATAAAAAAATATTATTGCCAGGAATATCGGGCGATCCTTTATGGATCGCTCTTTTTTTATATGTATGGCATACAGGTAAATATAACCTTGTGACTGCGATTGTGCTGATGAATGAATGAAAACCGGGGCGCCTGAGGATACTCTTTTGCGGTTTTTAATCAAGCGAATCCGAAATTGAGTGTCATCGGATCCGATTTGGTATAAATTTTGTTTTACTCGCAACGTCAAATTCCGGGGGTCATCTTACTACCTTAGAGAACTGAAAATTAGATTTTCGTCCGGATCTTTTTTCATTCCGATATCTTTTAAGTCAATGCGAAACTCGCTGCTGGTACTGCTTTCAAGTGTCTGTCTCTGTTTGAAAGTAAACGCACAATCAACGCCACCCATCGTCGTGGCGCCGGGGGAATACCAAATTTTCCTTTATCACAGTTCAGATAGAATTTTATATGCGGTGGGCGGATCTGTTGCTACCCAAGGCATTGGGCAGCATCCGACTCAGGCATTAGGGACGGCCATCAAAGTGCAGTTGCCTGCCGGGACGCAGATGAAGTCCGTGTCATCGCCGTTGCACAATGGGATTGGCGTGGACATGAACGGCAATGTGTGGTTCTGGGGCGTGAATGATGGCGGTCAGCGGGGAGACGGAACGGATGGTGGTGCAACAACGTATGTCCCGGTGCAGATAACGACGGACAGTTCGGGAAATCCCTTTAATAATGTGGCTCAGGTTTCATGTTGGTATAATGAGGTGCTTTCGAGTACCGGGGAGTCTTCGACCGGCGCACTTGTTTGTAAAAATGACGGAACGGTGTGGGTTTGGGGGAACACGATCGGCGGGATGCGGGGAAATGGCCAGTACGGGCAGATAAATTACAAGCCGGTGCAGGTGAATATTCCCGGCAATCCTCATATCGTCAAGGTATTAGCGGGTGAGATCTGTATGGCGCTCGACGATAATGGGAATGTATACACGTGGGGTGGGAACGGCCGGAATGTGTTGTTGGGAACGAATGCGACGAACTATATGGTTCCTGCGAAGGTGAATCTGCCGAAGCCGGCGAAGGATATTGCGGGTGCGGATATGTTCGTGTATGCTTTGGCTACGGACGGGACGTTGTATGGCTGGGGAATCTATGGAGCTTATCTGGGTATCGGGACGGGGCCTTATCTGCAGGCCAATACGTTCCAGGCGTTGCCGGTGAATCTGACGAGCGATCTGAATCTGCCGAAGCCGATCTCGCAGATCATGTGTAATTCGGTATCGACGCATGTTATTTTGACGGACAGCACTTTGTGGGGTTGGGGTGATAATACGGAAGGGAATATCGGGAATGGGACTATGGCGAATTGGGCCAGTTATTCGACGCCGTATGCGTGGGACTGGGGTGCAGCCGAGATCCTGCAGAACAAGCCGGTGCAGATCGCGCCGCTGGTACATAATTTCACAGCGATGTTCGCGGGGTCGTCCGCGTGTTTCTATATGTATGCAGAAACGGCTACGGGTCAGTTGTATTCGTGGGGGCGGGGGAAGTCGGAGGTATTGAGTGACGGGACGATGGGTGGCGCGCCGGATCTGGAGTCCGTCTATCCCGATGGATGGAATCAGCCGACGATCACGGCGGTGAACCCGTTCACATTGACCAAGATCTATCCTTCCACCTGTCCTATTTGCAAGACGAATCCGGGAGCCAATGCTTGCAGCGCTTATACGATCCCTACGGACCAGCCGCCGGTTGCCATGCCGGGCGCGGCGCAGACGATCTCGTTGCCGGCTACGACCGGAGTGCTGGATGGAAGCGGATCCCATGATCCGGATGGGGTGGTATTATATTATAAATGGGCCCAGGTTTCGGGGCCGTCGGCGAATACGCTGTTGGATCCCACGTATGCGCAGACCAGGCTGAGCGGGCTGGTTGCGGGTACGTACGTCTATAGCCTGACGGTAACCGACAACGGGTGGGCGACGAATACGGCAACCGTCACCGTGACGGTTAAAGCGACCGGGAATGTGGCGCCGACGGTGACTGCGGGGAATGGTCCGACGATCACCCTACCGACCAGTTCGACGACGCTGACGGGTACGGCGACCGGGAATAATGGGGCGACGATCAAAGGGGTAAGCTGGAAGCAGGCCTCGGGGCCGGCGACGGCGACGATTGCGTCTCCGGCGAGTCTCAGCACGGCGGTATCCGGGTTGACGGTGGCCGGGACCTATGTCTTTACACTGACGGCAACTGACAATAATAATTTGACGGCTACGGCAAATGTCCCGGTGGTTGTAAATGCGGCGGTAGTAACGGTGGCGCCCACGGTGAGTGCAGGGAAGGGACAGGCGATCACATTACCGACCAGTTCGACGACATTGACCGGAACAGCCGCGGGGAATAGCGGTGCGACGATCCAGACGATCACCTGGAAGGAGACTTCGGGCCCGGCGACGGCCACGATCGCGTCGCCATCGAGTGTCAGCACGGTGGTGTCCGGGTTAACGGTGGCGGGGAACTATGTCTTTACGCTTTATGCGACCGATAATAATGGCAAGTCGGCCAATGGGTCGATGACAGTGGCGGTAAATCCCAATCCAAACGGCTCGAAGACGACGGCCCCGGTAACAGAGGCGCCGCCGACGGTAAGTGCGGGGAAAGGGCAGGCGATCACGTTGCCGGCCAGCTCGACGACCTTGACGGGAACGGCGGCTGGGAATGATGGGGCGACGATCACGGGTCTGACCTGGAAACAAAGTGCAGGTCCGATAACTGCGACGATTGCGTCGCCGGCCAGCCTGAGCACGGCAGTGACGGGAATGACGACAGCGGGCAATTATGTCTTTACATTGACGGCAACCGACAATAATGGGGAAACGGCCAATGGGTCGATCACGATCACGGTCAATCCGGGGGTTGAGGCGGCGCCATCGGTCAGTGCGGGCGGCGATCCGACGATCCAGTTGCCGACCAATTCGATTACGCTTAGTGGTACGGCGTCGGGTAATGGTGGTGCGACGATCACGGGTGTCTTTTGGGAGTTGGTCAGCGGGCCCGGCTTTGTAAAATTCAGTAATGAATATGCGTTGACGACGACGGTGAGCGGATTGGTAGTGGGAACGTACGTTTTCGGACTGCAGGCGACGGACAATCATGGGAAGACGTCCACATCGACCGTTGACGTGATCGTGAAAGCGGCGGCTCCGGCTGCGCATATCGATTCGATGGTAACGAATGCAAATGCATCGATCTTTGGTGATTCGGTGGATAGCCGGCCGTTGTTGCTGTTCCCGAACCCGGTGCATGATCTGTTGAATGTGCGGCTGAATTCGGCCGGCACGGGAAAAGTATCGATTGTCATCTATAATGAGATGGGGAACCGGGTGCAGACGATACAAGTGGAGAAAGATCAATGGATGATCCAGACGTCGATCGATGTGAGCAAATTGGCGCAGGGCGTGTATACGTTGCAGGTACTAAGTGGAAATTCCATAAATAGTTCCAGATTTATTAAACTTTAGCATGGCATTCCGGCATAATTATTGTTAACTCAATTCCGTCCATATGAATGCCAGCCTAAACTGAGTAATGTTTTCCCCGAATGGTGTTGAGAAGTGGCTATATTATCGCACAAGGAGGTTTTTTGACTGTTGATCGTTTATCCTCGTTGCTTAACCTATGACCTATTGGTAAATTAAATTCCGTTATCTATTAAGTTTTGTGTATGAAGAAATTCTACAAGGCTGCAGTGGGAAAGGTATGTCTTGCCCTTATCTTCTCTTGCATTTTTACTCATTACGCTCACGCTCAGATCAGAACTTACGACACAACATTTGATGGCTGGAATGCGATAGTCACGGAGGATCTTAGTCTTACCGGCAAAGATTCGGCTGCGGGCATCATTTTCTTTCCGGGCATCGGGCAGCAGACGAAGAACATCAATGATCTGAAGGTCAACGGGCCGCATTATCTCATTACAAATGGAATGTGGGATGGGAGTGTAACGCTGGGCAACGGCGTTCATCACCCGTTCATTATTTCTTTACAGCCGCCCACCTCCGGTTATCCGGCGACGGTAGTCAAGCCCAAGATCGATGCGATCCTGGCGCGTTACCGCATCAAGCGAAAATGTCTTTATTTCACCGGGTTAAGTCTTGGGTCATGGCAGGCCAATGAGTTCATCACCTATGAGGCTACGCCCGGGGATCATACCTATGGGAACATGGTAAAGGCCATGGTCAACCTGGAGGGGGTTGAGCCATCGGATTATACGGGTATCTATTCTTCTTTACAATATCCCAACAAGATGGGGGATTGGGCCAAGGCCTGTGGTGGAAGGGAATTATGGATGGAGGGAGCTCAGGATTGGCGGGATATGCTGGCCGGGGCGCAGAATATGAATGCGGCCGTCCCGGGGTCCGCCACTTATTTCCAGGTGACGTATGGGGGTGGTGCGCATTGTTGCTGGAATACGGAGTATGAGCCCAGTGTAACCTGGACGACGGGGGCCAATAAAAATATCTCGCAAGTGTCCGGGGCGCAGGTGCCGATGAATATCTGGCAGTGGCTGTTAAGGCAGGGGGATACGTCGATGCCTGGCGGAGCTTCGGTTTCTGCCCCAGCGCCGGTGGCGCCGACAGCCAGTGCCGGAACGGCGCAGGCGATCACGCTGCCCACCAATTCGGTGAATCTCACGGGCAAAGGCACGGGAAACAATGGCGCCAACGTCAATGCGATGACGTGGGCGCAGACTGCCGGACCCAATAATGCTAATATCAAAGCGGGTGGTCTGGCGAATGGAGGTGGTACGACGATGAACCTGGATGCGACGGCGTCTGGGATGGTTGCGGGTAGTTATACCTTCCAACTGACGGTAAAAGATAATAAAGGGATGGCGTCGACCTCTTCGGTTGCGGTGACGGTCAAAGCGGCCTCAGCGCCACCGCCTCCGGCAGCGCCTCCTGCGGCAGCGCCGAATGTAAGCGCCGGTGGTGATCCGGAGATAACCTTACCGGTGACGACGGTGACATTGAACGGAACGGCGGCGGGCTCCAATGGGGCGAAGATCACTTCAGTATTATGGCAGGAGGCATCGGGCCCGGTCACGGCGAAGATCGCATCGCCTTCGAGTCTGTCGACTGCGATCTCGGGATTGACGGTAGTGGGTACGTATGTGTTCCGGCT
>DASRRX010000001.1:0-325059 GCA_035695565.1 Puia sp. | reverse complement strand
TCTTCGGCGTCTGCTGAGCCGATAAAGTCAATAAGGTATTCA
Source organism: Puia sp. (assembly GCA_035695565.1). Taxonomy (GTDB): domain Bacteria; phylum Bacteroidota; class Bacteroidia; order Chitinophagales; family Chitinophagaceae; genus Puia. The sequence continues at coordinate 325,017 of DASRRX010000001.1, read as the reverse complement.
TCGCGGAAGACTTGCAAGGCGGAGGGTTTGAGGGTAGAAAGGGTTTTATCGAAATTGTTTGGGAGGTTGCCCTGATGTTTGAAAAGGTTGGCGTGGATGTGATGTTCGAGGAGGTTGACGGACCAGAAGTTGGTTGCGGCCTGATGCATGTAGAAGAATCGTTCGTCGTTTGTTTTGCACTTGTTGAGTAAAACCAGGTGGTGTGAGAAACTGATGTTGAAGAAGCAAGGATGGCTTTCAATAAGGTCAGGCGAGATAATATTAGGAATATTTTTAAATTGTGCAGAAGGTGTCTGCAGAAATATAAGAGATTGATATTCACTGTAAAACCGCTTCATATTCATTAAGTTTCGGTATGAGAAGCCTTTGAGGCCAGGGAGCTGTTTCTGCAAATCCCCGCTTATTTGGATGACTATTTTTGCGCCCCATTTTTCAGTTGCGATCTTTTCCGAAAGCATTTTTCCGGTTTGGAAATAGAGCATCAATTGCTCTTTATTAGCGAGGCGGGCGGCGATGTAGCGGCTTTGGATTATATTCTTCTTCAGGTCGGCGATAAAGTCGATATACTTCTTGTCCATAGTGTAAAGGTTTATAGATATCGGGTCGGTAAAATTACTAATAATATTAGAAATATCTTGGTAAAAAATTTAGTTAACATGGGAATCGAAAAGACCATGACAGTACATGACGGCGATCCCGGGATTACCGCTTACATTTACGCCGTCAGGATTTCAGCTGTAGCCATATCGAAAAATTGTTCCTTTCATGCAAACACTATTCGGCATTTTCTACCATTTCATTGGCGGGGCTGCTTCGGGCAGCTTTTACATACCCTTCAAGAAAGTCCGGGGATGGGCGTGGGAGAGTTATTGGATCGTCGGCGGATTGTTCTCGTGGTTGATCGTCCCGCCGCTGGCGGCATGGTTGACGGTTCCGCATTTTACGGAGATCATCGGGCAAGCGGCGCCGGCGACGCTGGGATGGACATTTTTTTGGGGGATATTGTGGGGAGTAGGGGGTTTGTTGTACGGGCTGGGGGTACGATATCTGGGGATGTCGCTTGGGAATTCGGTGTTATTGGGGTTCACGTCGGCGTTCGGGGCGCTGGTCCCTTCCATATACTACAATTTTGTTCCGACGGCGGAGAAGACGTCTTTATCCGACCTGCTGGGGTCTTCGTGGGGGCGGATCGTGCTGGCGGGGGTGGCGCTTTGTCTGGTGGGCATCTATATCTGCGGGCGGGCGGGAGTGTTGAAGGAAAAGGAATTGCCGGAAGAGAAGAAAAAGGAGAGCATCAAGGAATTCAATTTGACAAAGGGGCTTATCATTTGTACGGTGTCGGGCATTCTCAGCGCCTGTTTCAACTATGGGATCGAGGCGGGCGGTCCGATGGCGGCGACGGCGAATGAGCTTTGGAAGCAGACGCATCCGGGTGTGGTGACAAAGTTCCTTTATCAAAATAACGTTACCTATATCGTGCTGCTCTGGGGCGGGCTGACGACCAATTTCATCTGGTGCATGATCCTGAATGCCCGCAACCGGACCTTTGGCGATTACACCTCCGGGACGGCGCCACTGGCGAATAATTATTTCTTCTCGGCGCTGGCGGGTACGACGTGGTTCCTTCAATTCTTCTTTTACGGCATGGGCGAAAGCCGCCTGGGCAACGGGGCGAGCTCGTGGATACTGCACATGGCATTCATTATCCTGGTGGCGAACCTGTGGGGGATCGCATTGAAAGAATGGAAGGGGGTCAGCCGGCGAACCCGGGTGACGATCACGACAGGGATCATCGCGATCCTGCTATCGGTGATGCTGGTGGGCTATGGGAATTCATTAAAGTGAGGGTAGCTCAAAAGCAAAGGTGTGCTCAAAAGCAAAGATGTGTTCAAGGGTAAAGGTGTGCTCGAGAATAAAGGTGTGTTCATCAAAATAAAGCTTTCGATATGTCTGTTACAGCAAAAATGTTCAAGCATGTCAGCTATCTCTGGGATGAGAATGTGGCGGCTTCGATGAAAGGGGATGAAGTGGGGTTGTTGATCTACCGATCCAATCTTCTTGGCGCCGATCTTCGGCTGACCAATTATGGCGGCGGGAATACCTCCTGTAAGGCGATGGCGAAAGACCCGCTAACGGGGCGGGAGACGGAGATCATGTGGGTAAAGGGCTCGGGTGGAGACCTCGGAACTTTGAAGCGCAGCGGCCTGGCGGCATTATATATGGATCGCCTGCTGAGCCTGAAGAAGGTGTACCGGGGCATTGAATTCGAGGACGAAATGGTGGAATTGTTCAATCACTGCATCTATGATCTGAATTCCAAGGCGCCATCCATCGATACGCCGCTTCATGGTTTCCTGCCGTTTGCGCATATCGACCATCTGCATCCGGATGCGGCGATCGCTATTGCGGCGGCGAAGGATGGCAGGAAGATAACGCAGGAGCTATTCGGCGGGAAGATCGGGTGGGTTGAATGGCAGCGACCGGGATTCGATCTGGGGTTGAAGTTAAAGGCGTGTTTAGATGAGAATCCGGGTATCCGGGGAATCATGCTGGGGTCTCATGGGTTGTTCACGTGGGGGGATACGGCATATGACAGTTATATCAACACGTTGGAAGTGATCGAGCGTTGCGCCCAGTATGTGGAAGATCATATTGGAAAAAAGGGCCCGGTCTTTGGCGGACCGCGGTTGAAGGCTCTTCCCGCGGCGGAACGGCTGACGAGGGCGGCAGAGCTGGCGCCGGTGCTGCGGGGGTTCTGTTCGTCCAGGAACCGGATGGTAGGTCATTTTACGGACGATGAACGGGTGCTGGAATTCATCAATTCCAATGATCTGGTAAGACTGGCGCCGATGGGTACGAGTTGCCCCGATCATTTTCTCCGGACCAAGATCAGCCCGATGGTGTTGGATCTTCCGGTGGATGGGGAAATGGGGGGAGCAGGGGAACTGGGGGGACCGGGGGAGCTCGGGGCGATAAAAGAGAAGCTGAGGCCGCAGTTTGAACGTTACCGTGAGATGTACGCGGCCTATTATGACTCGTGCAGGCATCCGAACAGCCCGGCGATGCGTGACCCCAACCCGGTGGTGATCCTCTATCCGGGGATCGGAATGTTCACTTTTTCCAAAGACAAGCAGACGGCTCGCGTGGCGGCGGAGTTCTATATCAATGCCATCAATGTCATGAAGGGGGCGGAAGCGGTATCTTCCTATACTTCGTTGCCCAGGCAGGAGGCATTCAATATCGAATACTGGTTACTGGAAGAAGCCAAATTACAGCGGATGCCAAAGCCCAAACCTCTCTCGGGCCGTGTCGCGCTGGTGACGGGCAGCGCCGGCGGGATCGGGAAGGCGATCGCAAAGAAGTTTGCGGACGAAGGGGCGTGCGTGGTGATCAACGACAATGATGAGCAGCGGCTGGATGCGGCGAGGGCGGCGTTCCAGCAGCAGTATGGGAAGGATGTCTTTATCGGCGAGGTGCTGGATGTCACTAATGCGGAAACGATCCGGGGCGTATTCCGGACGGCGGCGCTTGCCTTTGGTGGGGTCGACATCGTGGTCAACTGTGCAGGGTTGTCCATTTCCAAGCCTTTACAGGACCATACGGAAAAAGACTGGGACCTGCTGTATGACGTGCTGGTCAAGGGGCAGTTCCTCGTGACGCAGGCGGGAGTGGAAGTGATGCGCAAGCAGGCGACCGGCGGGGGTGCGGCGACCGGTGGGGATGTGGCGAACGGTGGGGGTGCAGCGACCGGTGGGGGAACGGCGAAAGGTGGGGGAACGGTGACCGCCGGGGGTATGGCGCTCGGCGGGGACATCCTTAATATCGTCAGTAAGAATGCGCTGGTCTCGGGGCCCAATAATGCGGGCTATGGTTCAGCCAAAGCGGCGCAGCTTCATTTGAGCCGGCTAAATGCCGCCGAACTGGGGGCAGACCATATCCGGGTGAATGTCGTCAATCCGGATGCAGTTATTGCTGACAGTAAGATCTGGGAAGGCGCCTGGGCGGAGGGGAGGGCCAGGGCTTACGGGGTGACGGTGGCGGAATTGCCGGCGTACTATGCAAAGCGGACGCTGATGGGCGAGATCATTTTACCGGAGGATATTGCGAATGCGTGTTTTGTTTTCGTCGGGGGGCTGCTCGACAAGTCGACCGGCAATGTCCTGAATGTCGATGGCGGGGTAGCGATGGCGTTCGTACGTTAAATTCGAGAGTATGGGAAGAATTGCTTTTGTCATGCAGCTGCATGAAGGCTGCGAAGAAGAATACCGGCGGCGGCATGCGGAGATCTGGCCTGAGCTGGCCGCCCTGCTGCGGGAAACGGGAATCCGCGATTATTCGATATTTTTGGAAGAGAAGACCTTGCAGCTATTCGCTATCCTGCAGATCGACGATGCGGCGAAACTGGACAGCCTGGCGGAGCAGCCGGTCATGCGGCGGTGGTGGGAATATATGAAAGATCTGATGGACACCAATGCGGATCGGTCGCCGGTGGCGGCGCCGCTAACAGAAGTATTCCATTTGCCATAAATGAGTTGGGTATGCATATAGAAAATCACGTGATCGAAGCGCATAACCAGTCGCTGATGACGGCGCACCGGCGGAAGCTGGACTTTGTCATGGAGACGGTGAAGAACCCGGAGGGGGTATTGCGGAAGCTGATCGAATTCGAGGTGGCGATCCCGAGTTGGGCATTGGGGACGGGAGGAACGCGTTTTGGGCGGTTCGCCGGCGGGGGTGATCCCCGGAGCCTGGAGGAAAAGATCGAAGATATCGGGCTGTTGCATGCGCTGAATCGTTCAAGCGGAGCGATCTCGCTGCATATCCCCTGGGATATCCCTGACGATGCCGCTGCGATCCGGGCTTTGGCGGCGCACTACGGGCTGCGGTTCGATGCGATGAACTCCAACACCTTTCAGGATCAGCCGGGGCAGTCAAACAGCTATAAATTCGGATCGCTACAGCATGTCCGCAGCGAGGTACGGCGGCAGGCGGTCGAACACAACCTGGAGGTGATCCGATATGGAGTGGAGTTGGGATCGGCTTCGCTGACGGTTTGGCTGGCGGACGGTTCATGCTTCCCAGGGCAGTTGAATTTCCGGGAGGCGTTTCAGCACACGCTGCAAGGGTTGCAGGAGATCTATGCCGCACTGCCGGCAGATTGGAAACTGTTTGTCGAGTACAAGGCTTATGAGCCGAACTTCTATTCCATGACGGTTGGCGACTGGGGGCAGTCATTGTTATATACTTCGAAGCTGGGACCAAAGGCGTTTACGCTGGTGGACCTGGGTCATCATTTGCCAAATGCCAATATAGAGCAGATCGTGGCGCTATTGCTGATGGAAGGGAAGCTGGGAGGATTTCATTTCAATGACTCCAAGTATGGGGATGACGATCTGACGGTGGGTAGCGTCAAACCGTACCAGCTATTTCTGATCTTCAACGAGCTGGTGGAGGGGATGGATGCGCGGCAGATGGATCACGCGCGGGATCTGGGTTGGATGATAGACGCCTCACACAATGTAAAAGATCCGCTGGAGGACCTGTTGCAGTCGGTAGAGGCGATCATGCTGACATATGCGCAGGCCTTGCTGGTGGACAGGCAACAGTTGAAGGCGGCGCAACAGGCGAATGATGTGGTGGCGGCGCAGGAGATACTTCAATCCGGTTTCCGGACCGACGTCCGGCCGCTGGTGGCGGAGGCAAGGTTGCGGGCAGGGGGGGCATTGGACCCGCTGGCCTTGTATCGCGGGGAGCAGGTTCGTAAACGGCTGATAAAGGAACGGGGCGCGAGCGGGGTCGCCACAGGTCTATGAATGTCATCGCCGTATTCGATGTGGGCAAAACGAATAAGAAGCTGTTCCTGTTCGATGAGCAATACCGGATCGTCTCGGAGCAATCGGTGACTTTCCAGCCGGCGATCGATGAGGACAGGGATAGCTGTGAAGACCTGCCCTTGCTCAGCGAATGGGTTCGGGAGTCGCTGGCCGGCGTCCTGTCGCGACCGGATGTCCGGGTCAAGGCGGTGAATTTTTCAGCCTATGGGGCCAGCTTTGTACATGTGGGTGCGGATGGACAGCCGGTGGCGCCGTTGTACAACTACCTGAAACCGTATCCCGGGGCATTGAAGCGGAAATTCTATCATACTTATGGCGGTGAGGTCACGCTGTCCATGCTGACGGCGAGCCCGGTGCTGGGGAGCCTCAATTCCGGGATGCAGTTGTACCGGCTTAAGACGGAGCGGCCGGAGTTGTGGGGGCGCATCCGGTATTCGCTGCATCTGCCGCAGTACCTCAGCTTTCTTCTGACCGGAAATGCGGTTTCGGATATCACCAGCATCGGCTGTCATACCAATCTTTGGAACTTCGCGCAGCAACATTATCATGAATGGGTCTACCGGGAAGGGGTGATCGAAAAGCTGGCGCCGATCGTGCCATCGAATAGTGTGATGCCGGCGGGAAAAATTCTGGCCGGGGTGGGGCTGCATGACAGCAGCGCTGCGATGATCCTTTATCTGGAAAGTTTCCCCGAACCGTTCGTGCTGATCTCGACGGGGACATGGTGCATTACGATGAATCCCTTCAACGCTACGCCGCTGACGGTAGCGGAGCTGCAGCAGGATTGTCTGTGTTACATGACCTACCAGGGGCGGCCGGTAAAGGCTTCCCGGTTGTTCGCGGGGTATGACCATGAACAGCAGGTGCGACGGCTTGCGGATTATTTTCAGCGGGATATGGCCGCGCCGTTGGCGGTGGGGTTCGATCACGCATGCGTGGCGGCGTTGCGGGCCCGCCTGGAGCGTGGCTCTTCGCGTGGAGCGGCGCGGGTTACGGCCTCGGTGTTCGGCCGGCGGGACCTGGCGGAATTCGAAAGTTTCGACCAGGCGTATCACTGTCTGATGATGGATATCATGGATCAGCAGGTGCAGTCGACGAGCCTGGTGCTTCATGATACGGGGGTGCGGCGGATCTTTGTGGATGGAGGATTTGGGAAGAACCAGGTATATATGCATTTGCTGGCGGAGGCCTTTCCGGATACCGAGGTTTATGCGGCGTCGATCCCGCAGGCGACGGCCATGGGGGCTGCGTTGGCGATACATGGGCATTGGAATGGGGGAATGTTGCCGGGGGAGATGATCGAGTTGAAACGGTGGCGTATATTTAGGGGATGAAGCGTTCCGATATTCTCAATAGCATCCAGGTGGATGAGCTGGCGGCCACGCCGAAATATCTGCAACTGATAAATTCGATCCTCAAGGCGATCGAGACGGGGCGGATCCGGAAGAATGATCTGATGCCTTCGATCAACGAGCTGAGCTTTAAGCTGGAGATCTCGCGGGATACGGCGGAGAAGGGATATAAGCAGTTGAAGAAGATGGGCGTGTTGGGATCGGTGCCGGGAAAGGGATATTTTATCCAGAATTCGGATTTCCGGCAGACGCTGCGGATCTTTCTTTTGTTCAACAAGCTGAGCGCGCATAAGAAGATCCTTTATGACGCCTTTGTGGAGTCGCTGGGGGAATATGCGGCGGTGGACTTGTACATCTACAATAATGACTTCCGGTTATTCAAGAAATTACTGACGGGCCGGAAGGAGGACTATACGCACTTTGTGATCATCCCGCATTTTCTTGAGGGCGAAGAGGGGGCGCCGGCGATCATCAATGCGCTGCCGCGGGAAGGTCTGGTATTGCTGGACAAAAAGATCCCGGGGATAATGGGGGAGTATGCGGCGGTTTATCAGAATTTCGAGGAGGATCTCTTTTTGGCCCTGGAGCGGGCGCGGGAGGCGTTGGGCAAGTATCATACGATCAAGATCGTATGTCCGAGCTATACTTATCATCCGGTGGAGATCTTAAAAGGATGCGGCCGGTTTTGCCAGGAGTATGCTTTTTCCTATAAAGTCGTGCGGTCGGTGGAGGAGGAGCCGATCGGCGAAGGCGAGGTGTATATCAATCTGATGGAGGAGGACCTCGTGGCGCTGGTGGAGCGGATCATTTCATTGAAGCTGGAGATCGGGCGGCAGGTGGGGGTCATCTCCTATAATGAGACGCCGTTGAAAAAGATCATCCTCAATGGGATCACGACCATTTCGACGGACTTTCGCCGGATGGGGGAAATGGCGGCGTGTCAGGTGTTGGCGGGTAGCCGGCGCCAGGAACAGGTGCCTTTCCATCTTACGCTACGGAATTCGTTGTAGGCTGCTTCATGAATTGTCAAGCTACTCCATGAGATATTTCATCCCGATCTGCCGTCTGATCTCATCCATTGTCCGGCTCATCGTAAGGCTGAAAGCGTGGGACATGGCCGGGCTTTCGATCTGGCCGGCGTCAAGGCAGCGGGTCACTTCCCTGATCTGATACTCGAATCCGTTGACCACCGGATCGAGCAGGATGGCGTCCTCGGGCTGGCCGGTGCGGCTCCAGGTAAGCCGGTCATTTTTGTACCAGGGTGTGGGGATGCGGATGGAGCCTTGAGTGCCGGCGATCTCGGCGGTGAGCGAGGTCTGGCAGGCCAGGGTGGAGGTGATCACGGCGGATCGGCCATTCTTATAGGTTAGTACGGCGTGGCAGGTCTCGTCGGCGCCGGTTGGGGCGAGATGGCCGGCGGCGCGGATGTTGTCGGGCTCGCCCAGAAGGTGAAGGCAGAGGAAGAGGGGATAGACGCCGATGTCGAGCAGGGATCCGCCGCCGAGTCGAAGGTCATAAAGGCGGCTTGACGGTTGAAAGGGGGAAAGGAAGCCAAAATCCGCGCGGATATATTTGACCTCGCCGATCTTTCCGGTGGCGATCAGGTCGGTGATCTGTTGGATGAGGGGGAGGAAACGGGTCCACATGGCTTCCATCAGGAAAGCATTGTTACTCCGGGATTCGGCGATCATCCCGCTGACTTGTGCGGCGTTGAGCGCCATTGGCTTTTCGCAGAGTACGGCTTTGCCGCGGCGGAGACAGAGAATGGAGTGTTCAGCATGGAAGCCGTGGGGCGTGGCGACATAGACGGCGTCGATGGTGGAGTCGGCGGCCAGTTTTTCGTAACTGTCGTAGGTCTGCGCCGCGCCGGATGTATCGGCAAAGTTGCGGGCCCGGGAAAGGTCGCGGGATGCGACGGCTTTGAGGGTTGCATTGCCGGCAAGAGGGAGGGCGGCGGCGAATTTGGCCGCTATTTTTCCGGGGCCGATGATCCCCCAGTTATATTCTTTCATGCAGCAAGATAACGAATAATCTTCGTCAGGGCTGGTAGCTTTTGATCTTGTTGTACAACGTTTTTCGGTCGATTTTGAGGATCTCGGCCGCTCTGGATTTATTGTAGTTCACCTGTTTGAGGACGTTCATAATGGTGTCATATTCCGCCTGTGCGGCTGCATTCTTGAGATCGGTCTCCTTGTGCGCGATCGGGTGATGGTGGACAGGGGCGACGGTGTGGACTTCCTGCTGCAGGCTGGTGCTGTAGCTTTGATTAAAACTATTGTTGTCGACGATCTCGGTGGGCAGCACTCTGGAGTTGATGAGACCCGATGAGGTCAAAAGAGCGGCGCGACGGATGACGTTGCGGAATTCGCGAAGGTTACCGGGCCAGGGGTAGTCGAGGAAGATCTGCATGACTTCGGGCTCGAAGCCATCCACGGTCTTGTTGAGCTCCTTGTTGGACTTTTCGAGGAAGAATTCGGCGAACAGGGGAATATCTTCTTTCCGGTTGCGGAAGGGTGGTAGAACGATGGAAAACTCGTTGAAGCGGTGGAAGAGGTCCTCGCGGAATTTGCCGCGGCGGTAAGCGTCCTGGAGATTCTCGTTGGATGCTACGATAATGCGGACGTCGGTCTCCATTTCGCGGGTGCCGCCTACGCGCTTGAATTTGCGTTCCTGGATCACGCGCAGCAGGGCGGCCTGGATCTCGTAGGACAGGTTACCGACTTCGTCGAGGAAGAGGGTACCGCCGTTGGCGAGCTCGAAATGTCCTTCCTTATCGACGAGGGCGCCGGTGAAGGCGCCTTTGACATGGCCGAAGAGCTCGCTGCCCGCCAGTTCCTTCGACAGGGTACCGCAGTCCATAGCGACAAAGGGCTTGTCCTTGCGGGCGCTGTTGTGGTGGATAGTGCGGGCGATCACTTCTTTACCGGTACCGCTTTCGCCATACAGGATAATGCTATAGTTGGTGGGAGCTACCAGCTGCACCTGGCGGTACAGCTCGCGGGTTGCGGGGGCCTGGCCGACAAGAAACTCGTCGTCTGAGGAGGCCTTGCCATTCTTTCTGGCGTTTGAGTTTGGCGCCAGGGCGACCGGCCTTGGAGCGTCCGCACCTTCGGAAGATTGCTGGAGAGCACGGCTGATCACGTTGAGCACTTCTTCGGGGATCAGGGGCTTGGTAATATAATCGAAGGCTCCGGATTTTATGACATCGACGGCTGTTTTTATGTCAGAGTAGCCGGTAATGATGATAACGATTGCATAGGGGTCGATCTGTTTGATCTCTTTCAGCACTTCGCGGCCTTCTTTGTCCCCAAGACGGAAGTCGCATAAGACTACGTCGAACTTAGATTCTTTAAATTTTGCAATTCCTTTGTTGCCGCTATGGCTGGCATCGGTCTCGAAGCCTTTCTTTTGGAGGAAACGGCCCAATAAATTACACATATCCATATCGTCATCAATGATAAGAATGCGCTTCATAACTGTTATTTTCTAATTAAAATTACCGGAAAAAATCTAACTAGCGTAACCTTGGGTTTGTAAGAGAAATATCAGCAATAGTCTTCTAAAGCCTTGCCAAATTATTATGAGTTAATAATGGGATGATATTCGGTTGGGGTGGGGAGAAAATTCCCCAAATTGTGGAATTAACAGCCGAAGGAATTCGGAGAAATCCAATTGCTAAAATGTTTACAAACATGGATAACACAATTTTAATGCCCGGGGGGCTGGAAAATTTGTATGGCGTTAAAATTGTAAAGATTATCATTTTGGAAGTTAATGAGACAACCCATTTTTGATGGATAAGAGGAAAATACTATGACAGCACTTGAAAAAGTATTGATCGTTGATGACGAGTTGGACATTTGCTATTTACTGAGCGGGATCCTGAGGCAACGAAATTTCCGTACCGGCTTTGTGAATTCACTTTCTGACGCTGTCAGCGCATTGGGGACGGAAGCCCCTTCCCTGCTTGTCCTCGATAATCATCTACCCGATGGATTCGGCCTTGATTTCATACCCTTTGTAAAACAGAATTATCCTGAAGTCAAAGTGATTATGATAACGGCGCATGACGGGGCGATGGAGAGGAAGCAGGCGTATGATGGCGGAGTGGATCTTTTCATCGCTAAACCGTTGAACCGGAAGATGATAAACGATGCTATCGACAAGTTGTATAGCTCGGATTCGACGGAGAAGCTGGCTTACCGGATGTGAGTCGGGAGTTGGATGGTAAAGGTTGTGCCTTCCCCTTTTTTGCTTTCAAAGGCTATTTGTCCGTTGTGGTTCAAAATGATGTTCTGGGTGTTGGTCAGACCCAGGCCTGTTCCCTTTTGTTTGTTGGTAAAGTAAGGCTCGAAGATGCGGGATTGGGATTCCTCGGCGATCCCGGATCCGTTATCGGCGATCTGGATGATGCATTTGCTGTCTCTGCCGAGAGTAGTCAGGCGAAGTACGCCCTGGACCGGCTCCATAGCTTCGACGGCATTGACGATGATATTCAGGAATGCGATCTTGATGCGCTCCGCATCGACGGAAAGGTCGGGCATTCCGGCGGAATAGTTCCTGGTCACGGTGATGCGTTTCAGCTGGATGCGGTCGCGTGCGAGCTCGAGGGTGTCCTCGAGCAGATTGTTGACGGAGGCTTTTGTATAGACGAGGTCGGTGAATTTGGTGGAGTTGAGGAGGTCGGTGATCAGCAGGTTGATCCGGGCGCTGTTGCGGTTGATCATTTCGAGCATGCGCTCACCGTTCTCGGGCCGCAGGCCGTTGAGCTCGGTCTGGAGCTGCTCCACCGCGAGGTTGATATTGGTAAGCGGGTTGCGGACTTCGTGCGCGATGGTCCGGGCGATGCGGCCGGTGGCGGCGAATTTTTCGATACTGCGCATGCGGATCAGTTCCTTATTGGCCTTGTCGAGATCGCCGATCCTTTCCTGAAGTTGTCGTTGATATTCCGCTACGCGGCGGTCGGCCTCACGCCGCGCCTTATTCTCGTGTGAGTAGGTGTAGAAGCCGAGCAGGGCCATGATGATAGCCATGCCGAGGGACAGGATGATGACGTTGTTCAGGGTACGATACCGGCTGGACATGCCGGCAAGGCGGGTATGAAGACGCTGGCGTTCGGTTGCCTGGATCTCGCTGACAAGAGAGCGGATGTGATTCATGATCTCGAGGGAAAAGTACCGTAGAATGCGTGTGCTGTCAAAAGATTGAATAGGATGCCGGTTGTTTTCGGCAAGACCGGCGTCCATGACGTCATATTTCTTATCGATCAGTCTTCGGAGGGTGGCGAGGCTCGAGTGTTCGTCCTTGTCGCGAGTGGTTTCCATGATAAGGCCGGAGTAGACGGAGTCGACGGCGTGCCGGCTTTCTTTATACGGGAAGAGGAACCGGGGATCATTCATGAGGAGATAGCCGCGGAAGCCGGATTCGGCGTCTTTGATATCGGAGGCGAGCGCTTCGGTTTCGATGATGATCTTGTTGGAATGGTCGACGAGCAGGGCTTCTTTGAGGAGCTCGGAGTTGGCATAGAGGGTCAACAGGTAGGAGGACAGCAGCAGGAAGAAGGCTGTGCCATAACCTACGCGGACGCGCAGATCGGTCGTAAATTGTCGGATGGCAGTTTTCATTTGCGTGACTCTTAGATCGCAGTTAGGGTCGCGGGTTGTGGTTTCGGCGGTGCGGGGTAGTTAGGAGAGCACCCAAACGGATACGGAGCCGGGGTTCACGGTGAATGTTCCCTTCCCTTCTTCGTCAATGGTGACCTTTTCGCTGCGGATGCCGAGGAAGTCGGTAAAAGTCTTGCCGGAGTGACGGGAGCCGACCTCCATTGTCTTGACGCCTTCGTCGCCGTTGCTAAGCAGGACGGCGCAACCGGATCCGGGGTGCTCGTCATCTCCTTCCCGGGTCCAGCCAATGCAGTTGGGGTGATCCAGGAAATCGCGTTGCATGCCGTAGGCAAAGCGCCGGCGGGCCTCCAGCAACTTTTCGATATGGGGAACCGCTGCCAGGGAGATGTCGTATTCTTTTCCGTCGTGGCCGGCGTCTTTGTAGCGGGCACTATAAAGGTCGGGATAAAACACACACGGATAGCCTTTTTCACGTAACAATAACAGCGCATGGGCCAGTGGCTTGAACCAGTCTTCGACGGGGGCCTCGAGGGATTGGAGCGGCTGGGTGTCGTGGTTGCCGACGACGGTTACCGCAAGTTCGGGTTTCGCAGCGACGAGGGAGTCGTTGAAAATGGTGGTCAGGTCGAAGTCCTTGCCGGCTTTGGAGGCGTTTTGGAGGTTGTGGTGGAGGGAGGCGTCGAAGAGGGACATCCTGCCGTTGGTGGCTTCAATGTACTTCAACAGCAGTGGAAGGTTGCCGGGCGCCCAATATTCGCCGACGACGAAGAAATCCTTACCGGCGAGGCGACGCATATGGTCTACCCATTCATTGATGAAGCGAGGAGACATGTGCTTGACGGCGTCGAGCCGTACGCCGTCGAAGCCGGTGAGTTTATAGTACCATTCGCCCCAGCGTTTGAGCTCTTCGCGTACGGCCTGGTTCCTGAATTCGATATCGTCATACATGAGATAGTCGTAATTCCCTTTCTCCTCATCGATGACCTCTTCCCAGCTATCCCCAAAATCATTTATTATGGAATAGATGGCCGATTCCTTATTCCGGCTATCGTAGTCCACGCCGGTAAAACAACGGTAGTCCCAGACGAACTGGGAGTATTTTCCCTTGCGTCCCGGAAAGGTGAATTTGGTGAAGGCTTCGATCTCGAAGGGCTCGCTGGTAAATTTCCGCCGGTCTTCGGGGTCTACCTTCCGGACCTTGACGACTTCGCAACTGTCGCCGCCGGCTTTATGGTTGAGAACGATGTCGACATAGACTTGCATTCCGGCTTTATGGACGGCTTCGATAGCGTCGAGGTATTCCTGTTTGGTCCCGTATTTTGTCCGGACGGAATTCTTCTGATCGAATTCCCCCAGGTCCCAGAGGTCATAGATATCGTAGCCGACGGAGTAAACGCCATTGGTGCCTTTGCAGGCGGGCGGAAGCCAGACGGCGGTAAAACCCAACTCGGCGAGGCGGGGGGCTTCGGCTTTCAGTTTTTTCCAGAGGCTGCCATCGGCGGGGTAATACCAGTGAAAGAATTGCAGGATCGTACCGTTTTGCATTGTGCAGGGTAGAACCAGAATGATACCATATTTCCGGGGCGGGTGATTCCCTTACTGGATGCGGCTCCGGCGGGAACAATGCGGGATCGCACCGGGCTGCGATTCACATACTGTAGAATATTTTTCTCAACCTGTCGTAAGAAAGGAATCATTTTCGTTGAAAGACATATTGGCAAGGAATTTCGAGATAATTGAGATATAAATCTCATTGTTAACCTCAAAAATCAATCAAGATGAATTCAAAAATGTTAGTCGGCTTTTTGGCAGGTGCGGTAGTTGGCGGCGCTTTGGGCATTCTGTTAGCTCCGGACAAGGGCACGGAGACGCGGCGGAAGATCATGGAAAAGGGAAATGATATCGGGGATTCCATCTCGGAGTTTGGCGGAACGATCAAGGATAAGTTCAATCAAATGGTGAACGGCGCACAAGGGGGCGTTAACGCATGAGCACGGTGGAAGAGCAACAGCATGACATCGATATCCTTTTGTCCGATGCGGGGGACTACATCGAGACGAGGGCGACATTATGGAAGCTGAAGGGTATTGAAAGCCTTTCGGATGTATCCGGTGAGTTGGTATCCGGGCTGGCATTGATCGGGATAGCCATGTTGGTTATCCTGATCTTCAGCATCGGTTTCGCCTTGCTGATCGGGTATTGGGTGGGCAATGACTTTTACGGCTTCTTTATTATCGGCGGATTCTATGTCTTCGTGGGCCTTATCTTTTATGCGTTCCGGAACCAATGGCTGAAGCAACCCTTCAGTAATTTGCTGATCCGGAAAATCTTAAAATAAACCGACCAAACCTGGGCGTAGCTAATCTATGGGCAAGATCAGAACTTTGGACGAATTGCGGGAGGCCATCCGTGACCTGGAGCACCAAAACTATGTCAATGAGCAACATATGCGTCGCAAGGTCGCGGAGATCGCGGACCGGCTGAAGCCGGCCAATATGGTCCGCAACCTGTTCAGTCAGGTGCTCCACGGGTCGGATATCCGGACCAACCTGCTAAGGATGGTAGCCGGTTTGGCGACGAGCTTTATCGTGAAAAAATTTTTCAGAAAGGGGATTTCCGCAAAATCTTAAAATTCCGTACCTTTTTCCCCTGGACCAGAACTTGCGATTGCCATGAGCGTTGTTAATCTGCTTGGTGAGGATCTTTATCTTTGGAATGAATATCGAAGCGGGAATGCGGATGCGTTCGGCGCTCTCGTGCGTGTACACTATCCCGATCTTTTTCATTATGGAACCCGGTTCACGCGGGATGCGGAGCTGGTGAAGGACTGCTTGCAGGACCTCTTCCTGGAGCTCTGGATCAACCGGGAAACGATCAATGAAACTTCCTTTGTCAAATATTATCTGCTGAAGGCTTTGCGGCGGAAGCTAACCCGAAGGATCGGCCGTTCCCGATATACGGGATCCTGGGAGGAGCTTCATTTCGAATCGATCCTGATCGGGGTTCATCCGGTGGAGGCAAGCATAATCCGGGAGGAGGGGCTGGCCGAGCTGACGAGGAAAATGCGGCATGCGCTAACGGGGCTCAGTAAGCGACAGCAGGAGGTCATCTATCTACGTTATTATGTCGACGCCGATATCGACGAGGTGGCGGAGATCATGTCGGTCAACCGACAGTCCGTCTACAATCTGCTACACGACGCCCTGAAAAAATTGAAAAAATTATCGGGCAAACCCAGTAGATTTTTCCTGTTCCTGCCTTTCTTCTAGTGCACCGGCGGCTGGCCGGTCAAAGGAAAATCATGGCTTCAGAATTCAACGGTATGGAGGATCTGATCTTTTCCCGGTCCTTTCGTAACTGGGTATTGAACCGGGATCCCCCTGAGAAAAGCTTTTGGGAGAATTGGATGCAACGCAATCCGGACAAGGCGGAGGTGGTAAAGTACGCCAAGGCGGTGATCTATGCGCTGTATCTCGATAGGGCCGTGCTTTCGGCGGAGGAGGTCGATGAGGAGGTCAGGAAGGCGCTGGTCCGGCTAAAAGAGGCTCCCCGGTATATTCCGCTGGAAGGGCCGGAAGGGCGGGACCGGCGGTGGAGGCAGGCGCTATGGCTTCGCCGGGTTTGGGTGGCCGTAATATTGGCTGCGGTGATCGGTTCGGCCGGCCTCCTTGTCTACCGGATGTGGTCTCGCCGGGACGGCCTTCAGACCTTTCTCGCCAGCCATAAAAGGGAACCGGTGCGCGAGCAGGAGACGGACGCCGCCGGCGGCAAAACGGTCAATTTACCGGATGGGACCCAGGTACGGCTTGGTAAAAGCAGCAAGCTATATTTTACGTCCCTCCCTGGCCGGACGCAGCGGGAGGTATTTCTGGAGGGCGAGGCTTTTTTCGATGTCCGCAAGAATGCCGCGGCGCCCTTCTATGTGTATACGGGCCAGGTCGTAATCAAGGTCCTGGGTACAAGCTTTGTCGTCCATTCCTTTCCCGCGGACGTCCGAACGACGGTGACGGTTGTGATGGGCAAGGTGTCGGTATACCGGCAGGAAGACTTTGCTCAGCAGGCCGGGGGGAGAAATGAGCCGGCAGGGATCGTTTTGACGCCAAATCAGGAGGCGGACTGTGACCGGGGGGAGGACAGGCTGCATAAGACCCTGGCGGAGGCGCCGGTGGCGTTAGGGGAGAAAGTGGATGGCGGCAAAGTCGAAGGGCGGACGGGAGATACCGCGCTTTCTTTTCAACGGGCACCTATCAGCCAGGTATTTGCCCAGTTACAGGAGCTTTACGGGATCCCGATCCAGTTCGATAAGGAGGCGTTGGATTCCTGTTACCTGACGGCTATGATGGACAAGGGGTCATACTATGAGAAATTGGATATCGTCTGTAAGGCTATCGGGGGCGCCTATGAAGTGATCGACGGGAATATCGTGGTGACGGCGCTTGGATGTCAGAGATGAGGGGAAGGGTTGGGAACCGGGGGCTAGGGTTCGAGGGGGGTGGAATGGGAGCCAAGGGCCGGGGCTAGGGCTCGAGGGGAAAATCGGGGGAAAGGCCGGACAGATAGAGTGCGGGATCGATCAGGAGGATGTCGCGCAGGATACGGATGCGCTGTTCGTCGCCCCGTTGGCGGAGGAAGGTGATAACTTCTTGAAGCAGAATTCGATAAATGAAGACGCCGGGTCTTTCTTCAGAAGCGAACTCCCGGCGGTTCTCCCATAGGGTGGCCAGGACGTCTTCGGTTAGCGCTGCGAGGTCTTCCTTATCGGACAGGCCGGTAAGCCTTGCGGCAGCCTTAAATACATTCGGGTAGTAACGATCAATAAAATCTTTCAAATAGCATGGGGTTTAGATGCATAAAGGCGTAATCTATCAGGTATACTCTATTAAGATATCGTTATATCGGAAAGAGAACAAAAAGTGCCGTAGATGTTCAAGGCCGGGGATGAACTTTTCCTATATCTTTTTTTACCTACTTTTGGTGACCAAGGTGCTTGGGTTGTCCTATGTTATCAAAGCCATTACAATTAATCGCCTTATGTTGTCTCGTCGTATCCGGCGGGAGCGCCCTGGCCCAGTCTTCGCCGGCGCCTCCGGCGGAGGACAGTCTTCCGGGCTATACGACTTACCTGTTCGCCTTACTTGGGTTGATAGTGGCTGGCGGGATCGTGGGGTTCATGGCCTACCGGTCCCGGCAACGGCAGCGGCTGCTGGATGTGCAGCTGAACCTGGCGAGGAATTTTCACGACGAGATCGGGCCGATGCTGCTGTTCGCAAATGCGTTGGTGAAGAAGGAGCTGGATGAGCGTCCTTCGCCGGGGTTGGTGGAGTTGAAGGCTCAAACGGCGCAGATCATGGAAGCGGTGAGGGGCATCTCGCATGATCTGAAGTCCAATCAGCTGAGTAAGCTCGACTCGTTTGGCCGCGAGGTCACCGGGTTGTTGGGGAAGATCAGGCAGACCACCGGGATCGATTATCAGTTCCGGATGGATAACGGCGGACGGATACTGAGCAACCGGCAGTACGCGCATTTGACCAAAATTATGAATGAGCTGATCAGCAATTCGATCAAGCATGCCGGTTGCAGCCGGATCACCGTTGTGGTGCGGTCAATGGAACAGCGATTCACGATCAGCTATTCCGATAACGGCCGGGGAATGGAGCCGGGGTCCTTTTCCGCGGGTATCGGGCTTGGAAATATCAAGGAAAGGGTGGCGATGTCGAAGGGTAGTTTCGAGATACGCAATGCGTGGCCGGAGGGTTATTCGATCGAAATCTCAATTCCTTTTGTATGAGTAAAGAGCAGCCCCTTTTTCATAGCGTACTGGTGATCGACGATCACAAGATGATCGTTAATGGGATCAAGCTATTGATCGGAGGCTGGTTCAAGGAATTCCATTATGCAAATGACGCCGCAACGGGTGTTGAACTGGCGACCGAGCATCAGCCGCAACTGGTGATCGTGGATCAGTCGTTGCCGGATCGTTCGGGGGATGCGGTAGTCAGGGAGATCAAGTATCGATGTGCGTCGACGCGGATCCTGGCATATTCCTTCAACAGCAATGCGGCGGCCATCATCAAATTGTTCGAAGCGGGAGTTCATGGATATCTGATCAAAAGCGAGGACGATGCGGAATTCGAGCGGGCGGTGAGGACGTTGCTGGAAGGAAAGGACTATTTCTGTAAGGAAGCGCGGGCGCATATCATCAACCGGATCTTTCCTGAGGAAGAGCGGCCGGGGCTGATCGTTGCCAATACGGGGTTCTCGGCGAAAGAGGTGGAGATCATCCGGTTGATCTGCCGGCAGATGACCGCGCGGGAGATCAGCAAGGAAGTGTATCTGTCGGAGCGGACGGTGGAGCAGTATCGAAGCAATATCACGAGGCGGATCGGGGCGAAGAATGTTGCGGGGGTGATAAGGTTTGCGTTACAGCATGGGATCATAACGCTGGAGGACCTGTGAAGAGAGGAAAGGGCGGCTGCAGGATCGCGTAATTTTTTGAGAATGAATGCATATCCGGCATATTATTTGTGGCAAAAACGTAACTCCGACTGCACAAGCTAATTCGATCATAATCGACTACATACTTCCTGTGATTAACCCATGAACATTCTGGCTGAACAGCTTAATGCATTTGCATCAAACCTGTCACATCAAAATTGGGTAATGTACGGCGCCCTTCCGCTACGTTACCTTTTTTTTGTGGGTTATGCGGATCACTTCGCGCCAAAAAGCGTCCATGGGTAGGCTTTCATGTCATGGAGGTAGGGTGCTTCCCATTGGTACTGCGGGTGTGCCGCAAAGAAAGGAGCGGCGAGGAAGTTGTCACCGTTAGGGTTACCCATATGCGCCCAAAATTTCAGATCCTTTGCAAGTGCGGCGGTAGTGATCTTGGCCTGAACGGTGCCGCCGGGGAAGAAGGGCGGCCAGCTCCATTCGGGGCAGCCTTTGGGGTCGGTATCGACGCGGCCCGCGATGACACAGCGGCTTGCATCCCGGGCTTTGGTCAGTTCGTTATAGCTATCGCCTTCGATCGTCATACCAGTCTCGGCGTCGATACGGCCTTTGTACTGGGTGGTCAGGTGGTCCCAGCGGCGATGGCGGGAGTTTGGCGAGTTACTGCTGTCTTTGGGGTTGAAGGTAGTCTCGTCCTTCATCAATTTGGGGTCGCTGGGGAAGTTGGAGCCGACATAGATCCCATCCTTTGTGCGCCAAACCCGGTGATCTTTCAGTCCAAGCTCGAGGCGGGCGATCTCGTTGGTCTTGGTGTCGCCGACGAGCCAGTCATTGGCGTAACCGCCGTTGTTGCCGGTCGTCATAATGCGGACGAAGTCGTCGATGCTGCTGGAGTATTGCGCGGCTTTACGGGCGCGGACGAATTCGGGGACGCCTTTCGGATCGAACCCCTTGAACTGGGTAATGGTCGTTTCGGTGATAAGGATCCCGGTGGCGGTCACGACGAAATCGTCGCCGCTATGGATGAGCCCCGGCATACAATCCATAATAAAATGGTTGCCGGATTGCGGGACGATGTCTGCAATTACGTTCCATCGTTCGCCGCCCATGTAGTCGGTCCAGTTATTATGCCCGATGGCGATCTTGCCGTCGGCGGTATAGCTGCCGGTGGCGATGAACCCGCTGCAGTTACCGGGCGCTTTGTTGTTGCCGGCGCCGGGCGTCTTCTTATCCGCGAGCCAGGGAACGTAGTATTGCGAGAGCTCGATATTTCCGTTGAGCGCGACGATATCATAGACATCGAATGTTTTGCCTTTGGCTTTGAGCCCTTCGACGATACCGGCGATCTCAGTCTGGTATTCCTTGTCGATCTTATTCCAGAACATCGTTCGTGCGGCGTTGCGGTAGAAAGCCCAGTCCTTTCCGGAGAGGTGGGGTAGTGAGAGCTGAAAAGCTTTTATTAGGTCTTCGATCTCGGCGGCCAGGAGGTAGCCGTGTTGATAGCCGATCTCGCGCGGGCTTCCCTGGAGATGGATATATATCCAGCCATTCCGGTCTTCGCGGTGCGCTTTTATGAGGCAGGGATCCGGCTGTTGGGAATAAATAGCGGAGGTGAGCAGCAGAAATGCCGCAAGCAGTATAGTTTGTCTGTTCATGCTTGGAAGTTAATTAAAAAACTTCACCCAGGTTGACAAAAAATCCTTGTGAGCCGTGGGTGCCCCAGCCATAATCGATGCAGAGATTGGCGCGGGAGAACTTGTTGAGGCTGACCCGGAGGCCGAGACCGTAGCCGGGCTGGATATAGGCATATCGATCGGAGCCCGGTTGGGTGAAAGACTGGGCGTTGGCAAAGACGACGCCGCCGAGCAGGCCATTACTGGTGATCCCGAACCGGTATTCGGATTCGAGGTAAAGCATGTTGAGGCTGCGGTAACGACCCTGGATATAACCCCGGCCGGTATTGCTATAGGGGTCCCACCCGGTGCTGGGAAGGAGGAGGTAAGGGGGATGGCCATCGCCCAGCGTGAACCAGTCATAACTCCAGAAGGCGAGGACATTATGGTTGCCGGCAGGGAGGGGGATATACTTTCGGGCGTCCATTACAAAGGCCGCCCAGTTGTTATCGCTGCCAAGGAAGGTGAAATTGGGGCGATAGATAAGGCTGAGGTAGCCGCCTTTTTCGGGGTTGATGGGGTTACGGCGGGAGTCATACAGCAGGTGGACGGAGAGGCCGGAAGCAACCGCGTTCTTTGTCAGACCGTATGATTCGAAACCGGTGGGCTTTTGATTGACGGGTTCGAGCTCCCGGATATTCCAGAAGTAATCGAGGTCAAAGCCCAGGCCGCCGTAGAGGTCTTTGCCGATGGTCCGCAAAATGGCCTGGTGAAGCCGGAGGTAACCGTAGTCAATATTGTCGACGCTATCGGCAAGGGTGTTTCCGCCGAGGCCGTAGGTGAGGGAGGGGTAGTGAAGATAACGCCAGTCGGCGACGATATTGTATCGATTGCCTTTCGTCCAGATGTCGGCCTGGATGGGTAAGATGACCTGGTGATATTGGGAATAGGTGACGCTGGCCAGGATGGTCGAGAGGTTAGTCTCGCTGTGCTGGCTGGTGTAGAAAGCGAAATTTGAGCTGAGCACCCCGGCGAAACCGGTTTGGAGGGTATAGCCGGCGACGGGGAGGATGGAGGTGTGGAGCTTACCTTCTTTAAGCTGACAGGTATCGATCCTTCGGGTGTGGTAGCCCTGGAAGAAGGTGCGGCCGATGTCGGCAAGGTCAAGCCGGGAATCCTGGGCTGCCGTCCGCAGGGCGGGCAGGGTCAGCAGGGGTACAAGGAGGTATGTCAATAGACGGCGGTTCACAGGGTATGGACTTTCGGGTTTGACTGGCCTGGGATAAGAACGCTTAAGGATGGAGAAAATTATATATATGAACGGGTTTTTTGGGATAGGACATAGAATGTGATCTTTTCGAGTCGCTCGATAATGCTTTCCCTAATTTTGCCGGCTATGTTACTATTCAGGACCTATGTCAACAGCTGAATATAAGGATTACAAGAGGTCGGGTGCACTCAGGATTCAGGATTGGACGCTGGAGGCGAAGCAATTCTTTAAGACACGAGTGGCAGTTGAAGATTTTATTCAAATGGCATCCAGTCTTCGTCCTCCCTATACCCGGGTTTTGATTTTTGATCTGGATTCCAATTGCTTTAAGCATGAGATCGATGAACGGCCTCTTGACGGGCACATGGCGGTTACGATCACGGCAGAGCACTTGGAGGACCTTAATAATTGTATTACCTTTGAGGACGAGTATGCCATCTGAGATTACATACAAACTTCAGGCAACCATCTCGCTGTTTCCAAGTGAAAATGGGGGGCGCAAGAAGCCTGTCTTTAACGGCTATAGGCCATCTTTTGGATTTAATACGCTACAGCAATATTCAGGTGAAGTAAAGTTAATTGACAAGGACCAGATTAACCCTGGTGAAACAGCTCGGGTAAGGATCAAATTGCTACCTGCAAGAACAATTCGCAAAAATTTAAAGGCTAGCGACTCTTTTACAATAAACGAAGGCAACAAGGCTATCGGGACAGGTGTCATTGAAAAGGTTACTGTAGCATGACTTCTTTCAGGATGAGAGGGGCGTCAATTCCGGGGAAGCGAAGATGAGGAAGGCCCCATGCCGGTGATCTCCACGTTTCTATTGAGGTCGCCGTCGGCGGGAAGGCGGTTTACCGGTACGCCGATCTGTGCCGGAGCTTCTATGGATTCGTTGAGCTTATGAAGCTCCAGGATGGTGGTCTTTCCGTCCTTGCTTTCGCGGTACATCGGCACGAATTTCTTGTTGAATTCGATCTCGTTGAAGGTATACGAGGTGCGTTGCTGGACAAAATTAGAATAAACATCATCAAAGCCGCGGATCAGGATATAGAGCTCGACGTCGGCGGCCTGCATATCTTCCCAGCTAAAACCCGTCAGGGGGCTTTTATCGTCGAGGGGGTGGACGACGGTCCAGTTCATGGGAAGGCTTTCCACTCTTGTCCGCTCCAGGTCCAGATCATAATACCGATATTCGGCGGTGCCGTCCATGGCTACCTTGAGGCCGATGTTGACGCGGATCTGGACGTCGGTCAGCGTGTGGTTATCCTTGTAAGGGGCAAAGCGGAACATCAGGGCGGCGCCTCCTTTATACGGGCTGATCAGCGCCTTTTCGCTGAAGAGAAGGAATGCGTGGGGCCGGGAGAACCGGCCATACATGAGACCGGTGGCGACGGCAAAGGAAAGAAAGCCGCACATGGCTTCGATAGCCGCCGTGAGATTGGCGGCGCCGCCGACGGGGTTGACGCGGCCATAGCCGACGGTCGTGAAGGTCTCGGTGCTAAAGAAGAAGGCCTCTTTGAATTTCCCCCAGGGCGTAGTCGCAAGGACGCCCTGCAACTCTTGCAGCCCGATCAGGAGATAGAGCAATGCGAATACCAGGTTGATGGCGATAAAGAAGGAGACCATGACCAGCGCCAGGCGCCAGAGGGGCAAGGTCAGCATGTTGTAGAAGATGCTGTAACGCTTTATATAGGACATTCCCTCCTTCTGAAGGTTGAAGGTTCCGTCCTTATTGATGAACCGGCCGCCGTAATTGTCGGCATTGACGCCGAATCCGGTATCGTTGTTCACCTTCAGACTTGGATCGATGATCTTGCGCGTAGCCATAGCTTTCGTACCGGCGTTTTATGCAAATCTAAGGCTTCCTCAGCTAACGAGCGCGGCATACAGGACTTCTACCGGGTGTAATGCCTTTTTACCGGTTCCGTCCTTAATCTGGTGGCGGCAGCTGGTGCCGGGTGCGGCGATGATGGTCGTCTCCGGCTGGTTGCGTACTGCGGGCAGGAGAACGAGTTCGCCGATCTGCTGGGATAACTGATAGTGCTCCGCTTCATATCCAAAGGAGCCGGCCATGCCGCAGCAGCCGGAGGGGATGGTCTTTACGGTATAGTTGACGGGTAGGGAAAGCGCCTTTACGGAGCCGGCGACGGAGGTCAGGGCTTTTTGCTGGCAGTGGCCATGCAACAGGATAGTCCGTGGTTCGGTCGTGAACTGTTCGGGCCGGATATGGCCGAGGTCGATCTCGCGGGCGAGGAAATCGTCGATCAGGAAACTGTTGGCGGCAAGGGTCGCCGCGCCGGGCAGGAGGCTATCGTCGGCGAGGTCGGGATATTCATCGCGAAAGGTCAGGATGGCGGAGGGCTCGACGCCGATCAGCGGGGTATCTTTTGAGATAAGGGGTTGCAGGGCCCGGATATTGTAGTTGGCGATGTCGCGGGCTTTGCGAAGGAGGCCTTTGGACAGCCAGGTGCGGCCGCTTTCTTCGTGGCGGGGGATGATGACGTCGTAACCGAGGCGCTCCAGCAGGAGGATGGACTTGATACCGATCTCCACGTCGTTGTAGTTGGTGAATTCGTCGCAAAAGAGGTAGACGCGGCGAGCGGGTCCGGCAGGCGGGACCGACGGCGGGGCGGACGGATTGGAAGCTTTGGCAGGCTGAGAGCGGTGCTTATCGTACCAGCGGCGCAAGGTTGTCTTATGCAGCAGCGGCATCGAGCGATCGGGGGCGAAACCGACGAGACGTTTGACCCAGGGGGCTTCTACAAAGCGGTTGTAGAGGCCGGGCATCAGGGAGCCAAGACGGGCGGTCGTGGTGAATCCGGCGATCATCCGGCTGCGCAGCGGTACGCCGTTGGCGTCATAATAATGTTGGAGGAACTCGGCTTTCAGCTTGGCCATGTCGACGTTGGAGGGGCACTCGGACTTGCAACCCTTACAACTGAGGCAAAGGTCCATCACGTCATAGATCTCCCGATGGTCATAGCGGTTGGCCTGGGTCGAATGGGTCAGGAATTCACGAAGGATATTGGCCCGGGCGCGGGTCGTATCCTTTTCATTTCGGGTGGCCATGAACGAGGGACACATAGTACCGCCGGATAGCTGGGTCTTGCGGCAGTCGCCGGAGCCATTGCATTGTTCGGCATGCTGGAGGATATTCTGGCGGTGGAAGCGGAAGATCGTGGGAAACGGCGGGGTCTGCTGACCGGGCTCATAGCGGAGCATGGAATTCATGGACGGGGTATCGACGATCTTACCGGGGTTGAAAATATTTTCAGGGTCCCAGGTGCGTTTGATCTCCCGCATGAGCCGGTAGTTGCGTTCGCCGACCATTTGCGGGATGAACTCGCCGCGGAGTCGGCCGTCGCCGTGCTCGCCGCTGAGGGAGCCGCGGTATTTTTTGACGAGGGCGGCGATTTCGGTGGCGATGGTGCGGAAGAGCTCGTTGCCTTCCTTTGTTTTCAGGTTGATAATGGGTCTCAGGTGGATCTCGCCGCTGCCGGCGTGGGCGTAGTGGACGGAATGGAGCCCGTATTTTTTCAGGATGAGATTGAATTCCCGGATATAGGCCGGCAGGTCTTCGACGTCGACGGCGGTATCTTCGACCACCGGGACGGCTTTGTCGTCGCCGGGGAGGTTGCTGAGGAGACCGAGGCCGGCTTTACGGAGGTCCCAGATCTTTTTGGCGTCGTCGCCGAAGAGTAACGGGAAGTGGTAACCGAGGCCGGCGGCGCGCATGTCGGATTCGACTTTGCCCGCCAGGTCGCGGATCTCATCGCGGGTGTCTTTCTTAAATTCGACAACGAGAATGGCGCCGGGATCGCCCTGAACGAAGAACCGGTTCTTACGCTGTTCGATGTTATCCTTTGTACATTCAAGGATATACTGGTCGATGAGCTCGCTTGCGGTCGGACTGTAGTTCAGCGCCAGCAGGTTGGCGCGTAGCGATTCGTCGATGGTATTGAAGTGGATGCAAAGGAGGCCGGTCTCTTTTGGCGGCAGCGGGGACAGGTTGAGCTTGATCTCGGTAATAAAGGCCAGGGTCCCTTCCGAGCCGGCCAGGAGGGAGCAGAAATTGAAATCGGGGCCGCCTGCGGTAAAAGGCGAAGTTTCAACCAGGAGGTCGAGGGCGTAGCCGGTATTTCGTCGTTCGACGCTTTGTTTGGGGAATTCTTTTCGGATGGACAGTTGGTTGTCATAGTTGCCGAGCATGCTACGGACCTGGCGGTATAGCTGGCCTTCGGTACCGGGAGCATTGCATCGGGCGTCGAACTGATCGAGGTCGAGGGACCGGAAGATGGCTTCCGTGCCGTCGCTCAGCAGGGCCGTTACTTCGAGCAGGTGTTCGCGGGTGCTTCGATAAATAATGGAATTGGAGCCGCAGGAGTTGTTGCCGACCATTCCGCCGATCATCGCGCGGTTGGCGGTGGATGTCTCGGGACCGAACAGGAGACCGTAAGGCCGTAGAAAAAGGTTCAGCTCATCGCGGATCACGCCGGGTTGTACGCGAACCCAGCGCTCTGCCGCGTTAAGTTCCAAAATCCCGGTGAAGTATTTGGAGACGTCCACGATGATCCCTTTTCCGACGACCTGTCCTGCGAGGGAGGTTCCGGCGGTGCGGGGGATGAGGGAAGTCTTTTCGGCGTGGGCGAAGTCGATCAGCTTTTTGAGATCGGCGATCGTCTTTGGGACGGCTACAGCTTGCGGGAACTCACGGTAGGCGGAGGCATCGGTGGCGTAGAGGGTACGGGTGGTGGCGTCCTGGTACAGTTCGCCTTCCAATTGGCTGGCCAATAAGTCTAATTGCTCGCTCATGAGCGGCGAAATTAACTCATTTTTGATTGCGGCGCGGGGATGCAAACCCAGGGGTATGGGGTATCGGTCCTACGAAGGCGGTTCCAGAGAGAATTTGGATCATAGAGATAGCGATACCGAAAGCGGCTTAGGTGTTCGTTGTTGAGCGGCGAGTCGAGAAGATGTAGTTCGCCGTGGGGACGGAGGTAAGCGAGCGCATCCCGGATCAGTTGCGAAAGGCTGGGGAAGGATCGGATGGCGGCGGCGATGACGATGATATCAAAAGACAGGTCCTGCAACACATCTGAATAGAATTCTCCATATATAAACTTCAGATTGGACTGTTTGCGGAAGACGCGGGCGGCCTGGCGCAGCTCGCCGAGGTTTGGATCCAGGCCGATGACCTTGCTGCCGGGGACGTCGGAAAGGCGGTGGGAAAGCCAACCGTTGCCGCAACCGATCTCGAGGATGCCGGCTGCCTTTTTGTGGGTGGAAAGATAGCGGACGAGGCGATCGGCGGATGCGATGCGGCCGGTCCATTCCCGATAGCGGGGATGGGTGCTCCGGACATATGGCAATTGGGCTACCTCCTTGTCGGTGTATAGGTTATGGCTGTCAGGGGTTCGCTCAGGCACATTGAGCCCGGGCAGTCCCGGGACATAGATGTTGCTGGGTTTGTATTTTAGGTTCACATGTCAGTTGTTATTCCTCAATACGATAAAATAAAGCAGAAGGATGCCTATTTTTGCGGGCATGGAAAAGATGTTGACAGTTATGCTGTTGGTCAGTGTCATACAGTCTCAACGGGTTGGAGCGCAACGACCGGAAAGGCTGCAGCCCAAAGCGGGGTTGGTGCGGCTGATCGATGGAAATCTAAGGCAGGCCGTCAATCAATATAAGATCCTGATGGGGAAGGTACCGGCGGACCGGATGCCGCGGAGCTATACGGCCGGCACCGCAACGCTTGTGACGAGTGATGCGGGTTGGTGGACCAGTGGCTTCTATCCTGCCACGTTGTTCTATCTGTATAAGGACTCGCATGATACGGCGCTGCTGGACGAGGGGGAGCGGAGGTTGAAATTGCTGGAGATGGAGCAGTACAACCGGGGTACGCATGACCTTGGTTTCATGATGTATCTTCCTTATGGCAATCTGCTGAAGCTCATTCATCATAGCCGGTTGCGGGAACCGGAAGCGCCGGCCGACAGTATTTTGATGAACAGTGCGCGTTCCCTGGCCACCCGGTTCAACCCGACGGTGGGCTGTATCCGCAGCTGGGACAGCAAGCCGTGGAATTACCCGGTGATCATCGACAATATGATGAACCTGGAGCTATTATTCTGGGCGACGCGGGAGAGCGGGGATTCGTCGTTCTACCGCATTGCGGTGACGCACGCCAATACGACGATGCGGAATCATTTCCGGTCTGACTACAGCTCATATCACGTAGTCGATTATGATACGCTAACCGGTCGGGTGCTGGCCAAAAAGACGGCGCAGGGTTATGCAGATTCGTCGGCCTGGGCGCGGGGGCAATCATGGGGGCTGTATGGCTATACGATGGTATACCGGTGGACGCGTGATCCGAAATACCTCGAGCAGGCCATGCATATTGCCGACTATATCTTATCGCGGCTGCCGGCCGACAAGGTTCCTTACTGGGATTATGATGCGCCGGGCGGACCGCGGGTGTTGAGAGATGTTTCCGCGGCGGCGATCCTGGCCAGCGGGTTGATCGAACTCAGCCGGGATGCGCCGGCTGGTAAGGGGCGAGGCTATCTCGATGTAGCGGAGGAGATCATCGTCGCTTTGTCTTCGAGCACGTATCACGCGGTGGTGGGAGCAAACGGCGGGTTTCTGCTGATGCATAGTGTGGGGAATCTGCCGGGTCATTCGGAGATCGATGTGCCGCTGGCGTATGCGGATTATTATTTTGTGGAGGCGATGTTAAGGTATAAGGAGTTGGAGCATCCGGAGCTGTGGTGAAAGGCGCGGCCATGAGGGCCGGCAGCGGGGTCGGGCCGGCGGCGGAGGATGGGTCGGGTTGGCGGCCGCGGCGGCAGCGGATGTGGTCAATGCTTCCATGCAGCGAGGATGCGCTGTACCATGCCGTCCATGGCGTCGTTGTCGATCCAGCGGACGACGGCGACGAGGTCGTGTTCGGGGTCTACATAAATAAAATTCGTTCCGTTGCCGATGTGGACGAAGGCGGTGGCCGGTGCGTCCGGCAGCAGTTTGCGGTTAGTGTTGAGGAACCAGTTCATATAGCCATAGGTCGGTTGGGCGGAGGTGGGCGTCAGGGCTTGACGAACCCAGGATTCGGAGATCAGCTGTTTGCCGTTCCAGTTGCCGCGGTGAAGGGTCAGCAGACCAAAGCGGCCCATGTCATAAGCGTTTATGAACATGCCGCCGCCCCAGTGGCCGCCGCCGCTGACGGATTGTACGGGCTGACCGTCGAGGACGATCCAGGAGTTGCGATAGCCGTTCCATCGCCAGGTGCCGGAAGCGCCGATGGGGTCCATAATATAGGTCTTTAGTACCTGAGGGAGTGGCTGGCGCCAGACGCAGGTTGCGGCCAGGGCGAGTGCATTCACGCGAACATCGTTGTATTTCCAGACTGCGCCGGGGGCGTTCCGCGGGCGGGTGAGCCATTCTTCCGGCCGGCCGGCCGGGCGGTCGGCCCAGTCGGGTTTGCCCCATAAGGTCCCTTCCCAGTCGCTCGTCTGGCGCAGCATGACATCCCAGGTGAGGAGGCGATTATGAGGGCTGGTGAATGGATAAAGAAGCTGGGGTTTTCCGATGTCTTCGGGGTTGCGTGCGATGTTGGCCGGGTTATAGACTTCGATGGGTGGGATATAAGGGGCGACGGTATCTTCCACGCTGTGGATGAGACGCTGATCGACGGCGAGACCGATGACAGTGGACAGGAAGCTTTTGGTGACGCTGTGGGTCATGTCGATGCGTGATGGTTCGCCCCATTCGGCGACGATGTAGCCTTTGTATATAATGACACCGGTGGGATCGCCGCGTTCTTTGAAGGGGCCGATGCCTTCGTCGAAGGGCTCGGCTTTACCGAAGCTTTCGGCCTGGGCGAGTTCCTGGTCGCGGGGGGCTTTTGATTCCTTTTCGCGGGCGAAGCGGATGGCTTCCTGCAGGGCGGCGGAGTCGAGGCCGAGTGAAGAGGGGTTGCGGTGTTGCCATTCGCCGCGGGGCGGGAAGTAGTCGGTGGCGGATTGGGGGAGCTTGGATTTTTGCTGGGCGGTTGCGGCGAGCGAGAGGAGGAGGGAGAAGAAGAGGATTCTTTTCATCCACTCAAATTACAAAGGTTTGTCCAGGGATTTTTTTTAAGTTTTTTAATTTTGACGGGTTTGAGATTATTTCCCTTTTAGTTTTTTCTGTAGTGCGACGAGGTCGAGGTGCGTATCGAAGGTCTTGATCGTGCCGGCGAGGCGGAGGAGGAGAGCTTTTGCTTTGCCGGCGTCTTCGGGATGGAAGATGGGGGCGTTGAGGTCCATGATCTGGTCAAAGAAGAGGGTAGAGACGTAGATCTGGCGGCTGATCAGTTTTTGGTTATTGGGAAGATCGAAATACCAGACGAGGAAGATACGGTTTTGGAGGGTGATCCATTCCGTCCTGAGGTTGGTGTAATTCTGGTGCAGCTTCTTTTTATAATAGGTGAGCTCGAAGTTCATGTAGTGGGTCAGGATCTCCTGTTCGCGGGCGGGGTTGAGGTTATTGAGGTCGATGGATTTGTCGAGGGGGACAAGGGTGGATTGGAGGATCTGTTTGTCAACGGTAATGAAGCCGGGGACGTCGGAAGGTTTTGCGGTCGGAGATACGTCGAGGGTGAAGGAGTGGCTTTGGCCGGCGTAGGCGATCAGGGACCGCTTTTTGCCGGTGAGGAGGCTGGCGTGGACGTCGTCGGGAGCCGGCGACTGGGAAAAGGTGGTTAGGGCGGTGGTCAGGAGGAGCAAGGCGAGGGGGATACGCATTGTGGTCGGGTTGAGCGGTGGTAGTTTGGCATATAAACGAAAAGAGGGGCAAAATCGTATCTTAGCCGCTTGTGAACCGAAGAGATCTTGGTATTCTTCCGAAGAGAGCTCGGTATTCTATTATAAAGCCCATGATCTGAACATGAACAAAGCATTGTTATCAACTGTCCTGATCTTATCGGTAGTTATCCCTACCCTTGCCCAGCGAAGAAAACAGAACCCCGCTCCGCCTGTCGCAGATACCGCAAAAGTGAAATCAGGGGGTTTTAGCGGTTTCGCGGCTCATCAGGGTCCCAAGCCATATAAGGAGGTGATCACGGATAAAGCGATTACGCATCCGGGGTTGTTCACGGTCCATAAGGTGGAGGACAAATGGTATTTTGAGATTGCCGACTCGATGATGGGCCGGGAGTTCATGGCGATCACGCGGTTTGGGAAGACGGGGGGCGGCGGCATGTATGGCGGGGAACTTGCGGGTCAGCAGACGCTGGAATGGGAGAAGGGCCCGTCGCATGTCCTGTTCCTTCGGGTCGTAACGCTTGTCAGCGCGGCGGATTCGACAAATAAGATCTATACGGCGGTCCGGAATTCGACGGTCCATCCGATCGCGGTAGCTTTTGATATCAAAGCATATGGAAAGGACTCGTCGAGCGTGGTCATCGATGTATCGGATTTTTTCAAAGGGGACAATATTCCTATCGGTATCCCACAGCCGATCAAGGGGCATATGCACCTGGGGGGGATAGCGCCGGACCGGTCGTATATCGAGCAGATCAATACCTTTCCGATCAATACGGAAGTACGCAGTGTAAAGACCTTTGCTACCGGTGGCGGAATGCCTTCGCCATTCTCGTTCGCGTTGCCGTCGCCGTTCGAAGCGGCGGGGGCGGTGACGCTGGAGATGAATACTTCGTTTATCCTGTTGCCGGCGGCGCCGATGCAAAAAAGACTCTTCGACCCGCGGGTGGGTTATTTCGCGGATGATTATATCATCTACAGTGATGATCAGCAGAAGATCGACAACCAGGAGTTCATTGTACGCTGGCGATTGGAGCCGCGGCCCGAGGACCGGGAGAAATGGGCGCATGGAGAGCTGGTCGAGCCGAAGAAACCGATCATCTATTATATCGATCCGGCGACGCCGAAGAAATGGGTGCCTTACCTGATACAGGGAATCAACGACTGGCAGCCCGCTTTTGAAAGGGCGGGTTTCCGAAACGCCATCCAGGGCCGGGAGTGGCCGACCGGGGACAGCACGATGAGCCTGGAGGATGCGCGGTATTCGGTGTTGCGGTATTTTGCATCCGATATCGAAAATGCATATGGGCCTAACGTTCATGATCCGCGGAGCGGTGAGATCATCGAAAGTCATATCGGCTGGTATCACAATATCATGCAGATCCTGCATAACTGGTATATGATCCAGGTGGCGGCGGTCGATCCGAGGGGCAGGAAGATGCAGCTTGACGACAGTCTGATGGGCAATCTGATCCGATTCGTCTCTTCGCATGAAGTGGGACATACGTTGGGGTTACGGCACAATATGGGCAGCAGCAGCACGGTGCCGGTGGAGAAACTTAGAGACAAGGCCTGGCTGGATGTGCACGGGCATACGCCGTCGATCATGGACTATGCGCGATTCAACTATGTCGCGCAGCCGGAAGACAATATACCGGAGACCGATCTTTTCCCCCGGGTCGGTGAATATGATCGCTGGGCTATCCAATGGGGATATGGATATACGGGTGCAAGCGATCCAAAGGCGGATGCGAAGGTGCTGAACCGATTGATCATCGACAGTCTGGGCTCTAATCCGCGACTATGGTTCGGCGGGGAGGGATTCAGCCAGGATCCTCGGGCTCAGTCGGAGGATCTGGGTGACAATAGTATGAAGGCCGGCGAATATGGAATAAAGAACCTGCGGCGGATCCTGCCTAAGCTGCCGGAGTGGACGCGGGAGGAAGGCGACAAATACGACAACCTGGAGGAGATCTACCGGGAACTGGTGGGACAATTCAGCAGGTATATGGGGCATGTCCTGAAAAATGTCGGCGGGGTCTATGAGACGTTCCGAAGTGTGGAGCAGCCGGGGGATGTGTATGCGCCTACGCCTAAGCCGCGGCAGAAGGAGGCGGTGGCGTTTTTGAACGCGCAACTTTTCCAGACGCCGATGTGGCTGATCGATGATACGATCTTAAACAAGATCAGCAGCCCTTCGGGAGGCGACCCGGTAGGCAGCATTCAGACCGGCGTATTGAGCAGCCTGTTGTCGGCCTCGCGGATGAATGTGCTGCTCCAGTCGGCGGACAGATATGGAGATGCGAATGTCTATACGGTGGAGGATCTGCTGGGCGATACGCATAAGGGTATCTGGAAGGAGCTCGTCACGCATCGGGCGATCACGGTGTGGCGGCGCAACTTACAAAAGACCTATGTCGAGTCGCTGATCTCGATCCTGAATCCGGCTGGGCCGCCGGCAGGGTTGGGGCCGGGATTGGTGATCTTCTTTGGACCAAATACTAAAAATACCGATCTGCCTTCGATCGTACGTGCGGAGCTTGCGGATCTACGGACGCAGATCCAGGCAAGTCTGCCGATGACAACGGACCGGCTCAGCAAATATCATCTCCAGGATCTGGTCGAGCGGATACACCGGGCATTGGACCCGAAGTAGGGAGCTGGTTGCAGCGGATGAGCGCGTCGGAGGTCACTGTCAGCCGGATGTATTTTTTAAGACGGTCGTCGTAGTATTTGCAGCGAACCTTGAATTCATGGACTTCTTCGACGATGAGCCTGATATCCAATAATCCGCGGAAGGACACTTCTTCACCTACCTTTAAGTGGTCAGACATAAAGACATGGTTTTAAGGGTGATAAAAAGAGCCTTACCAGTAATACAAGATAAGAAAGGGGGGACAAAAAACCAAAGATTTGTAAGTATTTACATTTATGGGGTCAATCCGGAGGA
The DNA here is from genome assembly GCA_035695565.1 of Puia sp. GTDB lineage: Bacteria > Bacteroidota > Bacteroidia > Chitinophagales > Chitinophagaceae > Puia. The sequence goes on along the minus strand of DASRRX010000001.1, from coordinate 291,122 downwards.
ACTGGGGGGGTGATCCGGAGGAAGGGCGCGTTATTTGCATCGTCTATGGGAAATACAATCCATATGGAAAGTTCGTCGATGGCGCAAATGTCCGGGGCAAATCCGGGCGAAGGGGTAGTAAATCCCGGAGAAAGGGAAAGGGTGAATGTCGGGGATAAAGAAAGGATGTTGAGCGCCCTGGCAGGTTCCCTTCTGATGTATGCCACGGTCAAGAAGCATACGGTCAATACCTTGTTATTGCTGGGGGGCGGATATCTTGTCTACCGTGCGATGTCAGGGCATTGCGCTGTCAGGGAGGCTATTTCGAGGCGGAGGGCCGGCCTGGTTGGGAGCGATCTCAAAGTGAGGACCCATGTGGTGGTGAACAGGCCAAGGGCGGAAGTGTACGCCTTCTGGCGGCGGCTTGAAAATCTGCCGCTATTCATGCGGCATCTGGAGCATATCGATGAGCTGGATGAGCAGACGTCGGCGTGGCGGCTGAAGATGCCGGGCGGCATGGGGGATATCCGATGGGAGTCCAAGATCGTGAAGGATGAGAAGGACGTCGAGATCTCCTGGAATTCGGTGGAGGGCGCGGCGATCCGGAATACAGGTAAGATCAATTTCTCGGATACACCGGGCAAGGGTACCCGCATCGATGTGATGATCGTATATGGAATCCCGGCGGGGCCGATCGGGGAGCGGATGTCTGCGCTGCTGACGCCGGCGTTCCGGCGGCGGGTGGAAGATGACGTCCAGAATTACAAGGAGTATCTGGAAACGGAGATGCATGCTCAGTAAAAAGAAACAACGAAAATATCTCGCACAAAAAGGGCAGCGGTGGCTTGATGAGCTGGTTGCATTCGACGAATCGCACGACGAAGAGTCCCTTCATAAGTTACGGCTGGAGATCAAGAAGATCCGCGCGTTGGTCCGGCTTTTCGAAAATGTGCGCGGCAAGCGGCTTGCCAAGGATTTCCGGCCATTGAAGAAGGTGTTCAAGCAAGCGGGAGTGATCAGGGATACGAGAAGCGAGGTGAACCTGTTGGAAGCGCGTCAGTTGCTATCGCCGGAATTTAAAGACCGGAGGCTCCATCAGATCCAGGCGGCTACCGACAACTTCGCCAGGCATTTCCCGGATTATCGCAAAAAAGGAAAGAAGGCTGCACGCCAGTTGCTGGCTGATGTGCATTCCATCCGCAGTATGAAGATCCGCCGTTGGATCGCGGAAGAGATGATCCAGGTAGGGATCCTGCTTACGAAGACCGGGGATGACCTGCACATGGCGCGAAAGAAGATCAAGACACTCCTATATGTTGAAAAGATCCTGCCGAAAGGTTTGGCAGATCAGTTGTGTCTGAACAGGGATTACCTGGACAGGTTGCAGGACGCCATCGGGAAATGGCACGATGATCTGGTAGCGGCAGCCGATCTTCATCATGAGAATGCGGACGGCGAAAAACTAATGAGACAGGAGTGCCGCGAGAAAGAGCAGGCTATCCGGGTGCTGGCCGGGGACTTCTGGCGTACTGCGCACCGGCAACCGTGTCCCCGCGGATAAGCCTTCGAGGCGGGTTGGTCTCCGGCGGGATAAGCCTCCGGGGCGGATCAGATCATATTCTAATGCGTTTCTAATTCTGAAGGCTGCAGTAAGTATGGCGTAAGTAATAATTTTGCAGCATGAAGACCGAATCGATCCCGCTCAGTACTTCGTTGAGTGGATTTTATCGTAAAGCGTTGGCCCGGAGGAAGATGCCTGTAGATCGAAGGGTGTTTTATCTCAGTGTTCAGGTGGTCCTGAATGCTATCCTGATCGGTGTTGTGGCCAAGGTGTTGGTCTATCTTATCGATGCCATTACAAATCTGGCTTTCTACGGACGGCTTTCATTAGAGCCGGTGGGACCGGCGGGTAATCATTTAGGAGTTGTCGTTATTGTCGTGCCGATCATTGGGGCGATTATCGTGGGGCTGATGGCCCGGTATGGGTCGAAGGCCATTGGGGGTCATGGCATTCCGGAGGCGATGGAGAAGATCATCCTGGATGAGAGCCGGATCCCGCCTGCGATCACTTTCCTCAAGCCTTTGTCGGCGGCGATCTCGATCGGCACGGGTGGTCCTTTCGGTGCGGAAGGGCCGATCATTGCGACGGGGGGTGCTTTCGGATCGCTGACGGGGCAGTGGATGCATATTTCGCCGGCAGAGCGGAAGATCGTGCTGGCGGCGGGGGCATGTGCGGGCATGGCGGCTATCTTCGGGAGCCCGCTGGCGGCGGTGCTATTGGCTATAGAGCTATTGCTGTTTGAATTTTCACCGCGGTCAGTGATCCCGGTGGGGCTGGCGTGTGTGACGGGGGCGGGGATGCATTTTTTGTTGTTCGGTACGCGGCCGGTCTTTGGAATGCCGGCGATCCCGCTGCCCGATACGCGGGCGCTGATGTTATATGTCGCGCTGGGTGCGGTGATCGGAGTGATAGCGTCGCTGGTATCGAAGTCGGTATATTGGATAGAGGATATGTTCGACCGCCTTCCGATCCATTGGATGTGGTGGCCGGCTATCGGAGCGATTGCGATCGGCGTGGTCGGATATTTTGCGCCGCATACGATGGGGGTGGGGTATGACAACATTACCTGGCTTTTGCACGGCGGGGCTCCGCTTGGGGCGATCGCTACGCTGGGGATATTGAAATATGTGTCGTGGTCCATTTCGCTTGGCAGCGGAACTTCGGGTGGAACGCTGGCGCCGTTGTTCACGATCGGCGGGGCGCTTGGCGCCGTCCTTGGCGGGCTGGTGCTGCAGTTGTTCCCGTTGAGTCATATCAATATTGCGACCGCGGCGTTGATCGGGATGGCGGCGATGTTTGCGGGGGCTTCGCGGGCGTGGCTGACCTCGATCGTTTTTGCGCTGGAAACGACGGGTCAGATCAATGGGTTGCTGCCGTTGCTGGGCGCCTGTCTGGCGGCCTATTTCGTTTCCTTTTTCCTGATGAAGGGCAGCATTATGACGGAGAAGATCAACCGGCGGGGTGTTAAGACGCCGGACGTCTATGAGCCGGATGCCTTGCGCGCGGTGGCGGTCCGGGAGTTGCTGACGCCGGCGATCGGGCCGGTCGCAGCTTTCCCCGCTTGTCATGCCGAGGATGATGCGGGGCTTGCGGCGGAGATGATGGGGCAATACAATGCGGACAGTATTGCCGTGAAAGATGAGCAGGAGCAAATTATCGGAGTGATCACGGCCAGGTCTATCCTGCAATACTATAGCCATCGGCGGCAGAAGGAGCAGGATTATCAGTCGCCGGCGCGGACCCGGCGGATATTGGCGCAGGGCCGGCGGATCTTACGGACGCACAAAACATAACGATATGAATAACGAACGGTATTCTATTTTCTTCAAAGCCATGATGACGGGGCTTTTCGTCGGCATTATCGATACGCTGATCTGCCTGGTCTTCAATATCGCATACCGGAGTGCAACGGGCTATCTGCCTTCTTCGCTGATCAATGTCAGCTCGCTCATCTTTGCGGTCAACCTGTTGCTGCTGGTCGTCGGGATCGTATACTTCCTCTTCCTGAGCGCCTCCAAAAGGGGTGATATCCTTTTCGAGATCGCGGCCATCGCGTTGACGGTATTTCTGATCTGGAAGACGGCGGGGCTGACGCGATTCGGCGATCCCAAGCTGGACAGCGGATTCCGCGGGTTGCTGGGTGGTATTGTCTTCATCCTGGGCGCAAGCGTGGTATGTATTCCCTTTCTCTATCGTTCCCGGCGGTTCGTGGAGGCAGTGATATAGGGGGCATCCTACAGCGCATTCAACTTTCCGAGCGCTTTTTCCATATCGATCCCTTTTCCGAGGACCGGCTTGAAGAGGTCGCCCATTTCGTTCACGCGAGCGGGCATATTCAATATTGTAAAGTCCCGGGTGGTCATTCCTTTTTTAACTTCGTCCCAGTGCAGGGGGGCGGATACGGTGGCGCCGGGTTTGGGCCGAACCGAGTAGGGGGCGGCGATGGTAGCCTGCGGGCGGTTCTGGAGGAAGTCGAGGTACATCCGGCCTTTGCGTTGTGAGGTCATGCGTTCGATAGTCGTGTAGCCAGGAATTTCGTTGTGGACATGCTGGACGACCACACGGGCGAATTCCTTGGAATGTTCGTAGGTATATTTGGCGCCCAGGGGGAAATAGATATGCAGGCCGGTCGAGCCGGAGGTTTTGCAATAGCTGGTGATGCCGGCGGCGTCGAGGATCTTCTTTGTGACCTGTGCCGCTTCGATGACTTTTTCGAAGGGAGTCTTTTTGTCGGGGTCGAGGTCGATGATGCACCAGTCGGGGTTGTCGGGCGAGGCCGTGCGGCTGCTCCAGGGGTTCAGCTCGATACAGCCGAGTGAGATCATATAGAGCAGGCTGGCTTCGTCGGTGCAAACGAGGAATTCCTTGTCTTCATTGTCGCCTTCACTATGATAGGGGAAAGTGGTGATCCAGCCGGGCACTTTGCCACTCACGTTCTTCTGGTAGAATCCGGGGGCGTTTATGCCGTTGGGATGGCGATTGAGGGATTGGGGCCTGTCTTTGAGCCAGGGGAGGATATAGGGGGCCACCTGGTAGTAGTAGTTGATCAGATCGCGTTTCGTATACTTCTCTTTTGGCCAGAAGATCTTGCTGAGGTGGGTAAAAGAGAGATCGTGGCCGTTGACCTTACGGGTCTGGGTTTCGTCGGCGGGGTTTAGGAGGGTCCCGCGATCTTTTTTCTTAAGGGGGGTCAATACTTTGTCGGCGACGGCCGATTTGCGTGGGCGCGACGCAGCCGGTTTGGGTTTGGCGGCGGCCCCGGGCTTGGCGGCCCCGGGCTTCGCGGCTCGGGTTTGCGCTGCCGCCGGGGATAGGGCGTCTTCTTCTTCGACCACTTTTTGCGTGGGCAGGGCGGTTTCCCGAACCACTTCTTTTGCATCCTTATCTTCCCGCATGCCCTGGAAGGAAGGCTGACGCATCACTCCATCCGTTGTCATTTCGCGAAAGGCAACTTCGCCGACGAGCACGGGTTTGAGCCAGGTGGCGGTAGCTTCGGGCGGGTTGGGCCGGAATCTTGAAGGCTGGTTGATATCCGGTACGGTGGTGAAGGGGGATTCTTTCCGGATGAGGGGCTGGAATCGTTTCATCATATCCCGTTGCATTTGTTCGGTGTAGCCGGTGCCGACCTTACCGGTATATTGGAGGCGGCCATCTTTGAAGACGCCGACCAGCAGGGCGCTGAAGAGTTTGGGGCTATCTTCGTTGCGGGTGAAGCCGCCGATGACGACTTCCTGGCGGCTGGCGGTTTTGACCTTGAGCCATTCGCGGGTGCGGGCGCCGGGGGTATAGAGGCTGTCGGCGCGTTTGGCCATGATGCCTTCGAGGCCGAGTTCCTGGGCTTTGGCGAAGAATTCCTTGCCGCCGGTCTCGAAGCTGTCGCTATAGCGGATAACGTCGCCGGGCGGGACGATGGATTGGAGCAGGGCACGGCGTTCTGACAGGGGCAGGCCGGTGAGGTCGCGGCCTTCGAGCCAGAGGAGGTCAAAGACATAGTAGACGAGGGTGCCGTCGGCTTCGCTCCGCCAGTTTTGCAGGTCGCCGAAATTGGATTGACCTTTTTCGTTGAGGACCACGATCTCGCCGTCGAGGAGAGCGCTGAGGGGCCATTGTTGAAAGGCGGTATAGATGGGGTAGTATTTTTCGAATGTTTTGTTGTTGCGGGAGCGGAGCTCGACCTTTCCTTTTTGCAGGTAGGCGAGGGCGCGGTAGCCGTCCCATTTTATCTCGTATGACCAGCCTTCGTCATCGAAGGGTTTGTCGACGAGGGTGGCGAGCATGGGGGAGAGGTCTTTTGGCATGGGTTTCTTTGGGGCGGAGGGGGGGATGGAGGGGGTGGGTTTGGGGGGCTTGGATTCGGAGGGCTTGGTTTTGGCGGACTTGGATTTGACGGGCTTGGATTCGGAGGGCTTGGTTTTGGCGGACCTGGATTTAGTGGGGGAAGCCTTGGTAGCTGTGGATTTGCTTTTGGTGGCGGCAGTTTGGCGGTTGCTGCTCCATTGGCGGGAGCGGGGGTTGGCGGCGATCTGTTCGAGGGTCTTTTTGGAAATGACGGATTTGTCCTTATCGGTGACGGGGGTGTCGGAGGCGAAGCGGTCACGATGTTTGATAAGCAGCCAGGAGTTCTCGCCACGGCCTTTTGTGCGGACGAGGGCAAATTCTCCTTTTAGCTTTTTGCCATTCAGGCGGAATTTGAGTGAGCCGTCGCGGAGTTGTTTCATGAGCGCTTTTTCCTGTGCGGCTTTTGTTCCGTTGGTTTCTTCGAGGGCTTCATAGGTGCCTTCGTCCCAGACCATGACGGTGCCAGCGCCGTAGTTGCCGGGGGGAATGATGCCTTCGAAGTCTTTGTAATCGAAGGGATGGTCTTCGACCTGCATGGCGAGTCTTTTGTCGGCCGGGTTTAGTGAAGGGCCTTTTGGGATGGCCCAGCTTTTCAGGACCCCGTCCATTTCGAGCCGAAAGTCATAATGGAGATGGGACGCGGCGTGTTTCTGGACGACGAATTGCAGGGTTTTGCCGTCAGGACGGCCGCCCTGTGGCTCAGGGGTGTTGACAAAGGACCGTTTCTTCTTGTATTCTTTGAGTGCCATATGGTTGATTATCTTTTAACGGAGGCAAAGGGGGTGCCACGATGGTTTGTTTTATTGAGAATCCGGCCCGGCTTTTGTGCGAACTGGAGAAAACATGAGTATGGCTACGGACAAAAATAAGAAAGGCAAGGATCCCATCGCAAACGCGTACGATCAGGCGGAAAAGGATATATCGAAAGACCCTGAGCTCAGCGACCCGGATCCGACGGATGACCTGGATGAAGGGGAACTGGCCGCCAGGGATAATTCGGATGAGGAGGCGTTTGACCATCTTGAGCGGCCGCGACAGGAAGGGCACGGGGGGCATGGTGGTGATGCGGCCAAGGGGCATGGAGAGGATGGTGGGCATGGTGGTGATGCGGCCAAGGGGCACGAGGGGCACTCAGCCAGGGGGCACGGCGGTCATTCCGACAAGGGTAAGGAAAAATAGAACGTAGAGCCTTTACCTTCCGTGCTTTCTGCCCAAATCAAGCCGCCATGGCGGCTGATAATTTCTTTGCAAATATACAATCCGATCCCAAGGCCGCCGATCGCGGGGTTGGGGTTGATCCTAAAGTACCGGCTAAAGAGATGTCCGAGGTGTCCGGCAGGAATGCCGATCCCATGGTCCTGTACACTGACAAGGGCCTTATCGCCTTCCCGGCGTACGGTCAGTGTAACCCGCGGATCATCGGGGGAGTATTTGATGGCGTTAGTCAGCAAATTGATCAGCACCTGTTCGATCTTTTCGCTGTCGGCGGAGATAACGAGATCTTCATTCGGCAGGATGCAGCCGATAGAGTGGGTGGAGTAGATCTGTTGCACGGTCCCGACGCTTTCACGGATAAGGGGGAGGAGGCTGCAGGCGGCCATTTCGTATTGCAGTTTGCCGGCCTGGATCTTGGATACGTCGAGAAGATCGTTGACAAGGCGGGTAAGCTTATTGACCTGCCGGAGCGTTTTACCGAGATAATCTTTGGGCATGCTGTCTTTTGCCTGCGCTTCCAGCAATTGCAAATACCCCTTTATCGTGGTGATGGGGGTACGAAGTTCGTGCCCGGCCACACCGATGAACTCGTCTTTACGGATATTGAGCGCCTTGATCTCTTCGTACAGTTTGGCATTGTCGATCGCAACGGCGGCGATCGGGGCGATAGCGGCCACCAACTTCTCGTGCGCAGGTGTAAACATATCCGGGCGGGAATGACCGAAGAAGAGGCCGCCGATGGTTGGGCCGGAGCGGCTGACGATGGGAACGGCAAGATAGCTGACGACGGGGAGGTGACCGCCGGGCATACCAAAGTGCGGTGGATTCTTCCCATAGCGGGGATCGCGGGTAATATCACCTGACCGCACGATGCATTCGCCGCTAAAGGTCGGATGGAACAAGGGTGTATTGCGAGGCGGGTGGAAGTGCTCGAACATTTCATTAGGAGCACCGGAAAGGGTATATAGCAGATAGGTCTCGCCTTTTGAATCGACGGTATTATAAAAGAACGCGCCGTATTCCGCGTCTGTCAGCCGGGTAGTGAGATCGGTGACTTTTTGAAGAATGGACTGCAGGTCAAGCTCTTCGGAGACGGCCTGACCTACGGATAATACCAATTCCAGGGTCCGGGCATGCTGGCGGATCTCCTCTTGCGTCTTTATCTCTTCGGTGATATCGCGGGCTATTTTAGAGGCTCCGATGATGGTTCCGTCGGCTGCCCGGATGGGCGAGATCGTGAGGGAGATGGGGATCAGGTTGCCTTTCCTGGTCCGGCGGAAGGTTTGGAAGTGCTGGACGCGGAGACCTTGGCGAATGCGGTCGATGATCATGTCTTCTTCCGCCAGCCGGTCCTCGGGGATGAGGAGGGAGATATGCCGGCCGATCACTTCGGATTCGGTATAGCCGAACATCCGCTGCGCGGCATCATTCCAACTGGTGATTATCCCTTCCAGGGTCTTGCTGATGATCGCATCTTCGGAGGAGTCGATGATAGCGGCAAGCATCGCCTGCTTCTTGATGCTGTCGTACTGGCCGTTGTCAGATTGAATCGTCCCTCGTTTCATAGTCACTGCGGAAGAATCGTGTAACACAAAGATAAATTATGTAGAATAAAAAATCAACGCTGGTCCGGGAATTGCAAAGAAAGGGCTGTGAAACGGATCACCGGGCTGATTGTCGGGCTGATTGTCCTACTGCCGCTGCTGGCGACCGGCCAGACGATGGACCCTGGGGATATGTCGCGGGATAGCGCATCGGCACGGCAGCCCGGCTCCGACTCAATACATCATACGGATACTCCGCATTTTCATTACAACTATACCGGCACGGGATCTTTGGACAAGACCAATTCCCTGCGCTCATACCTGGTCAGCCAGCTGTTGAAGCTAAGTCTGCTGAAGAAGAGCTCGACGATCAATTTCACCAATAACTGGGTCTATGGAAAGCAGAATTCGGCGGTTACCAATAACGACCTTACCTCTTCGCTGGATATCGGCATCTATAAGACGCTGAAGCACTTCTTTTACTGGGGGATGGCAAATTATACAACCAGCGTTTCGCTGTTGATCCATCAGCAGGAGCAGACGGGTCTTGGGCCGGGGTATAATATCATCGACAAAAAGAAGGCGACGTTGCTGATCAGCGATGGGGTCATCTACGAACACGGCGATCTTTATGACAGCCTCTATGGCGGCTCCAACGGGAATTCATACCAACGGGACATCTATCACGTATTCCGCAACTCTTTTCATCTGCTCTTTCGCTGGGTGATCAAGGACCGGTATACGCTCGACGGTTCGGGATTTCTACAAAACGCGTTGTCGAACTGGAATGACTATAAACTTCAGCTCTATGGCAGCGGGTCGATCAAACTGGAGAAGTGGCTGGCATTGACGGGCACGCTGGTATATGACCGTTTTACCCGCACCCGAAGCAGGAACACATTGGTAACGTTTGGGGCTACGATTCAACGTTAGACTCTATATCCAGCGGGGCACCGCATCAAATTAGACTCCATATCGACTTAGAAGCTATATTTGCGAATGGCACTTTTAGAAAGACAGCTGGTTGTAAAGCGATCCACATTGAAAGGAGCGGGCAAGGGCCTGTTCACCAAGAAGGATATTCCGAGGGGGACCAAAATTGTAGAATATAAGGGCAAGATCACTACCTGGAAAGAAGTAGATAGCCAGGAGGGGCTAAACGGGTATATCTACTACGTCAGTCGCAATCACGTGATCGATGCTCGCCCGATGAAGGGGGCCATTGCGCGGTATGCCAATGATGCGAAAGGGATAGTCCGGACGGAAGGGATCAACAACAATTGTACTTATATCATCGAGGGGCGCAAAGTATATATAAAGTCGATGCGTCACATCCCCGCGGGCAGCGAGCTCTTCGTCGGTTATGGGAAGGAATATTGGGATATCATTAAAGAGAATCTGGGGGTGAAATAGGGTGGGGTCGCCGGACGGGGACCGAGATGGAACCGGGGTCGGAGAGGTGGAATGGGGACAAGCGAGATTACCGGCCCATAAGCGCTTTCGCGCGGCTGACGACATTGTCTACGGTGAACCCAAATTCCTTTAGCAGGTCTTCCGCTTTTGCGGATTCACCAAAACGGGTAATACCGAGCGTATCTCCCTCGTCGGTGACATACTTACTCCAGCCAAACGGGGAGGCCATCTCGACAGCAAGTCTTTTCTTCAATCCTTTTGGCAGGACCTTCTGCTTATAGTTATCGTCCTGGATGTCGAACAGTTCCCAGGAGGGCATACTGACGACGCGGGCTGCGATGCCATTCTCTTTCAGCTTCTGTTGCGCCTGGAGGATCAGGCTCACTTCCGAGCCGGTAGCGATGAGGATCAGTTCCGGCGAGCGATCGGGCTCAGACAGGATATAGGCTCCTTTGCTCAGGTCGCCGGTGCTTTTGAAGTTAGCCGAATCGATGATAGGAATATTTTGTCTGGTCAGGACGAGGAGAACGGGCCCGCCGGTATGTTGGAGGGCGATTTTGAGGGCCTGTGCCGTCTCATTCGCGTCTGCCGGCCGGATGACGGTGATGTTGGGGATCGCCCGGAGGTTGGCCAGTTGTTCGACCGGTTGGTGGGTAGTGCCGTCTTCGCCGAGGCCGATGCTATCGTGGGTATAGATCAGGATTGGTTTGATCTTCATTATGGCGGCAAGGCGGATAGGCGGGCGCATGTAGTCGGAGAAGATGAGGAAGGTCGCGCCGAAGGGGGTCAATCCCTTTGTGAGGGCCATGCCATTGAGGATGGCGCCCATGGAGTGTTCGCGGATGCCGAAGTGAAAGTTGCGACCGCCCGGGTCGGCAGCCGAGAAGGAGCTGTAGTCCTTCATATTGGTCTCGGTGGAAGGGGCGAGGTCTGCGGACCCGCCGATGAGGTGTGGAAAGAGGGCGGCGACGTTATTGAGCGTTTTTCCGCAAGCCACGCGGGTGGACATTTGTCCGTTCTTGCCATCGGCGGCCCGGAATGACGGGATCTTTTTCTCCCAGCCTTCGGGCATTTTGCCGCTTTGCATCGCCTGGAATTCGGCGGCCAGATCGGGGTATTGCTTCCCATAGGCTTCGAACAGGTCGTTCCATTCCTTTTGGAGGGGCGCGCCCTTTTCGCCGGCCTTCCGGTAAAAGCCGGCCACTTTTTCCGGGACGACAAAGGACTCGTCGGGGTTGAACCCGAAGCCTTTCTTAACGAGCTTCACCTCTTCGGCGCCTAACGGTGATCCGTGGGCGCCTGCGGTATCCACTTTGTTGGGGCTGCCGTAGGCGATGTGTGTTCTGATCTTGATGAAGGAAGGGCGGGTGGTCTCCGCCTGCGCGCGCCCGATCGCCTGGCGGATGGCGGCGGTATCGTTGCCGTCTTCCAGCGTCTGGACGTGCCAGCCGTAGGCTTCGAATCGCTTAGCCACGTCTTCGGAGAAAGTGATATCGGTGTCTCCTTCGATGGAAATATGGTTGTCGTCGTAGAGAAAAATGATGTTGCCGAGTGCGAGGTGGCCGGCGATGGATGCGGCTTCGGAAGTGACGCCTTCCATCATGTCGCCGTCGCTGCAGATCCCATAAATATGATAGTTGAAGAGCTCGAAGCCGGGCTTGTTGAATCGGGCGGCCATGTGGCGTTGGGCGATGGCGAAACCCACGGCGTTGGCGAAGCCCTGACCCAGCGGACCGGTAGTGACTTCGATGCCGGGGGTGAGACCATATTCGGGATGGCCGGGGGTTTTGCTGTGCAGCTGGCGGAAGTGCTTGATATCGTCGAGGGTGAGGTCGTAGCCGGTGAGGAAAAGATAGCTGTATTGAAGCATACAGGCGTGGCCGGCGGAAAGGATGAAACGATCGCGGTTTGGCCAGTGGGGATCCTTTGGATTATACCGCATGATGTCCGACCAAAGGACGTGGCCCATGGGAGCGATACCCATTGGGGTTCCGGGGTGGCCGGAGTTCGCTTTCTCCACCGCATCTGCCGATAGCACTCTTACGGTGTTGATACATAATTGCTCAAGATCTTTCTGACTGGCGCCGATGGCGTCCGGCTGGGGGATGGATGTTGTGCTTGCCATGCCCTTTTCGCCGAAAAAACCATGCCATTTGAAAGAGTCGGGCACGCCGCTTGAAGCATTCCGTCGATTATCCGACAAATAAGCTACGATATGCAACAATCTGATTCGCTGCGGGAGATCATCCGGAACAAGATCGAACAGGAAGGGCCATTGTCCTTTCGGGATTTTATGGAAATGGCGTTATATCATCCGCGTTTAGGGTATTACAGTTCGTCCCTGCCGCGGCTTGGCGAAAGCGGTGATTTTTATACCAGTGCGTATGTGACGGGGCTGTTTGGCGAGCTGCTTGCGCACCAGTTGGAGGAAATGTGGCAAAGGCTCGGCGGGGGGGAGTTCACGGTCGTCGAGTATGGTGCGGGATCGGGACTGCTATGCCGGGATATCCTTGGCAGGTTGAGGGAAAACGGGCCGTTGTATGAAAAACTTAACTATTTCATTATTGAAAAGAGCGAGGCGATGCGCGAGCGGGAGCGACGGTTATTGCCGGAGAAGGTTGCCTGGAAGCAATCGATCCGGGAACTGGGGGCGGTGACGGGCTGCATTTTTTCGAATGAGCTTGTGGATAACTTTGCTGTCCACCGGGTCGTGATGGAGGATGAACTGATGGAAATATATGTAGGGTATGACGGTGAGTTTGTGGAAGAGCTGCGGCCGGCGGCGGCAATGCTTAAAGATTATTTAATACGATTGGGGGTGGAACTGCCGCGTGGTTATCGGGCGGAGATCAATCTGGAGGCGACGCAATGGATCCAGGAAGTTGGGGAGGCGTTGGAGCGGGGTTGGGTCATGACGATCGATTACGGGTATCCCGCCGCGACCTTGTACAGTAAGCGATCGGGGACGCTGGCCTGTTACCACCGGCATCGGGTCCATTATTCTCCGTACGAAAATATCGGCGAGCAGGACATTACGACGCATGTGAATTTCACGGCGCTGGATCATTGGGGCCGGGGGAAGGGGTTGCTGATGGGGGGGTATACCAATCAAACGCGTTTTCTGCAGGGGCTGGGGTTAGTGGGGAGGTTGCGGAGCCAGGAGGAAAGTGGGATGGGGGAGACGGACCGGCGGCAGCTCCGGGCTTTTCTGGTGGAGATGGGGCAGAAGTTTAAAGTGTTGATCCAACGCAAAGGGATAGGCCAGGTTGGGTTGTCGGGGTTAATGTTCAGCGAGATGTTGGGATAATTGGATGAGGGGGTGATGGGTCACGGGAAACTACCTGAGCAGCGGGTCGTGGGCGACAGGTCACGGGTGACGGAGAGCGGACTTGATGACGATGGGTGTTTGTCAGATCTACTGGGGTGAATGGTGAGGAATAATAGTCCCGCTGCGAGGAACAAATTCGCCCGTTCCGGCTGGGACCTGTTCGTGGTCGTGGGCGGCCTTGATGCGGCGGCGTCTGTTGCGGCGATAAAATTCATGATGGATCCAGAGTTCGCCGGACATCCATTCGCGCAGGAGATAGATAGCGCCGGTAGCGTAGATCAGGCAGGCGGGAATCCAGAGGATGGCTCCGGCTACTTGTTGGTCCTGATGGGTAACGGATATGGCGGAAACCCCGTAAAGTCCTGGGGCAGCGAATTCTATGAGGCAGGCCAGCAAGGTGATACCTACCCAGGCGGAGGTCAGATAGAACAGGGATTCGGGGGCGGACAGGCGATGGGCCAGATAGGGTCCTGCCAGCGGCCAACAGAACAGGATACCGGACAGCAAGAGGCTGCCGGAGTGGAGGAAGGACAGGAGATGGAGATGCCGGTGGAAGCCGGAGCCATCCCAGGTCATAAGGGAATTGAAGATACCCGGTACCTGCCAGAGCCAGAGGATACCGATGCCTACGATCCAGTTCAGCCAGGGCATAGCGGAAAGCCGGCGGGACACGCGGAAGGCCAGGCCGCCCTTTGCTTCAGGCCGTTCCCGCATTGCCAGGACGGAAAAAGGGGCCGTGATCAAAAGTAGGATAACGTGACCGGCCATATGTGAAGTGAAGATGAATTTGCTTCCGGAAAAGAAGGAGAACTGTGCCAGTGCCATACTAAATAAAGCCACTGCTAAAAAGAAAAGCCGGAGATAAGTATGTTTTTTCATATTGGGTATGTAAAAGTCAAGTCAAATGTTACCATTGTTAAAAGTCAATATGGTTAATACAAAATTTTTGCCAAGGTTGGAGGAGGCCTCAAAGTTTGGGGAACGGTTTTTGTCTAATTAGCCAATAAACCTCTCGTGAGCTACCAACCCATCGAGAACTATGGTATAATCGGCGATCTTAGTACCATTGCGCTGATCGGTCTCAACGGTTCCATCGATTTCATGTGTTTTCCGCGATTTGATTCCCCCAGTGTTTTTGCCGCGTTACTCGATGACAGAAAGGGAGGAAGCTACAGAATCAGCCCAGAGTTTAGGGAGATGAAAACCAAGCAATTGTATTTACCGGATACGAATGTGCTGCTGACGCGTTTCCTGTCTTCAGAGGGGGTGGGAGAGGTAACCGATTTTATGCCGGTGGACCCCGATGGGGAAAAAAGGCTCATTCGCCGGGTCACTACGGTACGGGGGGAAGTAAAATACCGGTTGTACTGTTGTCCCCGATTTGAATACGCAAAAAAGGGTCATTCAGTTGTCCGGATCAGCGATCAGGAGGTGGTATTTCGGGTGGATGGCCCCGGTGGACTCTCTTTAAGGCTTCGGGGCACGGCGCCGCTGGCAATCAAGGATGGAGACGCTGGGGCAGAATTTACCCTAAAAGCCGGTGAGATAGCGGACTTCCTGCTGGAGAGCGAGGTCAATCAAGACATCACAGGCGAGAATTTTACCCAGGGTGTGACGGAATCTCTTCGCCGGACGATCAATTACTGGAAGGATTGGATGGCGCGAAGCACCTATAAGGGCCGATGGCTGGAGGTGGTCAACCGGTCGGCGTTGTTGCTGAAGCTTCTGTCGTCGTGCGAGTATGGGTCGATCATTGCCGCGCCGACCTTCAGTTTGCCGGAAAGTATCGGTGGCAAGCGGAATTGGGACTATCGATATACCTGGATCCGGGATGCATCTTTTACGGTGTATTCGCTGATCCGGCTAGGTTATACCAAGGAGGCCGGCGCTTTTATGAATTGGGTGGAGCAGTTGTTCCGGAACATAAAGCAAGATGACCGGCTGGGTATCATGTATTCCATCGACGGCAAACGGCAGTTGAAGGAGTATGAGCTGGATAATCTTGACGGCTATAAAGGATCGAAGCCGGTCAGGGTAGGGAATGATGCATACGGTCAGCTGCAATTGGACATCTATGGCGAGCTAATGGATTCTGTCTATCTTTATAACAAGTACGGCGAGCCGATCTCGTATGATTTCTGGAAGGATATCGAAGTTCAGATGGACTGGCTGGCAAGGAACTGGGATCAGCCGGACGACGGTATCTGGGAGGTAAGAGGAGGCAAGCAGAATTTTCTGTACTCCAGATTGTCGTGCTGGGTGGCATTGGATCGGGCGATGAAAGTATCGCAGATGCGGTCCTTTCCGCGGAATGGCATCTGGAAGGAGGAGCGGGACAAGATCTATAACAGTATCTTTCGGGATTTCTGGGATGAGAAGAAGCAGGCGTTTATGCAATATCCGGGGGCGCAGACGGTGGATGCGTCGAGTTTGCTGATGCCGCTGCTGCGCTTCATCAGTCCGAAGGATCCGCGCTGGCTGTCTTCCCTGAAGCGGATCGAGGATGAACTGGTGACGGATTCGCTGGTATACCGGTACAGGCCGGAGGTGGCGGCTCCGGATGGGCTAACAAGCCGGGAGGGGACCTTTTCCATGTGCACCTTCTGGTATGTGGAGTGTCTGTCGAGGTCGGGTCAGCTTGAAAAGGCGCGGTATTATTTCGAGAAGATGCTGGGGTATGCCAATCATGTGGGGCTATATTCGGAACAATTGGGTTTTGAGGGCGAGCATCTTGGTAATTTTCCGCAAGCCTTTACGCACATGGGGCTGATCAGCGCCGCATACAATCTGAACGCGCAATTCAACGACAACAGAAATAAGAATATCAATCTGGAACAACTTTAATCTTTTAGTTATCGATGGCTTCCACCCCGATGTCTTCAACCCGACGCAAGCCTGTCCGGCGATCAAAGTTCAAGAAATTCTTAAAAGCATTGGGCCCCGGTCTCATCACCGGGGCAAGCGATGACGATCCTTCGGGTATCGTTACTTATGCGCAAGCCGGCGCGATGTTCGGCCTGGCCACGTTATGGACGGCCCTGATCACTTTTCCGCTGATGGCGGCGATCCAGGGGATGTCGGCGCGGATAGGGATGGTCACTACGCAGGGGTTGACGGGGACTTTGAAAACCCATTATCCAAAGGCGGTGTTATATGGGGTGATCCTCTTCTGCTTCCCGGCGGTCGTGATGAATATCGGTGCGGACATCCAAAGCATGGGAGCCGTAGCGAGCCTGTTGATCCCGGCGGTCCCGACCTTCACCTTCAGTATCGTATTCACCGTTATTCTGATGTATGTGATCATTCAATATTCTTATCAGCGGATGGCGGGGCTGCTCAAGTGGTTATGTCTTGCCCTGTTGTTGTATCTGATCATCCCTTTCCTGGTACATCCGAACTGGGGAGAGGTGGCGCGGCATACTTTTATTCCCGAGGTTCGGCTCAACAAGGAATATCTGGGCATCATCGTGGCGATCCTCGGTACGACCATTTCGCCGTATCTTTTCTTCTGGCAGGCGACGATGGAGGCGGAGGATATAGAGCATTCGAAGCGGAAACGGATCTTTGTCGATAAGCGGATGCTGGAAGATATGCGAAAGGATGTGAATACGGGAATGCTCTTTTCGAATGTGGTGACCTTTTTCCTTATCCTTACCGCGGGTGTGGTGTTGAACAAGGGGGGGGTCCGGCAGATCGACACGGTGGAGCAGGCGGCGCATTCGCTAAAACCGCTAGCCGGGCAGCTAAGTTATCTATTGTTTGCGATAGGGGTGATCGGTACGGGATTCCTGGCGATACCCGTGCTGGCGGGTTGTGTGTCCTATATGCTGGCGGAGACCTTCAATTTCTCAAAAGGGCTGGATAAGAAGTTCTATCAGGCGAAGGAATTCTACGGAGTGATCATCGTAAGCCTGGTAGCGGGGTTGTGTCTGCAATTCCTGGGGATCTCGGCGGTGCAGGCGCTCGTGTATACGGCGATCCTGTACGGGCTGACGGCGCCTGTAATGATCGCGCTGCTGTTGCATATCGGAAACAACAAAAAGATCATGGGCAAGCACACGAACAGCGTGCTGTCGAATATTCTTGGATGGATGACGCTGCTGTTGATGACGGCGGCGGCGGTGGGTTTGGTCTGGTTTCAGTTCTTCGGCTGAGCTTTTCTCTTTGGCTGAGGTTTCCTCTCCAGGTGAGCTTTTTTCTTCGGTTGAGCTTTCCTCTCCGGCTGACTCCTCTTCTTTGGCTGAGCGTCCTTCTTCTCCTGGTCTTTCTGGTGGATCTCCTTCAGGACCTCTTTGGCTTTGGTGAGCACTTGTTTCTGTCCTGCCGGAAGGTTCTTGCCTGCGCGGTTGATGTAGAAGTTAAGCATGGACATGGCGGATTGGTAGGAGGTGCCTTTTTTCCGGGTACTCTTTTCGGCGGATTTTTCGAGGGAGCCGGCTATTTTTTTCGGATCGTGGAGTTGAAAAACGCCTTTGTCCAGATCGAGTGCGTTGCTATGCTGGGTAACCCCCGCCGACCACTTCCGGTTGTTACCGGAAGCGGCCTTTTTCTTGCGAGGGTGGCTTTTCGTCTTTGTTGGCATGGCTATTCGTTTTCTTCTTCTTCTTCTCCCGTCTCTCCTTCGTTGCCTGATTCGCGTTGCTCTCCGCCGCCTTCGTGTTCGGCCCGGAGGTTGATATCGTTCTCGGCGATCTCGGTCAGCAAGGCATCGGTGTCCTCTTCTTCCACAAGGGTCTTGTCCAGCAGGTCCGCCGCCTCATGCAGCTGCATCGTGATGGCGAGCTGTACGAGCCCGCCGTATGTAGCGATCTCGTAGTGTTCGACCTTCTGGGCAGCGATAATAAGGGCGGCGTCGCGGGTGAGGGTGCCTTCTTCGGTCTCTTCGACGATGTTATCCACTTCGCGGGCAATGCCTTCGATGGCTTCGCATTTTTCTCCTTCCGCGTTCTGGCCGAGCGAAGCGAATACTTTTTCGAGGCGGCGTACGTGCCGTTCGGTCTGATGGAGGTGATCGTCGAAGGCTTCTTTCAGTTCTTCCGTGGTGGCCGCTTCGGACATCTTTGGCAGGGACTGCGTTATCTTCTTTTCGGCGTAATAGATGTCCTTTAGCTGGGCGAGAAAGAATTTTTCGAGGTTCGATTCGCCTTTGAATGAATTGGCGCCCATGCCGGCGGCCGTTTGCATTTCGCCGGTACCGGAACTCGTGCCGGAGCTGCGGTTGGCGGAGTTGCCGGAGTTTCCGGAACTGCGCGAGCTGCCCGAACTGCCGGACCGCGAAGAGTTGCCACGGGGGCTGCTGTCTTCACGGCTGGACGATTGGCGGCTGCCGCTGCGATGTTTTGCGGAATCGGAGCTGCCGGGTTTTCTACCCCTACGGCTGGTTGTTGTGGATTTGCTCATATTTTTTGATTTTACAGATTCAAACAATAAGTTAACAACGAACAAATAGAGCCCCAAGATAATGACTGCTATCTGTTCGTTGCAATGGTAAGAATGCTCCTGGTTTATCGGTTGCCACGGTGACTGCCTGATCCTGACCGGCCACCATAGCCTGAACGGCCGCTGCGGCTGGTGAATTGGCCTCTTGAGTTACGCTGTTGTCCCGAGTTGCCGCCGCGGGAGGAGCCGGAATGACTGCGGGAGCTGCCTGAGGAGCGGCTGGAAGAGCTGCCTGAGGAGCGGCCTCTGCCGGATGAACCGGACCGGCCTCTTTCTTCCGAACGGCCGCGGCCGCCTTCGTCATGGCCAGACCGGCCTCTTCTTTCATGGTAGGCGCGGCCCCCTTCACTGGCGATCTCTCTTTGGCGGTTGCGATCCATGGAAGCGAAACCTCTGCGGTCGCTGCTGCCGGACCGACTGCGGCCTCTTTCTTCCGAACGGCCTCTGCTACCTTCGTTGCGGCCTCTGCCACTTTCGTTGCGGCCTCTGTTACCTTCGTTGCGGCCTTCCCACCCGCGGTTACCGTAATCGTCTTCCTGCCGGTTGTATCCACGGCCGTTGCCGTAATCGTCTTCCTCTTCCTCGTACCGTGAGTATGGTTGATTGTAGTCCTCATCGTCATCATACTCGTCTTCATCCTCATCATCCTCATAATCTTCTTCGTAATCCTGATAGCGGGAAGAGGGTTGGTCATAATCATCGTCTTCTTCTTCTTCCTCGTAACCGCCGCGGTTGTAGTCCTGATCGTCATAATCTTCCGAGTAGCCTCGGCCGCCATGAGAAGCCCGGCCGCCACGCTGAGCGATTTGCCGGCGTTCTTCCGGATCCATCGCCGCAAAGCCACGTCTTCCTGAATTTCTTGTGGGCATACATTAAATTTTTTGGGTGAATAAATAATTAAAACCTGAGCGAAGCGCTTCGACGGGGATGCCGAAAAAATTATGCCATCGGGGTGTAACACTGCGTTAAACGGGCGGTCCGGCGGGCAGGGAGAATTTTCCACGTTATGGTTGAGGCTGGTACAATATTTTCACTCGGATATAATCATAAATAAATTATCATGTCATCGTCAACAGTTGTGAAACGGAAGGTGAGGAAGGCCGCAAAGAAAGGGTCGAAGGGGCGGATCGGCGGGGCGGGAGCGAAGGGGGGCGGGTCGAAGGACGGCAGTGCAAAGGGGGGTGCTTCGAATGGGAGCGGGTCGAAGGACGGCAGTTCGAAGGTCAGCGGGGCGAAGGCCGGCAGCGCGAAAAAAGGGTTCGATAAGTTCAAAACATTTAATGGCCAGGTATATACCGGTGTGCAGATCGGCCGGGGGCATCACTGGACGTATGATGCCGGTGATTGGAAGGAGACCAAGATCACGCCGGATCTGTGGGAAGTATCGTATGCGGTGACGAAACGCCGGGTAGGAAAGGCGCCGGATGAATCGGGAGCGCCGGTCGGAACCCGGTACCATTGGTATATCCTGGCGAATCAGACGGCGACGAAACTAAATGCCAATGACTATGAGACAAAAATGACGGGATTGAAGTTCAAGCTGGCGCATAAGCGGGCGGACAAGGATAAATGGAGCGCAACCGGTCCGACGCAGCGGAAGCATCTTGTGGCCTTCCTGAAGCAGTTGATCGACCAGTTGGAAAAGGATCCGGTGGCGCTTGACTTCGAGTATTGCGGTCAGGCGTATAAGGGGGAAGCCGTTCCGATCACTCAAACCTGTATGAAGGGGTTCTGTTACGAGCTGGATATTACCCTGAATGGAGACAGCATGGGGATCATCCGGTACGGTAAGAGCGGATGGAAGATGGATCTGGTGAAGGATCAGAAATTGGTGGATGCGATCGGGGCGCAGATCCTGCGATGGTTTGAATGAATGGGCATGGGAATTGTGTGATCTCATAAAAAGCAAGCTATGGATAGTGTAAACACTATGAGCACGATATCGCAGGTTCTTGACACGCTGAGACTAAAGAATATGGACTTGGAATTCCGCTGGACCCCTGACGGGTTTACTCCGGGCAGGGGAAAATATTATCAGCCTGAACAATTGGAGATCATAAAAGTTTTCCGCTTCGAAGGGGAAAGCGACCCTTCCGATATGGCTATCCTGTATGTCCTGCGGACGAGGGATGGAGTGATCGGATATAGTCTGGATGCGTATGGCGCTTACAGCAGCCACGAGAAGGAGGAGGGGTATGACAATTTCATCCGGCGGGTCCCGGAATGCGATCATACCGAACAACTTTTATTCGAACTGTAACCGGCAGCAATAAAATTGCGTGCACACCAATTCGCCCGCAAGTAAAATCGCTAGTAATAATCGCCCGCAAACAAAATGGCTTGTAATCAAAATTGACTAAATTTCTATGATAGCTTATCCCGGCGACCCTTATCCGCTTGGCTCTTTCTGGGATGGAAGGGGCGTAAATTTCGCATTGTATTCCCACAACGCAGAAGGCGTCGAGCTGTGCCTGTTCGATAAGGCGCAGGGTGAAAAGGAAACCGAGCGTTTTCGATTGACGCAAAGGACCCATGATATCTGGCATATCTATTTGTATGACTGCAAGCCCGGCCAACTTTACGGGTACCGGGTCTATGGGTCTTATGACCCGCCGAACGGGCACCGGTTCAATCCGGCCAAGTTGTTGTTGGACCCTTATTCGAGGGCGATCTGCAACATTGTCGAATGGGACGATACGCTCTTTGGGTATGAGATCGGTAAGGACGATCTGACGATGGACGACCGGGACAATGCGCCGATCGCACCGAAGTCGGCCGTTATCGATCACCACTTCGACTGGGAAGGAGACAAACCGCCGAGGGTCGCGTATCACAACACCATCGTTTATGAGGTGCATGTCAAAGGACTTACCAAGCTCTTCCCGGGCATACCGGAGGAGCAGCGAGGAACTTATGCGGCATTGTCGCATCCGGAAGTGATCAATTATCTGAAGAAGCTTGGGATCACGGCTGTGGAGCTGATGCCGGTGCATGAAAGTATTTCGGACCGGCACCTTGTAGATCAGGGGCTGACGAATTATTGGGGGTATAACACGATCGGCTTTTTCAGTCCGGACATCCGCTTCTGCAGCGGAAAGGAGGTGGGCGCCCAGGTAAAGGAGTTCAAGAATATGGTCAAGGAGCTGCATCGGGCGGGCATCGAAGTTTTTCTCGATGTCGTATACAATCATACGGCGGAGGGCAATCAGATGGGGCCGACGCTGGCTTACCGGGGGATCGACAACAGTGAGTATTACCGGCTGGCGGACGACAAGCGGTTCTACTATGATTATACGGGTACGGGGAATACGCTGAATGCGCGGTTGCCGAATGTACTGGCGATGATCATGGACAGTTTGCGATATTGGGTGCTGGAGATGCATGTAGATGGTTTCCGCTTCGATCTGGCGGCGGCGCTGGCGCGGGAGCTGCAGGATGTCAACCGGCTGTCGGCCTTCTTTAGCATCATATATCAGGATCCGGTGCTCTCGCAGGTCAAGCTGATCGCGGAGCCATGGGACGTCGGGGAGGGTGGTTACCAGATCGGCCAGTTCCCGCCGGGGTGGGCGGAGTGGAATGGGAAGTACCGGGATTGCATGCGGGATTATTGGCGGGGTGCGGACAGCGTGCTGGCGGAGTTTGCCGAGCGGTTTACGGGGAGCTCCGACCTTTATAAGAACGACAATCGCAATCCGACCGCCAGCATCAATTTTATTACGGCTCATGACGGATTCACGTTGACGGACCTGGTGTCATACAACGACCGGCACAATGAGGCGAATAGAGAGGACAATAAAGACGGGGCGCAGGATAACCGGTCATGGAATTGCGGGGCGGAGGGACCGACGGAAGATAAGGGGATCATCGCATTGCGCAACAAGCAAAAGCGGAATTTCCTGGCCACGCTGATGTTGTCGCAAGGGGTGCCGATGTTGCTGGCGGGGGATGAGTTGGGGCATAGTCAGCAGGGTAACAACAATGCCTATTGCCAGGATAATGAGATCTCATGGATCAACTGGAAGAAGGCCGACGAGGAGCTGATAGAGTTTACGGCAAAGCTGATCCATTTCCGGAAGAGCCATCCGGTGTTTGCAAGGAAACAGTGGTTCAAGGGCAAGCCCGTACGGGCACGGGGGTTAAGCGACATCGGCTGGTTCCTGCCGGATGGGGAGGAAATGACGGAGGAGCATTGGAAGACGGGGTTTGCGAAGTCGCTCGGGATATTCCTGTTCGGAGGCGGATTGAATACGGTGGACCAGGAGAACCATCCTGTTGTGGATGACAGCTTTTATATTTTATTCAACGCGCATTTCGAGCCGTTGGATTTCAAGTTGCCGGGGGAACGGTATGGGAAAAGCTGGAAAAAGATCTGGGAGACGGCCGATCCAAATGCGGGGAACGGAAAGTCGTATGAGGCGTGTTCGACATACCGGGTGGCGGACCGGTCGATCGTGTTGTTGACGTCGCCATTCAATCCGGCAAAAAGGTGATGGTTCCGGCAAAATGTCGACGGCTCAATCGTCAAGATGTCGACGGCTCAATCGGGCAAAGCATTGCGGTCGTCAAGCTCATAAACGGCGGCGCACCAGGGGGGAAGCTCTATGGGTTTACCGGGCGCCAGATCTTCCGGGATGGATGTAGAGCTGAGCAATTTGGTCCATGCTTCGGGTCCGCGGCTATAGCAGGGGACAACGGTTGCCAGAGCAGTTGCGGAGAAATTGAACAGGACAAGCAGCTGGTTGCGGCGGTCGGCGGAATGGCGGCAAATGGCTAACCCGGTCGTACCGAGGAGGTCGGCGCGGAGGTATTGCCGTGAGAGATCCGTCAGCAGCGGATGCGTTTTCCGGAGGGCGATCAACCTGCGATGCCATTCGAGGAGTTGCCGATGGCCGGCTTCGTGGCGTTGATCCCATTTAAGGATGCAATCGCGGAAGGTGGATAGCTCCTGGGGATCGGGAGCTTCGGTGTCCCAGTTGAAACCTGCAAACTGCCCGCGACGTTGATCACATAGATTGGCGGTGATCTGCGGGTCATGGTAGTCGGAGAAGAAGTAGAAGGGAGAGTCGTCGCCATATTCTTCACCCATGAAAAGCAGGGGCAGGTAGGGAGATAGCAATACGGCCGCCGCGGCGAGCTTTAGCCGGTCGCCGTCGATGAGGGCGGAAAGGCGGGCGCCGTCGGGGCGATTGCCGGGGAGATCGTGATTTTGGTTAAAGACTACGAATTGTTCGCCGGCGATACCGGCGGAAGATGCTCCATGGGTGCGGCGCCGGAAAAGGACGTATTCACCGCTGAAGACGAAACCCTCGGTATAGGCTTTGGCCAGTTGGTGAAGCTCTCCATAGTCCTCGTAATGTTGTTGCCCTTCGCGGTCCAGCAGCACGTAGAGGGCATGGTGGAAATCGTCCAGCCATTGGGCGTGAAAACCATGGCCGCCGGCAGCGGGCATGCGGATCGTGCGAGGGTCGTTAGTATCGCTTTCGGCGATGAGGTAGAAGCTGCGGCCGGAATGCAGACCCCAATGGTGGAGGGCTTTATGAAGCTCATCCCAGATCGTGTGTGCGTTACGGTCATAGATCTCGTGAACCGCGTCGAGCCGGAGGCCGTCGAGATGGAAATATCGGGCCCAGTAGAGCACGTTGCTGACGACGAACCGGCGGACGCCGTCGGACCAGTCGCGGTCAAAATTCAGCGCTTTTCCCCAGGGTGTATTGTAGGAGCCGGAGAAATAAGGCCCAAAGGAGTCGAGGTAATTGCCTTCAGGGCCGAGGTGGTTGTAGACGACATCCAGGAAAACGGCTATGCCACGCCGGTGGCAGGCGTCAACGAGCCGGCGCAAGGCGTCAGGGCCGCCATAGTTATGTTGGACGGCAAAAAGGAAAACGCCGTCGTAACCCCAGTTGCGTTCTCCGGGACATTCGGCCAGGGGCATCAGCTCGATGGCGGTGATGCCAAGGGATACGAGGTCGTCGAGGCGGGGGATGATAGCATCGAGGGTCCCCTCGGCGGTGAATGTACCGACGTGGATCTCATAGAAGATCATCGAGGCCAGTGGTCTCCCTGTCCAGGGGCTATCGTTCCAGGGATGCAGGGAATGGTCGACGACGGCGGAGGGCCCGTGGACGCCGTTCGGCTGATGCTGGCTGCAGGGATCGGGATATTGTTTCCCACCATCGGGGAGATAGTAGTACAGGTCGCCGGCGGTGACGCCTTCGGCAAAGGCGGTGAAGTAGCCGTATTTGTCTTTTTGCATGGCGATGCCGGTATCAGCGTCGCCGCGGGCCAGCAGGTGGAGGGTCATGGATTTTCGTTCGGGCGCCCAGACGGAAAAATGGCAGCCGTCCTTTTGAAGGACGGGATAGACGGGATGGTCGAAGAGGCCGGGCAAATGGTGGTGGTGGGGCATGGGATCAGGGTTTTGGGGTGGTGGATGATGGAGAGGGGGGCGAAGGTTGCGAGGATGCCGGAGTGGAGTGGGGTGAAGGGGGCGAAGGTTGAGGGGAAGTCGGGGTGGAGGGTTGCGAGGATGCCGGAGTGGAGGGTTGCGAGGAAACCGTTAGCCATTCCTCAAGCCGGATGATGAGCCCTTCATCGCCGCTAAGGTCGATGGAATTTTCAACCAGGGAATGCTCCAGTTCGGGGAAAATGTCGAGGACGACCGTGCCTTTGAACCGGATGGCGGCGGGGCTAAAATAGCAGGGACGGTGGGTTAGGTTGAGGACGACGAGGAAGGCGGGATGACCTTCGGCCTGGCGGATATAGGCGATCAACTGGGTATCCGAATAGACGGGGCGGTAAGCGCCGGTGCTCAGCGAAGGCTCGTGTTGCCGGAGCCCGATGAGACGCCGGTAGAGACAAAAACTGGAATAAAGATCTTTCTGCTGGACCTCGACGTTGGTGCGATGCCAGGCGCGATCGAGCCGGAGCCAGGGTTTGCCTTCGGTGAAGCCGGCGTTATGACTCGAATCCCAAAGCATGGGGGTACGCTCCGGGTCGCGGCTGAGGTTTTTCCCGGGCATATTGAGCCCTTGCGGATCCTGGACCTCGCTTGCGGGGATGGGTACGTCGCGCATTCCCAACTCATCACCGTAGTAGAGGGTGGGGGTACCTCGCAGGCTCAGGAGGAGGATCGCGGCGACCATCGCTTGTGCCTGACCGATACGACTGGTGATCCTCGGCTGGTCGTGGTTACCTATGACCCAGTTGGGCCAGCCTTCCGTGGGCAATGCTCCTTCATATTCATCGATGGCGGCGGCGATCTGGCGGGCGTCCCATGGCAGGGAGATCAGCAGGAAATTGAACGGCAGGTGCGCTTCGGAATTGTCGACGCCATAATAGGCGACGAGCCGGTGGATGGGCAGATAGATCTCGGCGATCATTAGCCGCTCGGAATAGCCGTCGAGGAGCTTCCGCATGTTCGACACGATCGTATGCATTTCGGGTTGGTCGGTTGAGTAGACCGGCAGCAATTGATTGTAGGTCGCCATGGTATCGTTGTACTCGGGGTTGCGGGGGTTATCGCGCCATTGCAGGTCTTTCACGAGGTGCCACATGGCATCGACGCGGAATCCGTCGACGCCCTTATCGAGCCAGAAGCGCATGACGTCGAGGATGGCTGCCTCCACATCGGGGTTGCGCCAGTTCAGGTCGGGCTGTTTCACGAGAAAGGCGTGATAATAATATTGTCCGGTCTTCTCGTCCCACTCCCAGGCGCTACCGCCGAATACGCTTAACCAGTTGTTGGGCGGGCTGCCATCGGGGCGGCCGTCCTTCCAGATATACCAGTCGCGTTTGGGGTTATCGCGGGAGCTGCGGGATTCCTGGAACCAGGGATGCTCATCCGAGGTATGGTTGGGAACGAGGTCGAGGATCAGCTTCATTCCCAGGTCGTGGATCCGGCCAAGCAATTCATCGAAGTCGGCCATGGTGCCGAACGTGGGCCAGATGCCTTTATAATCGGAGATGTCGTAGCCAAAATCCGCCATTGGGGAAGGGTAGATGGGAGAGATCCAGATGGCTCTGACGCCCAGTGCCTTAAGATAGGGCAGGCGTTGGATGATGCCGCGCAGGTCGCCGACGCCGTCGCTATTGGTGTCCTGAAATGAGCGCGGGTAGACCTGGTAGATAATGCCGTCCTGCCACCAGAGGTATTGTTTTTGATCCATGTAGGAAAATCTGCAATGTCAATGCCAATGAATCGAAAATGGTGGAAAGAAACGGTTATTTATCAGGTATATCCCCGCAGTTTCAAAGACAGTGACGGGAACGGGGTGGGAGACCTGAAAGGTATCCTGTCTAAGCTGGACTATATTTCATCCCTTGGCGTGGATACGATATGGCTCAATCCGATATATGCTTCACCGGGGGAGGACAATGGATATGATATCAGCGATTATCGGGCGGTCGATCCCCAATATGGGACAATGGACGATCTGCAACGATTGATCGATGAACTTCATGGGAGGAAGATGCGGGTCATCATGGACATGGTCGTGAATCACACCAGCGATCAGCATGAGTGGTTCCGTAGTGCGCGGCAATCGCGGGAAGACCCGCACTACGCGTGGTATCACTGGTGGCCGGCGGAGAAGGGGGAACCGCCATACAGGTGTGGCTTCTTCGATCCGAAAGGGAAGGCGTGGGAATTCAATGCGGCCACGAATTCTTATTATTTGCATTATTTCTCGCCACGGCAGCCGGACCTTAACTGGGAGAATGCGGAGCTACGCGGTCAGATCTATGAGATGCTCAGGTTTTGGCTGGCGAAGGGCGTCGACGGCTTTCGGATGGATGCGATCACTTTTATTTCGAAAGATCCGAGGTGGCCGGAGATCACGGCGGAAACGTTAAAGGAAAAATTCGACGGGGACTGGGGGAATTATTATGCGTCCGGGCCGAAGCTGCATGAGTATTTGCGGGAGATGCGCGCGGCGGTGGTGGATGGGGATGCCATTATAATCGGCGAAAGCTCGGGAGTATCTGCGGAGAAGGCACCGGAGCTGGTGGCGGAGGATCGGAAGGAACTTAATATGATCTATCAGTTCGAAGGAATAATGATCGGCTATCTACCCGGAGAATTCAAGAAGGTCGATCCAAAGGGATGGTCGCTTGTGAAGTTCAAAGATGTATATACCCGGTGGGACGGGGCGCTGGAAGGCAAGGGATGGAATACATTATATCTGGGCAATCACGATCAGCCGCGGATGGTATCGCGGTGGGGAGATGACAGCGATGAGTTCCGGGCGGTATCGGCAAAGCTGCTCTTCACCTTTCTACTGACGATGCGCGGGACGCCTTCGCTGTATAACGGAGACGAGCTGGGGATGACAAATATCCGTTTTGAGCGGATCGACGATTATCAGGACATTGAAACGCGGGAAAAGTATGAGCAGGTCCGGCAGAACGGCGGCGACACGGAAGGGTTCCTGAAGGACCAGCAATTGGCGGCGCGGGATAACAGCCGGACGCCTTTCCAATGGAACGGCGGGCCGCATGCGGGGTTCACGGATGGGGAACCGTGGATAGCGATCAATGCGAACCATCGGGTGATCAATGTGGCGGCGCAGGAGGGTGATCAGGAGTCGGTACTGGCATATGTGCGGCAGCTGGTGAGGCTACGCCGGGAACGAAAGGTATTGGTATATGGCGAATACCGGCTGCTCGATCCGGATGATGCGCAGGTATATGCATATGAGCGGTGGGATGAGCGTGAGCGTGTGCTGGTGCTGCTCAATTTTTCAGGGCGGGAGCGGGTATACGGATGCGGGGAAAAGGGAAAGGTGTTGGTAAATAATTACCGGGAGTTGCTTTCCGATGAGGGTGGAGTGCGGCTGCAGCCCTGGCAGGCGGTGGTGATAGCGGTGTAGAAATGTGGCAAAGGCTGAGACCCGTCGGCTAGGCCCCGGAGCTGTGACGGCGGTGAAAAAAGGACCACCGGCGTTTTACCGGACGGGTCTCGCCGAGGAGATGGCCAAAGGGTTGAAGATAGTCGACGTGATCACAGATGATCTTGACTATGCCCAGGGCAGGAATGGCCAGGATCATTCCGGGGATGCCCCACAGCAGGTCGCCGGCGAACAGTACGACGATGGTGAACAATGGATGGATGCTGACCTGGGTTTGCATGACGAGCGGAGAGATAATATAGAACTGGATGCCCTGGATCAGCAGATAGGTGATCACGACGCCGAGCACCATGTTGAAGCCGCCGCCCTGGGAAAGGGCCATCAGGCAGGTAAGGGTACTACCGGTGATGTTGCCGACAAATGGGATGATCTCAAGGATCCCGCAAAGAATGGCAAAAAAGATGGCGTTTTGGACCCCGACGATGGTAAATCCGATGCCATACATGATCCACAGGCAAATAATAATGATGGACAATCCCCACAGGTATTGTTGCACGACCTTGACCGATTGGGTGATGACGATCTCGGTCTTTCCAGCCGACTCGACGGTTGAGGCGCGGAGAATAAAGAGTCGGATCTCATGGCGGAGACAAAGCAACATGATCATGTAGACGAGGATCAGGATGAGGTTGATGGCGAAGGAAATCATAATTCCCATAAGAGCGGCGGCTATCTTGCCGATCCCGTCGGAGTTTGGCTGAACGGGGATCGGGAGGGGGCTGTCTTTTTTTAGGGTATCCATGCCGAAGTGGTCGTGGAGGTATTTGCGGAATCCGTGGAGGTAATCGGTAAAATGTTGCCGGATATCGGAAAAATCCGTGGCGATATGCTGGACATGCCAGACGATGAACAGCACGACAGCAGCCAGCAGCATGGCAAACAGCAATCCGCAGATGAGCGCCGCCACTATGGTATGGCAGCCCCTCCTTTCCAGCCAGCGGCAGACCGGCATGAATACCAGGGCGAACATTCCGGCGATGGCCAACGGCATAAGGACCGGTTTAGAAAAATAGAGGATGGCTGCCGACAGAAGGATAACCAACTGGATGTTAATGACTTTCTTAGTCTCCAATGTTGTAAATTTTCCCCATTTGACCAGAAATTCAAATTCTATGCCTTTATCGAGGGGATGGGAGGGACAAACAAGGTAGGGGGAAGTGCAAGCATCGTTTGATGGAGGCGGTAAATACGGTTTGGCACGGGGCCAAGCACCGTTTGGCGCGGAGATTGATGAAGGGAAAGCATGAAATATGCGGCTTTCTTTTTTATGATGCTGATCCTGGCGGGAAATGTCATGCCGGTCCAGGGTCAGCGTACGAAAGAGGAAACCAAAGCGAAGAACGACAAGGAAAAGGGCAAGGACAATCCGCCCAAGTCACGGCTGGAGTATTCGCTCGACACGATCACGGGGCGGTTGGATAATCTGCATCTTACCCTTAACCGGATCAATAATTTCACAACCATGGGGCTCAATACCCGCAAGGTGGAGGAGCAACTGCCGCAGATCGGGGATAATATCCAATCGATTGCCGATAATCTTTCCTTATCCGGAACGGTGCCTGACTTCAAGAGCCTGCAACTTTACAGCGTCCTGCTGGAAAACATCAAGGAACAGCTGGAGGGTTGGCGGAATTCGTTATTCCGTTACGATATCGATCTGATCAACATGAACAACGAGATCAATGCGTTCACGCATGACACGGTGATCCAGCAATTGATCCGGGACACGGCATTCCGGCGCATGTACCTCGATGAGATCATCGGGCTGCGTGCGAAGTGGCAGCGGGCGGGTACGGCTACTCACAGTCACCTGGTGCGGATCACGAATCTGCAGTCGGTCATTTCGAACTATTATTTTCAGACGATCGATCTTCAGAACCAGGTCAATGTGCTGCGCAATGAGCTAAGCGGGACGATATTCAATAAGGAGTACAACTATCTTTGGGAATTCAGGGATTCGGGCGTCAGCGGGACGGGAACGGGGGTATTGGCGGCCCGCTCTTATAACGGGCAGCGGCGGATCATGGGATATTTTATCCGGGAGAACTGGGATGACTATGTCTATGTGCTGCTATTGGGATTGTTGTTCTTCTTCTGGGTCTGGAACAATTTCCGGCTGATCGGGAAGAGCCCCGAACCGGCGAAGATCATAGGTGCAACGCCGTTGGACTATTTACGGAAATATCCGGTCGCAGCTTCGCTGGTGGTCATGTTAAGCGTGATCCCGTTCTTCGATATCAATGCCCCGGCGGCTTATTCGCATTTGATCCAGTTGCCGCTGCTGATCACGCTGAGCGTGATGTTCGCCCAACGCTGGCCGAGGCGGCTCTTCTACTATTGGTTGTTCCTGATCGTCCTTTATATCCTCTTCTCGGCGACCAACCTGGTGCTTGTGCCGCGGATGAGCGTCCGGTACTGGTTGCTGTTGCTGCAGCTGATCTCAGTCATCCCTGGATATATGGCGATCCGGCGGATCTCGCGCGGAGTCCGGTTGAACCGCATCGTCGGGATTGCGGCGATCTTGTATGAGATCTGCAACATCCTGGCTATTCTGGCCAATGCGTGGGGGCGGCTGAGCTTGTCCAGGCTATTTAGTACCAGTGCGATCTTTGGGTTGGTCCAGGCGGTTGGGCTGGCGGTGTTCGTGGATTGTCTGATGGAAGCCTTTTCATTGCAGGCGTCAGCCAGCAAGCTGAAGCAGACGGGGCCGACCATCCCGCTCTTCTACAGCAAGGCCCATCGGGGCATCTTCAGGCTCCTGCTGGTCTTGTCGGCGTTCACGTGGCTGGTGGTGTTCGCCACCAATATGGATATTTTCGATCCGATCTACCGGGTGGTCGGGAATTGGCTTAACATAACCCGGTCGGTTGGCAGTATTACGTTCCGGCTGGGGAATGTGGTGGTCTTTGTGGTGATCCTGTATGTTTCGCATGTATTGCAGAAGTATGTCGGGTATCTTTTTGGAGCTCCGGACGACC
The DNA here is from genome assembly GCA_035695565.1 of Puia sp. GTDB lineage: Bacteria > Bacteroidota > Bacteroidia > Chitinophagales > Chitinophagaceae > Puia. Next base: position 259,422 of record DASRRX010000001.1, on the reverse strand, counting down.
GGACTATGCCACAGGAGGGAAAGAAAGGTTCGCGGCTGGTGATGATGCGGTTGGTCCTGATCATTATCGGCTTCTTTTTAGCCGTCATTGCTTCGGGGCTACCCATCGACAAGATCACGATCGTGCTGGGTGCGCTTGGCGTCGGCGTGGGGTTGGGTTTGCAGAATATTGTCAACAACCTGGTATCGGGCATTATCCTGATCTTTGAAAGCCCGTTCCAGATCGGGGATTATATCGAGCTTAACGGGAAAAAGGGGATCGTGCGGGATATGGGAATCCGGTCGAGCCGGCTGGTCACGGAGGAAGGGACGGAGATCATCATGCCGAATGGCGACCTTTTATCGGGCGAGGTCATCAACTGGACGGTGCAGAACAGTAAGGTCCGGATCGAGGTGCCGATCACGGTGGAGGCAGGACCAACGCTGGAGGAGATCAATGCTATCGTGCAGGAGACATTGAAAGATCATGCTGATCTGTCCAGTGAGAATAAGCCCAAGGTGTTGCTGTCGACCGCCAATGAGAAGACGCTCAGCTTTACGATCGTGGTATGGGTGGGTAATATCAGCCAGATCCAGAACCTCAAAAGTGAGATTTTACGGCTGATGTATCTCAAGCTGAAGGAAAAGGGAATTAAAACCGTTTAAACAATATCATCAATATGAAAGCAGCTGTTACAAGTAAAACACATACTGCCGATGTGATCCGGCAATTGGAGGAGGCCTTGAATGGGGGAAATGCGCACGTGTCCTTCGATGACGCGGTTAAAGATGTGCCATTTGAGTTGTTGGGTGTGGCGCCCGAGGGTTTGCCTTATAGTATCTGGCAGTTGGTGGAGCATATCCGGATCACGCAATGGGATATCCTGGAGTTTTCGCGTGACAAGAAGCATGTCAGCCCGCCCTGGCCCGAGGGATATTGGCCGAAGGAAAAAGCGCCGGCGGATGCGGCGGGCTGGGAAAAGTCGATCGGGCAGATAGCGGCGGACAGGAAAACTTTCATTGCGCTTTTGCATAAGATCGGGGAGGGCATTTATATTCCTTTCCCTCATGGCGATGGGCAGTCGCTTTTTCGCGAGGCGGTGTTGATCGTCGATCATACCAGTTATCATACGGGGGAGATCATTCTGTTGCGGCGGATGTTAAAGGATTGGAAGTAAGGGATCACCGTCCACCCTGCCATAGGCACGCATACGCGAACCTATTCGCCAAATGTCATGCTTAAACTCGATTGTTTTGCTGTTATTTTCCAAGATGACATATCCCGGTTTAGCTAACAGGGAAAGGATTCGTTCGGATATTACGCTTGGTTCAATATCTGCCGTTCCTGAAATATGATAGGTGATTTTCATCAGATAGGTGCTAAGGTTTACTCATTATCCTAATTTTTCCTACCACCCGTATAAATAAGTAAAATCAGCCATATAATCGTACTTCCCGCTACGTAAATTGATATAATTTGGTTCATCTTGCTTCTCTTTTTTTCACCGATTTCTTCCCATTTCTGATCCAAAGTAGAGAAGTCAATACTATAATACCTCACGCCGTTCGCGAAAATCAATATTATACTCAACAAAACAAACGACCAAGGAGGAAGTGGTACATTCTTTCGAAAGACTAAACAAATAATAAGAAATAAGGCAACAATATTAAACGATTGCATTAAGGCGAGAACAAAGAGCCCCGAAAAACCATCCATACTCTCCTTTTTTCTTGAATAGAATTTGGCCACTTTCAAATAAACGCAATCAAAAAATGTCATAAGTTAAAACTTGTCTATTTTTCAAATGTAATTCAATTAGACTATTTCAATAGCTGCATCAGGTTACGGTTGATTGTGCCAACAAAATCAATCAAAGGACAGGAAGCAACGCCCGCAGCCGGGCTAAATCCACGAGTGCGTCGCCGATCGTATTGTTGAAATACACATATACGGCTTTTTCTTCGGAAAGCCACAGGTTGATCCGGTCTGCCCAGGCAGCGAGTATGGTCGCCGGATAGCCGCCTTTATAATCGCCGGCGGGGCCGTGAAATCGCAGATAAATAAATGGGATGGTCGGATGATCCGCCGGCAACTCTTCAATGGCGGATGCGGGCATGTCGTGCAATACCCGGGTGGCGTGGTATCGGGAGAGGATCGCATTTATCTCAGGGTTATACCAGGAGCGGTGACGAAATTCCACGGCCAGTTTCCAGGAGCGGTGGGGGGTGGACTGGTAGGAGCCGGACTGGGGGGTGCCCTGGTGGAGGTCGGACTGGGGGTTGGGCCGGTGGGGGTCGGACCGGTCGGGCTCAGACCGGCGGATGGCAGCCAGGAGTTCCGCGAGCTGTGGTGCGGCGGCGGCCTGAAGGGAGGGCGGGAACTGGATCAGCAGACATCCTATCTTATCATCGAGGTGTTGGGCGGCATGGAGAAAGCGGTCAAGGTCATTTGGATCGAACTGCAGTTGGGCGGTGTGGGTGATGCCGCGCCAAAGTTTTACAGTAAACTGGAAATTGTCCGGCACTTCGGTTACCCACCGGGCAAAGGTGGCGGGCTTTGGGATCTTATAGAAGGTACTATTGATCTCGATACTGTTAAAAAGGGAGGCGTAGTAAGTAAGCCGCGGGGCGTCGCGAAAGGCCGGGGGAAAAGCCTGTTTGTTGGGGACGGGCAGGACGAGACCGCTGGTTCCGGCCCATAACTGAGGGGTGTTGGTGGCATTCATATTGGAATCGTTCAGGCTGGCAGCATTCATATTGGCCTCGTTCATGTTGACTTAACACAAGCAAAGCTTTGGCCAGATAACGCCAACAATCGTTACCGGGAACGATTGCGGAAATAAACCCATTGGCAGCTTTCCCGATGGCGCTGAAGAAGGTATATTTGTGCGCGGACGAATGTCCGGCTGGGGACGAGTAAGGGCTAAAGATGCTGGAATTAAATTGATCTTATATGAAACCTGTTAACACGGCGATCTGTTCGTTCGGTATGTCAGGGCGTGTTTTCCACGCTCCTTTTTTGCATGTGAGCCCGCAATTTCAGTTGTGCTCCGTCTGGGAGAGGGAAAAGAACCTTGCCACGCAGATCTATCCGGGAGTACGGGTATGCAGGACGCTGGAGGAGTTGCTGGCAGATGAGGCGGTTGAGCTGGTGATCGTGAATACTCCCAACTATACGCATTTCGATTATACGCGGAAGGCGTTGGAGGCGGGGAAGCATGTGATCCTGGAGAAGCCGTTCACGGTAACGGAAGCGGAGGGGTTGGAGCTGATCGCGATTGCGAAGAAGATGGGAAAGAAGCTGACGTCATTCCAGAGCAGGCGGTTCGACAGTGACTATCGGACGGTGAAGCGGGTTGTGGATTCGGGGGTATTGGGAAAGATCGTGGAGGCGGAGTTCCACTATGACCGTTATACGCCGACGTTAAGTCCCAAGGTGCATAAGGAGACGCCGGGGCCGGGGAGGGGATTGTTGTATGACCTTGGGTCGCATCTGATCGATCAGGCCTTGCAGTTGTGGGGAGACCCGGAGGCGGTATTCGCGGATCTCTTTATTATCCGGGACGATTCCAAAGTGGATGATTATATGGAGGTGTTGTTGTTTTATCCGGGGATGCGGGTTAGGATCAAGTCAAGTTACCTGGTGCGGGAGCCGATCCCTTCGTATGGCGTTTATGGGCATCTGGGGACCTTCCTCAAATCACGGACGGATGTGCAGGAGCGGCATTTGCTGGCAGGGGAGATGCCGGGCGGTGCCGACTGGGGTGTAGAGCCGGAGGCGGAGCGGGGGCTGCTGCATACGGAAAGTGACGGAAAAGTCATCAGGGAGTATGTTCCCAGTGAACGGGGGAATTATATGGATTTTTTCACGGGCGTATATGAGGCTATCCGGCATGATGCGCCGTTGCCGGTGACGGCGGAGGAAGGGGTGAGGATCATCCGGGTTATCGAGAAGGCGTATCAAAGCCGGAGCGAAAAAAAGATCGTGTCATTCCGATGAATATGCGGGTAATTATATTTTGTCTTTTATTGTGGTGCGGTTTCCGCGTGACGGGGCGTGGGCAGGATGGGCAAATCGGGGGGCGAGGGCAAGGCGAGCAAATGACGGGTCGCGGGGAAGAAGCGCAATTGGCCGGGCGGCTGGCGTCGACGGCGATGCGGCTTTGGGGGGACAGTGGAGAGAGTGCCGGATCTATGCGGCGGGCGGATTCGCAGGGGAGAGCGAAGTGGACGGATGAGCAAGCGGTTGTTTGGCTGGGAATGATGCGGCTTTGGTATAGCACCGGGGATGCGCGGTATTTTGCCTATGTTAAGCATTCGGTGGACCGGTTGGTGGATAAGGATGGGAATATTTTTGGCTATCGTCCCGAGGACTACAGTCTGGATAATATCCTTGGGGGGCGGGTGTTGCTGGACCTGTATGAGGTGACGTTGGACCCACGATATTATAAGGCGGCCACGCGGTTGCGCGAGCAATTGCGGGATCAGCCGAGGACGGCGGAGGGAAGCTTCTGGCATAAGAAGAAATATCCGCAGCAGGTCTGGCTGGACGGGCTGTATATGGCGATGCCTTTTTGGGCGCAGTATGCGGCGCTTAATCATGAAGACAGTGTTTTTGATGATATCGCCCATCAGTTTGCGGTGATCGAGCGGCATACGCGCGACCCGAAGACGGGGTTGTTGTATCATGGGTGGGATGAGAGCGGGTCAGAGAAATGGGCGGTAAAGACGGGGGATGTGACGAGCGGGCATTCGCCGAACTTCTGGGGGCGGGCGATGGGTTGGTATGGGATGGCGTTGGTGGATGCGCTGGATTATTTTCCGAAGGGGCATCCGGGCCGGGATACGTTGATCGCGATCCTCGGGCGCTATGCCAAGGCGGCGAGGATGGTAGAGGAATCGTCGGCCAGCGCGATGATGATCTATACGATGGCGCGTGGGGCGCGGGAAGGTTATTTGCCGCCGGTTTTCAGGCCCATAGCGGAATTGGGATTCTTGATGCTGCCAATGAAGGAGAAGATAGTGGACAACGACCCAAAGGGTATAGGTGCGGTATTGTTGGCGGCGGTTGCCGTTGGGGAAGCAAAAACGTCCTATGACCCGGGCACTAAAACGCTGTCGCCGGCCTATAAAACAGTACTTCTCGACTACTACTTTAATAATGAGCGGCGAAAGGATATTACGGGGGCGATGATCCGGTATCATTACACCTGGGAGGACCGGGCCAACAGCGGGTTCTCGTTATGGGGTCATTTGTTCCGGCAATTTGGAGCGAATACCGATTCATTGCCGGTGGCGCCGACGGCGGAGAACCTGAAGAAGGCGGCGGTGTATATCATTGTCGATCCGGATGATGACCGGGAGGTGCCGGATCCGCATTATCTGATGCCTGAGGAGACCGGCGTGATCGCCGACTGGGTTAAGGCGGGCGGGGTGCTGGTGTTGATGAGCAATGATTCGGCGAATGCGGAGTTCGGGCATTTCAATGTGCTGGCGGGAACGTTTGGGATCCGGTTCAATTATGATGATTATCATAAAGTGATTGGTAACCGGTTTGAAATGGGGGCTTTTGGCATCCCGGCGAGGGATACGATATTCAAAACGGCGCATAAGATCTACATCAAGGAATTGAGTACGCTTCGGGTGAGACCGCCCGCGCAGGCTCATTTCACAGCTGACGGTCATGTGATCATGGCGGTCGCGAAGGTTGGGAAGGGTACGGTGTTCGCGGTTGGCGACCCCTGGTTCTATAATGAATATACGGATGGAAGGAAGCTGCCACCGGACTTTGAGAACTATAATGCCGCACGCGACCTTGCGCAGTGGCTGCTGCGGCAGGCGCATTGATTTAAAAAAATAGCTACTACCGATGAAAAAGTTTCTAGACGAAAATTTTCTGCTGGGCACGGATGCCGCCCGGCAGCTCTACCATGAGTATGCGAAGGAGATGCCGGTTATCGATTATCATTGTCACTTGCCGCCGGGGGAGATCGCGGCCGATCATCGGTTCGCCAATCTCACGCAGGCGTGGCTATATGGAGATCATTATAAATGGAGGGCGATGAGGGCCAATGGAGTGAAGGAGGGTTACTGTACAGGGGAGAAGCCGGACTGGGAAAAGTTTCAAAAATGGGCGGAGACGGTACCCTATACGCTGCGGAATCCATTGTATCATTGGACTCACCTGGAATTGCAGCGGTATTTCGGGATCGACGAGATCCTCAATGGGCGTACGGCGAGGAAGGTCTATGACGATTGTACGGAGAAGTTGCAGACAAAGGAATACTCGGTGCGGAACCTGTTACGGCGGATGAATGTTCAGACGGTTTGTACGACCGATGATCCGGTGGATACGCTGGAATATCACCGGCAGCTACGGCAGGATGGGTTCGAGATCCCGATATTGCCGGCTTTCCGGCCTGACAACGCGATGAATGTGGACAATCCGGAGCGCTTCAACGGCTATATCAAAAAATTGGAGGCGGCGACGAATGTGGCGATCTCGAGCTTCAATGACTATCTGTTTGCGTTGCAGAACAGGCATGACTTCTTTTCCTCGATGGGGTGTACGGTATCGGATCATGGGTTGGAGGAGATGTATGCGGAGGAGTTCACCGGTTGGGAGGTGGAGACGATCTTCAACAAGGTGCGGGGCGGGAAGGAGCTGAATGAGATGGAGCGGCGCAAGTTCAGATCGGCGATGCTGGTACATTTTGCGGAGTGGGATTGGGAGAAGGGGTGGGTACAGCAGTACCATCTGGGAGCGCTGCGTAATAATAACAGCCGGATGACACAACGGCTGGGCCCGGATACGGGGTGGGATTCGATCGGGGATTTTTCACAAGGCCGGGCGTTGGGGCGCTTCCTTGACCGGCTGGACAAGGATGACAAGCTGGCGAAGACGATCCTTTACAATCTGAACCCTGCGGATAATGAGCTGATCGCGACGATGATCGGGAATTTCAATGATGGCTCGGTGGCAGGCAAGGTGCAGTGGGGCTCGGCATGGTGGTTCCTGGACCAGAAAGATGGGATGACGCGGCAGATCAATACGCTGTCGAATATGGGGCTGATCAGCCGTTTCGTCGGCATGTTGACGGATTCGAGGAGCTTTTTATCGTTTCCGCGGCATGAGTATTTCAGGCGGATCCTGTGCAATTTGTTTGGGGAGGAGATGACGAATGGGGAGCTGCCAAACGATCCGGAGTGGATCGGGAAGGTGGTACGGGATATCTGTTATTATAATGCGCGGCAGTACTTCAATTTTCAGCCGGCGGGGTCGCCGGCTTATTCGGAATAGGGGCGCGGTTGCGGCATCTTTCTTGCACTGGTAGGGGGAAAAGGATAGCTATGAAAAAGATAATATTATTATGTCTGGTGGGGTTGGGGCTTGGGGTTTTGGGAACGGGTTGTTTACCACCGCCCCGGCAGCATCCGAAGCCGCCTGCGTTGGGTGGGCCGCCTGCGTTGGGTGGGCCGCCAGCTGGTGGGCCGTCAGCGGGGGTGCGGTCAGCGGGGACGCCGTCAGCGGGGGCGGCGTCAGCTGAAAATAATTTCAGTAACTTACGGGGATAAAATTTGCAATTATGGCCAAGAAAGAAAAAAACACGATCGATATGCCGGAGGTAAGGGATATTCCCGGCCAGGAACATGTCCGGGCGCCCAAGTTGGGTGAATTGGCGGACGGAACGGCTTCTTCGGCTGATGAAGAGGGTGATGACGTACTCGGACCGTTGGATAGCGGCGAGGACAATGATGTTCAACTGAGGGGGAGGTCCAATGTGACGCCGGAAGAACGGGCGGATCTGGCAGCGTCAGGCCGGGGAGATGGAGAGGATCAGCGTACGCTGCGGTCGGGATTGCTGGACAGTACGGATGATGATGGGACGCCGCTCAATGAGAAGAGTTTCGGGGAAGGCAGGAATGACGATGTTTCCGGGGATGACCTGGATGTTCCGGGTGCCGATGACGATGACAGCGAAGAGGCGTTGGGTGAGGAGGATGAGGAGAACAACGAGTACAGTATCAGCGATAATAATGATGATACGGAAGTCAACCCTGATCTGTAGGCTTGAGGGGGGTGGGGGAAGTTGGATCTGAGGATGAGGTGGCTTGGCCCGGGCTTGCCAGGCGGGTTTGGGGCAAGGATTGGGGGTAATTTTCCTGAACAAATTTGATGAGTCCTTCACGGACGTCGCAGCGAAGGTCAAAGGCATCGCCTGAACTGGCGGCGCTCATCAGGGCCCGGACTTCGATGGTCCGTTCGCTGGCGTTGGTGACCTGGAGGATATTGATGCGTTTATCCCAGAGGGGGTTAGTTTCGAGCAGGCGGGTCAGCTCGGTGCGAAGGGGCTCGAGAGGTATGGTATAGTCGAGATAGAGGAACACGGTCCCGAGGATATCGGAGGTATTCCGTGTCCAGTTCTGAAAGGGTTTTTCCACAAAGTAATTTATGGGTAGGATCAGGCGGCGCTGGTCCCAGATCTTTAGCACGACATAGCTAAGAGTGATCTCCTCTACGCGTCCCCATTCACCTTCCACGACCAGTACGTCGTCGATCCGGAGCGGCTGGGTAAAGGCGATCTGGAAGCCTGCCAGGAAGTTGCCAAGCGATTTCTGGGCGGCGAAGCCGATAATGATGCCGCCGACGCCGACGCCGGTGAGGAGGCCCGTTCCGATCTTCCGGAGATTGTTGAAGCTTAGCAGGATCGCGCAGACTGTCAGGATAATGACCAGGCTAACCGCTAGGCGCCGGATAAACTGAAGCTGGGTGCGGATCTTCCGTTCCTTCAGGTTGTCGGCCTTGTCGATATCAAAGGTATGGTATACATAGTCTTCAAAGACTTTGATGAGGGCGATCAGGACGTTGGCGAAGGAGATGGCCACCAGGATCTCCGTGGCTTTGTTGAGGAACAGGGCGATGTCGGCCCTGATCCGCATAAGCGGGAGCAGTAAATTAAAGGCCAGCAGGGGCAGGAACCAGGTAAAGGGCTGGCTAAGCCGGTTGAGCATGCTTCGGCTGAAGGAAAATGCCGGTTTGTTGCTACGGGGTTTGCGCCGGAGCAGCAGGGAAAGCATGAATTTGACGATCAGTCCGATGATGATCGCCAGGGCCACCAGGATGCCATCCCAGAGATACGCAGGTAACTGATTGAACTTTGCCAGGAATTGATCCGGCATATCGGCAGAGTGTTTAGTTGATGTAGTCGTGTCGCGGCTGCAATCCGGGGCAGGCGTGGCACATTTTTTTATACAGTTATGTAGGACAGTTAGTTGACGATCATTAAAAAATTAAACTTTTTGTGCGATAGAGGTTTAGGTTAATGGACGCCATCCCGGGTCTCCGGGATGGCTTTTTTTATTGGGGGAGCCGGTAAAAACTTCATCCGGCCGGTAAAAAAAAAGCCGGTCAGAGACCGGCCGGTATCCAATTGGAAAGGCGTTCAGGCTCTCCTGATAACGCCCAATATCAGCGAGATAAGGGCCAGAACGATCAGGATGTGAATCATGCCGCCAACGCTATAAACGAACACGCCCAGAAGCCATCCGATCAACAAGATGACTGCAATCAAATACAATAGTCCACTCATAAAAATAATTTTTAGTGCCAGGAATAAATGTTTCTGTTGTCAATATTGAAAAATGCTTGCCAAATTCCTTTGTAAGGCTAATTCCTCGAAGTGCAGTACGGGCTGGGGAACAATGTCTACATTCGGTGATCGCAGTCTGGCAGCGATCTTGCTAATTATTAATGACATGAAGAAGCCCTTCCATTTTAAGGCAGTCTGGCAGGCGATAAAAGATGCGGCCGTGGATTTCAATAATGATAACGGATTCAAGCTGGCGGCCAGTCTTTCCTATTCCATGATCTTTGCTATTGGTCCGTTGCTGATCGTGGTCATCTCGCTGGCGGGGATCTTCTGGGGGCAACAGGCGGTGGAGGGCAAGATCTATATCCAGATCAAGGACCTGGTCGGCAATTCGGCGGCGGTCCAAATTCAGGATATCATCAAATACATTCAGCAATCGAAGCATTCAGTAGCGGGTGCGATCACAGCCGGAGCGGTGCTGGTGATCGGCGCAACGGGGGTATTCACGGAGATCCAGGGCTCGATCAACTATATGTGGTCTATCCAGGCAAAACCCAAGAAAGGCTGGCTTTACCTGTTGGTGAGCCGGCTGATCTCCTTTTCGATGATCGTGGCCTTCGGGTTCATTTCGATGGTATCGCTGGTGATCAATTCGCTGATGGACCTGTTGGGCGATTACCTGGAGCGATATTTTTCACATTTTACAGTCTATTTATTTTATGTGGTCAACCTCGTCCTGGTGCTGGCGGTCACGGTGGTGCTTTTCATGATCATCTTCCGGATCCTGCCGGATGCGATCATCAGTTGGCGGAACGCCTTTATCGGGGCTGTTTTTACCGGGGCGTTGTTCATGGTGGGCAAGTTATTGATCAGCCTCTATCTCAGTCATTCGACTATCGGGCAGATGTATGGGGCGGCGGCATCAATGATGATCATCCTGGTTTGGGTATATTATTCTTCGATCATCCTTTATTTCGGGGCGGAATTTACCAAGCGGTATGCCTTGCGCCGGGCTGGGGGTGTCCGGCCGAATGATAATGCGGTTTTTATTTTAAAAAGGGAGTCGCGCGAATTGACTTAGGACACGCGGCGTTTTGAGCCCTGAAGGCTTGCTTTGAGCTGGGACAACAGGTCTTCCTTTCCTTTCCGATGGACGACCCGCAGTGCAGGTGCGGCAGGCCGGACGCCTTTTGCCTTTGCCTTGATCAATTTCATCAACTCGTCGGCATATGTGTCCTTATATTTTTCGATGTCGAAGGGACCGGAGAGCTGCTCGATGAGCTGGACGGCCATTTTCATTTCCGCGGGTTTTGCCGTGTCCTTCGGGATATTAAGCTCGCTTGGGGGGCGGACTTCCTGGGCCCAGCGGATGCGGTTCAGGACGAGGACTTTGTCCATCGGCTTGATGAGGCAGAGGCCTTCTTTATTCCGGAGCACGAAGCTGCCGAAGCCGACCTTTCCGGTCTTTTGCAGGGCGTCTCGCAGGAGAGCGTAGGCTTTGGCGCCGGACTTATCGGGCTCGAGGTAGTAGGGCATCTCATAATAAATGCCGTCGATCTCTTTCTCGTCGACGAATTCATTGATCCCGATGATCTTCGATTTTTCGGGGCTTGCTTTTTCAAAGTCATCGTCGGTAAGGACCACGTACTGGTCATCGAGCTTGTAGCCTTTGACGATATTTTCCCAGGGCACTTCTTTTCCGGTGTCCTCGTTGACGCGTTTGAAGCGGATGTGGGCGTGGTCTTTCTTATCGAGCATATCCAGGTCCAGGTTACTGTCCTGGGTGGCGCTATACATTTTGATGGGGATGTTGACCAGGCCGAAGCCGATGGATCCCGTCCATATAGATCGCATGGTAGTTATATTTGATTTCACCAAAAATTACGAAAAAATTGCAAACTTCGCCTTCGGCGAGTTTGCACCCTCCCACCATTCATGTCGGCAATTTTCTTCGAAAATTGCAAAGCGGGCTCCGCCCGCTTTAGTCCCAAAGCCCCCGCACCTGGGCGACGGGAATATTCATCAGCTCCCGATATTTGGCCACGGTACGGCGGGCGATGCTGTATCCTTTCTCGGCGAGAATGGTCACCAATTGCCGGTCGGTATAGGGTGATCTTTTGTCCTCGTTCTGGATAACCTCGCTGATGATGTTCTGGATCACTTTATTACTAATATTATTCCCTTCCTGGTTGACGATTCCTTCGGTAAACAGGTCCTTCAGGAGGACGGTGCCGAAGGGGGTTTCGGCGTATTTATTACAGGTCAGCCGGGAAACGGTGGAGATATCTACTTTTACGCGATCGGCGATGTCTTTCAGCTTCATTGGCTTGAGCAGGAGAATATCGCCGTATTTGAAATAGTCGTGTTGCATATCGACAATGGCCCGCATAATCTTCAGCATGTTGGATTCGCGCTGCTGGATGGCGTTGATGAACCATTGCGCGGAGGAAAGCTTGCTACGCAGGTATTGTCGCGCCGCTTTATCCAGGGAAGCGTTCTGAGTGGAAGTTTGTACCATTTCCATCCAGGACTGGCTGATGTGCAGGTTGGATGACCGTTGCCGGTAGAGGGCCAGTCCGAGGTCTTCGCCTTCTTCAAAAATAATGAAATCGGGGAGGATGGAAGGGTTCGCCTGGATGCTGGTCGATTCGGGGTTGAAGGGACGGGTGCTCAAGTGGGCCAGCAGGTTTAGGACGATGCGGATCTCGTCGTCTTCGAGGCCCAGTTGCCGTTTCAGCTTGTCGAGGTTGCAGGTGCGAAGATCCTGGAAATGGCCTTCGAGCAATTGGATGGCAGTACGGACGTCGGGGCGTTTGACATTCATTTGCTTCAGCTGGAGGAGCATATATTCCTGGACGGTGCGGCAGCCGGCGCCCATCGGTTCGAGCTCGCGGATAATTTTGAGCGAGCTTTCGAGCTCTTCCGGCTCGATCCAGATCTTTCTTTTGAATGAGATCTCGGAGGCCAGTTCATCGAGGTCTTGTTCGAGGAATCCGTTCTCGTTGAGGGAGTCGATGAGAAAATCGAGCATGGGCAATTTGTCTTCGGGAATATCGAGGAACCGGCATTGGCGTTTCAGCTCTTCGCGGAAGTCGGTGACTTCGGCGATCGGTTTCTCCGGAACTTTTTCGGTGTTGATATAGTTATTGTACTCTGTCTTATAGTCGGGGATGTCGTCGTAGCCATATTCTTCCCAGTTCTGAAAATCCTGAACGGTCTCTTTTGAGAATTTGTCCGCGGGGGTGTCTTCGCCGGAGGATAATTCCTCCAGCGCGGGGTTTTCACTCAACTCATCTTGTATTCGTTGTTCCAGCTCAAGGGTATTCAGGTGAAATAGGTTGAGTAATTCGATCTGTTGTGGAAGGATAGTGTGTTGCTGCTTTTGCGTCTGAACTTGCTTCAGCATGGTACCCGTTTTTATAGTGTGCATGTGAGGTAAGACAAATCGATTGCCAGAAAATTCGGTACGGATCTGCACTTGATAATATATATGATGCAGTCTGCAAGCGTCTTGCATGTAGAAAAACGGTACGATTTTGGGGAAAAATCGGAACAAAAAGCTTGACGGACAATGGTTTCGTGGCGCTCTTAGGCGATATCCCAGGGCTGCGGGAGGCAAATCGGGTGGTCTATATTTTGACATTGTAGGGGTAATTATTAATTTATAATATTATTCAAAACTTTAATCTATGCGTCGGGACCGGGCAGTGAAACCAAAAAGATCGTTAATCCGGCGGTTACTGCGCATATTGGGGCGGGGATTGCTCACCCTTCTCATTATCCTGCTGATTGTCTTCTTTCTGATCCAAACTCCGTTTGTCCAGAATTTTGTCCGGGGGAAGGCGGAAAATTATCTTTCGCGCAAGTTGAAGACCCGGGTCCGGATCGGCGGACTGGAGGTGAGCTTTTTCCGGTCGGTCAAATTGAAGGATGTATACTTTGAGGACCAGCAAAGGGACACGCTGTTATCGGCGGGATTGATCGATGTGCGGGTGAGGATGCTGGCATTGCTGCATCATCATCTCGATATCGGGATGGTACATCTGGCGGATCTGACGGCAAAGATCAAGCGGGAGGGGCCGGATACGACCTTCAACTACCAATTTATCATAGATGCGTTTGCGGGGCCGCCGGCGCCGCAGGCGAAGCAGTCGGCCGGAACGCCCATGAAGATCGATCTGAGGGAGTTGGATCTGGATAGGATTCGATTGGTATACCGGGATACGGTCACCGGGAATGATGAGGCGGTATGGATCGGGCACAGTGTAACGCGGGTTGGGTTGATCGACCTGGATCATTTGCGGTTGGACATCCCGGACTTTGAGGTGGAGGATATGCAAGCGAAGGTTTGGCAGGAGCGGCCAATGGGGGAGGTGGGGAAGAGTGGGGCGGGTGGGAAGCCCGGAGGGGGTGAGGTTGCCGGGGGGAACGGGGTTGCCGGGGGGAACGCGGATGCCGGGGCTGGTGGCGGGATGCCGATATTGAACCTGGGACGGGTGAGGCTGGTGAGAAGTATGGTGGACTACCGGGACTTTGTGGGTCGGGTGGCGGCGAATGTTCGGATTGGCGGGTTGTCGACGGACGTGCGGCAGGCCGATCTGGAGAAACAGGTTTTTCAGGTCAGCGATATTCGGTTGGATAGCATGGATGTGCGTTACGACGACGGCAAGCAAAAGCCGCAAAAGGCGGGGATGGACTATGCGCATCTTGCGGTGACGGGGATGGCGCTGACGGCTCGGGATCTCGCGTATTCACCCGATTCGGTGAGCGGGGTGATCCGGTCGGCGAAGTTACAGGAGCGGTCGGGTTTCCGGCTCGACACGTTGCAGACTGCGTTTTTCTATTCCGGTCATCGCGCCCAGCTGAACGATCTTTTGCTGGTGACGCCGGGCACGGTGTTGCGGCGGGCGGTTACGCTCCGGTATGATTCGCTGGCGGGGATGATAAAAGATGCGGCGAAGACGAAGGTCGATCTCGATCTGGCGGGGAGCAGGGTTCGGGTAGGGGACATCCTGGTGTTTGCACCCTATTTGAAGAGCCAGCCGGTTTTCAGCCGGCCGGATGAGGTTTTTCAGGTTACCGCGCGGGTAACGGGGACTATGGACGCGCTGAATGTGCAGACCTTGCAATTCAGCGGGCTGAGGGATATCCGGGTAGATGTGGCGGGGCGGGTGCTGCATCCGTTTCAGCAGGAGCGGTTGTGGGCCGATCTGAAGATCAACAGGATTTCTGGGAGCCGGGCCGCGGTGACAGGCTTGTTACCCAGAGGAACGCTCCCTTCGTCGATCCGGCTGCCGGAAAGGTGGAACCTGCATGGCCGGTTTGCCGGCGGAATGGACAGTGTGCGGACGGACCTTGTCCTGGTCACTTCATCGGGGACGATTGCGGCGAGGGGTTGGGTCCGGCAGTTCAGGAATACGAGCATGGCTTCTTATGATCTCGATCTGCGGGCGACGGCGGTTCAACTGGGTCAGTTGTTACAGGATAGTTTGCAATGGGGGGCGGTGACGGCGGAGTTTACGGTGAAGGGGCAGGGTCTCGACCTGCATAGCGCGAATGCGCAATTCAACGGACAGGTGGCGTCGGCTACGGTCCGGCGATACAGGTACACGGGGTTGACGTTGGAAGGCTCGATCGCCGATCAGCGGGCGCAGCTGCATTCAAAGATCGATGATGAAGCCGTGCGGTTCGAACTGCAGGCGACTGCCGGCCTGGCGAATACCTATCCCGCGGTTTCGCTTGACTGGCAAATCGATACGATCGATCTGCGGGCCTTACATCTCATGACGGATACGCTGGCGTTCCAGGGGCATGTGGTGGCGGACTTCAGCAATACCAACCCCGATACGCTGCAGGGGCGTTTAGGGGTGAGCGGTATCCGGCTGGTCAGGGGCTCGCAGCGGCTGAATACTGACAGTATCGTACTGCTGGCGGCCAACAGCGCAGGGATTGAACATATCCAGTTGCATTCGGAGATGGCCGATCTCGATCTAAAGGGTCATTATCTGCTGACGAAGACGCCGGTTGCGCTGGAGCATGTGATCAACAGTTATTATAAGTTGAATGGGTTCGAGGATACGGCGATTGCCGGGCAGGACTGGACGCTGCGGATGCAACTGCGGCCTTCGCCGCTGCTTCTGACGGTTATGCCTTCGTTAAGGGGCAGCGATACGGTCGGAGGGGTCATGACCTTCAATAGCGACAGGGGCGACCTGCATCTTGGGCTGAAAGCTCCGCGTATCGTCTATGGCACCCAGTTCTTTCACGATGTCGACGTGGCTGCCGGCACCGCGGATAGCAGCTTACGGTATGACATCACGCTGGGCGACGCCCATGGAAGCAGTGGTCTCCTGTTGTATAAGACGGCGGTCTATGGCGCTGTAAATGACAACGAGCTTACCACGAGTCTCCTGCTGAAAGATAAGAAAGATAAAGACCGCTATCGCCTCGCCGGAATCGTCGACCAGCGGGATGGCGCGATAAAATTCAGTTTCAACCCGGACAGCCTGATGCTCAATTATGATAACTGGCAGGTAAGCCGGGACAACTACATACAATACGACTCTACCGGGGTCAATGCCCATGATTTCGCCATCAGTAACAGTGGGGATTCACTTTCGCTCAACAGTCAGGGAACCACGGGCGCGGCGCCTCTCGAGGTCCGCTTTGGTAATTTCCGGCTCAGCACGATCAGCCGGCTCGCCAACCAGGACTCGGTGATCGCCGACGGCTTGCTGAACGGCAATGCGGTCGTGAAAAATGTAACTACAAATCCGGTATTCACTTCCGATCTGAAGATCCAAAACCTGTCTTATAAGACCGACACTCTTGGCGATCTGACGCTGAAGGTCAACAATGAAAAGGCAAATGCCTTTACCGCCGACATCGGGCTGCAAGGTAAGAACAATGACATCGCGATCACGGGAGATTATTATACGGACAGCAGCAGGATGGACCTCAAGCTCGCGCTGCGGCGGATCAACCTTGCGGCCTGGACCGGCGCGGCACAAGGCGCCATTGACAATATGAAGGGGGCGCTCATGGGCCAGTTAACCATCCGGGGAACGGTCGATAAACCTAACGTGCGGGGATACCTTTATTTCGACAGCGCCGTGATCACGCCTACTGTTTCCGGCGAGGCGCTCGACGTGTCCAAAGACAAGATCGATTTTGATGAAGACGGCTTCAACTTCAGCGAGTTCACGCTCAGGGACTCTGCCGGCAACAAGCTGATCCTCGACGGAAACGTATTTACAAAGGACTACCATAGTTTTGGTTTTGACATTTCGCTGAACGCTCAAAACTTTCGGTTGGTCAATGCGCCGGTAAACAGCAGCCGGCAATTCTATGGGCAGCTCAACCTCGATGCGGCCATCAATCTTGAAGGGAAGATGGATGCCCCGGTTATAGATGGGACGATCCGGGTGAACAAGCACACCAATTTTTATTATGTCCTGCCAGCTAACAATCCCGAGGTTGGCGACCGGGTTGGCGTTGTCCGCTTTGTCGACCACCGTACGGGGGACACCCTCATCGACAGGAAAGCGCTGGCGCTGCGGGCTAAGAAGACGGAGATAAAAGGTCTGGACGTCAGTCTTAACCTGATCACCGATACCAGCGCGCTGCTCAATGTCGTCATCGATCCGAACAGCGGCGACGAGTTGAACGTTCACGGCCGCAGCAATCTCGTCTTCCAGATGGAGAAAAGCGGCAAGATGGATCTTACGGGTTCCTATGAGGTTAACGGCGGTTTCTATAGCGTTTCCTTCGAGGTGCTCAAGCGGAAATTCAGTATCGAGCCCGGCAGTATTGTCACCTGGACCGGCGATCCTACCTCCGCCACCGTCAACCTATCGGCCGCCTACACCGCGAATACCCCTTCCATCGATCTGGTATCCAATGTGATCTCCGATCTTCCCCAGATCGAGCGAAATAAGTTTCAGCAAAAACTTCCCTTTCTTGTCACGCTCAAATTGGAAGGCGACCTGCTGAAGCCGGCCATTACGTTCGATATTTCGTTGCCGACCACGATCCTCACGCTCTGGCCCGACGTCGACCAGCGCCTCACCGAGTTGCGTTCCCAGCCATCTGAAATGAATGAGCAGGTCTTTGCGCTGCTGCTGCTAGGCCGCTTTGTCGGTCAGGATCCATTGGCCGCCGCGGAAGGTGGCGGCAGTACCCCGGGCAATTTGGCCTTTTCCAGCGCCAGTCAGATCCTCACCAATCAGATGGATCAGGTTGCCGCTAGCCTGATCAAGCAGGTGGATATCCACTTCGACCTGAATAACCAGCAGGACTGGAGTACAGGCAGTGAAATCGACTACACCGAGCTTGACGTCACCGTTGGCAAACTTCTCATGGAGGACAGGCTCCGGGTCACCGTAGGGAGCAGTTTCGACGTGGTAGGAACCGGCGCGCCAAAACAGGCCCCTTCAAATTTGGCGGGGCTTGTAGACCTGAACTATAAGCTCTCGAAAGACGGCCGCTACCTCGTTCGCGCTTATCGTCAGAACCAATACGAGGCCGTCGTGGTAGGGCAGGTGATAGAGACGGGCGTTGGATTTATCTTCACGTTCAATTATGATAAGTTCAGGGAGATCTGGCATCGGGCGAAAGGCGAGACGATACAACCAAGAAAAACATCAAACGGAAGTACAACCTCATCCCAATGAGAACAGGCTTTCAACGTATGCTGCGGCTATTTATACCAATGGGACTACTGCTGACGGCCCTCGCCTCCTGTCATGAGTCCAAATACCTGGCGGTGAACGAGGTATTGTATACGGCCAATAAGACGGAGGTCCAGTCTTCCGCGCACATGACAAAAAAAGAAAAAAAGAAATGGAGCGAAGAGATGGAAAGCTATCTCCGGCCAAAGCTCAACAGCAAGATCCTTGGGCTGCGGGTAAAGCTTTGGATCTATAATATTGCCGGGAAGACGAATAAGCAAAAAGGATTCAAGCACTGGCTCAAATACAAAGTAGGCGAACCTCCCGTCCTGGCGAGCCCCGCCATCCTCCGCAACAACGTTGAAGTGCTGCAAAGCCACCTCGAGAATAAAGGCTTTTTCCACGATACCGTTCTTTTAACGACCGCTGTAAAGGATAAACATCTTACCGCAACTTATACGGCGCAAGTCGGCCCACGCTACACCATCGGGAAGATCAACTATCCGGACGACTCCGATGGGATCAGCAACCTGATCGATACGCTGCAACGGCGCTCGCTGCTTAAAAAGGGAGATTTTTATGATTTCGAAACGATCAAGGCGGAACGGGCCCGCATCGATAGCAGGCTAAAGAATCATGGCTACTATTATTTCAATCCCGATTACCTGATCGTCGATCTCGATAGCGCCGTAGGCAATCACCAGGTGGATATGTTCATGCGGCTGAAGGATGAGATGCCCGATCCTGCCCGGGAAGTCTATCATGTCGACAGTATCACGGTGTATCTCAATTCCGGATTCCGGCCCGATACGAACCGACGGCACGCCATTGTAACCCCGGGAGGTTATCACATCATCGATTCCGCAAAATTCCTAAGGCCCAGTGTTTTCGACAATACATTGCTGATCAAGCCGAACAGTATTTATAAGGAAGATGATCACAATTCCTCGCTGAGCCGGCTGGTCAGCCTGGGCGTCTTTCAATTTGTAAAAGCCCGTTTTGAACCGGTCACATCCGCGGATACCAACAACAAGCTAAACCTTTTTTATTACCTGACTCCCGGGCAGACAAAACAGTTACGATTCGAGGTTACGCTGCTTACCCGGGACGACAACACCAATGGTACGGAATTGGCGCTGAATTGGCGGCATCGCAATCTCTTCCACGGTGGAGAACTGTTGAACATCCGGCTGTATAGCGGTCTCGAAGGCCAATCCGTCGGTCTCGATTCGCTCACCCACAAAAATATAAAATCGCTGACCCGCCGGGCAGGCGCCGGTATAACTCTGACGATCCCGAAGATCGTCGCGCCCTTTAATTTGAATACGAGCGGGAAATTCGTTCCGAAGACCAAGATCGAGGCAGACTATGATATCTTCGAAAATAACTCATTATACTCCCTCAACTCGTCGCGTGTCAGCTTTGGCTACCAGTTCAAGAACCGGATCACCTCCGAGAACGGGATTACGATATTGGGGATCAGTTATGTCCGGCCGTACAACATCACGGACAGCTTTCAGCAATCCATCAATAAAAACAAAAACCTTTACTATGCCATCGAACCGCAATTCATTATCGGCCCGTCGTGGAACTTCAACTATACTTCATCGTTGGACCCCCGCAATGCCCGGCGGCCGAGTAATATTTACTTCAATGCCAATGTGGACTTCTCCAACAATCTCCTTGGGCTCTTCACACACGCTGATGTGATCAAAACCGGGCAGCAGAAAGAGATCTTCGGCGTGCCCTTTGCGCAGTATATGCGGTTCGAGGCGGACTTCCGGCATTACCTGAGCTTTAGCAAGTATAGCATGCTGGTGGCGCGCGCGGATGCGGGCATTGGCATCTCCTATGGCAATAGTACCACCTTACCCTTTGTCAAAGCTTTCTTCGCCGGGGGGACCAACGATATCCGCGCATTCCGGGCCCGGGCCCTGGGCCCGGGCAAGTACTACGGTGGCAACCCGAATACGGACGCCTTTCTTCCTGACCAGCCCGCGGATATAAAATTGGAAGGGAATATCGAATACCGGGCAAACCTCTTTGACATGATCCGTTGGGCTGTCTTTACAGACTTCGGGAACGTCTGGACTTTGCGGAATGATCCCAATCGTCCCGGCGCCGTATTCACTTCCAGTTTCCTCAAGGATTTCGCAGTGGGCGCCGGCGCGGGGTTGCGCTTTGATTTCTCGATCCTCGTCCTTCGCGTGGACGTCGCCGTTCCGCTCCGGACGCCGTGGAAGCCCCAGGGTTCCAACTGGAACTTCAAGAGCACCACGGATATCAGCGATATGGTGCTCAACCTGGCGATCGGTTATCCTTTCTAGGCATTTGATCTACAGGGAGATGCGGTTGTAAGTGGCATGGCATGATTTTTTGATCAGTAAAGGTGTAACAACTATTCTTAACGGTTAAAAAATGTGTGGTATGAACGATCAAAAAAACAAACAACAGCAGCCTAATCAGGGTAACAAACAACAAGATAAGGATATGAACCAGCAGGGGCATAAGCCGAATATCCAAAATAAGGATAAGGACATGAATCAACAGGGGAAACAAGACAGGCAATCTGTGGAAAATGACATGAATGAGCCTGATCAGCCCGAAAAGAGTACCCAGATCGGCGATAATCCCGATGAAACGAAAAAGAAGATCCCTAACATGGGAGACAAGCATTGATCCGGTAAAAGAATGATCCGGATAAAGGCCCGCTTCGTGAATGAGCGGGCTATTTTTAATTTTAGCCGGCCGGAGAGGGCAGCATCAGCCTGGGGACGGCTCAACCCATTAGCTATGATCAATACAACCGACTTGCAGGAAGTGGAGGTTTCCTTACCGGGGGACTGGTTGAGGAAGGATAACGGCGACAAGTATTCTTTTACAGTCGAGCGGATGAAGATCGATGACGACAGGCTGTTCCGGCAGTTGCATGTTCAGCGCCGGGACGGGCGGCCGGAGGAAGCGCGGTATGCGTTGACGTTGGAGGGCGAGTATTGTGGAATATTTGTCAACAATGACGAGTTCCTTATCCGGCGGCTGGCCAAGTTCAGCGACGGGTCGGCATTTATGGAGTGGGAGGATCGGGCCGGGGGGCGGATTCTTTTTGAGCGGCTGCCGGGGGCGGAGGGGTATGCTTAGAGAGATGGCGGCTGATGGCCGTCGGGGGGGCAGCGGTTGACAGGGTCGACGGCTGACGAGGATCGGCGCTCAGTGGTGTTTGAAATATTGAATGGCTTTTTCATGTTGCCGGGCGGCCTCGAGGGTGTCGAAGGTGCCGAGGTTACGGCGGCGTTTGGTCTTGGAATCTACTTTTCTTGAGTAGATGCGGTACTGGCCGGATTTGAGTTTGCGGATCATAGCAGGTGATTTTTGAGTTTGGAAAGAACCCCGTAGAAACGGGGCTCCATGCTCTTCTTTCAGGTTTATTGACTTGGGAATGAGATGTGAAAAAATTATGCCTGAAGGCGGCTGGGATGCGTGTGCAATAATTTCCTCAAAGTGCGGGAGCGAGGGAAATTGCACAACCGATTGAACCTCTTGTGGTCCAAGTGCTTATTTTAAAGGAATTGCGATTGGTACTGAATTTGAAAAAATGTGTTAAAACGACCTGATATGTTGAACCAAACCGATCTGCGATTTCTTCGTGAAAAAATAGAGGATCTCAAACGTGCCATTTTTTTTAGTGAGAATACCTCTTTACTCCGGATGGCAACGATGATCGTAACCCTTGTGAAAATGGATGAATTGGGCCAAATGTGGTTCTACGTACCCCGTCCTCAGCAAGCCTTGCATGAATTCGACCGGGAGTTCCCGGTCCGGCTGGAATTTTTTAAGAAGGGGCGGCAATTTTTTCTGCATGTATTGGGGAAAGCGTTTATCGTGACGGATCCTGAGGAGATAAATGGGTTGGTGCATGACGACATTCGCAATCAGGCGGCGGAGCACCTGGTATTGATCAAGGTGAGGATGTTGAAGGCGGATTATTTCGAGACGCCGGGCGAGGGAGCACGGTCGGCCAGATGGTGGCGGGATGTAAGGAATCAGGTGCATGGATGGTTGTTCCATACGCGGCCGGGCTATAAGCCGTACTATGTCGCCGATGCACCGATGCCGATGAGCGCATAGGGTAGAGGGTACGATAGAGGTTACCATATAGGATGGTGGCATGGCATTTGAATCGGGTAAAGCAAAATGCGCTAATATGAAAAGCTTTACAATTTCTTTCATTATCGGTTCCTTTATCCTTGCAAGTGTAAGTTGTAATAACGGGTCGAATAGTGCGGATGCCGCCAAGGACTCCAATAACGCGAAGATGGACAGTGCGAAGAACGACAGTACAACGGCGAGCATTCCCACCACGGTATCCAAGTCGGACCAGGATTTTGCGGTCAATACGGCGATTGCGGGAATGACGGAGATCCAGGCGGGGCAGTTAGCGGAGCAGAAAGGGGCGGCAAAGGATGTGAAGGATTATGGAAGGATGATGGTCAGGGACCATACTGCAGCCGCTGATAAATTAAAGGCCATTGCAACCCAAAAGAATATCACATTACCTACGACACTCACGCCGGATAAGCAGAAGGACCTTGATAATCTGCAACAAGAGAGTGGAAAAAAATTCGACAAGGATTATCTCTCGATGATGGTGTCGGACCACAAAAAAGTGATCAGCGCCTTTGAAAACGAATCGAAAAATGGCTCCGACGCCGACATCCGGGCTTTTGCGGACAGCACGTTGCATACGTTGCGGATGCACCTGGATAAGGCGGAGAAATGCGAGAAGATGAGTAAGATGTAATTTGATCGACCTAATGCCGACTACCTTACCCGATGAACGTGTGGGCAGGAATAAGTTCCTGCCCATTTTTTTTATTATTGTCCTGTAACATTGGCAATTTCCCCCCGTCATTCACAGTAAGCATGTCTATCGAAGTCTTCCAAGAGCGCATTTTGCCCATGAAGGACAAACTGTTCCGGTTTGCCTTGCGGATGTTGCAGGATGTGCAGGAGGCGGAGGATGCGATCCAGGATGTGATGGCGGGGCTGTGGGTGCGGCGGGAGGAATGGGGGCAATGGAAGAGTCTTGAGGCATACTGTATGGCGGCTACGCGGAACCAATGTATTGACCGGATCCGCAGGCATCGATACCGGCAGGAAAGGGAGAAGACGATCCCGGTGGCCGGCGGGGTGCAGGATCCACTTGAAAAGATGATGAGCAAAGAGATGTCCAACCGAATTCGCGGGATCATGGCGGCGCTGCCGG
This sequence comes from Puia sp., assembly GCA_035695565.1. Lineage (GTDB taxonomy): Bacteria > Bacteroidota > Bacteroidia > Chitinophagales > Chitinophagaceae > Puia. Next base: position 235,922 of record DASRRX010000001.1, on the reverse strand, counting down.
AGAATCAGCAGCTGGTGATGCACCTGCGGGAGGTGGAGGGGTTCAGCTATAATGAGATAGCGGAGGTGCTGAATATCAGTCTGGATCAGGTGAAGGTCAACCTGTTCCGGGGGCGGCATGCGATCAGAAACACCATCAATACGGAGGAGGGAATATGGAAGAAGCCAAAATAAGGGACTTACTGGAGAGATACTGGAAGGCGGAAACGACGCTGGAGGAAGAGCGGTTGTTGGCGGAATATTTCCGGCGGGGGGAAGTGGCGCGTGATCTGGAGGCGATGCGCGGGGTATTCGAGTGGCGGGAGGAGGAGGCGGGGGTGAAGGTTGGGGCGGATTTTGACAGCCGGATGTTGCGGCGGATCGGGGAGATGGAGGTGTCGGCGGGCCAGGGTAGCCAGGGGGACAGGCCGGGGCTGGCAGGCAGGGTGAACGTGGATAGGCCGGGGGGCATGGATGGGCAGGGCGGTAAAGTGGTCGGGATGAGTGCCTTCCGCTTCGCGGCGGCGGCGGCGATTATCCTGTGTTTGGGGATCGGATTGTTGATCCCTGTGATGGCGCCGCGGACTGGGGGTCCCGTGGCCGGTACGGCGGTGAATAACAGTACGGTGGAGAATAACGGTAGGGTGGGGAATGACGCGATCAGGGATACCTATACTGATCCGAACCAGGCGTTGGCGGCGGTCCGTAAGGCGTTGCTGGTAGCGTCGGCGCGGATAAACGAAGGAAGGCGTATTACGCAAAAGAATATAACCCGGCTTCACGACAGTTGGCAGGCTGCAACCGGCGACTAGTCAGGGGCGGGGGTAAAAACAAACGACTATGAATCTAATCAAATACCGTACATGGGCGTTGCTGCTGTCGCTGCTGTTGGTTGGCAGGGCGGGTTTTGCCCAGGACGATGCGATCGGGAAATTTTTCGGCAGGTATCTCGATGACGACCGGTTCACGGTGGTATCGATCAGTCCGAAAATGTTCCGGCTGATGGCAAAGGTAAATTGGGATACGGTGTCGCCGGATATGAAACAGACCGTCAGCAAGCTGCAAAGCCTGCGGATCCTGAGTACTTCGACGACGCCGATGGTATTCTATAAGGAGGCGCTGGCGAGGATCGACCGGAAGGAATATGAGGAATTGATCACGGTCCGAAGCAGCAAGGACAATGTCCATTTCATGGTCAAGGAGAATGGGAATACGATCACCGAGCTGTTGATGATCTCGGTCGACGAGGATGAGTTTACGCTGGTAAGTTTCGTAGGCGACATCGATCTGAACAAGCTTTCGAAGTTATCTTCCGATATGGGGATTAAAGGAATGGAGAATTTAAAAAATGTAAAACGAAAATGATCAATATGAAAAAGATTATCATGCCGCTTTTGGCCCTGTTGGTTGTCGCATCCTGTCAGGCGCAGGAAAGCCATCTCGATCAGTGGTATCAGAAATTCGATGCTTCCGGCGCGGAGACGGCCAAAGGATCGATCAATCTATCGCTGATGTTCAATCTGGGCGGGAACGACAGCTCGAACAGCTGGATGAAGAAGGTAACGATGTGCCGCTTCATTACGATCGATTCGGTAAAGACTGCGAAAGCGGCGCAGGAGTGGGCGGAGTTGAAGCAGTCATTGAAGGACGACCATTTTGAGGAATGGATGTCGGTTCGGAAGGGGAAGAGTGATTTTAGGATCATGGCGAGAGACCGGAAAGACGGGCAGGAAGATGTCGTTTGCCTGGCTATGGATGAGAAAGGGGGCGGGGGTGTATTCTTCCACCTTCGGGGGAGATTCTCGTCAGAGGATAAGGCGCATCTGGAGACGATGATGCAGGACCGGCAGGGTTGATAATTATCAAAAACTCAGTCTGTTAAGGGTTTATACCTACAGAAATCCTTAAGCATAAGATACAATTGGTTTATCTTGTCGGGCATGATCAGGATTCTATTGGCCGATGATTTTACGATCATCAGGAAGGGCGTAAGGCAGATCCTAACCCAGGCGTATCCGACGGCGCAGATCGAGGAAGTGGAGGAAGGGGAGGAGTGGGTGGATAAGCTAAGGGACCGTACCTGGGATATGGTAATATCCGACCTGCCGGGGCCGGATGATGGCGGATATCATGTTTTACAGCGGATAAGAGAGGATTTCCCGGCGTTGCCGGTGTTGATCCTAAGTCTATATACAAAGGAATATCATGCTTTTAGGGCCTTACAGGCGGGGGCGTCAGGGTATGTGAGCACGGATGCGGCGCCGGAAGAACTGTTGTGGGCGGTGAGGCAGATCCTGGCCGGTAAGAAATATATAGCTATTCCGAGAGATAATTGATGCTCAGGCCTTAAATTAGGCCCATGGATGCAATTAACAATTCCCGCAGAAAATTTTTGAAGAAGGCGCTGGTAGCGGGCGCCGGATGGTATATCATCCCAAGGCATGTATTGGGAGGGCCTGGTTATACGGCGCCGAGTGACAAGCTGATCGTCGGATCCGTGGGTATTGGGGGCAAGGGCCAGGTGGATGTCAATTATATATATGGTACGGGCAAGGCCGAGATCGCCGTACTGTGTGACGTCGACGAGAAGCGGGGGGCGGATATCCGGGGGAAATTCGGCTCGGCCAAATATTATAAAGACTACCGGCTGATGCTCGATAAGGAGCATAAGCATTTGGATGCGATCTCCATTTCCACGCCGGATCATATGCATGCCGTTATTGGGATGGCTTGTATGCAGTTGGGGAAGCATGTCTACATTCAGAAGCCGCTGACGCATGATATCTATGAGGCCCGGATGCTGACAGAAGCGGCGGCCCGGTATAAAGTGGTGACTCAGATGGGCAACCAGGGCGCTTCGGGGGATGGGGTCCGGCAGTTGGTGGACTGGTATCGGGCAGGGGTGATCGGGGATGTGTCGGAGGTGTATTGTTTCACCAACCGGCCGGTGTGGCCGCAGGGGATCGCGTGGCCGGATAAAAAGGCGGCGGTTCCGGCGACGCTGGACTGGGACCTTTGGCTGGGTACGGCGCCTTACCGGGACTTCGTGGACAATCTGGTGCCGTTCAACTGGCGGGGCTGGTGGGATTATGGTACCGGCGCTTTAGGGGACATGGGCTGTCATATTATTGCGCCGGCCTTCCAGGTGTTGGGATTGGGTTATCCTACAGAAGCCGAATGCAGTGTGGGTTCAGTATGGACCGGGGAGTTCCAGCAGGGTTATTTCCCGGACAGTTGTCCGCCTTCCTCGCATATCACATTAAAATTCAAGGGTGCGCCCGGCAAGCCGGATGTCAAGCTGCATTGGATGGATGGCGGCATTCAGCCTGAGCGGCCGGATGAGCTAGGGCCGACGGAGGTCTTTGGGGATGGGGATAATGGGACCTATTTTATCGGCTCGAAGGGGAAGATGATGTGTGCGACCTATGGGATGAATCCGCAATTGCTGCCGACTTCGAAGACGGCGCAGACGGTGGTGCCGCAAACCATCGCGCGGGTACCCGGCGCCGATATTACGGGTCATTACAATGCATGGATAGAGGCTTGTCAGGCGGGGTATGGCAGTGACAAGGAAAAGGAGCTCAGCTCGAATTTCAAGGTAGCGGGGCCGTTGACGGAGACGGTGCTGATGGGAAATCTGGCGATCCGGAGCTATCAGGTCCGGCGGCCACGTACGGATGGCGGTTATGACTATCCCGGCCGGCATATCAAGTTGTTGTGGGATGGCGCAAATATGAAGATCACTAATTTCGATGATGCCAATCAATTCGTTAGGCGGAATTATAGAAGCGGGTGGAGCTTAGGGGTGTGATTCCGGCGGACGTGGCGAAAACGGTGAAGTTCAAGAGTTTATTTTGTTGAAAATGAGTGGTTTTATAAGTCCTTGTCAACCATTCCAATAACGAGACGGAGTCCTATTGCGGTAAATATTTACCACACCCGATACAATAAATAGGGTAGTTTAAGCTTTTATTAATAGTAATAATCCGATGTCCCCTTAGAAAAATCAGTTAAAACCCAATTATTATGAAACCCAAACCTTACACAACTACTTTCACAGCCGGGCTATTGCCTAAGAAGTGACAAGCGGGCAGCGATAATCTCCATGCTGCGAACGATCACTTCTGTAAATGGCGGCTTTATTACGGCCTTCCCTTAATAATGCGTTCGTTCCAATTATAGTGGTGGAAATTCCAACTTGGTCGTTGCCGTAAAAGGTTGTGTCAGGTTAATCCCGTATCCAATGAACCTGAATATGAACCATAAAAATGCATCGACAAAATCCGGTAGAAATGCCAGGGTTCCTCTTATGGGGATGCTGGTGCTGACGCTTGGGTTCCTGTTAAGCTTTTCTCTGCGCGGCATGGCGGGCTCCGGCAATCCGGTCGTCCATAACAGCGGCCGTTCGGAGAAATTGTTCTTCAAAGATGGTAATGGCGCGCGTGCTTGCTATAGTAATGGTGCGCCTGCTTGCTATAATTATACTTCAGTCATCACCACTCAAGGTTCCGTGGCCGACGGGTCGACGAATGACATCGTTACGATAACGGTAACCCAATCTACGGCGCCCTTTGCTCCGGTAGCCGGCTTACAGATCCAGATCCAAACCGCCGCCGGGGATGCCACTCCCAAAACCGATGTAAACGGCGTCGTAACATACGGGCTGGCCAATGGTACTACCAACAATATTCCATTTATCGTCATAGTGCCGAATTCCTGTACAGCGCCTTTTACGCAGCTCTTCACGTTTATTCCGGGGCCGCCGCTGTTGAATCCGCCTCCCGGCACGCTCAATCCTTCTTATTTCACCACCATCATCAATGATGTTCCGGCCGACGGTGCCGATACCAATGTGGTGCAGGTCCATGTTACGGACGGCGTCAATAATTTCCCGACCAATACGCAGATAACCTTTACCGTTACCAGTTCGAACCCGGCGTCTTCAGCGGCTTTGCTGAACACGACCACTACCTCGACGATCATCGTAGGTCTTGGGGCGGGGGGAAGCGTCGATCTGCCGATTACCGATCTCGCGGCCGGAAATGTCACGATAGAAGCCAGTGTCGTTTATAAAGGAGTCACCTATTCGTTTCCGGTAAGCCAGGAGCAGACGGTAACCTTTGTCAGCAATGTCGCCGATCCGGCGGCGTCTACCTATACGACGATCATTCCTTCCGCGCCGGATGACGGCACGGATACCGCCGTGGTGCAGGTGCATCTCGTAGCTCCCGGCGGGGGGCAGGTGGCGGCGGGAACGCTGGTCTATTTCACGGTGACCAGCAGCGGACCGGCCTCGGCCAATGCGAAGCTGAATACGACGACGACTACTACCTTTTCGGAGCCGATCGGCGCTTATGCGACAGACGGTAATACGATCGATCTGCCGATCACCGATCTTTCGGCGGGTAGCGTGACGATCACGGCGAGTGTGATGGTAGGCGGGGTACTGACGCCGATCAACGGAAGCCCGCAGACGGTGATGTTCACGTCAGGGCCGCCGGCGATCAATCAATCGAGCAATCCAAGCGCTTTCACGACCGTTACAAATAATCAGGCTGCGGATGGCGTCTCGCAGGACGTCGTAAAAGTATTCCTGGCGGACCAGAATGGCTACGCGGTACCCAACTATCAGGTGATATTCACGATCACCAGCAATAATGCCGCGTCGACGAACGCGATATTCGATCCGCCGTCGCCCGGTACGCCAACGTCAACGACGGTGAAGGTCAACACGGATGCCAACGGTCTCATCACGTTGCCGCTGACGGACCTGCAGACCGGCAATGTAACGATCACGGCGACCTTTGTCGTTGCCGGCGTCACGTATACGATCCCGGTGGATCAGACGGTAACCTTTGTCAATGGCCTGCCGGTACAGTCGAATCCGGGCAATCCCGGGCCTTTCGGCGGTGGCGGCGGCGGGTCATCGGGTACGGGCCCTTCCGATCCCTCTGATCCTTCGGGCCCCGGTAAAGGATATACGTATGTGGCGATGACTTACAATGATGTTCCGGCGGACGGGGTTTCGGTCGATACGGCGACGGCCTATGTCACCGATGCTCAGGGCCGTAAGCTTTCCGGCGTCATGGTCGTCTTCACGCTGCATATTGGCGGTCCCGCCAATGGCGGTGCGCTGTTCCAGCCGCAGGCGGAGATCCAGGATACGGTATACACCAATTCGAATGGGTTTGCACCGATGGCGATCTCGGATACGGTCCCGGGTATCGCGTGGGTAGACGCGTCGATCAATATCGGCGGGGTGCTCACGGCCATCAATGGCAGCTCGGCGTTCGCGAAATTCGAGCCGGCGCCGGACGTCAACAATCCGAACACGCAACTGATCGTCATGGTATATGAGGCAATGGCGGATGGACAAAGTACGACGGTGGTAAAGGCACATATTGTAGATGGATCCGGTCAACCGGTGGCGGGGGCCAGCGTCCAGTTCGCGATCGATTCCGGAAGCGCGCAGTTTGTGGGGCCACAGCCGATCCTTACCGACGCCAACGGGGATGCGGTCATCAGTCTGACGAGCACAACGGTCGGATATGCCCTGGTAACGGCTACGGTGGGTGGCAAGGCCATCATCTTCGGCAGTCCGGCGCGGGTACAGTTCGCGGGTATCAATATCTATGTCCCGAAGGCGTTCAGTCCGAACAATGATGGTAACAACGACCTGTTAAAGCCGATCCTGGTTGGTATCCAGACCTTCCATTATTTCACGGTGTATAACCGGTGGGGGAATATCATCTTTACGACGACGGACCCGAACCAGGGCTGGGATGGAACGTTCAAGGGCGTGGCGCAGCCGGTGGAAACTTATCTATGGATCGCCGAGGGGATCGATATAAATGGTAAAAAGATCGTCGCAAAAGGTATGACTTCGCTGGTCCGGTAGACGGAACGGCGCGGGCCTGAAAATATAAATGCTAAAATCCAATATCCCGATGAGGAAGTTAAATTCAATACTGATTCTCCTGATGGTCGCCGGTATAGTCCGGGGGCAGGAGATCAATTTCTCCCGGGTGCAGGATATGACGATGTGGTATAATCAGTCCCTGAAGACCGATAAGCAGAATAACCTGGTATTGGATTACCGGAATGTGGCCTATGGCGGGCAGATCGCGTATAACAGCGTTGCGGCGATGTTCGATATGCCTTTGTTATCGAAAGAAGGCAGGAACAAGCCGAATTCGGGATATTTCAGCTTTAGCGTCGGCGCCGCTTCGGATAAGTCGAATGCGGGCATTCTCAACAATACGCTTGGGCTGCTGGGCATCTCCTATGCCGTACCGATCGGCCGGCATGAAACATATCTGGCGGTCGGGTTCCAGGGCGAATATTATCAAAGCAATTTCAATGTCGCGGGGGTCTCCGGCGCGTTCGGGGACCAGTTCAATGCATATGGTCCTATCGAAGGGCAGCCCAGTGCGGACCGGCTGGCATCGGGGTGGTCCTATGGCCATTTCAACGCCAATGTAGGGGCTTCGGTATTCAGTAACGGCCGGTATGACAAGTGGTATTTCGGGGCTTCGGTACAGCAGGTGAATAAGCCGTATTCCTATCAGATCAAATCGGATTCCACGCGGTTGAAGCCGGATATGGGCGTCCAGGGCGGATACAGATATACGACGGCAACGGATGATGAGGTGGCGTTTTACATGTCGATGAGCTGGCAGGGGCCTGCCTACCGGCATTTTTTCGATCTGGCGTATACGAAGGCGGTCCCCGAGGTTGCAGGTGGCGCGGCGATAGGGGTGGGACTTGGGTATCGGTATAATGACGCCATTATCCCGAATATCGAATTAAGGTATCAAAAATTGGTAATCGGTATTTTATATGATGTAAATATTTCGACGATCAGTGCGTCCGGCATTGCACGTGATGGTGTAGAGCTGGCGTTACGGATGGATTTTTAAAACTAACCCCAATGAAGAAGGTAATGATTTGTCTAATTGGTTGCTTCCTGATCGCCCTGAATCTCCGGGCGCAGGATACTACCCGGCCGGCGGCGGACTCAGCGCGCCTGGCAGCGGATACTACCAAACAGACATCCGATACGGCGAAGATGATGACGATGCTCAAAGACAGTGGCGTCGTCAAGCCTGCAACTGCTCCTGCCGGTGACACGGCCGGGCAGCCAAAGGATGCGGGGCATGCCTCCAGTGATACCATAACGGTAAAAGATACGGTCATTTCGCTGGTTGATACTCCGGATCCGAATGCAAAGATGGGTGATGCTTCGAAGGGAAGTGACGCCGCGAATGCGGATGGTGCGGGGAAGGGCCAGGATTCGACTTCGGATCAGCATACAAGTACGACAAGGCAGGTGGATACCCGGTGGTTCATCTCCCCGTTGCTGAAGCTGCAATTCCAGGACTTTGCGATGCTGGAGAAGAACCGGGAAGGGTATTTGTCCAATGCCAATACACTGCCTTTCTTTGCACGGGGGAATGCTTCTTTCGCGGCCTCCGCCTATAAAAACATTACAAGCCGGCTTTCGGTCAGCGCTGACCTTGGGCTTAGCTTCGGGCACGTGACGAACAATAGCGTGCAGATCAGCCAAACGCCGTCCAAGACCTTCAACCTGCTGAATGCGACGGTCTACTATCACCTGCTGCCGGCCAGCTACCGGCTGCAGCCATTCGTAGAAGTGGGGATCAACGATATCATCAATGACGCGTCTTATCTTACGGTACCGATGGGGATCGGCGCCAAGTTCAACTCCGAGAAGGTCATGGCGCTTGCTGAAGTGAGCTATGGCGAGGCGATCGGCAAGAATATCGCCAATACGACGATGTATTCGGTGGGAGTGTATATTCCGATCAAAGACAAGAAACACAAACAGCTCGATATCGATGACAATACGCCGCGCACCTCGAAGAAGAATGACAGGAAAGACAAGGATACGACGAGGGGGGGAAATGGCACGGTGATCAATAATATCTATGTGACCATCAATATGGACTCGATATTGCGGGCGAAGGGGCTGTTGAATGATGACGGCTCACCCCGGAATGGAGGAAGTGGCGGAGACGGGGATGACGACCAGAATGGCGGCTCTGGCCACAGAAGGCGTCGTGCGGGGCTTAAGAATTTCGATGTAGACGATTTCGATGACAACTCCTATAAAATGGACTCGCTGGATGGCCAGCCAATCATCCGATTCGTGGTATACTTTGAATTCAACGACTTTGGGCTAACTTCCAGGGCGTTTGAAAGTATCGACCGGGTGATCGGCCATTTGAAGAAAACGCCGAGTGAATTCTCGGTCGAGATCAAGGGCTATACGGATTCCGTGGGGAATGACCACTATAATAACTGGTTGTCGCGGGAGCGGGCGAAGATGGTCCTGAAGTATATGAACAGCAGAGGTGTTCCGGTAGAGTTGATGAAGGCCAAGGCCTATGGGAAGGACAACCCGGTAGCCGACAACGGCGATCCAAGTAAAGCATGGTTGAACCGGCGCGCGGAGATCGTCGTCCATGCCAAGGAAGCCGTGGCGAACGGTCAATAGCCGGGGGAAGGTCGAAGCCTGTTGGCGCAGGCATCCGGGCGGAGGCCGAAAAAGAGAGAATTTTTAAAATCCGATATTCCATGTCGAACATGAACACCGCAGCATTGTGGGGGCATTTACCCACCAACATCAAGATCCGTTTAATCGATGAACACGGAAATTTCATCGACCCGGTCCAACTGAAAGAAGTAGATTATCTTTCCCGATTCCAGAACAAATGCGTCGTCAGTAAGGTATACCATCAAATGCTGGCTGACAATCGTTCCGGCGTGATCGAAGTATATCAGGACAAAGTTGTCGTCAGGGACAATTAGTTTAGGGGCGGCTATACCGATAGCTTACGAGGGCGGCTATACCAATTCCTTTTCTTTCTCGTACGGCTGAACATCCAGAACCTGGATCTTGGAGTCCCGGGTCAGGAGGTCGCTGATATGTCTGAAGCCGGTAAAACCGGAGATCCCGCTTTCTGTCCGCGGGTTCACGAGGATCATGTCGGCCATGATCAGTTCGGCGTAGCTCAGGGCCGCTTTGGCGGGGTTATGCCGGGTGTCCGCCGAATATTCGACGGGATGGTGCAGTTTCTCGCGCAAGTGGTGATAAGCCTTTAGAAAAGTCTGGGAGAGCAAGCCGTCTTTTGGACCGGCGTCTTCGCCGACGGCCAGGAGGTGGACCTGCGCCTTGAATCGTTTGGCCAGCAGGACGGCCCATTCCAGCTTACGCTCGGGCAAAAAATCGCGGATGGGCAGGACGATGACCCGGGGCCGGTTGTCCAGGGAGCCTGGTTTGACGGTCAGTACGGGGCAATTGGTCTGTTTAGCGACGATGTCGGGCGAGACGCTGCCGGAGAGAAAGAAGCGCCGGTGATTGCCTTGTTTCCCAATTATGATCAGGTCGGGGTTAAGCATTTCAGCGCATTCGATGATGGTCTGTCTGACGGAGCGGCCTTTGAGAACATGGACCTTTACCCGGATATCGGGACCGGATTGCTGGATCGTATATTTCCATTGGTGCAGGTCTCTTTCCGCGACCCATATCCTGAATTGGCCTTTCGGCTTCTTGCCGGGGCGTACCACATGCAGCAGGTGGATCATAGCTGCGTCCGATCCCACCATTTCCACAGCCTTCTTAACCGCTATCTCCGTATTCAGGGAGAAATCAACAGGGATCAATATCTTATCGAATCTAGCTGCCATGACAATATTTCCGTCGAAAGTAGAATTAAGGGATTAACCCATGATTAGAGTGGCATTAGAATTGGATTAGAGCGGGAGAATTCTTCCGGAGTTGTGTAATATTGCGTCAGAATGGCGGACGAACGAAAGATATTGATCGTCGAAGACGAAAAGAAAATTGCCGATACGCTGAAGATGGGCCTGATGGAAAACGGTTTTTATGTGGAGGCGGCCTATGACGGGAAGATCGGCTATCAACTATTAACTTCGCGAACCTTCGACCTGGTGATCCTGGATATCAATCTGCCGGGGATGAACGGTTATGATCTTTGCAAGGCCATCCGGAACCGGAACATGAATATGCTGGTGATCATGCTGACCAGTATGAGCTCGCTGGACGATAAGGTGGAAGGATATGATGCGGGCGCAGATGATTATCTGGTCAAGCCATTCGAGTTCCGGGAACTGCTGATGAAGATGCGGGCGTTGCTGAAGCGGACGCCGGGGCAGGAGGTGCCGGTCGGCAATCTGCTGCGGGCCGGCGATCTGGAGATGAACCTGGACACTAAGGAGGTGCACCGGGCGGGGAAGAAGATCAAGCTGACGGCAAAGGAGTTCCAGCTGCTGGAATACCTGATGCGCAATAAAAACCGGGTGGTGTCGAGGGCTGATCTGGCCATCAATGTCTGGGACGTCGATTTCAACACGAACACGAATGTGATCGACGTCTATATCAGTTACGTCCGGAACAAGGTAGATAGGGATTTTGAGGTGAAGCTGATCCAGACGCATGTGGGAATGGGGTATATCTTAAAAACTTAGCGGGCTGATGCCGGTGAAAATCCGCATAACGTTATTGTTCACTTTGCTGGTATGGGCCATCCTTACGCTGGTGTGCGCATCAGTCTATTATTTCTCCTATACGAACAGGATCAAGGACATTCAGACGCGATTGGCGAACCGGGCGATCACGACGGGCCGGCTACTGAGCCAGACGGGGGTGTTCGATCAGGCATTGATCCGCAAGATAGATTCGTCCACGTCGGTAGCTACGATGCGGGATAAGGTGGATGAGGCGTATGATGCGGCGGACAAGCGGATCTATTCATACAGCGATAAGGTGGCCGATACGATCCGGACGGACAGGGCGGTCGTTGACCAGGCTCGGGCGAACAAATCGCCGGTCTATTTCAGGCAGGGGTCCAAGGATGCGATCGCGTTCTATTATCTCGACGAGAATGCGTGTTTTGTCATTATTGCCGCGGCATATGACGAGGCGGGGAATGAAAAGCTGCGGCATCTGAGGCTGGTGCTGACGCTCAGCTTTGTCGGGGGCATCCTGATCTCGGTCATTGGCGGCTATCTTTTTTCGATCAGCCTGTTGCGGCCGTTACGGCGCATCTCCGATGAGGTCAATGAGATCTCGGCGCGCAATCTGGCGCGGCGTATCCGGTCAGCGGGAAAGGTCAGCAAGGATGAGTGGAGTTATCTGTCGGATACGCTGAATCGGTTGTTGAATCGCTTGCAGGAGAGCTTCGAGATCCAGGGGCGTTTCATCGCCAATGCGTCGCATGAGCTGTCGACGCCGCTTACTTCTGTCTCCAGTCAGTTGGAGGTGTCCTTGCAGCGCGTGCGGGGTGTGGAGGAATACCGGCAGGTGATCCAGTCGGTGTATCAGGATGTGCGGCAATTGACCAAGCTGACGCAGACGTTGCTTGAGTTTGCCCGGGCTTCGGGTACGGCAGCGGGGCTGGAGATCGACCTGGTCCGGGTAGATGAGATCCTGCTTCGGTTGCCGGGGGAGATCTCGAAGACCACGCCCTTATATTCGGTTACGCTCGATTTCGACCGGTTGCCGGAGGCCGAGGAGGCGCTGCTGGTCTTTGGGAATGAGGAACTATTGTTCACGGCGATCAAGAATATCGTCTCCAATGCCTGCAAGTATAGTGATGATCATCATGCGACGGTGCGGCTGACGGTCCAGGGGCAGGAGATCCGTATCAGTATAGAGGATCAGGGGCGGGGGATACCGGAAGGGGAATGGGAAAACATCTTTCAACCGTTCTACCGCACTGACGAGGGTCATGCGATCCCGGGTTTTGGTCTGGGGTTATCGCTGGCGCGGCGGATCATCCAGTTGCACAAAGGCTGGATAGACGTGGCCTCGGCTGTAGGCAAGGGATCCGTCTTTTCCGTCCGGCTGCCGACCGCGGGCAGTTTACGGCCGATTCTAATCTAATTCTAATCTGCGTCTAAGTCCCTGCTAATCCGGACGCTTCATCTTAGCGCTATCTTCTCTAAACATTTAAATCAATTTAGTATGCGTATCAAAGATGTAGCATTGGCCGGTCTTCTACCGATTATGCTATTTTCCTGCGTCAGTAACAAGAAATTCAAGTCGCTGCAATCGAAGTACGACAGTCTCAACAAATCGTATGCGGACCTGCAGAATGATCTCAAGAATTGCAATGGCAAGACGGCTGATCTAACCCGGACAAAATCCGATTGTGATGCGCGGGTAGCAGCGTTGGACAAGCAGATCGCGTTCCTGAAAGATAACAATACTCAGGCGTTGAAGCAACTGGAGGACCTGTCGGTCATTTCCAGCGATCAGGCGCAGAGCATCCGGCAGTCGCTGGCGAATCTGGGGGCCAAGGATGCGTATATCCAGAGCCTGCAGCAGGCGATGGCGCATAAGGATTCGCTGAATATGGCGCTGGTGCAAAATCTGAAGGGCGCGATCGGCAACCTGAATGATCAGGACATCAATATCAAGGTTGACAAGGATGTGGTGTATATCGATATTTCAGACAAGCTGCTGTTCAATAGCGGAAAATACAATGTGTCGCAGCGGGCGCAGGAGGTTTTAGGGAAGGTGGCGACGGTGTTGAAGGCGCAGCCGAATATCGAGTTCATGGTCGAGGGGCATACGGACAATGTTCCGTACCGGCATGGGGATCTGCTGGACAACTGGGATCTCAGTGTAAAGCGGGCGACGGCGGTGATCCGTATTTTGCAGAGCAAGTATGGGCTGGAGCCGGCGAAGATGGCGGCGGCGGGTCGTGGGGAGTATCTGCCGGTGGCTGATAATGGTACGGCTGAAGGGCGGCAGCTGAACCGCCGGACGCGGATCGTGATCCTACCGCAGCTGGATCAATTCTTTAAGTTGTTAGAGCATAAATAGATTTTAGGGTTTGGTGTGGTGATTGATCCGTATCCAGGGGTTTAGTTTAGTCCCGGCGTCAGCCGGGACTTTTTTGTGAGGAGTTGGGGGCGCGGCCGGGAACGCCAACCGAAAGGCGGGCGTTGCGGTGTCAATTGACCAGATACATGCGGGTGGCCGAGTTGATGTACTCCGTCGGATCGAAGGCGCTGTCGAAGGTATCGCTCATGGCGTCGAGTTTGACGCCGAGGGCCTGGACTTTGAGGCCGATATCGGGGTCGCTTTTATATTTTGCCACAAGTTCGTTGTACCGGCCGATGATACCGCGGATCTCGAAGGTCAGCTCGCCGAAACGGAGCTTGAGGGATTGGACGTCCATCAGCTCGTAGTAGATGGGTTGTTTCCAGTTCTTGATGTCGGCGGTGCGGCGGTCGGTAACGAGACCGGATGCTCTTTTTCGTAATTCGGTGAGGAACTGATAGCGCTGGTCGGCGTCGGTCTCTTTTGTAAATTGGCGAACGTATTCTCCGCGGGGAACCTTTAGGAGGGCGAGATTTTGGTTGAGGATGGTATCGTAGTGGATCTGCAATTTATCGAGGTCGTTGGTGACGATCTCCCATTGTTGCTCGATGAGGTCTTTGTCGTAGTCGAACTGGCTGAGCTTGGCGGTGAGGAGGAACATCTTCTGGCTTTCATCGCGGAGTTCTTTCTTCTTTGAGCCCAGGGAAGTGATATAGTTGTCGATGCCGAGGAAGAGGGCCTGGCAGACGGGGCCGGCGATGGGCGTGGCGCTGGTAATGTTGCCGGTGACCTGGACCATATCATGGAGGACGTTGAGGGCGGGGTCCTTGTCTTTTTCTTTTTCGATATAGGCGTAGAATTTTTTATACCAGTCGGCATAGCCGGGGTATTTCATGGGGTCGGCGGTTTCGTTGAGGGTGCTGAAGAAGCTTTTGGCGGAGTTGAAAAGCATGAGCGGCTGGATCTCCTTGTCCATGGAGACGAGGTTGATGATGGCGGACTGGTAGTTGGCCTGATAGACGTTGAGCTCGTTCTGCTCGATGGCCTGTTGTTTTTGTTCGAGCGCCTGGACGCGGAGGAGCAGCTTGTCGGCTTTTTCGCGGGCGTCGCGGGTGGCGGCGATGGCGAGGTCGAGGGAATCGACTTTGTTGTCGAGCCGGGAGAGGGTCAGATCGATGTTCTTTGTCTTTTTGTCGAGGTTGTCCTGGATGTCGCTAAGGACTTTGTTGCGAATGTTCTTGTCGGATGACAGGGACGTATCGGGCGACTGGGTCTGGGCGAGCGCGAGCTGGCTGACCAGGATGCCGAGCAGGAGGAAGCCATATTTTTTCAAAGTGGATGAATTTTAGTCGGGAAAGTAACGGTGGAAAGGATAAAACGCTATTAGAATAGCATTAGAAGAGAATTAGAATCGTATAAATACGGTTTTTCGGGCGGGAGTTTACGACAAAAATCGAGGGTGTTTGCTCTTTTTTAACGTTTGGTTCTGGCTTAGTTTTGACTTATCCAATACCAATGAACGAACCGATACGTTCAATATCCATGTAAAAGCTGCTTTCGGCCCTGATGGAGGAAGCCATTTAAAATTCAATTCTCGTTGAAAAGCCCTCGACTAATCCTTGGGGGTTTTTTCGTTTGATGGCCCGTCCGGGCAGAAATTTACCCTATTTTAGCCCCCTAATCAATTTTCCACATGCTCAAGAATCTATGGTTGATCCTGGCTCTATTATTATCGGGGGCCGGTAATCTTATTGCGCAGCAGCCTTACTCAAGCCTGGGCGATGCGCTCAGGACGGGTTATTTTGTCTTACGCGGTAACGCGGGCCCGGGGGACGTGAACTGGATCCAGGGCGGGAATCAATATTCTTTCAAGGAAGGCACGGATATTCACACGTTCGATCCGAAAACGCTGGAGGAAAAAACGGTGTTTACCAATGGCGGGCTGACCTTCCCCGGAACGGGCAAACCTTTCGCCTATGAGTCCTTTCAGTGGTCGCGGGATTCGAAGCACCTGGTCTTCCGGACGAATCTCCGGCGGATCTACCGGAATTCGGGCATCTCGGATTATTATATTTATGACCTGGGGAGCCGGCAATTGCAACAGGCCGCTAAGGATGCGCGTTCGGCGGAGCTGTCGCCGGACGGGAGCAGCGTGGGCATCGAGCGAAACGGTAACCTCTTTGTCTATTCATTTGCGGCGGGCGCGGAGCGGCAGCTCACAGCAGACGCCACCGGCGACACGGCTATTTTCAACGGGCATTATGACTGGGTCTATGAGGAAGAGTTCGGTCAGGGCCAGGCGTGGAACTGGTCAAAAGACAGCCGGTATATTGCCTTCTGGCAGTTTGACGAGCGGCCGGTGCCGGTCTTTCAGCTGACCAACTATGCAGGGCTGCACAACGAGCAGATCCATATTCCTATTCCACAGCCCGGCGATGCGAATCCGCTTGTCCGGATCGGAGTGGTGGATGTGCAGACGGGTAAGAAGGTTTGGCTGACGCCGGATGAGACCGGGGACTATTATATTCCGCGCATCTACTGGACGAGCAACCCGGATGAGCTTGCACTGATGACGCTGAACCGGGCGCAAAACCATATGAAGCTTTATTTTTTCAATGTGAAGACGGGGGAACATCGGGTGGTGCTCGAAGAGCAGAACAGCACGTGGATTTCGGTATTCGATTTCTATACCAACGTCAATGACATGGTCTATTTCCCGGAGAAGACTAAGGAATTCTTTTGGGTTTCCGACCGGTCTGGGTATTATCACGTCTATCGTTATGGATATGACGGGAAGCTGATCAATGCGGTCACTACGGGCAACTGGGATCTGATAAAGGTCACGGGGATCGATCCGGATAGCAAGACCATCTATTATCTTTCGGCGGAGGCGTCACCGCTGGAGCAGCAGTTGTATTCGATCCGATATGATGGCAGCGGAAAAAAGCGGCTGACGCAGGAGGCGGGTTATCACGATATCGACATGTCGACCAGTACGGCTTATTATATCGACAGATACAGCAATGTGCATACGCCGCAGCAGGTGGAGCTTTGCAATGCGCAAGGGAAGTTGCTGAAGCGCTTAGAGGACAATAAGGCCGTCAGCGAGTTTGCGACTACGCACCTGTACTCGCCAAAGGTTATGATGCGGTTCAGGACCACGGATGGGGTCGATATCGATGGCTATATGGTGCGGCCGATGAATTTTGATTCCACAAAGAAATACCCGGTTGTGCTGACGATCTATGGCGGTCCGGAGTCGCACGGGGTCTATAATAGTTATGAAACGGACGGATGGCAGCAATGGCTGGCGCAGAATGGGTATATCAGCGTCGATATCAACAATAGGGGTGTGTCGAACTATGGAAGTAAATTCATGAAGGTGGTCTACCGGCAGTTGGGTAAGTGGGAAAGTCATGATTTTGTGGAAGCGGCCAAATACCTTGGGGGATTACCCTATGTCGATTCCAGCAGGATGGCGATCATGGGAGAAAGTTATGGCGGTTATGCCACAACCTATACGGTATTGACGCATCCCGACGTCTTCAAGGTGGCGATCGCGAATTCTCCGGTCACCGACTGGCGGTTGTATGATGATATCTATACGGAGCGGTATATGGGATTACCGGCGGACAATGCCGACGGATATAAAAACAGTTCCGACATGACGCATGCGGGCGGTCTGCGCGCCCATCTGCTGCTCATCCATAGCATGCTGGACGACAATGTGCATCCCGCCAATACGATGCAGCTGCTGACGGCGCTGACAGATGCCGGTAAAGACGTGGATCTGCGCATTTATCCACCGGGTGCGCATGGAGCGGCGTATAGCTGGGAGAGCTGGCTGCTGATTAACGAAGTAAGTTTCGGGTATCTCGAACGGTATCTGAAGCGTTAATTTTTTCTTATATAGATATCCACTACACGGGACAGGCACGGGTCGAGGTGGATGAGAAGGGTATCGGCGGTGAGGACGGCCTGGTAGGGGACGTTGCCGAGCGTAAGGGTAGTCGTGTCGGTGAGGGCGCAACCGACGATGCCGAAACCTACCTGGTAGAAACCCGTATCGGTCTCGGGGGTGAGATCGGGCAGGAGTATGACGGGTAGTGCGACCTGGAGGTAATTGGGTTCGTAGTTGACGGAATCCTGAAGGATGGAGTCGTTATGGATGAACGTGAATTTGCCGGCAGTATCGAAGGTCAGGATCCGGTTGATGCCGGTATTGACGGGGGTATATGGAGTGCGGACAGGTTTGCCCGACTGGGTCGTGTCGCCGGGAGTAACATGCCAAAGCGTTGCCGATTGATAGGCCCAGGTCCAGGTGCCGAGGATGCTGGCGGTATCGGCGCCGGTGGAGGTGGTGGTTCCGGGGTTGGATTTTGTACAGGAGGTGAGCGCAATCGCACCGGAAGCGAGGGTGAGGATAAGGACTAAAAGGGTGAGATACGAGAACGGGCTACGCATGGTGATGATTTCGATCGCCAAAAATAGGAAATAATCTTATGACTTCCGGCCGATCAGGTTCATTACCGCGTCCTTATAGCTGACTCCGATGGGAATGGTGGTTTTGCCCAATTCGATGGAGTTGCCGTAGATCGAGCGGATATGGCGAAGGGCGACGATGTAGGACTTGTGCACGCGGATGAATTGGCGGGAAGGCAGAGACTTTTCGAGATCGTTCATGGTCTGATGGGTGATCAGCGAGAAATCGGGCGTATGAACCTTGAGATAGTCCCGGCTGCCCTGGATGTAGAGGATCTCCGAGAAATTGACGCGGAAGAATTTACTGTTGGAGCGGATGAAGATGTGGTCATCGGAGAAGGGGTCGGATTCCTTTGCGGCGGCGGAGAACAGGCGATTGTCGAGGATCTTGTTAACGGCGCGGGAGAACCGCTCGAAGGAGATCGGTTTAAGCAAATAGTCGATGACATTGAATTCATAGCTTTCAAGGGCATATTCCGCATAGGCGGTCGTCAGAACTACCAGGGGAGAATCTTTGAGGCTGGCGAGGAATTGGAGGCCGGTCATACCGGGCAGGCGGATGTCGAGGAACATGATATCGATATCACCGGCAGCCAGGGCTGCTTCCGCTTCGAGTGCATTCCGGTAGACGCCGGCCAGCTCCAGCCTGTCAAGGCGGCCCAGGTGGCTTTTCAGGACGTCCTGGGCAAGCACTTCGTCTTCAACGATGATACATTTCAACAAGCGTTTACGGTTTTTAGGATGAGCGATACGGTGAACGAGCTCTTGTTCAAAATTACGTCAAGAGTATGGGAGTCGGGGTATAGGGTTTCCAGTCTTTCGCGGGCGTTACGCAAGCGGACCCGGCTGGAGCGGCTTTCGTGCTTTTGGGTCTGGATGATATCGAGGTCGAAAGAGGATGGGTATAGCAGTTCCAGGAGGCTGCGGCTATGGGCGATGCCTTTTCCGTTGATGCGTTTGGCCTGCAGCCCGAGGTCGGCGTCCATGCTGTTGATAACGTTGAGCGTGAGCTGGCCGTTGCCTACTTTGATCGTGATATAGATATAAGGTTCGCTAAAGCTGTTGTCCATCGCATGCTTAAAGCTGTTTTCGATAAAGGAGATAAAAAGGAAAGGTTCGATCCGAACGCCGGTGGTGGAGCCTTCGACGGTAAGGCGGATATCGGCCTGATGGCGGATCTTCTCGATCTCGATATAATTCCGGATGAATTCGATCTCCTTGTCGAGGAGGATGCTCTCTTCATCGCATTCATAGATCAGGTAGCGCATGATATCCGCCAGCCGAACGACAACCTCGGGCGCCCGGTCTGATTTCTGAAGGCTAAGGGAGTAGATACTGTTAAGGGTATTGAAAAGAAAATGGGGGTTCAGCTGGGCGCGGAGATAGCGAAGCTGGAAGAAAGTGCTTTCTTTTTTGGCGGTTTGGAGCTCTTCGTTCTGGTCGATGGACCGGCCGATATTAAACGTCAGCAGGGAGAGGCTCAAATTCAGCGTCACCCAACCAAATACCCGATAGATGGTATAAGTGCTCAATGATACATAGTTCGCGAAAGCCGGCTTTTGATCGGGATGATGTAAAAATGAATAGAAAGTCAGGATGAGTAAGCTGATCGCCAGCAGGAAAATTCCGAACAGGAGCGCGGGATATACTTTGCGGCCGCGGATAAAGATTGGCGTTCCCAGGAGATAGATAAAAAGCAAATAGAGGGGAAAGGTGATCCCGCTGACCAGGAATGCGACGATGCAACCGGCCACGTTCAGGTGGAGGGCGGCGAGGGAATCCGTCACCGGGCCGAGGAGGGCGATGAGCACCAGGTAAACCGTCTCGGTTTGGGTAGTACGTCTTCTTAACCGGTCGTTATCGTATTCCATGTAAGCGGCTATTCGGTTGGTTACATAAATCTAAAGTACAGTTGGGGATTGTGGAAAAGATTTCGACCAATTCGGAATCGGGTTCGATCAACGGGGGTTTGGGGTGGAATTCTTAAGGTAGGTTAATGGAAAAGGGGGCAGCGGGGCTGTAAATTTGCAGTGCAAAGGAGAAACAATATGAGCAGCACAATCTTACATAAAGCAGATACCCGCGGGCGGGCCGATCTCGGCTGGCTGGTGAGCAACCAATCGTTCAGTTTCGCGGACTATTACAATCCGGACCGGATGCGGTTCGGGATGTTGAGGGTATTGAATGACGACGTCGTTGCGGGCGGCAAGGGATTTGGCTGGCATCCGCACGATAATATGGAGATCATCAGCATTCCGCTTGAGGGAAGCCTTATCCATAAAGACAACCTGGGTCATGAGCTGGTCCTCCGGGCGGGTGAGATCCAGGTAATGAGCACGGGGAAGGGGGTATTCCACAGCGAATACAACAATGAACCGGACAAGCCGGCAAAATTCCTGCAGATCTGGGTTTTCCCAAACCGGCTCAATGTGGAACCGCGGTACGATCAGGCCCCGCTGGAGATGGGGCATAATGAGTTGCGGCAGGTGCTGTCGCCGAATCCGGGTGCGGAGGGAGTGAATGCGGGTGAGGAGGGGGTATGGATCTATCAGGACGCCTGGTTCCAGATGGGAAATTTCGACGAAGGGGTGGAATTTGGGTATGAACTGAAGAAGGAGGGTAACGGTATTTATCTTTTTGTGATCAAAGGGGCGTTCCAGGCGGAAGGGCATCGGCTGGAAGCGCGGGATGCGCTGGGAATTACCGGCGAGGAAAAGATCACGATCCGGTCACTGGAAGCGGGTTCTGAAATCTTGGCGATCGAGGTGCCCATGACAAATAAAATATAAAACTATGGCAGACAAAATAACAGGTATACATCATATCACGGCTATTGCGGGAAACGCAAAGCGCAATCTCGACTTCTATACGCGGGCGCTTGGCCTTCGGATGGTAAAGCGGACCGTCAATTTCGATGACCCCGGAACCTATCACTTCTATTATGGGAATGAGAACGGGGCGCCCGGCACTATACTAACGTTCTTTCCCTGGGAGGGGATCGTCAGAGGCCGGACGGGTACAGGGATGGCTACGGAGATCGGGTATTCGGTGAACAGGGACAGCCTGCCTTTCTGGGCTGATCGTTTCCGTGAGTTGAAGGTCTCGCAGGGTGCGACGGCGGAGCGGATGGGTGAGGTCTATCTGCCTTTCCAGGACCCCGATGGACTAAATATCAGTCTTATCGCATCCAATGACCCCGATGACCGAAAGCCCTGGAGCACGCCTGAAATTGCTGCGGAGGTTGGAACGAAAGGATTCCATAGTGTGACGCTGACATTAAGGGACATCGTGCCGACGGCTTCGATCCTAACGGATGTGTTCGGTTACCGGCAGGAGCGGCAGGAAGGGAACAGGTACCGGTTCAGGACCGATGCGATCCCTACGGCTGCGATCGTCGATCTGGTGGAAGCCCCGAATGAGGGTCGCGGGCTCAATGGGGGAGGTACGAACCATCATGTGGCCTTCAGGGTGGCCGATGAGGAGATGCAGATGGCCTACCGGGAGAAGATCCTCAGCCGGGGGTTGCATATCACGCCGAAGATCAACCGCGATTATTTCTATTCGTTGTATTTCCGCGAACCGGGCGGGGTCTTGTTCGAGCTGGCTACCGACAATCCCGGTTTTACGGTGGATGAGCCGCTGGCTGAGTTGGGCACGCATTTGAAATTGCCGGTGCAATACGAGCCCATGCGGGCGGCGATCGAACAATCCTTACCGGCATTATCATAGAAGAGGGAACCAAACTATGCATACAAAAAGCATTATAACGGCGGGAACGGATCTGGCGGCGGCCGAACGTGCGCTTATCCTGGTACATGGGCGGGGAGCGACGGCGGAGGACATCCTGACGCTGGCTGACTATCTGCCGGTCAGGGACTATGCGTTGCTGGCGCCGCAGGCAATGGGGCATTCGTGGTATCCCTATTCTTTTCTGGAGCCGCCGGTGAGGAACCAGCCATGGCTGGGGTCGGCGCTGGAATTATTGGCGGGCGTGGTGGAGGATGTGCTGGCGGCGGGGATCGGAAGGGAGCGGATCTTCCTTGCGGGGTTTTCGCAAGGGGCCTGTCTGACCCTGGAATTCGCGGCGCGGAACGCGGCGAGATATGGCGGAGTGGCGGCCTGGACAGGCGGTTTGATCGGGGATCGGATCTATACGGAGAACTATAAGGGGGATTTTGCGGGCACGCCGGTCTTTATCGGGACGGGTGATCGCGATCCGCATGTGCCGGTGGAGCGGGTACGGGCGACTGCTGCGTTGTTGCGGGAAATGGGTGCTGAGGTGACGGAGAAGGTGTATCCGGGGCGGCCGCATACGATCGTGGCGGATGAGCTGGAACAGGCGGGAAAGATCGTTTTTGGGGGTTAGTTTTCGGGGGTTAGCTTTTTTTTGGGGGGGGTAGTTTTTGGGGGGATGGATGTGTTTTTTGAAGATGAGGCTAATTGGGGCGAATTCGCCATAATTAGAAAAATTGTTGGCGGGGTGGATGGCGACGGTATGGAAGGTGGTATCGTTATGGATGATGGCGGCGGGCGCTGCGGACTTTGCTGAGAAATTCGGGGGAGACGCCGATATAGCGGGCGATCTGGTGCTGAGGCACGCGTTGTGCGACCTGCGGGTATTTGTCGAGAAACTGAAGGTAGCGTTGCTCAGCGGTCTGGGAGACCGTAGCGTAGAAACGTTGCTGGAGGACGCTCAGCGAGCGCTGAACGAGCAGCCGGAACATCCGCTCGAAGGCGGGGATCTTTTCGAAGAGCAGGGCTTTGCCGGTGTAGTCGATGGAAAGCAGATCGCAGTCTTCGAGGGTTTCGATAAAGAGGTTGGAGGGCCGGCGTTCGGCAAAGCTGGTCAGGTCGCTGACCCACCAGTCTTCGATGGCGAAGAGGAGGATCGTCTCGGCGCCTTCCTTGTCCAGGTAGTAGGACCGGATGCAGCCTTTCAGGATAAAGGCTTCAAAGTCGCAGATCTCGCCTTCCTGTAGTAAGAAAGTCTTCTTTTTAACATGACGGGGTTTCAGCAGGCTGTGAAAGAAGGTGGATTCTTCTTCGCTGAGGCGGATGTATCTGGCGATGAACCGGTCGATCTCGGTGAACATGGGGCAATTTGTGTAAAAGTACGGGCCTGCGCGGGTGGAAAGAAAAATTTGGTGAATTATACCGATTGGTATAATTTTACATCATGAACAAGGCAGAACGCACGAGGCAATTCATCATAGAAAAGACGGCGCCGATCTTCAACAAGAAAGGCTATGCGGGCACGTCGCTTACCGATATGACGGATGCGACCGGTTTGACAAAGGGCAGTATCTATGGAAATTTCAGTGATAAGGACGAAGTAGCGGTGGCGGCGTTCGAGCACAACATCCAGGTCCTGCAGGCGGCCACGGCCGCGGAGATGGGCAAGCAACCGACGGCGAGGGGCAAGCTGCTGGCGATGATCGATGCTTATTATAATATTTACCGGGGGGGAGTGATGGAGGGCGGGTGTCCGATCATGAACACGACGGTGGATTGCGACGATACGCATCCCAGGTTGAAGATGAAAGCGGCCGAGGTGATGCTGGGTTGGAAAAATCGAGTGACGCAGTTAATTGAGAAGGGGATCGCCGGTAAAGAG
Organism: Puia sp.; assembly: GCA_035695565.1. Lineage (GTDB taxonomy): Bacteria > Bacteroidota > Bacteroidia > Chitinophagales > Chitinophagaceae > Puia. The sequence continues at coordinate 211,975 of DASRRX010000001.1, read as the reverse complement.
TTCGGGGCGACAGTAAATGCGGAGCAGACGGCGCTCACGCTGATCGCGTTGATCGAAGGGGCGATCCTGATCCGGCGGGCGACGGATAAGACAGGCTATTACCGGCAGGTGCTGGAGACGGCACGGAAGGTGGTGAACGGGCTATAATTTTTTTTACATAAAAATATACCGATCGGTATATAAAAAGAACAATCATGAAAACGACAAACAACACCATTCTGATCACCGGCGGGAGTGCCGGGATCGGGTTTGCGATCGCAGAGCGCTTCCATTCCAACAACAAAGTGATCATCGTAGGCCGGAACGAGCAGCGGCTAAAGGCGGCGTCGTCACGCCTGACGAATGTGACGGCTATTGCGGCAGATGTATCCGATCCGGCGGACGTGGAAAGGCTGGCGGGGATACTCCGGCGCGATCACCCGGACCTGAATATCCTCATCAACAATGCAGGAAAAGCCTTTGCGTTCGACCTGACCGCGGAGGATGCCGGCGGGTTTGAAAAGGCGGAGCAGGAGATGTTGACCAACTATCTTTCCGTCGTCCGGCTGAACGAGCTCTTACTGCCGTTGCTGCGGGTGCAACCGCAGGCGGCCATCGTGAACGTATCATCGATCGTTGCGTTTGTGCCGGGGGTGCGGATAGCGACGTATTCGGCGACCAAGGCGGCGTTGCACTCGTATACGCAATCGCTGCGGCATTTGTTGTCGGGAAGTAGCGTTGTCAGGGTGTTCGATCTGATGCCGCCGCTGGTCAATACGGAATTCTCCGCGGGGATCGGAGGGCATAAAGGCATAGCGCCGTCGGTAGTCGCTGATGCATTGGCGACGGCGCTGGAAAAAGACGATTATGAGATCAGGGTAGGAGATACGGAAAAAGTATATCAGCTATCCCGGTCAAACCCTGAGGAAGCCTTTCAAGCAATGAACCCGATAACGGAGCCGGTATGAAACGGACGATCCTGATGATCACGGTTATCGCCGCCGCGGTGATGGAGCTGATCGACACCTCCATCGTAAATGTTGCGCTTTCCTATATGAGCGGGAACCTGGGAGCGACGTTGGAGGACACTTCCTGGGTGATCACGGCCTATGCCATCGCGAATGTAATCATCATTCCGATCACCAGCTTCCTGTCGGCCAGGCTTGGGCGCCGGAATTACTATATCGGGTCAGTGATCGTCTTCACCACTGCTTCTTTTCTGTGCGGGCAGGCCACTGATATCTGGGAATTGGTGGCCTTCCGTTTTGTGCAGGGGCTTGGGGGCGGGGCGTTGTTATCGGTCTCGGCGGCAATCGTGTATGAGCTGTTCCCGAAGGAGAAGCAGAATGTGGCCAGTGCGTTGTTCGGGGTCGGGATCTTTGTCGGGCCGACGATCGGGCCTACGCTTGGCGGCTTCATTACGGAGAACTTTTCCTGGCCGTGGATATTCTATATCAATGTACCGATCGGCATCGTGGTGGCGGTGATCTGTAGCTCGCTGCTGGGTGAGCCGCCGATCAGGCCTGCGAATGGCGGGGGGATCGACTGGACGGGAATTGTCTTATTGGCCGTTGGGGTGGGCTCCCTGCAGACGGTGCTGGAGCGGGGCCAGACGGATGACTGGTTTGCGGCGGGTTATATCGTTGTGCTGACTGTGCTGGCGGTGATCGGATTAGGCGGGTTCATCATATGGGAGTTGAGGACCGATCATCCCGCGGTCAACCTGCGGGTGCTGAAGAGCAGGAATTTGAGTGTGGCGGCGCTGCTGACCTTCATCTCAGGGATCGGGCTGTACAGTTCCGTATACCTTACCCCGGTATTCGCACAACGGCTGCTCAATTTCACCCCTACGGCAACGGGGCTTTTGTTATTGCCCGGCGCGATCCTGGCGATCGGAGGGCTGATCATCTCCGCTCGGTTGCTGCAGCGGGGGCTATCGCCGGTGGCAATGATCACGATGGGGATGCTTCTGTTCATGGTATTCGCGTGGCAGATGTCGCGGCTCGATCTGGATGCGGCAGCGGCCAATATGTATACCCCGCTGATCTACCGGGCGATCGGATTGGCTATCGTGACGGTACCGTTGTCTACGCTGGCGGTATCTTCGCTTGAACCGAAGGATATCCCACAGGGGACGGCGCTCAATAATATGATGCGGCAGCTGGGAGGATCGTTTGGGGTCGCTACGGTCAACACCTATCTGGCGCATCGTAATGCGACGCATCGGACGGACCTGGTCTCGAATCTTGCGGCGGGTGATCCGCAGGTGGTGGGGCAATTGGGGCATTATACGGATTATTTTATTGCCAGGGGATCGGGCCTGTTCGATGCGCAACAGAAGGCATTGGGGCTGCTGGAGGCCGGGGTTGTCCGGCAGTCGAATGTGTTGAGTTTCGGGGACGCATATCTGCTGCTGGGGATAGTGTTTGTGGTCGGCTTGCCGTTCCTGCTGCTGACGTCACGGCGCAGGGGGAGAAAGCCGGTGGTGGCCATCGCTGATCATTAGGAATGGGGATTTCCGTACTTTTATGACATGAATGTTTTGATCTTTAACGGCTGTAGCGACTACAAGCCGGAGACGACGGGGCGCAAGCTGACAGCTTACCTGCACGTACAAATGGCCGCCCGCAACTTAGACGTTACTGAGTTCCATATATCGGAGGGGCGAATTCCTTTCTTCGATCAGCATGAGATACAACCATCCGCGGAGGTTCGGGAGATGTGTGCATTGTTCCTGCGATCTGAACTGCAACTCTGGCTGACGCCGTTATATCACGGTGGAATGACGGGGGTAATGAAGAATTGTCTCGATTGGCTGGAGCTGACGGCCCGGTATGAGAAGCCTTATTTGACTGACAAGGTGGTGGGGTTAGTGGCGTGGGCGGATGGAGGGCAGGCGATGCAGGGCGTCAATGCGATGGATGCGGTTGCCAAGGCGTTACGGGCGTGGGTGGTTCCCTATACGGTACCGCTGGTGAAGAATCATCTTTATGTCGATGCGCACCGGCATGAATTTGCGGTTGAGCATACCCGAAAGCTGGACCGGCTTGTCTCGCTTCTTGCCGATGCGCGGCAGCTGTTTGCGAAGAGCCTGCTGCTTTTGCTGGTGATCTTTTGCTGTTGTTTTTCCGGCAGGGCGCAGCAGCCGGCTACGGTGAAGGTGAATGGGGAAGTGACCACGCCGCTGGCGCTGACGGCGGCGGACCTGGCCGCGATGCCGCAGACCATGGACAGCGCAAAAGATAAGCAGGGGGCAATGCACCACTTTTCCGGGGTAGCGATCGCGGATATCCTTAACAAGGCGGGGGCGACGACGGGGAAGCAGCTGCGCGGCAAGAATATGGCGAAGTATCTGCTGGTCTCCTGCGCGGATGGCTACCAGGTCGTCTTTAGTCTGGCGGAGCTGGATTCGACTATTACGGACAGGGTGGTGATCCTCGCTGACAAAGAGGAGGGGAAGCCGCTGGCAGCCGGGGTGGGCCCATTCAAGCTGATCGTTCCGGGAGAGAAGAAACCGGCGCGGAATTGCTTCCGGGTCACGACGCTGACGGTCGGGGTGGCGAAAGACTCGCAGGAGTTACATGCGCGTTGGGACGAGCTCACGGCCAGCGACTGGCCAAAGGCCCTGGAGCGGTCAGGGCGGACCTGTATCCTGCCGATCGGCATTCTCGAGAAACACGGCCCGCATGCCCCGATCGGCGCGGATCTGATCCAGGTACGCGAATGGGCGGCGCGGGCAACCAAAAAGGAATATGCGGTGGTGTTCCCGGATTACTTCTACGGCCAGATCAATGAGGCCCGGCATCAGCCGGGGACGTTTGCGTTGCCGGAACGGGTGGTCTGGGACCTGCTGGAAGCCACTTGTGATGAGATCGCGCGTAATGGGTTCAACAAGATCGTGATCATCAACGGCCATGGTGGAAATCCCGAGTTGATCCGTTATTTCATCCAGACGCGGTTGGAGAAGCGGCGGGACTATGCGGTGTATTTTTTTGAAGCGCATGGGGATTCGGTGTATAACCGGCAGCTTGCGGCGATCCATAAGTCGGACCCGAGCGGGGATCAGCATGCGGGGGAGAGAGAGACTTCTTCCCTTCTTTATCTGCGGCCGGACCTTGTGGAGATGGACAGTGCTAACGATGAATCCGGCGCCAATCAACACCGGTTGAGTATTCCGAACGTCTATACCGCCATCTGGTGGTACGCCGATTTTCCGAACCACTATGCCGGTGAGGGTTCGAAGGCTACCAGGGCGGAGGGACAGCTCGTGACGGAGCATATCATCTCTCAGTTGGTGGAGGCGTTGAAGGCGATAAAGGCGGATACGAAGACGCTGGAGTTGCAGAAAGAATACTTCGACCGGGTGAAGGAGAAGTAGTGGGTGGGGTCAAAGGAGAAGCAGGGATGAGGTGAAGGGGGAGTAGGGGGGTGGGGTAAAGGGAAAGTAGTAGGTTAGTGGGAAATTGATGGAAAGGAGAAATGAGGTAACTTTACTGGAAAGGAAAACAATATGGAAACGAGTGAAAAACGATCCTTTTCGGAGATCATCGGCGGCAGCAAGCCGGTGCTGGTGGATTTCTCCGCGGAGTGGTGCGGTCCATGCAAGATGATGCCGCCCATTTTGAAGGAGGTAAAGGAAAAGCTGGGTGAGCGGGTCACCATTTTGAAAATGGATATCGATCGCAATCCGGCGGTGGCGGAGGCCTATCAGATCCAGAGTGTTCCAACGCTGATCGTATTCCGGGATGGGCAGATCAAGTGGCGGCAAAGCGGCGTAATGCGGGCTGATCAGTTAAGGTCGGTGCTGGAGAGGGAGCTATGAGAGCGGGTAGAAAATCGGATGGGACCGGCAGTTATTAAACCGGCGGGTAGAAAATCGGATGATATGGGAACGGCAGCTATGACATCTGGGACTATGACATCTTTGGAGCAAATCCTTCGCTATAAGATCGTCGCCATTTTGCGGGGTTGCGAACCGGAGAGGGTTCCGGATATTGTTGCGGCGCTGGCGGAAGGCGGGGTCAGGCTGGTGGAGATCACGCTCAACTCATCGGGGGCGCTCGATCTTATTCGCCGGGTATCGGAGATAATGGGCGATCGGATACTGGTAGGGGCGGGTACGGTCCTCACGCCGGGGGAGGCGGAGATGGCCATCGATGCGGGGGCGCGATTCATCATATCGCCAACGCTAGATATCGAAACGATCCAGGTGACGAAGGAACTGGGGGCGGTGAGCATTCCCGGGGCATTCACGGCTACGGAGATCCTGACGGCGTGGCGGAGTGGCGCGGATATCGTCAAAGTCTTTCCCGCTTCTGCAGGCGCTTCTTATTTCAGGGACCTACGCGGTCCGCTGCCGCAGATCCGGCTGATGCCGACCGGTGGCGTGAACCTTCAGAATATCCGGGAATTCCGTGCGGCCGGAGCCGTAGCCTATGGGATCGGGAGTGCGTTGGTGCCTGCGGGCCAGGAGACCACTGCCGAGGCGCTGCACGCGTTACAAAAAACCTGCAACGCATATTTAAACACGTTAGCATGAACCTCTTGATCAGTTGTGACTGGGGTACCACCAACTTTCGGTTAAGGCTGGTAGATAGTGACCGGCGGGAAGCTATCGGCGAAGTCCATGGTCCCGATGGAGTGGCCGCGGTCTATTCCCGGTGGCGGGCGGCCGGTCAGGGGGCCAAGGAACGGCTGGGATTTTACCGGGCGGTGATGGCGAAAGAGATCGAGCATCTGCGAAGGCATACGACTTATTCATTGACCGGTCTTCCGGTGGTTTTGTCGGGAATGGCGGCCTCGAGCATGGGGATGGTGGAGCTCCCATATCGGAGCGTACCGATGGTGCTGACAGGGGAGGATCTGATCCGGGTGGCAATTCCGCCATCGGATGGGTTCGGCCATTCCATTCTTATGGTATCGGGAGTGCGGACGAAGGATGACGTCATGCGCGGGGAGGAAACGCAGCTGGTTGGCTGTGCGGCGGCGGGGAATGACGAACGGCTTTATATTTTTCCGGGCACGCATTCCAAACATGTCCGGGTGCGGGCGGGAAGGGCAGTGGATATCACCACTTTTATGACCGGAGAATGTTTCCAGCTGCTGGCGACGAAGAGTATCCTGTCAGTCTCGGTATCTGCCGCATCATCGGATGGGGGGGCGGTCTCCGATGATTTCATGGAGGGGATACGGGACAGCCGGAAGGGCGGGATCCTGCACACGGCGTTCAAGGTCCGTATCCGGCAGTTGCTGGCCGGCTTGTCGAGGGAAAGCAACTATCAGTATCTTAGCGGGCTAATGATCGGGGAAGAGCTGAAGGTCCTGGAGGGCACGGAAATCCCGATCATAATCGTTGGAGCCGGGAGGATGAAGGAATATTATGCGGCGGCGTGTGAAGAGCTGGGTTGTCCTGAGGTCTGTGTTACGGACGCGGATCAGGCATTGGTGCGCGGGCATTGCCGGGTGCTGGAGTTTGGGCAAGGGGGAATAAGTTGATCATTTCAAAGCATTAACATGAAAATTCTAATTCTTACGATCTTATTATTTGCACCGGCGGGTGCGCGGAAGGCTGACCTTTCTCCGATCCTGACCGATTATTATCAACTGAAGGATGCGCTGGTGGCTGGGGACGCTGCCGCGGCGGCGACCGCTGCCGGCGAAATGCTCAAAGCGGTCAACGGGGTCGATATGGCGTCGATGGCGCCTGCGGATCATACGGCATTCATGTCGCTGCAGGACAAACTGGCCTATGATGCGCGCCATATTTCGGAGTCGAAGGACATCAATCATCAGCGGGAACATTTTGCATCTCTATCCGCAAACCTCTTCAAACTTGCCAAGGAGGTCAAACTCTCCCCGCAGCCGATCTATGAGGACTATTGTCCGATGAAAAAGGTGTATTGGCTGAGCGGTGACTCCGCGATAAAGAACCCTTATTACGGGAGCAGCATGCCCACTTGCGGTAAGGTAGCGGCGACGATACAACCCAAATGAAGAAGCTAAGCATGGGATTGCTGGCTTTGATGGTCAGCATGGGCGCAGTGTGTCAGGAGACGGTGGAGTATCACCTCGAGATCACGGATACGACGGTGAATTATACCGGCCGCCACCGGCACGCGATAGCGGTGAACGGGCAGTTACCGGGGCCAACCCTCGAATTCACGGAGGGAGATACGGCGGTTATCTATATCCACAACATGACGATGATGGCCACTTCCATCCACTGGCATGGGTTGATCGTGCCTAACCGGTATGATGGGGTGGCGTATCTGACGTCGCCGCCGATCGGGCCGATGCAAACGTATGTGGCGCGGTTCCCGATCGTGCAAAGCGGGACTTATTGGTATCATTCGCATTTGATGCTGCAGGAGCAGATCGGGCTTTATGGGGCGATCGTCATCCATCCGCGGGGGTGGGGCGGGGTGAAAGATAAGGGGCAACCCGGGGCCGGGGAAGACAGGAGGTGGAAACCGATGAAGGAATTTACGGTGTTACTGAGTGACTGGACGGACGAGCGGCCGGAGGAGGTGCAACGGAGCCTTCACTTTGCCACGGATTGGTATGCGATCCGAAAGGGAAGCACGCAGGACTATGGGCAGGCGATCCGGCACGGGTATCTCCGCACCAAGCTCACCAACGAATGGAAGCGGATGCTGCCGATGGATGTCAGCGACGTTGCGTATGACCGGTTCCTCGTCAATGGGCGGGCGGCGGACGCGCTGCCTTCGGTTCATCCCGGGGATACTGTCAGACTGCGGATCATCAACGGAAGCAGCTCCACCTATTTCTGGCTTCGGTATGCGGGCGGGAAGATGGCGGTGGTAGCCAGTGACGGTAAGGATGTCGAACCGGCGCCGGTGGACCGGATGATCATCGGGGTATCGGAAACGTATGACGTGCTGGTAACCGTGCCGGGCGACGGGAGTTATGAACTGCAGGCCACGGCGGAGGACCGGACAGGATATGTATCGACGTGGTTGGGGGCGGGGGAACGGCATGCGCTGCGGCCGCTTGGGCCGTTGAAGTACCTGGAGGGCATGAAAATGATGAATGGCATGATGACGATGAATGGACGGACGAAAGACATGGGGATGAGCATGAGCAACCAGGGGATGGATATGAATGCGGTGATGTATCCGGAGGCGGGAGTGGGGACGGCCGTGACCCTCAACTATGGGATGCTGCGATCGCCGGTTGCGACGCGGTTGCCGGATGCGCCGGTGCAGGAGCTGCATTTCAATCTCACGGGAAATATGAACCGGTATGTCTGGAGTATCGACAATAAAGTGGTCTCCGAGGCGGACCGGATCCTGATCCGGAAAGGGAACAACGTTCGGATCATCCTTTATAACGGAACGATGATGCGGCATCCGATGCATTTGCATGGGCATTTCTTTCGGGTTCTGAATGGACAGGGGGACTATGCGCCGTTAAAGAATGTCGTGGATATTTTGCCGATGGAAACCGATACGTTGGAGTTTGCGGCGACGGAAAGCGGAGACTGGTTCTTCCATTGTCATATTTTATATCACATGATGAGTGGGATGGGGCGGATCTTTCATTATGAAGGAAGCCCGCCGGATTCGGCTCAGGATCTGCGGAAGGTCTATGCGGATGACCGGGCGATCCGGCCGATGGCGAGGGTTGGCCTGGAAAGCAACGGCAGTGACGGGGAGGTGATGCTGGCGAATACGCGATACCGTTTGCAGACCGAGTGGCGGCTAGGCACGGATGCGGTCAAAGGATACGAAAGCGAAAGTCATTTCGGTCGCTATCTGGGAAGGATGCAGTATTGGCTGCCGTATATCGGCTGGGATCTTCGTTACCGGCGGTCGGATGAGAAGGAGAAGAACCTATTCGGACAGGAGGATACCAAGAACCGCCGCGATGTCATTTGCGCGGGGTTGCAATATACGCTGCCATTGCTCTTTACGCTGGACGGGCGGGTGGATATGAAGGGCAATCTCCGGCTGCAACTGGGGCGTGAGGATATCGCTTTGACGAGGCGGTTGCGGTTCAGCCTCATGGCCAATACGGATAAGGAATATATGGCAGGGCTACGGTATATCCTGACCAAGTATATCGGGTTGTCGACGCATTATGACAGTGATATGGGTTGGGGTGGAGGGATAACGGTGAATTATTGATGGGGTGTGCTGACGGCGGCGGGTAAGACCATCTATGTCGATCCGGTCGGTGGTGCCGCCAAGTATAAGGAGTCGGCGGCGTCGGATTCATCCTGGTAACGGATACTACATTACTTCTTAACCTTTTTAGGGGTGTGGCGGACCTTCTTCGGCCGAGGGGCCCTGGTCACTTTACCGGTAGCTTTATATTGCTCAATGGCCTTGCTGATCATCTGCCTGTCCTCGGGCGTCAATGGTGTGGGCTCGACGACGAAATCAACTCCTTTTGGCTCTTTTATGTAACCCATGTTCATTTAAATTTAAAATATTGGGTAACCAATTTGGCAGCGGCATTCGGATAGATCACCATACGGTGATTGCCGACATGTATTGCGCCAAGCGTCTCTTCATAGTGTCTGATCAGTTTAGTCTTCGACGTGAAGGAAATACAACCTTCGTAGCCTTTTTCAAAGGATGTCTTACAAGCAAAAGCCACCAAATTGCCAGCCACTCCTTCGTATAACTTTGGTTTTCCAAAGTTGAATGGGGCATTTTCAATCAGCCAGAGATAGATGTGATCGTGCATATCGGCCATGCTGATCATTCCCTGGACAATGTTACGATTTCCTTCGATTGTCAATTTATATATCTGTCTGTCGCCAAATCTAGCTTCTTCCCTCCAGTTGAATTTCCAGCCAGTCTTTTTAGTAATGCTTTTTAGATCTTCTTTTGTTACCGGCAAGACTTCCGTTTGGAAGCTATCCCCGGAAATGGTATTTACAATGCTGTTGGTCAGCCTATCTATTTCAATGCCAATATGATATTTGGACCCTCGCACCCTCACAAATTTACTAAAATGTTCCCATTTGTCTAAGTAAAATAAGGAGCGACTGACATTCTTTACCTGAGTATAAGGGTAAACTGTAACTCGCGCGTCTTATTGAAGAGTCTGGTAACTTCAGGATGTCTTAAAACCGTTGTTTGGAAGTAAACGATCTCTTTCTTGTCGGATCCGGTGTGCAAGCTGACGAGCAGATTTTTGAAAAGCTGTTTGTTGACTGGTATAGTCCACTGCATGCGTATGCCTGCTCGGTGCTGAAAGATGAGTCGTTGGCGGCCGAGGCGGTTCAAACGGTGTTCACCCGCCTGTGGGAGAAGCGAGAGCAACTGCGGGTTCAGGCATCGGTCAAAGCTTATTTGTATGGCAGCGTCTATCATGAATGCATAAGCTGGATGCGACGGGAGCGGACCCGGCGGGAATACCGGTCGGGAGTATTGAGGCGGTTAGGCGGGCAGGCGGACCGGTCTTTGGAGAATGCGTCCGACAAAGCGGAGGTAAGGGAGCTGGAACAGCAGTTCCAGCGGGCGTTGGATGAGTTGCCGGAGCAGTGCAAAGCTATCTTTCAGCTCAGCCGGTTCAGCGAGCTGAAGTATCGCGAGATCGCGGAGCAGTTGGGGATCTCGGTGAAGACCGTGGAAACTCAGATGACTAAGGCGCTAAAGCTGCTGCGACGCAAGCTGGCTGACTATTTAGAATAAACAGGAGTATTTCGATTAAACAAGTGTATTTAGTGTAACCAGACGATATGGATGATCTGCTAATCAAATATTTGTTGGGAGAGGCGACCGGGGAGGAGGTGGCGCAGGTGGAGCGTTGGCTGGAGGCGGATGCGGTAAACCGGGTGCGGCTTGAGCAGTATAAGACACTGTGGACGGTGGGGCGGCGAATGGCCCATAAGGATTCGGCGGGACTTGGATCGGGAGATACCCGGAAAGCCTGGCGGCAAGTGCAATCCACGTTGGGGCAGGCGACGAGCGCCGGGATTGGGAGGGTTGAGCGGGGTGGCAAAGACTATGGGCATCCAGGAGGCAAATTGTCCCAGCCGGTTATGGGGAATGGCAAGGGATGGCTGCGCCTCGCCGCGGTGGTGGTGGGAATACTGTTGCTTGGGGTGAGCGGATATCTGATGTTGATGAACCGGCAGCCTAAGGGGGCGCCTGCATCGGTGGCCGGAACAGTGCCGCCGGGGGCAGTTAGACCCGGAGTTGTGAGATCCGGCGGGGAGGTTACACCGACGGTGAAGACCTTGCCGATGATTGAGGCAAATACGAAGGACCAGCGCGACGCGAAATTCTGGCGGGGCGAAAAGTTGGTAGCCGGGGTGCGGCCGGGTGCGGACACCTTGCCGGATGGGACGATAGTCACGTTAAACCGGGGAGCGGCTTTGGCCTATGTGCGAGGCTCGGTAGGGAAAGGGCTGACGGTACGGTTGCAGGGGGAAGCGTTCTTTTCGGTGACCCATGATCCTGCGCGGGCTTTTGTGGTGCAAGCCGGCACGGTGACCATAAAGGTGTTGGGGACTTCGTTCGAGCTGAACGAGACCGGAGACAGTTCGATCGAGCTGGCGGTAGAGACGGGGGCGGTGCGGGCGGGGAACAGCATGATCGTGCATGCCGGCGAGCGGTTGAGCATAACGGGTAGAGATGACTGGAAGATCGGTCCGAATAAGGATCAGTTATATGGATATTATCTTGGACGGCCGCTGGTCTGTGACAGTGTCCCGCTACGGCGGCTGGTAGAGGTGATGAACAGGTCGGATGATACGCCGGTCATTCTGGCAAGGAAGGAACTGGGAGACCTTCCGCTGACGACGGTTTTCCGCGGGGGATCGCCGGAACGGATACTGGATATTGTTGCACTGACATTCAACCTTTCGGTCGTGCGGCAGGGGCAGACGATCATTTTACGATAACAAAACAGAAAATTATGAAACATGGTATGCGCGGGCTGACGATAGTCCCGAAACATGGCATCCACGGGCTAGCCGTCGCCTTAATGGTCACTCTTTCCGCAAGCCGGCCGTTGGACTTGCGCGCACAGGAAGAACATCCGCTGGACAAGACCGTCACAGTGAAGGCGGATCATGAGCGGCTTGAAGACGTGCTGAACGATCTGGAGAAGAAGGGGTATTTCACCTTCAGCTATAAGAGCGATATTTTAACGAAGGACAGGGTTGTTACACTGACCTTGAAGGAAAGTACGCTAAGGGAGGCGCTGGAACAGCTTCTGGGGAAGGCATATGATTATATGGAATCCGACGACTATGTTATTATCCGGCCAAAAAGCCGGGGGATGGCGCGAAAGGAATTTCGCGGGGATTCCGGGGATCGGCCGTACGTGAAAATAATGGCGCGAACCGAGGTGACGCCGGCAATGAAAATGGAAGAAGGAGCACGAATGATGAAAATGAAAGAAGGAGCGAGAATGATGAAAAGAGATAGGGTCTTTGTGTCGGATTCGGTCAATATTGACAAGCTTAGGCAGACGGTGCGAGATATTGTCAATGAGATGATCGCCGATGGCATCATAAAGGATAAGGATAGTTTTACCTGGTTCGGGCTCGACAACGGGCAGTTTATCGTAGATGGAAAGCAAATGGCGGATTCCCTGCGGGTAAAATATGCGTCAAAATATATCAAGGCGGATGGGAATGGCTATTATTGCGGGTCGGTCGCCGGAATAACGGGGCGCGGTTACTTTTTCGATAAAAAAGAGATCTTTGGGAAAGCGAAGGAGTAATGGCCGAATCTTTGCAGGGATAGAAGGGAAAAATAAGAAATTATTAACGAAATCCTTTCTATTCTTGCATTACCATGCAAACGATCAGTACCAGACAACTGCGCCTACTCCTATTATCTTCTTTTTGCATATTACTTTCATTTATTGCCGGCGCCCAGGAGGCGAGGAGTGGCGACGCCCAGGAGATGAAGCATGGCGACGCCCAGGTGGGGCATCCCGACGCCCAGGAGGTGAAGCATGGCGATGCCCAGGTGCGGCATCTTGACGCCCAGGTGCGGCATACCGTAAATGGGACGGTACGGGATCAAAGTACGGGTGAAACGCTGATCGGCGCCAGCATCGTCTTTCTCGGTCATCCGAACACCGCTGTCCTCAGCAATGCCTATGGCTTTTATTCGATCAATTCGAATGCCGGGCAGTATCAAATGGTTGTCAGCTTCACGGGCTATCGCAGCGATACGATCGGGTTATATCTGAGCCGGGATACGCTTATCGAGGTCAACCTGGTACCGGGGGCGCCGCAGTTGCAGGAAGTCGTCGTCACGGCCAATAAGAACACCAACAACGTCAGCAAGCCGCTGATGGGCGTGCAGAAATTATCGATCAGCGAGATCAAAGACGTGCCGGTCATTTTTGGGGAAAAGGATATTCTGAAAACGATCCAGATGTTGCCGGGCGTTCAATCCGGCGGAGATGGCAGCAGCGGTTTTTATGTGAGGGGCGGAAGCGTCGACCAGAACCTGATCCTGCTTGATGAGGCGACGGTCTACAATCCGTCGCATCTGCTCGGCTTCTTCTCCACCTTCAATTCGGATGCGATCAAAGACGTGACCTTGTATAAGGGAGCGATCCCGGCGGAGTTCGGCGGGCGGCTTGCGTCGGTGCTCGACGTAAGGATGAATGACGGGAATACCAAGGACTATGTGGTTAGCGGCGGCGTAGGGTTGGTCTCTTCGCGGCTCAATGTGGAAGGGCCTATCCAGAAGGATGAAGGTTCTTTTATTGTCAGCGCGCGGCGGACCTACGCCGATGTTTTCCTGAAGCTGTCACATGATACGAATACCAACCGGAGCAGTCTTTACTTCTACGATATAAATGCCAAAGCCAACTATAAACTGGGCGATAAGGACCGGATCTATCTGTCGGGATATTTTGGAAAGGACGCGCTGGGACTGGGGAATACGTTCGGACTGGACTATGGGAATTCGACGGCTACTTTCCGATGGAACCACATCTTCAACAGCCGGCTCTTCTCCAACACCTCACTGATCTACAGTAAATACAACTACGACATCACGATCAATTCGGCCCACAACAATATCGGGATCACTTCCTATATCCGGGACTATCATTTCAAGGAGGACCTGGAATACTACGCCAATGCCAGCAATAAGGTGGATTTCGGGATCGACATGAACCATCATTCGACCTCTCCCGGCGTGATCACGGCGTCAAAGACCTCCAGCTTCAATCCGGTGACGGTCGAAAGCAAGTATTCGCTGGAGAGCGCGGTCTATATCAGTCATGACCTGTCGGTCTCCGACCGGGTCAATATCAACTACGGGCTTCGGGCAAATCTGTTCACAGTCTTCGGCCCCGGCAATTTCTATACGTATGACAGCAGCGGCAATCCGATCGATACGGCTACTTACAGGGAGGGGCAGGTCGTAAAAAATTATTTCAATCTGGAGCCCCGGTTCTCGATGAGCTGGAAGCTGACGGGGTCAAGCTCGGTAAAGGTGGCGTACACCCGAACCACGCAAAACCTGCATTTGTTGTCGAACTCGACGTCATCCAATCCTACGGACGTCTGGATACCCAGCAGCAACAATGTCCGGCCGGAGGTCGCCGATCAGGTATCGGCCGGTTACTTCAGGAATTTCCATGATAACTGGTATGAATTCTCCGTGGAAACCTATTACCGCGACATGCAAAATCAGATCGACTATAAGAATGGCGCACAGCTCATCGCCAATGAAAATGTAGAGTCGCAGCTGATCTTCGGCAAGGGGCGGTCATATGGCGTCGAAGTCTTTGCAAAGAAGAAAGCCGGGCGGCTGACGGGTTGGATCAGCTATACGTTGTCCCGGACCGAGCGGCGCTTCGAAGGCGTGAATAACTACAACTGGTATCCGGCGAACCAGGACAGGACGCATAACCTGGCCGTGGTCGGGATCTACCGATTGAATCCAAAGTGGACCTTATCGGGAGACTTCGTCTACTACACAGGGAATGCCGTGACGTGGCCAAGCGGAAAATATGAAGCCAACGGGCAGATCGTCTTTCTCTATACCGAGCGGAACGGGTATCGGATGCCGCCTTACAACCGGCTGGATCTTAGCGCGACGTTGCAGGGGAAAAAGACGAAGAAGTTCGAAAGCAGCTGGAATTTCTCGATCTATAATGTATATGGCCGGGAGAACCCGTATAGCATCGGATTCCAGCAAGACCCGGGCGATCCGACCAAGACCCAGGCGATACAGTATGCGCTGTTCCGCTGGGTGCCATCCGTCACCTATAACTTTAAATTCTGATCCAAATGAAAAGCGTAAAACTTGTGGGTTGTCTTGCATTGTTCGGATTGTTGTCCTGTAAAAAGATCGTCACGCTGAAACTCAACAACGTTCCGGCGGCGATCGTCATTCAGGGAGAGGTTACGAACCAGCCGGGGCCTTATTATGTGACGATCAGCAAGCCGGTCGACTTTTATGCCGACAATAATTTCCCCCCGGTCTCGGGTGCGACGGTCGTGATCAGAGACGGCAACGGCAATATCGACAGCCTGTTCGAGATATCTCCCGGGGTCTACGCCACGCAGTTCTTACAGGGGATACCGGAAGTCTCCTATCATCTTTCCGCGACGGTCCAGGGGATTACGTATACTTCCACATCCACGATGCCTGGGACCGTCGATCTGGATTCGATCAGCTATGTCAGCAACAGTGGTTTCGGGCGGAAGCAGATCAGCGCAGTCGCGAATTTCCAGGATCCCATCGGCGAGCGCAACTATTACCAATTCGTCGAATACGTCAATGGCACGAGGATGTCGAAAGACCTGTTCCTCTTCGATGACCGGCTGTCAGATGGCCGGTATATCAACAATACGCTTTTTAATGACAGCTCCTATATACATGAGGGGGATGACGTGCGGGTGGATATGTATTGTATCGATTCCGCCGTATACAACTACTTCTTTCAGTTGTTCGCGTCCGATGGGGCGGGGAACTTCAACACGTCGGCTTCGCCTGCCAATCCGACCTCGAATATCAGCAATGGCGCTTATGGCTATTTCAGCGCGCATACGGTCAGCTCGCAGACTGGTTTCGTGCCGTAACTATTGTGCCGTGTCGGGCGGGGTTTTGCTGTAGATGATCTTGCCCTGGCGAATAGTATAGGCTACCTTATCAAAGGCCTGGATGTCGACGGCAGGGTCACCGGCCAACAGAACGATATCGGCGTCCAATCCAACGGCGATGCGACCGGTATGGCGGCTCTGGCCAAACCGTTGGGCGGGGGTTGTCGTCAGCATTGCGAGAATCTGGCTGAAGTTGAGGCCTGCGCCCGCCAGCAGCATATATTCATCGCTGGTGGCATAGTCGGTCAAATAGCCGACATCGGTGCCAAACAGGACGATACCGCCGGCTTTATAGAAATCGTGCAACTGTTGTTGGGCGGTGAGCACAAGCGGGTGGTGGGCCCAGTCGGTTACGCCGCCTTTTTTCAGTTCGTCTTTCCAAAGCTTTAGAGTAGGGATCAGCGCGAGGTTGGCGGCGATCATTTGCTGGATGGTGTCGTGGCTCCACAGCCGGCCATCGTCGGGGGCGGTGTGAGCGAGGATGTCGACGCCATTGTTCATAGCGATGACCATGCCTTTGGTATCGGTTGGGTGGGCGAAAACGGGTTTGCCAAGGCGGTGTGCGGTCTCAGTGATCTGACGGACGATGTCTTCGGGCATATAGACGACCTTATTGCCGGTGGGTGAGCCGGTCCATATCTTGATGGCGTCGGCTCCCGAGTCGATCTGCCGGCGGACATGGGCGACTGCTTCCTGCGGGTCGGTGGCTTCGGGGAGTTTGAGCGGGGCGATATAGAATGGGCTGCCGTTTGGCGGAACCAGCGGAACGCCCGCGGTATAGATGACCGGACCGTTGACGTCGCCTTTCTTTATCCGGTTGCGGATACGCAGGACATTCCCGATGGTAAGCTCAGCGAGATCGTAGACGTGGGTGAAACCGTGGCTGGTGATCATCTGTTGCATCTGCCGGTTGAACTGGTCTGCGGGCATCAGGTCGGCGTCCTGCCATTTCGGTTCGATAAAATGCACGTGACAGTTCCAGAAAGCTGCGGTCAGCGTGAGGTCCTTACAGTCGATAACGGACCAGTTGGCGGGCACCTTGATCTCATCCCCGGGCCCGACGGCGGTGATCTTGCCATTGCGGATGAGGACGGTGCCGTTCTCAATGGGAGCCGCGGTGGGGGAAGGATAGATCTTTGCGCCTACCAATGCCAGGTTCGTATGGGTGGTCGTACGCTGACCATATCCGTAGCTGACGATCAGAATACTGATCAGCCAACAGGTTAATTTCATGGTTAAGGGCCTCATGGTTATAAATTTAGGCAAAATCATATATTTGTTACGAATGAATCCGCACACAGAGGCAAAAAAGATCGAGAAAATTTCCAAAGCCCTGGGGGACCCCTATCGTATTCAGATGATGGAGGCTATCCGGAAGCAGGAGGGATGGATGCCGTGCGCGGTGCTGATCGAGATGTTCGATCTGGCCCAATCCACTGTTTCGCATCATTTAAAGCAACTGGTCGACGCCGAGCTTCTGGTCACGGAAAAGGACGGCCGAAGCTCATTATATAAGATCAATAAGGAAGTATTGAGCGAATATGTCGGGTATCTTAACCGGTTGGGAGGATCGTAAATCATTGTTATGCTGACTGCTATCTTACGTGTTTCCGCCTATCTCATTTGTTGTGCGCTGCCTTGTACGCTGCTGGCGCAGGGGTCGGGGTCTGCGTCCGATCCCTATGTACTGAGCCCTTCGGCGTCTACGGTGGTCTGGGGTTACTACTGGTCGGAGGCTAAGCCGGTTCTCCATATCCGGTCCGGGGACTATGTCCGGGTACGGACGGTGCTGACTTCCAGTCCAGAGCGGCTGGAAGGGGCGGGGGTGCCGGCGGCGGAGGTTGAGCAGGAACTGCGGGACGTTCAGGCAGTCAAGGACCGCGGCCCGGGAGGACATGTCCTGACGGGGCCCATTTATGTCGATGGCGCCGATTCGGGAGATGTGCTCGAGGTGCGATTCGATTCGATCAATCTTGCGATCCCGTATGGATATAACGGCATCGGGCAGTCGGGATTTCTGTCGGATGAGATCTTTAGCCGCAAGATGCGGATCATCCGGCTGGACCGGGAGAAGATGATCGGGCATTTCGCCGATGGGATCGAGATCCCGCTACACCCTTTCTTCGGCAGTGTAGGCGACGCGCCACCGGCGGCTGCCGGGAGATGGAACAGCGCACCACCGTGGATCCATGGGGGTAATCTGGATAACAAAGAACTGGTGGCGGGTACGACCCTGTATCTGCCCGTGCATGTCAAGGGAGCTTTATTCGAGATAGGGGACGGTCATGCCGCGCAGGGCAATGGAGAAGTGGATATTACGGCTATCGAGACGTCGCTGATCGGGAAACTGCATTTTATCGTGCACAAGGGAAAGAGCATATCCTGGCCGTGGGCGGAGACGCCGACGAATATCATAACGATGGGGGATGACCGCGATCTGAACGCCGCCACGCATATTGCGGTGCGACAGATGATCCGATACCTGATGGAAGAGAAGAAGCTCTCACAAGAAGACGCTTATATGCTTTGCAGCGTGGCGGCGGATGTGGATATCACCGAACTGGTGGATGGGAATGTCGGGGTGCATGTTATGTTGCCAAAAGCCATATTTGTGAAGAAATAAACGCATGTCTGTCAAATCCGGATATCTTTCCAATCTTACGCCCTTACGCGGAATAGCGGCCATCCTGGTGGCCGTGTTCCATTTCGAAATGGCGATCGGCCGCTTCGTTCCGGCTGCGACGACGATGTTCTTCGAAAAGTCCTACCTGATGGTCGACCTCTTCTTCGTGCTTAGCGGATTCATTATGCTGCATGTTTATAGCCGGGCATTTGACGGGGCGCTTCCTTCGGGGCAGCTACGGCACTTCTTTGTCGCGCGGTTCGCGCGGACGTATCCGCTGCATTTGTTCACGTTGTTGTTGCTCGTGGTCATTGTCCGATATCTGACCAATTGGGGCAATCCGCCGATCATAATGGAGCAGCCGCGGGATATCCTGCCGAATGTCTTTCTGTTGCAATCGTTCGGGGTCTGTAAGATCTTCAACTGGAATATCCCTTCCTGGAGCATCAGTGCGGAGTGGGGCGCCTATCTTCTTTTCCCATTCCTGGCCTTATGGATCAGCCGGCAGCGCAAGTGGGCGCCTGTCTTGCTGGCGGTGGGGGTAGTGGCGGCCTGGTGTTGCATAGAATATGCGCTGCCACGCACGAATCCGATAAACCCGGCAATACCGGTCCCGCATAACCTGAATACGACGTTCGACTACGGGTGGCTGCGGGGTATGGCGGGCTTCACTGCCGGTATGGTCGTCTACCGGCTGTACTGTTCGCCGGGCGCCGGCCGGGTGATAGGGAGCGATCCCGCGTCGGTGCTGATCCTGCTCCTTGTGGTAGCGGGGTTGCATTTTGCCATCAACGACGCACTGGTGGCGGCATTATTCGCGGCGTTGGTGCTGAATTTCGCGTTGAACAGCGGGGTGCTGCACCGGATCTGCAACAATCGGGTGTTACAATATCTCGGGGATATCTCGTATTCCATCTATCTTATGCAGATCTTTCCGCAGGAGCCTTTTTCACATGGGGCCCGGTTGCCGGGGGTCACGGGAAATGCACGGGGAAGATTCAATATCGATTTTTGGCCGGGGCTGGGATATTGCGTGATCTACCTTGTGTTGCTCGTGGGGATCGCATCGGTGACGTACTATGTCATTGAGCGGCCCTGCAGGAAGTGGATCAATGAACGGTGGGGCAGGGCGGAACCACAAAAGGTAATACCTTTGACTCAAAATTAGTCGAATTGCCACACGAATCCATTTCCGTAAAAGACATTTTCAAGATCGGCATCGGACCTTCGAGCTCGCATACGCTGGGGCCGTGGCGGGCGGCACAACGTTTCATCGACTCTATCCGGATACGAAACGGTCTTGCCGGCCTGGAGCGTATCAGTGTGCTGTTGTACGGGTCGCTGGCCAAGACCGGCAAAGGGCATGGGACGGATATTGCCATTCAACTTGGGCTGGCGGGTGAAGACCCGGTTACGTTCGACCCCGGATCGATCGACTCTACGATCCAGACGATCCGGTTGACGCGAAGCCTGACGATCCGCGGGGAGCAAAAGATCGTGTTTGATCCGGAGGAGGATATCAGCTTTTTATATGCTGAAACTTTACCTTATCATCCGAACGCCATGACCTTTCTGGCGAGCTGGGCTGATGGGAGGCAACTGGCGGAGACCTGGTATTCCATTGGCGGGGGCTTTGTTAAAAAGGAAGGAGAGGAGACGGAAGCGACTGCGGGAGTGCAGTTGCCTTTTCCGATCAATACGGCTTCAGATGTTTTGCATTGGTGCCGGAAGACCGGATTGTCGATCAGCGAGGTCGTGCTTGAGAATGAAGCGGCATGGCGGCCGGAGGAGGAGACGCGGCAGGATGTAGCGCGGATCTGGAAGACCATGCAGGAATGTATCTACAGGGGCTGTCATTCCGAGGGCATGTTGCCTGGGGGGTTGCATGTACAGCGGCGCGCGGCGAGCCTGAACAAGCGGCTTCTCGGTGACAGGACTTATGATGATTTTACCGGCTGGGTGGCGGCCATCAGGGCGGGAGGGAATGATTTCAAATATACGTTGGACTGGGTAAGCTGTTTTGCGCTGGCGGTGAATGAGGAGAACGCGTCTTTCGGGCGCGTGGTGACGGCGCCTACGAATGGCGCCGCGGGAGTGATCCCGGCCGTGTTGCAATACTTTGTGATCTTTTGTGACGGGCTTCATGAGAGCAAGATCCTTTCTTTTATTCTCACTGCTTCCGAGATCGGCAGCATTTTCAAAAAAGGGGCTACCATATCGGCGGCGATGGGCGGATGTCAGGCGGAGATCGGGGTCTCTTCCGCAATGGCTGCTGCCGCTTTGACAGAATGTGTCGGCGGGTCGCAGCGTCAGGCGCTGATGGCAGCGGAAATTGCCATGGAGCATCATCTTGGGCTCACTTGTGATCCGATCGGCGGCCTTGTTCAGATCCCTTGTATCGAGCGGAATACGATGGGGGCGATCAAGGCCATTACCGCATCGCAGCTGGCGCTTCAAAGTACGCCGGATTTTGCCAAAGTGTCATTGGATGCGGTGATCAGTACGATGTGGAGTACGGCACAGGATATGAACAGCAAGTATAAGGAGACTTCCGATGGCGGGCTGGCGGTACAAATCCCGTTGGGTCTCAAAGAATGCTAGGTGACGTGCCACCGGAATGCTAACTTGTGATGGCATAATTTTTATTGCATTTCCCCAGGAACCCTTTAACGAATTTTAGCTATTGCTTTCCATTTAACTGGTAAAACCATATGTCGATGTCTGGTATTGTGAAACGGTTAAATAAAGGTTATCTGGCCGTCATTCTTGTCCTGGTCGTTGCGGCCATCTATCTGGCATATCTGATAAGCACGATCCCAAGCGGGGTGTTCTATTCTGCTGATGGCGGAGTGAAATATATGACGGTCAAGCAACTGTCGGAGGGGCATGGATTCAAATACCTCTATTTGCCGCAGCCTTCGTGGGTGCAGTCGATCTGGCAGGACGGTTTTTTCCCGCTTCGCGCCCCTTTTGTGTATCCTTCTTCCCATGGGTATATGTATGTCTTCCCGCCTGCGTTCCAGGTGGCAAATGCCTTTTTGTATTCGATGCTGGGATATCCGGGATTGTACACGCTTCCGATCCTTTCCACGGTATTGCAATGGATCTTTATGATCTTGCTGTTGCGACGGTTGGGGATCACGCCGATGCGGATCGCGCTGGCGCTTTTCATTATGGCGTTCTGTTCGCCGCTGACAATTTATGGCGCCATGTTTTGGGAGCATGGGCCGGCGGCGATGCTGTTGTTCGCGGGGCTTGTCATGATCGTCAGACCGCCGGCGCGGATGGGAATGGCGATCGCGCTGGGGCTGGTGAGCGGGCTGGCCATCTGGCTGCGGCCGGAGGCGATCATGCTGGATTTCCTGTATGGGCTGGCGGCGCTTGTGTTGTACCTGCGGGAGCGGCGGGCGGTATATCTTGCTTTTGTCGCATGTTTGGCGCTTTCGGTTGTGGGCTTTATGGTCTTCAACCAGGTCGAATATGGCAGCGTTTTTGGGTTGCATGGGCAACAACTTACCGATCCCAATGATGTGGATGATCATCTGGGGCTGGGGAAGTCGCTATATGTGTTGTTGATGACCAATTACAAATCGATCCGGAATTTCGGGCTCATACTGTTGATATTTCCTATTTTATACCGGTTGCTGCGGGTGCGTAGCAACAGCGATCCGCGGCCGGCGTTGCTGGCGACGATCGTGCTGATATTTTCGCTGTTGACCCCGTTGATCCTGCCTAATGATGGCGGGAGACAGTGGGGGGAGCGTTATTTCCTGCCGGTCATTCCGATCGTGATCGTGCTGCTGTTTCTGATCGATCAGCAATGGGGCATCCTGGAGCGGCGGTTACGGATACCCGTGTGGATAGCGGGGTGTATTATCCTGATCACAGCCTACTCTTTCTATCACAATACGTTCAGCGGCGGGGTACGGAATCTGAGTTGGGCGTATGGGGGCCGGGTGCTGCCGACCATGGAGCGATTTGAAAATAAGGGCAATGTGGTCGTCGTGTCCGATCCATATATGGTGTATGAAATGGGGTATCTTTTCGATAAGGACTATTTCTTTCTGGCCAGGGGGGATGACAGTCTGCGCCGGTTGCTGCCGCTGTTGAAGGCCAGTGGGGTGAGGGAATATACGTACATCTTCAATCCCCGCGATCCGGCGAGCCAGCCGAAGTTTCTGCGGGATTCGACGACCCGGAGGCTTTGGCCGCTTGCGGCGAAGAAGAAGATCATGGACGAATTCTATTGCACAAAATATAGGATCGAATAAGGGCGGCGCCGGGATTTTCTGCGGAGAGTGCGCTGTATTTCGCGTTTTTACGGATGTTTGCAGCATGAATCTTATAGTTGCCGCCATTCTTGCCATCCGGATGACAGCGCCTGTGGAGTTGTCGTCTCCGCCGGATACGCTGCCGGCTTACGATCGATATCCGGTATATACGGGGACGGATCTTGGGCTTACCTATTCACCCGCCGCGTCTGTATTTCGCATCTGGAGCCCTACCGCGCAGCAGGCAAGGTTATATCTGTACACGAATCTCAAAGATGCAATCCCATATAAGGTCGTCGAGCTGACGAAAGGTGAAAACGGCACCTGGTGGACGAGGTTGGCGGGAGACTGGAAAGGGGTAGGTTACACCTTTAGCGTTTATATCAACAACGGATGGAGCCAGGAGCGGCCGGATCCGTATGCGCGGGCAGTTTGGATCAACGGGAAAAGGGCGGTTGTGCTTGCGCCGGGTCAGACCGATCCGCCGGGCTGGCAGCAGGACAAAAGCCCGGCTTTTTCAGCAAATGACCGGCCCACCGATGCGGTCATCTATGAATTGCATCTCCGGGATATCAGTGTGGGCCGGGGCTCGGGGATCCGTGCAAAGGGAAAATTCACGGGGCTTGGCGAGTGGGGCACGCGGAATGGGGATGGTTTGGCGACGGGGCTTACCTATCTGAAAGAATTGGGGGTGACGCATCTTCATATTCTGCCGTTCTTTGATTTCTATTCCGTCGATGAGCGCCGGGTCGATAGCCCGGAGTACAATTGGGGTTATGATCCGTTGAATTACAATGTTCCTGAGGGCTCATATAGCTCCAACGCAAATCTCGCCTATGTCCGGAACATGGAGTTGAAGGAAATGATCGCGTCGGTCCACCGGCATGGGTTAAGGGTCATCATGGATGTCGTCTACAATCATACCGCTACGGCGCTGATGGGGACATCGTGCTTTAATGAGCTGGCGCCGGGCTATTACTACCGGCAAAATGCGGATGGCAGCTTTTCGAATGCCACGGGCTGTGGCAATGAGACGGCGAGTGAGCGGCCGATGTTCCGGAAATATATGTTGGAGAGCGTACTGTACTGGATGAAAGAATATCATATTGACGGCTTCCGGTTCGACCTGATGGGAGTACACGATATCGGGACGATGAATCTGATCGCGGATTCCGTTCATAGGCTGCGGCCGGATGTGTTGTTGTATGGCGAGGGGTGGACGGCCGGAAGCTCACCGCTGCCGGATTCTTTGCAGGCGCTGAAAAAGAATGTTGCACGGCTGCACGGGATCGCGGTCTTTGGGGATGACATGCGGGATGGGATCAAAGGGAGCGTCTTTGACGCGCATGACAGGGGTTTTGTGGCGGGGAATGTCAATGACGTGGAATCGGTGAAGTTCGGGATCGCGGGGGCATGCTATCAGCCGCAAATCGATTATGGGAAAGTGAATTATTCGCATGCGGCTTATGCCACGGAGCCTTCGCAGGAGATCACGTATTGCGAGTGTCATGACAACAATACGCTTTGGGATAAGCTGGGGCTATCGCGGCCGGATGCGGTTGTACCCGACCGGGAGCGGATGCAGCGGCTGGCCTGGGCGATCGTGCTGACGTCGCAGGGGATACCTTTCCTGTATGAAGGGACGGAATTCCTGCACAGTAAAAGAGGGCTCGACAATTCTTATAATTCGGGTGACAGCATCAATGCGATCGACTGGAGCGTGGAGAAGGAACGGTTGCCGGATGTGAGATATCTGAGAGCGTTGATCCGGATGCGGCGGGAGCATCCGGCGTTCCGGCTGACGACGGCAGCGCAGATCGGGGCGGATCTTCATTTTGAGGATGCGCCTGACGGGTGTATCGTCTATACGCTGGATGGTGCAGCTGTCCATGACAGTTGGAGCGGGATCTGGGTGGCGTTCAACGGGACGGGGGAGGCGCGGCGGATGACGCTTCCGGCGGGGGAGTGGAAGGCGGCGCTGCCGGGGGCTACATTGGGAGCGGCTGCCGGGTCGGGGTCGGCTGCATCGGGGTCGGCTGCCGGGTCGGGGTCGGCTTCGAAAGGAGGGGCGGTGACGGTTGGCGCTTACAGCGCGGTTATTTTGTACCGCTAGAGGCCGGCTGGTATAATTTTTTGGGCAGGTAATGGAAATACCTGCATCATGAAAAATGAATCTTCTTTAAAGCTGACCATATCCAGCCCTGCTTTTATCGAAGGAGGGCCTATTCCGCGGATGTATGCGGCAGATGGCGATGGCATCAACCCGCCTCTTGTCATCGATGGCGTGCCGGACGGAACAAAAACCATGGCGATGATCATGGAAGACCCGGACGCGCCGCGTGGTACGGTAACCCATTGGATCATCTGGGATATGCCCCCGGCCGTCACCATTAGCGAAAATAGTGAGCCGGGCGTCAGCGGGTTGAATACGATGGGCAAGATGGGTTATCTACCGCCTAATCCGCCTTCGGGGAGCCATCGGTATTACTTCCATGTTTATGCCCTTAATTACAGCATCAATCTCCGGCCCGGTTCAAGCCGGGAGGAGCTGGAAGATGCGATGGAGGGGCATATCCTGGCTAGTGGCACTATGATGGGCCGGTATGAGAAGGCGAAGGAACTGCAGGAGGCTAAACAAACGCACTGAATCCGGTGATGGCGCGGCCGACGATGAGGGAGTTGATCTCTTTGGTGCCTTCGTAGCTATAGATGGCTTCGGCGTCGGCGACAAAGCGGGCGACGTCGTATTGCAGCAGGATACCGTTGCCGCCCATGACTTCGCGGGCGCGGCTGACGATATCGCGGGTGCGCAGGGTGCAGAATACTTTTGCCAGCGATGCATGTTCGTCGGTGAGTTTGTCTTCGTCCTGCAGTTGGGAGAGGCGAAAAACCATGGTCTGCATGGCGGTCAGGTTGGAGAGCATTTCCACGAGGTGGTTCTGGATCAGTTGGAAGGAAGCGATCGGCCGGCCGAACTGCTGGCGTTTGCGGGTATAGGCGAGGGCGCTTTCATAGGCGCCGCGGGCGCAGCCTACCGCTTCCCAGGCTACACCGGCACGGGTCATGCGCAGTACTTTAGAGGTATCTTTAAAAGAATTGGCGTTTTGCAGGCGATCGGACTCGGGAACGGTGCAGTCACGGAGGGTGATGAGGGCGTTCTGGACGATGCGAAGGGCCATCTTATCTTCGATCTTCTCCACATCCATTCCCGGCGTATCTTTTCTAACGAGGAAGCCTTTGACCTGGTTATCGTCGAGGTCACGGGCCCAGATGACGATCACGTCGGCGAAGGTGGCGTTACCGATCCACTTCTTCTGGCCGTTTAGGATCCAGCGGTCGCCCTGACGTTTTGCGGTCATGGTGAGGCCGCCCGCGGCTCCGGAGCCTACTTCGGGTTCGGTCAGGCCGAATGCGCCGATGGCTTTGAAGGATTGCAGCTTTGGCAGCCATTCCTGGCGTTGTTCTTCGGAGCCGAGCAGGTAGATGGAACCCATTGCCAGGCCGCTTTGGACTCCGAAGAAGGTGGCGATGCTGGCGTCGACCCGGGCCATTTCCATGGCGAGGACGCCTTCCATGAGGAAGGGCAAGTGCGGGCAGCCGTAGCCTTTGTAGGTGACGCCGCAGATATTGAGGGTAGCCAGCCGGGGGATGATCTCGTATGGGAATTCGCCTTTGAGCCAATAGCGGTTGACGATGGGGCGGATCTCGGTCTCCATGAAGGCTCGTACTTTCAGTTGGAGGGCGCGTTGTTCTTCGGTCAGCTGGTGGCTGAGGTGATAAAAGTCGGCGTCGATGGGGGGTAATTCCTGGGGCAGCCTGGAGGTGGGTGTCATGATATAAAGATCAGAAAAAAAGGGGAAGGAAGGAGAATGGTGGGATGTAGAAAAAAATTCGATTCTTGAACGGGTAGAAATAGTATATTTAGGCGCTCTTTTTAGACCACCTGCTGTACCTGAATTTCAATAAAGTGTCCTTGCTATATCATTATTAACTTGTAAAACAAACAGTTACATATGAATAGCAATATTTGCCACAAGTGCGGCCTTCCGTTTAGGCTCATCCATTCCGTCAAATTTGGCATTGTGAAAGTCTATTGGGTGTGCCCACGGGGTCACTTCAGAGACTTTCAGCCGGATGATGATCCTTATGATTTTTAAGAGTTGGACTAATGGGTCCTCACAAATGTAGGAACTTTTTACAAACTTACAAATTTTCTTACAGAATTTTTATAAACCTTGAGCTGTGGCTGAAGCGCCGAAGGAAGAGATCAAACTATTTTATAGGGATGTCAAACTATTGATTGACAGTGGAATGACGCTTAATAAAATCGGCGATCAAATACCAAAGGTAGGCGGGAGTAATTTTATAAATTATTATAAAGGCGAACTTACAATTACCCCCGATTTTCTTATAAAGTTTTACAATCATTGGCGGGAAAGGTTGAATGAGCTCAAAGCCAAGGATTATAATCCGGCTGCTTATGTGTTCAAACCTATCGACGATCTGGGGAAAAAGGACGGGGACGGAAGTGACAAAAATGGTGGGGGCGGAAGCGATGAGGAAAGGTTTGCAAATGCAGCGCAAACGGTTTGGGAAAGCAATCAGCTTATGGCTGAGGCCTACAAAAAGTTGTCGGACGCCAACCTTGAACTCGTCAAGATCATCCGGGGTCGCGGTGATCGGCCGGATCCACCGGGCGGGGAATAAGGAGTGGCGACAGACCACAAAACAAAAGCCCCGGCGGGATGGCCAGGGGCTTCTTAGCAGGTAGTTCATGGTTACTGCACATCAAAGCAGATATGTATCGAAAATCAGAAGAGAATAAGTCTGGTGCCAGTCTTTTAAAGGGGTACATCTGAAAAGGGTATATCTTACTTCCAGCCATCGATAAGGTTAGACAGATGGTGGCTTAAATCCTTCGTTCCTTAATTTTTACATTGAATAGTTCCCTTTCCCGTGATTAAGTAGACAGCCTGCTGTCGGGGATTGCTGCAAGAGAATTAAAAAAATTTGATCTTTTTTTAATTTATTCCAATTTAGGGGTATCGGGAGTGCTTTTTGGGGGTATCGGGCGGTTATTGGGGGGAGGGAGTGTCGGTAGGGGGTGTTGGCGAAGGGGGATGGGCGGCTGGGGCGGGGTTGGACGGTGGAGTCGGCGTCTGGTTGGTGGCTTCGGCGGGCGAGGAGGAGGTGACCGGCGTCTGGTTGGCAGTTGCGGCGGGGTCGGCTGCGGATCCTTCTTTGGATAGCCGGGCCTTGAGTTCCTGGTAGTGTTGTTCGTACTGGTCCCATTTGTGGCGTTGGTAGAAAATAGCGGTGAAACCAACGATCAAAAGGAGGGCGACAAATAGGACCATGGGGTTGAAATCCGGGCTATGGGCTTCCATGTCGGCCCTTCGATACCAACCGGAAGCAAAATTGATGGCGATGGGTATAACGAACAATAAGCCAACCGGGATCCCGATGAGGAACTGGCGGACGACCTTCTTTCGGCGGAGGCGGTTAGCTTCCCAGTAGCGGATGAAATCTTTTTCCCGTTGTGTGAGCATGGGTCGACGTTATTGCCGCAAAGTTAAGTAAGGGTGGAAGATAGAAGTTCATTATCTTTAGCTTGTCTAAAATCCGATGGATGAAATTACCGCAGCTATTGTCGATTTACCTCTATAAGACCAGGCAACTGGATTTGCCCGGAATTGGAAGTTTCACGCTGGATGCGGATGCTGTTATTCCGCAGGAGTCGGACCGGATCGGGCAAGTGACTGCCACCGGGATTCGATTCAGGAATGCGGTCGTCCGGACGGCGGATGAAGATCTGGTCAACTTTATCAAAGAGCATACGGGAAAAATGAAGTCGTTGGCTGCGGCCGACCTTGACTTCTATTTGACGACGGGTCGTCAGCTATTGAACATCGGGAAGCCTTTTTATCTCGAGGGCATCGGGACATTGATAAAGAACAAAGAAGGGCAACTTGAATTCACGCCCGGGGAATATATGGTAGCGCGATTGGAGGAGCAGGGCCCGGAGAGGCGGGGCGCCGGTGTCGACGAGCCGGGACGGGAGCGGGAGGTTCAGGGCAATTCGACCAAACAGGGGCTATTGCTGTTCCTGATCATTGTCGGGCTTGGAGTGATCGGCTGGGGAGGATATTATCTGTACAAACGCAATAGTTTCTCGGAGCCATCGGAGAAGCAGGCGGTGGTGCTTCCGGATACGACGAAGGCAGAACCTGCTCGCGGCCCCGGTCAGATAGATTCGGGAAAGACGGAGGTGAAAGATTCGATCAAGCCGGGGGCCAATACGGGGACGGCAGGGAGCCCGGAGGCAAATGGAGTAGCGGCCAGTACGGCGACAAATGCAGGGACGGCGGGGAGCCCGGGGGCAAATGGGGGGACGGCGACAAATGCTGGGACGGCGGTAAGTCCGGAGGCAAGTGGAGGAGCGGCCGGGAATTCAGGAGAGACTTCGCCGCCACCGGGTGCAACGTTATACCGCTTTGTCATCCTTTCCACGGACAACAAACATCATGCGCTGCGTCGGTACAACCAGTTGCTGGGTTATCAGCTGAATATAAAACTGGACCAGAAGGACTCTTCGTGGTTCAAGCTGTATTTCCCAATTTCGGCCCGGCCAAAGGATACGACCTATATCAAGGATTCCTTGTCGGATACGTATGCTGCACCAAAAGTGATCATTGAACATTGATCCGGATGACAAAGCGACCCGGTTGACTCGATGAACTAGCGGCCTGTCGCGCCGTCGGGATGATAGATAACTCCTTCCTTCATTACCCATCTGATCTTGCGGATCTTCGAAATATCGACCGATGGGTCTCCATCCACTACAAGCAGGTCGGCGAGGAGACCCGGTCTGACGCGGCCCACTTTGCCGGCAATCCCGAAAACGTCGGCGTTGACGGAGGTAGCGGATTTCAGCACTTCGAGCGGGATCATCCCGTATTCTGCCATCAACTCCATTTCGCGCGCGTTGTCGCCGTGCGTATATACGCCAACGTCACCACCCATACAGATCGTCACGCCGGCGGCAAGGGCCTGGCGGAAACTCTCGCGTTTTTGCCGGATGCGATCGGGCTCAGGGTCGATCCCTTTTCTCCAGCCGTTGTACTGGGCGATGGCATCACCGGCGGCGAGGGTGGGACAGAGGGCGATCCCCTTCGCCTTCATCAGGGCGAAGAGCTCCGGAGTGCCGCCGTCGCCATGTTCGATGGTCGTCACGCCTGCTTCGATCGAGCGGCGCATCCCCTCGGTAGTGGTGGTATGGACGGCGACTATCCGGCCGCTGCTGCCGGCGACCTCCACAGCCTTCTTCAGCTCTTCGATGGTGAACGTCGGTTCGCTCTCGCCGTTGGGGCCCCAGCGGTAGTCGGCATATACTTTGACGATATCCGCTCCCTTGCCGATCTGGGTCCTGACCTCTTTGGTGATGCCTTCGAGGCCGTCCGCTTCGGCTGCGCCACGCGGTGATTCGATGTCGTAGTTGAGTTCCCTGGGACCATAGCTGCCGGTGGCGACGATGGCACGGGTAGCGCAAAGCATGTGTGGTCCGGGGATCACGCCTTTTTCGATCGCCTGCTTCAGACCGACGTCATCGTACATGGCTCCTTCGGTGCCGAGGTCGCGGGTCGTGGTGAATCCGGCGAGGAGAGTGGCGCGGGCGTGGACGACGGCGCGGGCGGTACGTTCGGCGCGGGATTCCTTCAACACCTGGTCATTCCAGGACACTTCGTTATAGGGATGCAGAAAGAGATGGCTATGGCCTTCTATCAACCCGGGCAGGAGGGTGGCGCCTTTCAGGTCGATAATAACTGCGCCGGCGGGGGCTTTGATCGAGCCGGCCGCACCGGCAGCTTCGATAAGACGGCCGTGTATGAGGACCTGCCAGCCTTCGTGCATTTGTTCGCCGTCAAATACTTTGTCGGGGCGGAGGAGGTAAAAGGTGTCTGCGGCGGAGGGTTTTGTGTTGCGCCGGGCGGTGCCGGAATGCGGGTCGCCGGGCTGGGCAAAACCTAAGATGGGGAAAATAAGAAGGAAAAGAAAGTGGGCGAAGTTTCTCATGCTTTCCGCTTTTGGCGTTGAAAATACCAATAAAAGGGAATACCTGCGGCGGTGAGCACCAGGCCGAATACGGAATTAATGATAGGCGCTTTTCCCGTCCGATAAGCGGTAATATCGTTGTATATCGTGGTACTAAGATAAAACAAAGTAAAAAGGATGAACAACACCGGAAGCCAGGGGTAGCCGCCTACCGAGTAGGAGCGGGAAAGGTCCGGCCGCTTCCTGCGCAGGATAAAAAGCCCGATCGCGGTCAGGCCGTAGAAGACCCAGGACATGAACACGAACATATCCGCCATGATATCGAAGGATCCGCTAAGAATGAAGAGCATGCTCCAGACACCCATGATGATAAGGGCGTTACCGGGAGTACCGTATTTTGGCTGGACGCGTCCGGTCCATGCAAAGAAGTCGCCGGTCTGGCCCATGAGGAAGGTGACGCGGGCGGTGGCGATAAAATTGTTCTGGGCCGCGCCAAAACAGCTGATGATGATAAGCGCCGCGGCCAACGCCGCTCCGGAATTGCCGAGAACCGTATTGACGGCGTCAGCGGCGACAAGGTTTGAATGGGCCATGGTGCTGACCGGTAAGACATAGAGATAAGCCAGGTTGGCCAGCAGGTAAATGCCGATACAGGCGCCGAGGCCAAGGAAGAGGCTTCGGCTGATGTTGCGCCGGGGATCGATGACCTCTCCCGACATCATGTTTATAGTGTACCAGCCGTCATAGGTCGAGAAGGCGCCGGAGGTGGCTGCCATCACCGCTGTGAACATAAGCCACGGCTGGACCTGCAAACCAGGGGCGTTGGTGATAAAGTTGGCAACGTGTCCTTTTCCCGAAAGGAGGATGCCGCCGATCACGAGGATGAGTGCGAGCGCTTTCAGCACGGTGGCAATCACCTGGATGGCATTGCCCCCGCGGAGGGTCCGGTAGTTGACAATCGTGAGAAGGAGAAGGATGAGGATGGCGAGCGACTTTGTCCCGAAGTTCTCCAGCGGATAGATATCGGCGAGGAAGGGGATATGCCATTTCACGGCGTGTTCGATGGCGGGGTCGAAACGAGGCAGGTGAACGAACCAACCTGCATAGTCGGCGCAGACGAAGGCAAAGCTGGCCAGCGACGCGGTGTTGATCACTACCAGGGATGACCAGCCGTAGAGGAAGGCGGGGAGCTCGCCATACATTTCCTGCAGATAGACATACGGCCCGCCGGTCTCGGGGTACATGCCGCCGAGCTCGGCATAGATCATCGCGCCGAACAGCGAGACGACGCCGGCGATCACCCAAACGGTCAGCATAAGGGTAGGGCTTCCCAGTTGACCGGCCATGGTAGCGGGTCGCATAAAGATGCCGGCGCCGATGATGCTACCGATCACCATTGAAGTGGCGGACCAAAGGCCCATCGTCTTTTGGAGTTGGTTGGCCATGGTTATCCGAGCAGGTCAGCGATGATCCGATGAAAATGATGGGTTCCCTGTTCGCGGGTCACCGAATAGCGGCCATGGGTGTAAAAGCGGGAGCGAACGCCT
The DNA here is from genome assembly GCA_035695565.1 of Puia sp. Taxonomy (GTDB): domain Bacteria; phylum Bacteroidota; class Bacteroidia; order Chitinophagales; family Chitinophagaceae; genus Puia. The sequence continues at coordinate 179,443 of DASRRX010000001.1, read as the reverse complement.
TTCTGAACGGCTTCGACGACCTCCTCGTCTTCCATCTCGACCGTGTCAAGGCCGGAGCCGGCGCCTTTGTCGTATCTATCGGGGTCGGCAATGTAGGTGAGAAAGGTGATTTTTGTCTGATGAAGACCGAGTGGTTTTACGATATTGACGGAAAGCCCCCAGGGATAGAAGTTGAACATAGTATTTGGAAAGATAAAGAAATAATAGGCGGCGACTTTTTTTCCGTAGTCGGGTGAATCGGGCGGCAGGTCGAAGCAATCTTCATCCTCCTTTGCGATACCCAGCTGAAGGCTGGAATAGCGGAACAATTCGGTTGTATAATTGCCAAAGTCGATCACCGCATTAAGTCCGGCATGAACGAAGGGGATATGAAAGCCTTCGAGGTAGTTCTCACAATACAGCGCCCAGTGGGCCTCAACGATGAAATCGCGGGTATATTCAGGATGCAGTACGTATTTGTCGAAGGGAAGCCAGGAAAGGCGCTGCATGATCTCCTGCCAAAAGTCGGCGTGCCGCGGCGCCGAAACCGAGGGTCGGGCCGGTGTGCTGCCAGAGGAGGGAGCATCGCCCAGGCTGGTGAAGAGCCATTTCCCCCACCGGGTCAGCGGAAGCGGGTGCAGATCATCGGCGGGAGAAGGGAATTCCTGTACCTCCTTGAATTCCGGCATGCTCCGGAAACTGCCGTCGAGGTTGAAGTGCCGGCCATGATACCGGCAACGAAGATGCGTGAGGCGGCAAGGTTGGTCCACGACGATGTTACCCCGATGAGTGCAAACATTGGAAAGCAGGCGGATCGTGCCGGAATTGTCACGCACCAATGCCAGTGGCTCATCGAGGAAGGTCTCAAGCAGCGTGAAAGGGTAGGCGTCACCCGGCGCCGGGACCATGTCGGTATCGCCGATGAATTGCCAGGAGGGGGTGAAGAGGCGTTCTTTACAGAGTTGGAATACTGCGGGGTCTGTATACAGGTCGGGATGCGGCGTTCGTGCAAGGGTGATGTCGGGGTGGATGATAAAACGAGGCATCCTGTAATATAAGAAAGATGTTTGTAAATTTGCGGCCATGGCAGAAGATCTTCAATTGGCGGAAGGAAGTAAGACCGATCAATACCGGTCGCTCCTGCCGCAGATCAGGGCGTTGGTGGAGGGGGAGACCGACCGGGTTGCGAACCTCGCGAACATCGTGGCGGCGTTACGACAACAATTCGGCTGGCTATGGGTAGGCTTTTATCTCGTGAAAGATGGGGAGCTGGTCGTGGGGCCATTTCAGGGACCGGTGGCGTGTACGCGGATCGCCCTGGGAAGGGGAGTTTGCGGTACAAGCTGGAAGGAGGCGCGGACGTTGATCGTGCCGGATGTGGAGAAATTCCCGGGGCATATCGCCTGTAGCAGCCTGTCGCGTTCGGAGATCGTCATCCCGGTGTTGGACCGGGGTGAAGTGGTGGGGGTGCTGGATGTGGATAGCGTGGAGCTTGATGAATTCGATGAAGAGGACCGGCGGTGGCTGGAGGAGCTGGTGAGTGATTGGAGGAAGTGGGGGAAATAATATATTCGAAAACCCGTTACATTCTATTATGATGAAAAATTTTGTAAGCGCAAGTTTGGGGATCTTATTTTTTGCCGTTACGGCCTGTGGGACCGGTACTGGGGACAAGGGCAAGGCTGCCGCGAGCGCTCCGGCGGATACCAATGCCGCGAAGCCCGATGCAACCGCGGCCAAACAACCGGCCGGTACCGATACGACGGCGTTGCCCGGTGGCAATGTACCGCCGCCTGCGGTGATCCTGAGTCGCAGGGAGGTGCCGATCCTTTGTTATCACCAGATCCGGGACTGGAAGCCGACCGATTCGAAAGGCTCCAAAGATTATATCATGCCGCCGGCCGATCTGAAGGCTGAGCTGAAGATGCTGGCCGACAGCGGTTATCATACTATTCTTCCCGATCAGCTCTATGCTTATCTGACCAGGGGAGAGGCGTTACCAAGCAAGCCGATCATGCTCACCTTCGATGATACGGATGAAGATCAGTATACGGTGGCCTGGCCGGAAATGAAGAAATACGGGTTCAAGGGCGTCTTCTTTATCATGACGGTGTCGCTTAACCGGCTACCGCATTACATGACCAGGGAGCAGGTGAAAGAGCTTAGCGATGCAGGCAACGTCATTGGCAGCCATACCTGGGATCACCATAACGTCCGCAAATATCAGGGGAACGATTGGGTCATCCAGATCGACAAGCCGACCAGGTTACTGGAGTCGATCACCGGGAAACAGATCCGGTACTTTGCATTTCCTTTTGGATTGTGGAATCATGAGGCGCTGCCCGAGTTGCGGAAAAGGGGTTTTATTGCCGCGTTCCAGTTGGCGGATAGACGGGATCCAACCGATCCGCTGATGACGATCCGGCGGATCATTGTCGGGGGCGGCTGGAGCTTAAAGACATTCAGTACCGCTATCAACAGGGATTTTCGCTAGTGCATAGGGCCTGCCGGCGGGGTCTTCGGGGCGTCGGCGTTCCTGCGGGCTTCGGGGGGCAACCTCCCTGCGGGCTTCGGGCGTCAATGCCCATTCGCTTTCAGCCATGCTTCGCTGATGGCGGGGTAGATGGCGACGCGATGGGTGCGCACCAGATCGTGGACCGGCGTCGAATTGCCGTTGACTTGCAGGATGATCTTGTTGGAAGGCAGCGCGGGCATGTGACAATCGATACAGTTATTCACTTCCTTCATCTGTTGGATGGCCGGTGAGGCGCAGCCGGGATGATCCTTGCCGTTGTGACAGGTCATGCAGCGTTGCGAATAGGTGGCCATCTTCCCTATCTCATTGACATGTACGTTATGGCAGGACGAGCAATCGAGGTTCGACGACCGGATAAAACATTTACTGGCGGTGAGCAGTCCATATTGATTACCGTGAACGTCGAGGGCAGCGGTCGCGGCGGTGTCGTAATTGGGGCTTGAGAATTTGTCAAGGGTGTCGCCGACCTGGAAGGAAAAAGCCGGAAGGAGCTCTTTGCGAAAACCCGAATGGCAAAGCGCACAGGCGTCCAGGCGTTGTTGCCGGGAAAGATGCCGTGCATCGATGATATATTTGCCGGCAAGACTATCGGCCGGATGAGCGGTATGCCAGGCGATATGCCGGGTACCGTCGCCGTGGCAACGCCCGCAGCCGATCCCGAGCACAATACTATTCCGGTCATAGGTGACGGCGCCGTTGTCGTCGGTGCGTAGCCTTGCATTGCTGGCATGACATTCCATGCATTGGCCCGGAACCTGCTTGTTGAAATAGATGAGGTTGGTGGGATAGCCGGGACTGTTACACCAGGCGTCTGCGGGGGCATACCAGGAGACAGGTAATTGCAGGAGCCGGTCGTTATCCCAATAGAGATAGGTCTGACCTTTACGACAGCCGATGACGATGTCGAATGCCTCGGATTCGTAGAGGCTGCCGTTGAAGAGGGCGGTTTGGAAATAAGCCCCGTTCTTCTTTTCCATGAGTACTTCCATGTGGTCGTTGTAGACGTAGCGATTACGACCGGCTTTGAAACTACCTTTTACCGTCGTCGCGTTGGCGGGGGCGGAGCTGAGGAAGTGGGCGGTAGTGAGATGGGTTTGGACGATCGACCTGTGACAGGAGATACAGGCATGGCCGTCGTCGGTGGGGGTTGGAGAGTAAATGATGGATGAGGCGGAGGAGAGGGATGCGGCGGAGGAGAGGGATGCGGCGGGGGTGATCCAGCGGGCGTTGACCCAGCAGATGATAGCCGCGGTCGTCAGTACGATGAGGTTGCGGCGTGAAGGTCTAAGCAGGTAGTGGCTCATGGGAGGAGCTGGCAATGGGGATAAAAGTAAGGAAAATTATCGGGTAAGCCAGTCGCGGAACCAGTAGCCGGAGCGTTTTATCGTTCGGAGCTGGGTCCGGAAGTCGACGTGGATAAGGCCGAAACGGGCGCTGTAGCCGTGAGCCCATTCGAAGTTGTCCATCAGGGTCCAGGCGAAGAACCCTTTGACATTTACGCCTTCTTTGACCGCGCGCAGAAGGGCGAGCAGATAACCCTGATAATACTCGATCCGGTTCTGGTCATCGATGGCGCCGCCCACCACTTCATCTTTGAAGGCGGCCCCGCTTTCGGTGACGATGATCTCCTTGACGCCGCCGTACAGCCAAAAACGTTTGAGGATGCGGTAGAAGCTATCGGGATTGATCTCCCAGCCAATGCCGGTCTGAGGTACCTTACGGGTCGACGCCCGGACTTCGGAAGCCATCACGATAGGGATAAGCGGGTTATGCCGGACTACGATGGGAAAATAGTTCTGGATGCCGATGAAATCAAAATTGAATTGCATCCGTTCGGTATATTTCCAACTGCGGTTATGTAGCTCCAGCTTCTCGAGGAACTTGAAGTCTTCGCGGGGATAGCCTCTGCCGAGGGCGGGCTCGATAAAGAGGCGGTTCATCAGGATATCGAGGCGTTTGGCGGCCTGGATATCTTCCGGCGAGTTGGTGTAGGGCAGCACTTCCGAGCAGGAGAAGCTGGTGCCGATATGAGCGTTGGGAACTGTCGCCCGGAGGATCCGGCCGCCTTCCGCCTGCGCCAGCGCCGCGTGATGGATGGCAGGCAGGTAATTGGAAAGCCCGGTGCGTCCCGGGGCATGACGGCCCAGCATATAGCCAAGGCTGGTAAAACCAAAGGGTTCGTTGAGCACGATCCAGTCTTTTACCTTATCGCCGTATTCTTCGGCGCAAAGCGTGGCAAAGCGGGTGAACCATTTCAACATGAGATGGCTTGTCCAGCCGCCTTCCTTTTCCAGCGCCACCGGCAAGTCCCAGTGGTAAAGAGTAACGTATGGGGTCAGGCCAAGCTGGAGACATTCGTCGATGACGCGGTGATAAAAGGCAATCCCCTCTTTGTTGACGCGGCCGATCCCTTCCGGCAGGATGCGGGCCCAGGAGAGGGAGAATCGGAAGACCGAAAACCCGAGGGCTTTAGCAAGAAGGATATCATCTTTATAGCGGTGATAAAAGTCACAGGCCACGGTTGGGCGGTCGCCGTTTTTGATCTTGCCTTGCCGGCGGGAGAAAGCATCCCAGATCGACGGTCCTTTCCCATAATTGCTCCAGGCACCTTCATTTTGTACAGCCGCCATCGCCACTCCCCATAAAAAATCGTCACCGAATTCCTTTGCAATGAGCCTATGAAGGTTGCTTACCATGATAATTGGATGATTGGGTTAATACACAATTGGGTCGTCTGGATGGAGCCATCGGACGTCGGGATCTTTGCGGAACCAGGTGAGCTGGCGCTTGGCATAGCGGCGGGTATTTGTCTTGATATCGGCGATGGCTTCGTCCAGGGAGCATAACCCGTCAAGGTACTCGAATATTTCTTTATATCCAACGGTTTGGAGAGCGTTATGGTTGCGATAGGGGAGCAGGCCTTTGACTTCTTCGACAAGCCCTTGTTCGATCATGTGGTCTACGCGGGTATGGATGCGGCGATGCAGCTCTTCTTTGGGAAGGTCAAGACCGATCTTGCGGATGCGGAAAGGACGCTGGCGGATGGCGCCTTTGCGAAAGCCGACGATCGATCGGCCGGTGGAAAGCCGCACTTCAAGCGCCCGCAGCAATCGCTGAGGGTTTTGTCGTTCGCCTGATTCGAAGAAGGCGGGATCGTGGAGCTGTACTTCCTGCTGGAGCCAGCCGATGCCGTTGAGTTGATATTGTACCTGGAGCTGTTTGCGGATAGCGGGGTTGACGGCGGGGATCTCATCGAGGCCATCGGTAAATGCCTTTATATAGAGACCGGTGCCGCCGACCATGACGGCATCGGGGGACTGGCGAAAGATCTCCGCTGTCCAGTTCAGGGCCAGCTCTTCGAAGACGGCGGCGTTAACTTCATCCCTGATAGAGTGGGAATTGATAAAATAATGATGGACGGCATCGAGTTCTGCCCGGGCCGGCTTGGCGACACCGATGTTCAATTCACGATAACATTGCCGGGAGTCCGCGGAGATGATCGATGTCCGTTTGTTTTGGGCGAGCCGGATCGCGGCTGCCGTCTTTCCTACCGCCGTCGGGCCAACGATAATTATAATGGTAGGTTGTTGCACACCATTCAGATAATTTCGTCCGTGGCGCCTTCTTCACCCCCCTCGCTTTCTTCCTCAGCGTCGGACGCTTCATCACCCCCTTCCACGCCAAAGCCCTCGGTACCTTTGGAAAGATCGTATTTCTCCTCCATTTCGGTGAGCTTGTCGCCAACCAAACCTTTTGTGCCGTATTGAGAAGGCGGGATGCCTTCGGCTTTGACAACCGCGGGATAGTCCAATTTGCCGTTCTCTTCCTTTGAGACGTTGATAAGCTCCACCAGGAAGCCCCAGTTCTTTACAAAATCGTATACGTAGACGAATTTCTGGTTGGGGTCGCGAATTTCCGAGCCGATGGTGGTAGATTCCATGAGCAGCGGTTCGGCCTTATAAGGTTTGTCGTATTTCGCCAGCGTGATCTCACGGCCGCGTTGCCAATTATCGTTACTGCGGTAAAAAGTGGCCTGGTGTTTACTGTCGAATTCATAGGCTTTCAGGATCACCTGGTGCAGCTGAAGAAAGCTTTGTGTATGTCGAACCGCCACATCCCTGTAAATGCTGTCATCTTCCTCGAAATAGATCCTAAATTTCAAGATCGCCATGGCAAATTTGCATTTAAATAGCTCACAATATACATAAATTCGACAAACGCATCTTTAATTACTTGACCGGCGTCAAGTTCAGTCCGGCGGCCGTTTTCAGCATAAAATCCCAAGCTGCTTCGTAGTTGTTGCCAATCACTCCGTCAAGGATGGCTTCGCGAATGGCGTTCTTCAGCTCGCCTACTTTAGGGCCGGGTTGGAGGCCGAATTTTTCCATGATCATTTCGCCGGTTACGGGAGGCTGCCAGTTGCGGATGCGGTCTTTTTCTTCGACCGCTTTGAGCCTTTCCCGGACCAGCTCAAAGTTCTCGAGATAGCGTTTGACCTTCTGCCGGTTCTTCGAGGTGATATCCGCTTCACAGAGGGTCATCAGGGCGTCGATATCGTCACCGGTATCGAAGAGCAGGCGGCGGATAGCCGAGTCCGTGATATTCTCTTTTGTGAGGCTGATGGGACGGAGGTGATATTCGACAAGTTTGCGGACGAAGCGCATTTTTTCGTTGAGGGGCAGCTTGAGGCGGCCGAAGATGCGCGGGACCATCCGCCCGCCGACCACTTCGTGGCCGTGGAAGGTCCAGCCCTGGTCTTTTTCGAAGCGTTTGGTCGCCGGTTTCCCGATATCGTGAAGGATAGCGGCCCAGCGAAGCCAGAGGTCATCGGTATGGCGGCTGATGTTGTCGAGTACCTGGAGGGTGTGATAGAAATTATCTTTATGGCCGTGGCCGTCGATATATTCGGCGCCGACGAGGTCGACCATTTGGGGGAAGATGATCTTTAGCAGCCCGGTGCGATACAGCAGGTCGAACCCGATAGATGGCCGGGGGCTGAGGATGATCTTGTTGAGTTCATCGGTGATCCGTTCCTGCGAGACGATCTTTATCCGCGGGCCATCGTCGGTGATGGCGTCGAGGGTTATCTCGTCGATCGTGAAATTTAGTTGAGCCGCAAAGCGGATAGCGCGCATCATCCGCAGCGGGTCATCGCTAAATGTCCGGAGGGGATCAAGGGGAGTGCGGATGAGCTTGTTCCTGAGGTCATCGCGGCCATTGAAGGGGTCGATCAGCTTACCGTAATCCGCTGCGTTGAGGCTGATGGCCATGGCGTTGATGGTGAAGTCGCGGCGCAGCTGGTCGTCCTCGATAGTGCCCGGCTCGACATCGGGATTGCGGGATTCGGCGCGGTAGCTTTCTTTCCGGGCGCCGACAAATTCGATCTCCCAGTCTTCCCATTTTATCTGTGCGGTGCCGAAGTTCTTGAAAAATGAGACGGCAGGCTTGGGTTGGAGGCTGGCTGCCACTTTGTGGGCAAGCTGGATGCCGTCGCCTGCGCAGACGATGTCGGCGTCTTTTGTAGGTCGGCCGATCAGCCGGTCGCGGACGAATCCGCCGATGAGATAACAGGGCACCTGCAGGTCTGCCGCGGCCCGGGCGATCTTTTGGAAGACGAATGTTTCTTTATCGGTGGTTTTGATGTCCATCAGCTCGGGCGCGAAGATATTAAAGATTCCAAAAGTTGGGCGTCGTCGATCTTGTATGCGCAATTAAAGTGCCCTCTGGGGCAGGCCTTATAGCCGTGGAGCCCGCAGGGGCGGCAGTCCAGGGACTGCTGGATCTCGACGATATAGCTGTTATCGCTTAGCGGGCCAAAGCCAAAAGCGGGGATGGTGGAGCAGTAGACGGCGGTGACGGGGGCGTTGACGGCGGAGGCGAAGTGCATGGGAGCGGAGTCGTTGACGTAGTTGATCTCCGCTTTTTTCATGAGGGCGGCGGATTGGAGGAAGGTAAGCGATCCGCTGAGGTTGATGGCTTTTGGATGGGCGGTCTTGATCTCTTCGCAAAGGGGCCGGTCGTTTGGTGCGCCAAGAAGGTAGATGGTGTATTGGGGTGGGACTTGTTGGAGGAACGAGGACCATTTCTCTTTTGGATATTGTTTGGTGAACCAGACCGAGGCGGGGGAGATGGTGATAAAAGGTCTTGTTATATGGGGGGCGACTTTTTCTTCGTCCGCTTTTGACGGGTACAGCCGGGGTTTGGCGGGCTTGTCGTCGGTGAGGGCGGCTATCAGCGTCTGGTTGCGTTCGATCTCGTGGTGGTTACCGACGATATGGGGGATCTTTTTTGTGAAGAGGAAGCTCAGCGGGTTCTTGTCGAAGCCGATGGTTTGGGTTGCGCGGGAGAATGCGGTGAGGAAGCCGGTGGCGGCGAATCGTTGGACGTTGATCACGGTGTCATAGTTGCTATGGCGGATGCGGCGGAGCAGGTTATAGAGGTTCCGCAGTTTGTGTTGGCGTTTGTCCCAGATGAGGACCTCATGGAGGAAGGGGTGGCCGGTCAGCAGGGTTTCGTTGCCTTTTCTCAGCAGGAAATCGATCCGGGCCTCGGGGTAGTGAGTGTGCAGCTTTTCGATGAGGGCGGTTGCAAGGACAACGTCACCGATAAACGCCGTTTGTATAACGAGGAATTTTTGCACGGGTGCAAAGGTAAGTCTTTTCAGGGGCGGATGATAGTAGGAGGGCCGCCGGCATTCCATTTAATTATGGCGGAGGGCTGTTTTGGCGTTTCGTCATTGCGGCGGTGATGGACGATGTAGTCGACGCCTGTCAGGATGCGTGGATCGATCTCGCGGTAGAAGGCGGGAGGGCGCTCACCGGAAAGATTGGCAGAAGTCGAGACCAGGGGCTTCCGGAAACGTTTGATGAGGTGGCGGCAGAAGTCGTCAGTGACGAGGCGGATGCCGATCGTGCCGTCGGCGTTGATCAGGTTGGGGGCGAGGCCGATCGCGCCATCATAGATGACAGTGGTGGGTCGTTGCACGGTCTTCAGGAAGTCGAAGATGCGGAGATCGGGCTGGGTGGTGTATTTAAGGATGTCGCGTTGGCCCGCCATGAGGACGATAAGGCTTTTTGTTTCGGCCCGTTGTTTCAGCTTGTATACTTTGCTTACGGCATCGGGGTTGGTGGCATCGCAGCCGATGCCCCAGATGGTATCGGTCGGATAAAGGATGAGGCCGCCGGACCTGAGGACGGTAAGGCTGGCGGTGAGATCGTTGTTGAGATCCTCGTGGGCTTCCATGGACGCAAAAATAGTATGTTTGTAAAAAAACTATCAATGGAAGAGCAAAAATTGATCGCGGAGGCATGGGCAAAGCGGGAACTGGTATTTGAAAATGAGTATGCGGATGCGATATTGCGCGTGATGGAAGAGCTGGACAAGGGGCGGCTGCGGGTAGCGTCGCCGGCGTCGGGAGGCTGGGTCGTGAATGAGTGGGTGAAACAGACGATCCTGCTATATTTTGCCTTTCAGCGAATGCAGACGTGGCAATTGGAGCCTTTTGAGTGGTATGATAAAATGGAGCTGAAGAAAAATTATCAGGACCTGGGGGTGCGCGCCGTGCCGCATGCGGTCGCCCGTTATGGCGCTTTTCTGGGGCGTAATGTGGTGCTGATGCCCAGCTATGTGAATATCGGGGCCTATGTAGATGAGGGTACGATGGTGGATACCTGGGCGACGGTAGGAAGCTGTGCGCAGATCGGAAAGGGGGTGCATCTTAGTGGCGGCGTCGGGATCGGCGGGGTGCTGGAGCCCTTACAGGCTTCGCCGGTGATCATCGAGGACGGGGCTTTTTTGGGGAGCCGCAGCATTGTGGTAGAGGGGGTGATCGTGGAAAAGGAGGCGGTGCTGGGGGCGAATGTCGTCCTGACGCAATCGACGAAGATCATCGATGTGAGCGGATCGGAGCCGGTGGAATATAAAGGGCGGATACCCGCGCGCTCGGTCGTCATTCCGGGTACCTATCCGAAGAAATTTCCGGCCGGCGAATATCAGGTAACCTGTGCGCTGATCATCGGCCGGCGCAAACCCAGTACAGATCTGAAGACGAGTTTGAATGACGCGCTGCGGGACTTCAATGTCGCGATATGAGGTGGCAGGGATTTCTTATCTCTTTTACGGGAGCGGTCCTGTTCTCGACGAAGGCGATCCTTGTAAAGCTGGCGTTTCGCCATACGCAGGCGGACGGGGTGACCTTGCTGGCGTTACGGATGTTGCTGTCATTGCCGTTTTATCTGCTGACGGCTTTATGGGGGATCCGGCAGTCGGGGAATGTGCGGATGAAGCCGGGGCAGTGGCTGTGGGTGATCGTTCTGGGGCTATTGGGATATTATTTGAGCAGTTTGTTTGACTTTATCGGGTTGCAATATATTTCCGCGGGTCTGGAGCGGCTGATCCTTTTCTTATATCCCAGCTTTGCGGTGTTGATCAATGCGATGTTATTCCGGCAGCGGATCACGCGGGCGCAGGTGTTGGCGTTGGTGTTGAGTTATACCGGGATTGGCATCGCTTATTTTGGCGAGTTGAGGATCGATACGGGCAATCCGAATTTCTATTGGGGGAGTTTCCTTGTCTTTCTGTGTTCGATCACGTATGCTTTTTATTTATCCGGGGCGGGGAAGATGGTCCCGTTGCTGGGCGCGGCCAAGTTTACGACCTATAGTATGCTGACGGCGACGTTGGGGGTGTTGACGCATTTCTTGGTGCGGCATGCGTTAGGGGGAAATGCGGCGTTGCCGACGGGTCCGGGCAGCGGGCTGTTGTGGGAATATGGGCTTGCGCTGGCGTTGGTGGCGACGGTGATCCCGTCGTATATGTTGTCGGCGGGGATGAAGCGGATCGGGGCCAATAATGCGGCGATCGTGACGAGTGTGGGGCCGGTGTCGACGATCCTGCAAGCGCATTTTGTGTTGGGGGATCCGATCTTTATGGAGCAGGTGGTAGGGACGGTACTGGTGATCATTGGGGTATTGCTGATCGGGTGGAAGGCGGCGAAGCCGGTGGGGGAGACGCCGGAGGTGGTGGAGGTTTCCGCGGCGGGACCGGGGGATGCGGCTGGACCGGCCGAGGCTGGGTCGGGGTGAGGTCGGGGGCGTGGGTTGAGCGTGAACATTTTTTGTTGCGGTGAGGGAATTCCTTCCTATATTTGCACCCCCAATGGGGAAATGCCCAGGTGGCGAAACTGGTAGACGCACTGTTTTCAGGTAGCAGCGCCGTAAGGTGTGCTGGTTCGAATCCAGTCCTGGGCACGCTAAAACCCTGTAAGTCAATGATTTGCAGGGTTTGTTTTTTGGTGTGAGCCGGTTATGTGCCCGCTTTCTTCCGGCTTGTTTGGCTCACAGTTTGGTGCACAGAAATCATCTTTTTATGGACGTCAGTATTACCCCAAGACCCACACGGAATGGGCAAAAAATTTACTACACTTTGGAATGGGGGACGGGCCCTGGTGAACGATCGGCCATAGTATGCCCGCCGATCCGTGCCGCCGCGGCATCGCGAAACGGGTTGAACAAGTTGAGCGGAGTTTCTTCTCAGAACTGCTAATATTATTAGTATATTCAATGGGAATTTGAAATAGTGAATATACCAACATATATACCCGAATGCGAGCGGGAATTAGATAAAGCACTAATGGAGGTCTATGAACCGTACGTTTGGCATTCTACGACGGAATTCAATAGGAAAATGCTGAAACCAAAAGGCCAACGCGTTTGCAGATTCTGTAAGAGAAGGAATCCGGAGGTAACCTTTAAAAAGAAGGCTCATAAGATACCCTATTCCCTCGGCAATAAGGCGTACTTGTGGGATCAGGAATGTGACTCATGTAATAGAGTATTTTCAAGATTCGAGAGCGATCTCGGATCTTTTCTTGGATTTAGCCGGACGCAATTTGATATTAAAGGCGGAAGCAATACTCCGATTTTTTCATCAGGCGATAGTAATGTCGAAGCTGTTCGGTTTAACAGCGATTTTATGCTGCTTCATCGAAAGGATATGAGCAAGGGCATGACCTTCGACGTGGAAAAGGCGCAGTATGTTGTGGATATATCCCGAAGGCCACATGTGCCCGCTTACGTGTATAATGCGTTCTTGAAAATTGCTTTATCTGTTCTGCCGGACTGTGATGTGCCGGGCTATTATTTTGCATACAAATATATTTTAAGCTCAGGTAAGTATGATTCGGTTATCGGCCCACGCAAAGTTATCATTGCCGAGAGCAATTACGGATATGAGGCGCCGATAGCTGTGCTTTATAAACGCCGGAACAACGATTTTAGATTCCCATTGCATCTACTTTCCCTGTATGTCCGGAACTTCATGTTCCAGATATCCTTTCCGTTTCACATCAGTGAAGTTAGGAGAAGGTCATTCGGGGTAATTGAACTGCACACACCTTATTTGGATTTTACGACGGTGACACCCGAACCATTTGAAATCAAACGAAAGGAGGTGGACCTTCATTCGACTGAATTGTTCGTCCCGGAAAAGGAAGACCTGATTATTCAGATGGATAGGAAGGATATGGAAAATGCGGTAGTTGCGCAATTGGAGCCAAATTTCGTCGACAATCTTTTGAAGCTTGCGAAGAGATTTGAGCGGACGGATATGTTGCGTCAACAAACTTGTGGCACAGTAGGCGAATGTGGGTTCGACTCCTTGGATGACTCCGTTGCTCCGTGTCCGTACACCGTTGAATAGAAGGGCTCAATGGTGAAGGGCTTTTACCTGACGAAAACAAGAATTTGGCAATGCCTGGATACTATTTTAATTGATAACCAATCTTTTACTAAAATTCTAAGAATAATAACTATAATAATAGCCAAATAATTTTTAAATTTGCAACATGACAGATACCGCGTTTCAAATTGTGAAAAAGGCCCTGCTTAAGAAAAAAGCGGAAGTAAAATCATCTCCTGCCGCGGCAAAAAGGTTTTTGGTGGCTAGTGGTTTGGGGGATGTTCTTGCAGAAGCTCCCTCCCTGAAAAGCGGTAAAAATGTTGTCTCCAAGAAGAGCAACAAAAATACTCCCGTCTGATTTCCAACAATTCCTTCTGCTTCCTAACTTACCACGAAAATCGTGATCCATGCCAGAATTTATTTATTCTGCAGAACCAGGATTATTGATAGGATTTCACGGCTGCGAGCAGTCGGTTTGTGATGATGTGATATCAGGAAAAAGGCAAATGAAGGTCAGTAATAACTCTTGGGATTGGCTAGGAGACGGGAGATATTTCTGGCAAAATAATTACGAGCGCGCTTGGTATTATGCGAATCATCCTCCGGGCAATTTGAAGATTAAAAGACCGGCGGTTTTGGGTGCGGTATTCAGTTTGGGCAATTGCCTTGATCTCACAGACAAAAAATCGCTGGATATTGTCAAGACGGTTTACAGTATTTATAAAGATTCATTTGAATCCCAGGGAAAAGAAATGCCTGTCAATTCAAATATGTCTTCCGAGCCGTATTCAAAAGATCATGTAATAAGACGCCTTGATTGTGCTGTAATAAAAAGGGTGCATGAGTTTTTCAATAAGGAAGGCCTTGCGCCTTTCGACTCAGTTCGGGCGTTGTTCCCAGAAGGCGGCGCGTTATATACTGGCGCAGGATTCAGGGAAAATACACATATCCAGATTGCAATTCGCAATCCTAATATGATTAAAGGCTATTTCTTACCTCGGAGAGAAACCAAATGGGCGGGTACTCCACTTCCATTGCCAACGCCAAAGAAAAGTTGACATCAACAATATCGATTCACATAGTTAGTGTACCGGTAATTCACCATTTTCTATCACTTTCTGTCAGGAACTACCGCTTTCTTTCCTCTCTGTTTGGCTCACGGATGACAAACAATTGCCCGGCGCTCATCCAAAGATGTAATCAATGCTTTGGACCGGCACGTCGAGGCGCTACCGGCTGCGGGGCGGGGGACGGTGTAGAACGAGGAGCAACCTGGGGCCCGGTTGGGGCATTGGAACGTTGAATAGCGGTGGGTTTTGGTTTTTGGGGGGCTTTGGAACTCTCGTCTGGTACGCCGTCAATCGGCAGAAAGATTTCAACAGCATCTGTTTTTGGTGGAGTTCCCTTGACCGGTTTAGTCGTTTGTTTTTTGACAGGTTGCTGCGGACTTTGGGCTTTGGCTTCGAGGCCCGTAAAAATCATCGCCGTTCCGATTAGAATAAAAAGCTTTTTCATGTTTTTTTATTAAAAGTAATCGCTTGTTTGTTGTTGGCGTGTCAAATGCTATGAACAGCGTCTTTCGCCGACAGAAAGTCAACTCTTCAATGATTCAAGTAAGTAATTGCAGCTTCCAGCTGCGGATCGCTACCGGTACTGATGGCGGCCGGCTGAACGGGTACATACTGGTCGGGCGGGAAGCCCTTGCCTTCATAGAATTTACCATCGCGGTACCGGTATTCGGCGGATGACGTGTAGACATACCCGAATGCGGCAAAGGAGAACTGTCCGCCGCCATACAGTCCCACATCGGTGTTGAGCGGGCCGGTGGCGCCCCATGTGGTATCGCGGATGATCCAGGTTTGGGGAAGGCATTTCAGGGCCATGGTCGTCATTTCGGCCATGCTTTGGGAGTTCTGGTCGGTTAGAATTACGATGGGCTGGGAATAGGAAACGGCGCTTTGAGGAGTTGCGATGGCCGGCGCCCAAGGGGTGTAGTCGAGCCGGCCGTTTCCGCTTTTTTCCCGGGTGTCCGCGAAGTGCAGCGGGGAGTCGATCAGTTGCCCCGCCACGAGATTCAGATCGGCGAGCAGGCCGCCGGGATTGCTGCGCAAGTCGAGGATCAATCCTTTCACATTGTTACCGTGCAAAAGAGAAAGAAATTGGTTCCAGGGGGTGTCCAGAATTTCAAATCCCCGATGGCCCAACAGGTCCGACAAATAAAATGCATCGAGATGCAGATAGACGATTTGCGGATCTATCAACCCGGCGACAATACCCTGGCTGAGTGTGTCCGGCTTTCCGGCGACGACGCTTTGAAAGGGGGTCGTAGCCCACCAGTATCTTGAAAAATACCGTTGGGTAATCGTCTTGGAAAAGAAACTGAATGGAAGCGGCGGCACCCGGTAACGTTTTACTGCTGAAGGCTGCAAAAAGCTGTCGGCCAATTGGGGCAAGGTGAACGTTAATCGGTAGTGACCGTCGATCAGCCCGTTGGTAATTTGCCGAAAATAAGAAAAGGCCGAATCAACATGTACGGGGTTATTGATATCGAGGCGGGAAAATTTAGGTGCATATTCATCGTGCACGCGATCCCAGTTAGTGGTGTCGATGCTCCAGAATACATAGTTTGTATTCATGCCTGACCAAAAGGCGTCAAATACTGCTGAAAAGCTACTGGCCGGATACTGATCCGGCGGCAGCGTCCCCTGGATGCCTTTTCTGCAGCCGAACGACAGAAGGGCGAAAATTAAAACGGTCAGGATCGGGATCTGACGTGGGATTCGCTTTACCATGGTAATTCCTTTTGGATTCCTACTGAAGCGGTCCAGGTGCCGTTATAACGTGGTATTTGTTGTTGCATATAGACTTTTTGCTGATCGGTAATGGATTGGAAGAACTGAGCGGCGAGGAATACGGCCGTGGACCGCTGTAGCTTTGCGACAAACCGCGTCTTAAGGGCCCAGCCGTCTTCCCAGCGATCGTCCCTACGGTCGTCGAAGACATATGGCTCGCTGTAGCTATAGGTCCCGGGGTAGGGTAGCGCGGTGTTGAATATATTGGGCATGCCGCCCTTTACATGGCCGCCTACCCAGTAGCCGATATAAATGCCGCCACCTAATTGGAAGCTAAAAGACTTCCGGTTGAAGACGAACAAAGCATAAAGAGGCATTTGTACGTAGCTATTCCTATTTTGTTGGTTCAATGATTGCAGTGTATCGGTCCTGTCGAGCATGTAGCCCTTCTGTAAAAACATAAACCCGGTCTGGAGGGACAAACCGAAATTGGCGCCGGCGCCCTTGTCCTTTGCGAAGGGAATAGTGTAGCTTAAAGGGACCTGGATACAGAGGCCAAATCCCGGCCGCAGCTGTTGTTGGGGACGGTTGGCGATATTCGTTTGAAGCGTGTTGAGAGCGGCGCCGCCCTCAAGGCCAATGTCCCACTGCGCCCGGCCTTCGGAAGCTATAAGGCAAATAAAGATAGGTAGGAGAAAATAGCGCATGGTGTATGCTTTGGAGGGAATTTTATTTCGCTGTAAAGAACAGCCCGATTTTCTGATCCGTAGTGTTCCCCCAAAAGCCTTGCATAAAGGTATAGTCCGAGTCGACGACTGCAACGAATGTAAACGACCCCCTATAGATGCCGCTTACCGTATCGCCATGTACTGCATAGGTTCCTTCGTAAAGCGAGCTGGCTGCGGTATCAAAATTCTCATAAATTTTCACCGTTCCGTCACTCCTGAATAAAAAGTTGTATGGATTTGTCGGGAAGCTCGACAGGTCGTAGCTCCATGCCCCGGTCCAGTAACCGACAATGGTTGGCGTTGGAGCAACGCCCTGGGCTCCCTGCTGTCCCTGCTGACCTTGCGGACCCTGTGCCCCGGCAGGGCCTTGCGGACCTTGTTTGGTGCAGCCGATAAAGAATAGAAGAAAGAAGAGACCCGGTTTGAAAAATCGCAGTGGCGTTGAATGTTGCATGGTAAAAAGTTTAGGCCGGCAATATCCCATAAAACAATGCGGTTTCGGAGAGAAAGCAACAAGCGGAGCCGGAGAGCTACATACTACAATTGTTGCTGTTTGTCCATAAAAATCGTTGTTGGTAGCAGGATCACGCCGATGTCCCGGCTACACGCTATTTTAGCGCCGACACAAAATTCTTTTATGAAAAAAGCATTCACGTTCCTGGGGTCCATCCTCGTTGCGCTCGGGCTTAAGGCGCATGCATCGGTTCCCGCTAAAAAGGAAACGTCGGCGCGACCGGCGATCATCAAGAATCTGTTGAACCATTCGGAAAACGGCGCGCTGCAACAAAAGGGGAAGCCCGCGCCCGCGACTTACAAAACGAAAGCGCCAGCCAAAGCTGCGGCCGACAAAGCTCCTGCACAGCTCAAAAGCGCGGCGGTGCATAAGGCACCGGCGCCGCGGACAACCCATCGCTAGGTATGTTGTCGTTTTTACGCAAACGCCGCCTTTCGGGTGCGGCCGGCATCGAACTGTGGCAATGTCCCCAATATGGGCGGCGGATCTTTGCTATCCGGCGTTTCCGTCGCGGCGAGGTCATCGAGAGAGCGCCGCTGGTACGGATCGCGGCCGATCAAAAGGAAGCCCTGATGGCTACTTCGCTGTACGGGTATTATTTTATCGCGTCCAACTGTGACGACCTGGCGATCGGGCTTGGCTATACCTCTCTGTATGGTCATTCGGGCGCGGCAAATGCCGCCTGCAGGATCATCCTGGAAAAAGGGCAGGTTATCCTGCGCGCCCACCGGGACATCAAGGCTGCGGAGGAAATTACGATCAATTATAACGGTACTCCGGATGACCAGTCTCCCATACTTGCGTCGCCCCGGGAACGTTTCGAAGAGACCTTCGCATGCCGCATCGACAGCAGCCATCTTTACGTCGGCGCTACGCCCAAAAAAGGGCGCGGCGTCTTCACATCACGCTTCATTCCGAAAGGCGAGGTGATAGAGGCTTGTCCCTTTATTACGCTTTCAGGGAATGACTACGGATATGTCGGCGGGACCCTTCTGGCGAACTATACCTTCGAACTGGACAAAGCGGCTCGGGAATGCGCTCTGGTCCTTGGTTTTGGCTCGCTCTACAACCATGCGCGGCAGGCGAATGCCGTCTATTACGTCGACATGGGGAACGGGTCGATGCTCTTTTATGCGGAAGAAGACATTCCGGCCGGGCAGGAGATCTGCATCAATTATGGAGGCAAGACCGGGGAAGAGGCCGCGACATGGTTCGACAGCCGGAATATCGTTTGTGAGTGATCACGGCATGCCATTGGTCAATAGCAGGTAGGCCACCGATGCCCCGGTGAGCAGGGCGGCGTTGTCGCAGCCTTTTCCTTCAAAATAGCAGGCTTCATCGATCCCGGCGGAAACGCCCTGGAGGAAGTCGGCTTCGAAGAGATGAAGGCTGGGCTCGGACCTCGCAAAAAGGTGTTCCAACAGCTTTTGGGTCAGCTGGCGCGCCTCTTCGGGACTTTTTTCGCAGCGGTAAAAACTGGTAAAATTTCCAAAAATGGAGTCGCCGCGAAGCATGGCTTGCAAATATTCACCCGTGCTGCAATGACTTGTCCGGCTTACCAAGCTGAAATCGGCTTTGGCAAGGCTGCCGGGGATGGGGGCCAGTTCGCCGCCGGCCGTAAAACGATGCAGGTTGTACCACCCCCTTGCTTTATCGGCGGCAAGCAGCGCCTGTAGCAGCCGGCCGGAACGAATGAAGTCCGTGACATCCGCAATGAGATCACCCGACGCCGGCGGCACCTCCACTAAAAACGTATTGCTGTTCAGCACTTCGTCCGCGGCGTCGAGGAAGGCTTCTACGGGATCGATGGCCGGCCGTTCATGCATGGTCATTCGCAGTCTATTTCGTAAGCGATGCCGGGTTCGAGGCGCAGCGAGCCGCCAGCACCCGTTGCCTGGATAAAATAGTCGTTCTTATTATACGTATACAGGTCTTTGCCGAACGTGCCGCCCCCCAATGCTTCATAGCCAAATGCCCGCCACTGCACATAACACTTTCCATTGAGGCGGTATTTGATGAGAGCCGGAATGTTCTTATTGAGCACCTCGCCACGGTAATTGCGCGTGATATAATAATCAGCATCGACGATATACACCGTAGTCGTGGTATTTCCCGACCATTTTTTGATCGCACCGGCAAGGGTAGGGTCGTCGCGCCTGGAATGAAGCCCGCGGATGTAGGCAGTAACGATCGCCTTGTTCCGCGCTTCCGCGCCTAAATTCGCTGCCGACCGCTGACGGGTGTTGATCCCAACGACAACCGAGCGGAGGCTATCCTTCATGTGAAGCAAAAAACTCTTGTCGTCGGCTGCCAGCGTCCCGTTGGCGGCGTCCTGGTCTTTGAGGAAAACGAGATAGCTTCCGCCTTCTTCGATAAGGAAGATCGCCTTTTCATAAAGGAAAACAAAGTTGGGTAGGGAAGTACCCCATTGCCGGGTCCGCCGAAGGAATCCTTCGCCGGGGGAACGCCGGTAGGCCGAGGAATGTTCAAACGCGTCGCCGCTGGTCGAAATGATCAGCGAATCGTTACTGAACAGCGTGACATAGACCGGGTTGGATCCGCGGATCATCTGGTCGGAAAAATCGTTCAGTCCCCCGGCAAGATAGTAAGGCGTCGACTGAGCGAATGCGCCGAAAGGCGCGAGGAGAAGTAATAGCAGCGTGCGCATATGTTCGATTTAAGAAGACTGCCGCCAAAGATGGTAAGAAAAACCACCCCTTTTTCAGCTATGCAATCAACGGCCTGGCGGGCCGCCATACGGCGGGAGGCGGTCGTTCGTAGCCAAAAAAGGTCGTTGGTGGCATTCCCTTTCCCGGGGCCCGAAATTGCTTAACTTGTAAGAGTAAACAGACCCTATGCCGTTACGCTGCGTGATAATTGATGATGAGCCGCTTGCCGTGGAGCTGATAGCCTCCTACTGCGCCCAGGTGCCGCAGTTGACCGTTGTCGCTACATGCGCCAGCGCCGTGGAGGCCTCCCGGGTATTACGTCATCAGCAGGTAGACCTGCTGTTCCTGGACATCAAGATGCCCCAGCTTCCGGGCACCGACTTCCTTCGCAGCCTTTTGGATCCGCCAAAAGTCATTTTGGTCACCGCCTACCGCGAATATGCGTTCGAAGGATTTGAGCTCGATATCGTCGACTATCTGCTCAAGCCGCTTTCTTTTTCCAGGTTCATGAAGGCCATCCATAAGCTCGAGCGGCTTTTGCCTTCGCAGCAGGAGGAACCGGCCGAAGAGGCGGCGCCATCCTTTTTGTATTTCCGGGTAGACCGGGAGTTGGTGAAGATCCTGCTGGAAGAGTTGTTATACGTAGAAAGCCGGCGGGAGTACGCGCAGTTCTACCTTACGAACGGGAAAAAAGTGCTGGTCAGGGAAACCATCAGTTCACTGGAAGAAAAGCTCAACCGTCATCGGTTTGTCCGTATCCATCGCTCCTTTCTGGTGACGGCGGATAAAGTTACGTCAATCGGTGCGGCGCAGGTGAAGATCGGCGACTGCGTCCTGCCGGTAGGGCGCTTGTATAAAGAAAATTTATCGCGGATAAGAAAGACCGCAGAAAAATAAGCCTATGCGTGCGTTCATGGATCGTCTGGTGTACAGTAAGGCGTGGGGATACCGCGTGGCCAGGCATTTGCTGTTTTGGCTGATCTATTTTCGGCTGTTCCGGATCATGTTGTATCAGGGGCCCGATCCTTCCGTGTATGCCGCGGCATTGGGATTTCTACCGTTCAATGCAATGTTCGTCTATTTTGCCGTGTACCGGCTGCTGCCGCGGTATTTGATGCTTTCAGCCTATTGGCCTTTTTTTATCCGGTATTGCATCGCACTTTTTGCATGCCTCACATTGGATTATTATTGGGGCGAACTGGTGGTATACCGCTTCCTGGCCGTGGCGCCGTATGACCACGTCACCGACTTCTGGCACGTGATGGCGACTATTCTCGATCCGGTCCAGTTCGCGATCGTCAATATGATGGCAGGCATTGGGGTATTCATCAGGACGTACAAATTCTGGCGCGCCGAGGTTTGGATGAAGCTACAGATCAGCCAGGAAAAGACCCGGGCCGAGCTCGAGCTGCTCAAGGCGCAATTGCAGCCGCAATTCCTGAAAAATACGCTTACCCACCTTCACCGGCTCATGAGCGCGGGGTCGGATAAAGCGCCGCAATTGCTCATGCGGCTATCCGCCATCCTCAGCTATATCCTGTACGAATGCCGGGAGACGGAGGAAGTACCGCTTGAAAGAGAAATAGCGATCTGCAAGGAATATATCGCTCTCGAAGCGGAACGGCACAGCCATTGGCTGGAGATCTCGGTGGACGTGTTCGGATCCTTTGCGGGTAAACGTATCGCTCCGCTGGCCTTGCTTCCGCTTATCGGAAGCGCTTTTCCCGAGCAGGCAGGAATACAAAAAACGCAGGGCTGGATGGCATTTGAATTCTCCATGGAAGGCGACCAATTACTGCTTCGGGTCATCGATGGTACGGCTCCGGCGACGGCCTTGCGCCCTGCCGGCCAGGATGACAGCGGCATGCCCGGATATTACGAGCGGCTGGAACTATTGTATAGCGGCCGCCATTGGTTAAGCCGGAAGGAAAGAGAGGACGATAACATCCTGACACTTACGCTGGAGCTTGGTTCGGGCGTTTCCGCCGATCCGGCCGCGGCCGGCCCTGAGCCCGCTTCGTCGTTGTTCCAATATGCCGTATTCGATTATTAACTTATAAAACATCCAGCTTTGCCACCATCGTTAGAGCTCCTCAACAGTAATGCCTGGCGCCGCCGGCTCCTGCGGCACCTGCTTTTCTGGCTGATATACCTCGCCGGCTATTCGCTCGTCGATCTTGACATGGAACCCAATCCGGACGCGGGGCTGGCCCTGGCAATCCGATGGATGCCCTATACCATGCTGAATACCTATGTCATCCTGTACTGGATCGTGGAGCGCTTTCTGCTTCGTTCAAGGTATCGGGCCTTTTTTATTGCATTGGCGTCATGGACGATCCTGACCATTCCCCTGGCTTTCCTCTCGCATATCTACATGGCGTACCCTTATTGCTGGCCGCCGGGACCGAGACCGACCATCCGGCAGGCGCTACCGGCATTTTTCGATATCTACCCCATGATCGTCTGCGAGGTCATCGCGGGCTTCGCCGTCTTCCTCCGCATGCATAAATTCTGGCGCGTCGAAATGCTGGAGAAGATGCAACTGAAGCAACAGACGACCGAGGCGGAGCTAAAGCTGTTAAAGGCTCAACTCAATCCTCATTTCCTCTTCAATACGCTCAACAACCTCTATACCCTGATCCTGAAGAAGTCGGAGCGGGCGCCTGCCATGCTGCTGCAACTCACCGCTATACTGGATCATGTTACCAGGCAAGGACATTCGGCCGAGGTGCCGTTGCGGCAGGAGATCGACTTTTGCCGCGATTATATCGAGCTGGAGAAGGAACGTTACGGCAACCGGCTGCACATGACGATGGACATCTCCGGTGACCTTGATCATCAGACGGTCGTCCCGATGCTGTTTCAGCCGCTCATAGAGAATGCTTTCAAGCACGGCGCATCCGAGCAGCTTGGGAAAGTCTGGATCGATATCCGGCTGACGGTCGACGAGCGACAGCTTTTTTTCCGCGTGGTCAATAGCGCCGTCTGTCCCGCCAAAGCGGGTACTCCGGACGGGATAGGGATCGCCAACATCCGGCGCCGGCTGCAGTTGCTTTATCCTGGCCGCCACCACTTCAGCCGGGAGCAAAGCGATACGCAGCATTCCGTATGGCTGACGATCGATCTGCCGGCGAACGATGAGCTACTGCGCCTGGTACCATTGGGCGACAAGGCGTTCGCCCTAAGGCAAGTTTTTTAGGACAGCGGCGCAGTAAGGCTGAAACCTGCTCTTATCCTTTACGGGGATGTCGACCGAATCCCAACCGCCGTAATGGCTGATCACAACGGTTTTCAATGGATGCAGGGACAGGTAAGTCAATGCGTCCCTTGTGATCTTGTATTCATGATAGGGATTATTGCCGTTCCAGCCGCCGGGCTGGGTACCTGTCGAATAGATCGTCACGGTATCGCCGTCCGTAACGAAATAAGCATAGTCGCGGGGACTCAGCTGACCGGCGCCGGTCAGATAGAGAAATATATCAGGGCCTTCCGTCCGGAAATGGGCATAGACGGCCCCCAATTGGATGACGCGGAAGTTGAGGTTGACGTCGTCGGTGACGAGCCAGACCTGGTGGCTATCGGGCCGGATGTCTTTGGTCACCTTTTGGGCGACGGATAACAATGGACATGACAGGGCGATGGTCAAGAGCAGACTGTGGATATTCATCTTATTGTAGTTGATAGAATTGGAGCGTTGTTGGGGATCGGTTAATTCAGATCACACCGTGAAATTAGGCTGCGCATTGCGGATACAGGTCATTCCGGCCCGGGTGTCTGTCACCGTTTGAAGTTGTATGTAGTGGGTGTCTTGCGGCCGAATGAGGCGGCTGGCCGATGGATCGGCCGGTTACGTCATTGGTGGCTGTTAATGCGTCGTTGATAGCATAAGTGTTACCGGTGGCCAGCTTTTTGCATGGGTACTTCTTTAGCGTTAGTACTATAATTCTTAACATTTAAAACGATTGAACGATTATGGAACAGAACAAACAGGGCACCCAGTCACCCGAAACCCAGCAAATGAAAAAGCCGGAAGACGGTCAAAATCAGCAGGGGACTTCCCAAAATCAGCAAGCCAACCCCCAAAATCAGCAGGGAACATCCCAAGGTCAGCAGGGAGGATCCCAAAGTCAGCAAGCCAACCCCCAAAATCAGCAGGGAACATCCCAAGGTCAGCAAGGCAATTGGCAGAATCAGGAGGCTTCCTCCAAGGACAAGGCTTATGGGTCTTCGTCCACTTATGGTTCCCAACAAGGCGAGGACGAACAAGACGACAATCGTCATAAGGACGCCGGTCAGGGTTCTGTCACCTCCCAGCGCGGCCAAACGGGCATGGATAGCGACCAGGACAAGGCTAATAGTGACGACAAGGAAAATCAGTCCGGTTACGGCCAGCGGTCAACCGGCCAGGATAAGGGGAACAGCCAGGGTGAGCAAAAATCCGGAAGCAACCAAGGTAATACGGGTGGCAAACGCTAGGCGTAGTAGTGAATAAGGTTGAGGTGTGCCGACCGGCGCACCTTTTTTTTGTGGTTCTTTTTTTGCATCCGTGGTGGTATGCCCGAAGGTCCGTCGATCGTCATATTGAAAGAACAAGTCCAGAAATTTTGCGGTAAAAAGATATTGGGGATAGACGGCAATACGAAGGTTGACCTTGCCGGCATTACCGGGAACAAAATAACGGCCTTCAGGAGCTGGGGAAAGCATTTCCTGATTGTCCTGCCCGACCGGACGATCCGGATTCACTTCCTCTTATTCGGATCCTACAGCATCGATGAAAAGACCAAGCCCTCGCCACGGCTACACTTGAAATTCAAAACCGGCGACTTGTACTTATACGCCTGCTCGGTAAAAATCCTGCCCGCGGATATCGATTCTCAATACGACTGGAGCGCCGACGTGATGAGCCCTGCCTGGGACGCCAGAAAGGCCCGAAAAAAGCTGAAGGCCTGCCCGGAGGAATTGGTTGCCGACGCCCTGCTCGATCAGGACATCTTCGCGGGGGTTGGCAATATCATTAAGAACGAAGTGTTATTCCGGATACGCGTCCATCCTGAAAGCAGGGTCGGGGCGCTCCCGCCGCGGAAGTTGTCGGAGCTAATCAAAGAGGCCCGTAATTACAGTTTCGATTTCCTGAAATGGAAAAAAGCCTTCGAGCTGAGAAAGCACTGGCTTGCCCACGCGAAAAGCATTTGCCCGCGCGATCATATCCCATTTGTGAAGGTGAAGCACCTCGGAAAGAGGAAGCGGCGGGCTTTTTTTTGCACAAAATGCCAGCGGCTCTATCGGAATTAACGGCCAGGAGGTCATTTTATCGGCTGGCACGATTTTTTACCTACAATAAAAAAAAATCTCATGGAAGCGATAACATCTAAAGAGACCGCAGGTGTATTGGAAGATCTCATAAAGATCAATAATGACCGGATTGCCGGGTACGAAAAGGCGTTGAAGGACCTGAAACCCGAAGATTCGGATCTGCGCATGATTTTCCTGAAAGCCATCGACCAAAGCCGGGCCATCCGGGTGCGGCTGGGTACAGAATTGCAGACCCTTGGCGCCGACATTCCCCTGGGATCTTCCGGAAGCGGATCTATTCACCGGGCCTGGCTGGAAGTCAAGGCGACTTTCACCGGGCATAGCAGGCATGCCATATTAGCCAGCTGCGAATTCGGCGAAGACGCCATACAAAAGGCATATGAGACGGCCCTTAGCGGCGAGCATTTACCGGAATACCTCAATACGCTCGTTCTGCAGGAAAAAGAGGAATTGAAAAGCGTCCATAATGAGATCAAAGCATTGAGGGACCAGAGTAAATAACCAGCGATCATCCCGTCGATAATGGGAAATAATTATGAACAAAATAGCGCTGTTGTCCATCGTGGTGAGCGCGATGATTTGTGGTTCGGCTACGATGTCAAACGCGCAAGCCGATTTTCGTCCGCCTATCAGCCCAATTGACGTCGGATCGGTTTCTATCAATGCGGGCGCCGGGTTCGGCGTACCTTATAACGGCAGCATTGGAGTGCCATTCGGAGTCAAGGCCGCCGTCAACTGGGGAGTCGCCAGTTTGGGCAGAGGTGTCATCACACTTGGATTGTCTACCGGCGGGTCTTTTTCGAACGGGTCGTGGGAGGGGTCTTCGGAAAATACCAGCAGGATATTCCTGCTTGCACGCGGCGCCTGGCATTATGGCTGGTTGGCGCGAGGGTTGGATCTTTATGGCGGCTTGTCGAGCGGGTTTGGAGCCGATCGTTTCCATTACGGCGACCCAGTGGATAAAACCACGCGTTCCGCGCATTTATTAGCCGGCATTTTTGGAGGGGCGTCTTATTTTTTGACCCCGGGGTTCGGCTTCAATGCAGAAGCCGGCGACGATATCACCATCCTTCAATTAGGGGTCGTGGCGAAGTTCCACTAATTCAGAAGTAAGCTATCGTCGCTTCCTTCCGGTCGATCTCAATTGTTCCTGGCATTGTTACGTTTCTGCTGCTGTTGAACAAGAACATTCAGCATATCGAGAGTTTGCAGTAGCGACGGATCGATCGTTATGCCATTGGCCTGCATGATATCGATGCCTGCCTTCATTACATCAACCGTATGCTGGATGGATTCTTTGTTCCCGAGTTGAAAGCTCGGCGTCGAGCCGTCAGTGATGAAATTGATCAGGTCGCTACGATCTTTTTCGGTGGTGGTTTTCATCAACCCCATTGCCATCGGGCCGACCAGATGCGCGGCGGTATTAAAGGCCCGGCCTTGCTCCCAGAGGCCGCGATAAGCTTTCCAGAGGGGTATTTTATTGGCGAAGAGATCGTAATACTTATACCCTTCCTGTAGGGCTTCGCCGGCGCTCTTCGCCTGCTCGGCATAGGCTTTGTTATCTTCATAGTCGCCCGGCGCCATCCGCGCACCTCCCGTACCGTCGGTATATTCCATATCAGGCTCCAAACCCCATTCCGGGTTCCTGGGAAGCCGGTTGCCGGGCAACAGCATTTGCCGGTTCTCGTTTCCCGTCACGATCACGCCGTCGGGTCCGATGTTAACGCTGGCCGCGGAGAAGAGGGGCTTATCCAGCTCATCCTTGAATACATCAGGTACATTTTTGGCGACTATGTCCACATAGGGTTTATAGAGCATCCTACCATAATGGTCCGTAGAGGAGGCGTCGACATATTCCTTAAACCAGGAGCTGTTCAGCGGCAACAGTTCGAGCCCTTCCAGATCGATACCCTGCGTCACTTTGTTCTCCGCATAGGCATAGGGGCTGTTGTGCTCGTACTTTGCCGACAGCGGGTCCGGCTGGATGAACCGGCCCAACTGGGGATCCTGAAAGCGCGTGCCCATATCATAGAGATCGAGACCTGTCCCGTCATGAAACTCCCGGCTGTTCAGTTCCCGGCCGGTAAAACGAAATTTGTTGACCGCATACCGGTCCTTGAGCGCTTTGTCGCTGATGCCGGCCATCGTCAGGCCAAAAGGATAATAGTGGTTGTCTTCCAACATGGCGCCGGTGTAATGGGTGACGCTCAGGTTGTCAAAATATACATCCCATCCCGGGGTCGTATTGCTGACATAGATATACACATAGCCGTTCTTACTGACGTTGATGCCGGTCATCGCCAGCGGCGATTGCAACTGACCACCGGTCTGCGTTCCTGCCGGCCCGACCTGCAGGGCGCCGCTTTGGTTATTGTTGCCGATATAATGGAACTGATTATCGAGAAAGATCCAGTTCAGGAATGCCTGCGGCTTGCCGGGGTCGCCGCCCGACTGATTGTTGATACCGGAGAGCAAAGCGCCGACCAAAGGGCTGGTACCCGGGTTGCTGAGGGTGCTGAAGGCGGCGTCAGCGGAGGAAGATAATGTGGACATGCCCGTGGCCAGTACATTGATAATATCGGCGGGATTCAGCGGGATAGGAGACGCCGGATTGCTGTTGCTGTTATAATAGTATTGCACCCCGATATCGATCCGGTCACCGCTCATGACCTTAAGGATGATCGATGGTCCCTGCCTCGGGCCGTTGCCGTTTACCCTGGCCACGCTGTCGTTGGGATTGCTGACGGTGACGTCATCGGGATACCCCGATGCCGACGTGCGCGCCACGACCGTGGAATCGAGGCCGTAAAACAGCTGATCTTCTTTTGCCCGCGATGCCGCTTCCAACGTGGCGATATATTGGGCGGTATCCTTTTCCTGGGTCAATACAACGCGCGTATTGCGGAGGTGGTCCCGCTCGAAGAAATCATATTCGATGCCATAGGCCGAGTCGCCGTTGGTATATTGATGAAACGCCCACCGCGCCCGGCCATCTTCGGTACTGATGAGCTCCAGCGTGTCGTTGTAGTATTCGACGCCACCTGTCATGTACTTGGTAACGACGGTCCGGGAAGGACTGACATTATTATCCACCGCGTATTTCTCGTATTTGTTGCCGAAGTTGTCGTACTCGAAACCGACGTAGTTGTAATTGTTATACATGAACAGGGTGGGCTGATTCAGATAATTGTAGGTGATGGACATAATGTTCTTGTTCCGGTCCGAGGTTATATTCCCGTTGGCGTCATAGGTATAGTCCATCGTATCCTTGGAAGAAGGGTTATAATGAAAGTCGCCCAGCGTCGAGTTGGGATCGTTGGCAGAGTCCGTTACTACCTTGATCCGGTCGCTATTGGGAACATAGGTATAGGCCAGTTGATCGATGTTGGCGGCCGGACTGCCTATCTTCCACCCCTTCTGGTCCATCGAGGTAATGTTGCCATTCAGGTCGTACGCGTTTTGAGTCGTATAATCCATCCCCGCCGTTCCCCAGGTGCCGGTGGAGTTGTCCTGATATCCGGCGGTCTGCAAGCGCCCGAAATCGTCATACGTGTACGCATACTGCCGGTTAACGTTATCGCCGGCGCTTCGCCAGATTATACCGGCCAGGTTACCGCTGTATTGCGGCGTTCCGAAGCTTATCCCAAGCACGGAGGGTTTGTCATAGCCGATCTCTACACCGAACCAGTGGTTGGCGGTTCCGGGCAGCGCATTTTTGTTGATACCGGTCAGCCAGCCGCGAATATTGTAATCATAGACCATGCTATCCAGATAGTTGCCCAGGTCCTTGGACTGCAACTGACCCAGCTCGTTATAATGATGGATACTGATCAGCTGATCGCCCGTAGCGCTATCGATATTCTTCCAGATATGGACCAGACGGCCCACGGCATCATAGTCGGTCTTGGTCATGATATAATGGGTCTGTGGGTTAGGGTTGCCCTTATTCTGTTTGACATACGTGCGCACAGGCTGACCGGTAAAGTCGTACTGGGTCGTCGTCACGTCGGCGCCTGTGGTCGGGTTAAAATACTTTGTCTGCAGCAGCCGGCCATGATCATCGTAAAAGAAGCGGCTCAATGGTCCGGGATAAGTAGCGTCCCAGACACCGGTCAACTGCCCCCGCACGACGCTCAAAGCCACCTGTGGCTGCGGATAGGGATATACGGTATTGCTGGGGGTCAGGAACTGCGAGCTATAGCTGTTGTCCAAAATGCCCGGTTCGCCATAGTTGGGCGCCCATTGGTAGTCGTCGTAATATTTTATCCACAGGATGTCCGCCATAGTATTGACCGGGAAAGAAAGATTGAACGTGTAGAGGTAGTGGTTCGTACCCGGCAGCTCATACAGGCCCATGTTCAGGGCGTTCAGGTACGACTGCATGCCCTGCTGGGTGTTATGGGCGCTATCGGTATAGAAGCCCGACAGGATCTGGCGGTTGAGACCGTCATATTTGGAAAAAAGCCATTTGCCCTGGCTCCGCATGTTGCCATCCTGGCTCAGCACCTGCCGGTCGCGGGAGTCGTAAACGGTCCATTGCTCGGCGACGCCAGGCAGCTTCTTTACGATCAACCGGTTGCGAAGATCGTATTCGTAACGGTAACAAAGGCCGTCAGCAATGTCCTGGCTGAGGGCCCATCCTGCGGACATCAGCCAGTCAACGGCACGGGGCGTAATGACGAACCGCAAATTCCCGATCACGTCATAGACAGAGTAAATGCAAAGCCAGCCGGAGTGCCCGCTGCCGGCGCCATCGGTCAGTTGCGTCTTCTTGAGCACGATATGTCCGTCCTTGTCTTTGTACTGAATAACCTGGTGATTCTGTTCATCCGTGGTGACATTCTTATAAAGCTGGCCATCGCCATAGGTACCGGCGTCGGTCGGAAGGCTACCGGGCGTCAGAGCGATATTCCAGATCTGTACGCTATCGGCGGCCGTATTGACAAGGTATTGGTTGGCGGCGCCGCGACCGGAACCTACCCAGTTGTTCCCGGCCGACAAGGTAGTAAGCACGCGGTTGAGTGGCGACGCTTCGTATGCGACCTGGCTATAGAACCACGATTCGCCCGGATACTGGCCAGCCGAAAAGGCCGCCTGCTGCTGAAAAGCGTCCGGCTTGAAATTACCATCATTATCCACATCACCGGCGCCCGCCACGTTGGAGACGAAAGGCAGATAGCTATACTGCTCCCGGCCATAGGGGTCATAGACCATCGAGGTGACCTGATCTTTGCCGGCAGGGCTGACCTGCCACAAGACCGTCTGGACCGGCCGGCCGAGACCATCCAGGTATTGCGTCGTATGTCCTACATCCGACACGGGCCGTGCGACCAGCGTCGCCGAGTCCTGGATGGGCGCCCTGGCGTCCCACTCGCGGACATAGTTGAGCTTCATCGTCGATGGATAGGCCGCGGGCGGAGCGACCTGGGCATGAATGCCGGAAGCAGAGAGCAGCATTGCGGAAAGCCATAGTGCGGACGGCAATGGCGCGGACAGCCGTCCGAAGCCGTGGCTGGTGATGTGAAGAGCCATGTTGAATATTTTTATCATTGATGAGATATTTGATATCGATAGTCGTATTGCTTTAGGATATTATAATCCATATCCCTGACCCTCAGGAGACGTCCCAGCGGGTCATATTCGTAATAGGTGATCTTGTTGTTGGGATCGCACTCGCTGGTGATCCCGACCAGCGGCGACCAGGTATAGGTCGTCATCTGCGCGCCCACGGGGTAAAGCCTCACCTCGTCATAGTTGTCTCCGGACACCTGAATGCTGCTGACATTGGAGAGGTTCCATTCATAGTAATACCAGGTACCGTCGCGATGGCTGCTTCTGACCTGCGTACCGGTCTGACCGTTGACCGTGATATTGCCCTGGGCCCAGCAACTGACGGTATAATTGCCGGAAGGAACGGTCTTGTTGACTCCGCCGGAGTAGGTATGGGAGCCGGTGATAATATTATTACTAAGTATAGTGCCGCCGGGATTGAGGTTGAACCCGCCTAATCCGTCATCTTCGAAGGAGGTGTAGGCTACCGCCGAATCGGGGGCGTTGGCTACCCGGGCAATGACGTCGTTGTAGCTGTAATTCCAGATCAGCGTCGTGGTCGAGCCGCGCTGAGTGAACTGGCGGATATTCTGGTCAGGGCCATAGTCGTCAAAAGTAATATCGGTGAAATAAGGATTGGGAATAAAGGACCGGTCGATGTAGGTCTGGAGGATGCGATTGTTGATCGTATCATAATGAAATCGCATGGAGGCGGTGATCGTGTCATTGACGGAAGTAGACCGGACGAGCAGGTCGTTAAAGAGACTGTTGCTTTGCATCAGGGCTACGACATCGTCGATGCCGGTCAGGCTGTCATAGGGGTAGGTCGATTGGACCGAAAATTTCTGTCCCTTGCTATTATAGGACGTCTCCGTCGAAACCTGTCCTATCCGGTTATACGTATAGGAGGTGGTATCCATCAGCCTGCCGGCTCCGGCATAGTACTCTTTTGTCTTTTGCTGCTGCACATACCAATGAGAGTTCAGCGGATACCAAAGGATCAGGTATTTGTGGATAAGCGGAAAATTGCCGTACTGCCAGCCCGACCCATCGGGGTAAGCCTGGAGATCGCAAGGGTCCACGCCCATATAGATGCTAAAGATCTTTACCCCGTTGAAGGAGATGGGCTGGATGTCCTGATAGTTGAAGGTAGAGGCGGCGAGGGTATCCAGGGTCGCATTCAGGATCGTCTCCCGGCTTTGTAGTCCATTGGTCAGGTGGGGGTTGTCGGGAAGGCGGGGTTCCGTTTGGCTGGGGGTATTGTTATACTCGTAGATGTGAACGCCATTTTTATTTCCCAGCGAGTCTACCTCGGTCTCTTCCACTCGTGAGTAACCTACGATATTTCCCGTTGCCGCATCCGAAAACGGAACGATGCTCTCACCGGAGATCGACCAGATATCCTTGCCGCCATACTCCGTAGCCGGGTTATCATTCCAACTTACCAGGGCGATGAAGTTCATGCTGTCGAGGTGGAAATATTGCAATGGGGACATAAGGAGACCGGAGGTGCTGGAATCGCTATTGACGTACCGGAATATCTTTTGCGTGGACAGTTTGCCGTCACCGGCATAGTTGCGGACGTCGCTGATGCGGACGCCGCCACCCAGGCTTCGCTGCAGGGGGTTGTCGACGGTATCGTAGTAGGTATAGGTGCACATCACATAAGCGGTGTTCGAACTGGTATTCTGCGGACCGAGGGAATTGGGGAGCGAAACGGTCACGACATAGTAGTCGGATGAGGTCGTATCGAGCACAATGTCCTGCGTCCACGTGACCGAGCCCTGGTCGATCCGGAAGGTGGAGGTATCGGATTGCTGGAGTTGCCAGGTCTGCAGCGTCGTATATATGCCGTTGTTGCCCTTTTCCAGCGTAATGTAGGCAGGCTGCATATCGCTGAAGGTAAGCCCCTGTAACGGGCTGCCGGCGCTTATCTGGCAATTGAAATGGACGAGGCATTTTTGGTCCAGTTGGAAAGCGCGCACGAGGGTATCGTACGGGAGCCCGTTGTTCATATCGCGGCAGAAGTTTTGTCTTCGGGTAGCCGCTTCCTTGGCGGCATCGGGATAATAGTAGTTGCCAAAAGTGTTTGGCGAATAGTCGAACTCGCTATAGCCTCCGGTCGGATACGTGATCCTTTTCAACATGCCGGCCATCATTTTTAGCGAGTCGGGTGACCGGTCGGATGTGAAGGTCGAATCCATCAGGTTTTCAGGAACGCCGGTGTACAGCGGATCCTGATCGTAATAGAAGAAAGCGAGGTTTGGGATCAGCCCCGTATTATTCTTGCCGTTGTAGTATCCCCAGAAGTCCCGCGCGAAGGACGTCTTCAGCGGCAGTACCGAACTGGAGTCATAAGCGAAGATATAGGGGGGATTGGATGCCGAAGCGCCGCCCGGCAGATAGCCGGTTTCGGTGAGCGAATCTAATCTGAGGCGAAGACCGATCTTGTCGTAGGCGGTATCGTTGATATTGGCATAGTCTCCGCCGACGGTGGAATAGGGGAAATAGCTATAAGAGAAGGTGAAGCTTTTGATCTTGTTGCCATTCACGGAGGAGATGATATCGATGGACCGGAGCCGTTTCGTGCTGGTGGTTCCATTGTTCGGGATGGTGTCGATGTCGGCTTCTCCGATGAGGTCGGCCCGGTCTTCCCAATTGAAGTTGACCGTGACGTCGCTGCCGGTGATCTGCGTCAGGTTTTGCGTATTATGCTTCGAGACGTCGAAATGGGGCGTCGCCGCCGAATAGCTGTCCCCCGTTGGGTTCAGGCCGAAAGGATATATCGTATGGTAGGTCTCCGAATAGATGAACCACGAATAATAACCGGGCGCATACTGGAACTGGACCCACCGGCCGGTATGCAGATAGATGCTGGTCAGCTTATAGGTATAGCCGGTATGATCTAAAACCAATTGTGTGGAGGCAGTCTCCCGGGCGGTGAAATAGAAGATGTCTCCATCCATGGTGGTAGCGGTCCACGTCCCTGCGGGCCCGCCGCTTCCCGTAAAGGTGATCACCTCCTTTTGATTTAGCTGAATGACCTGGTGCGTCTCCGGATTCACATAGAACTTGCCGGAATGGCCCGCGAAATTGAAGCTGTAGATGTCAGGCTGGCCGTCGCCCAGCAGCAAACGGTTGAGCGTTTCGCGCGTGTCGGCTACGTTGTTATAGGGCGGGGCACAACCCCAACCATTATAGCCCATTTCATTCCGGGCGGAATAAGCGCCGAGGATACGGCCATATGAGTTGAGTATCTGATAACCCGAGGGGTCCGCCGTCACCAGCTCGTCATTGGCGTCTTCGTCACCGAGGACCTCCTGGATGATCGACCCTTCCGCCTCCAGGTTCCAGCCGAGGCCGACATTACTGGCCTGGTCCTCCACCTTGATCCCGGAGCCATTATAGCGCAGCACGATCGGGATCTCGAATGAGCCTTCCCTGATGGTGTACAGGGGGATGGAAATATCGGCGGTACCGGTATAGTAGCCGATGGGGATATCGCCAAAGCGGCCAAGCATAGCGGCCTCGGGTGAGGTAGGAAGCATGTTGGTCGTGCTAAAGACGGGAAAAACGGTTGAAGCGGGATCCCCCTGGCTTAAGCCGGCTAAGGAAATCGAAGAAAGGATAAGCGGCAGGACCAGGTTTCTGAGGTATGCGCCCTTTCGAAGGGGCGATGAAATGAGCATGTTCATGATAGGTTAACTTGAGATATTAGTAATGGCTTCAGTAATTAGAAACTATATCCGACGCGAAACAGGAAGGGTTGAGTTCTTGGGATCTGCTCATAGCTGAGAAAATCCCAAAGCAGGCTAAGGGTCGTCTTTTTCACCGCCCGCATTTTTGTCGAAATGGATTTGGTTGCGCCGATCAGGCCGCTCTTTGTCCATTCCCGAAGCCGGGGATACTGGCGGAAGACAGGCTGGGGCGTCGTATAGTTGTATTCGAATCCACCGGTGGCGCTAAAGCTGCCTTTGACCTTTATATCGACAAAGGACCGGAGACCGACACCCTGACTGGAAAAAGCGATATCCCGGATACCGTTGCCCCATCCCAGCTTATAGCTGGCGCCGATCCCGACATCGTTGCCGTGTCCCAGCAGGTAGGCGAGACTGAGGCCCAGATCGGTTGTCATGGGAAGATAATAGCTGTTATGCGTCGATTGGAGATTGAATCCCACTTGCAGTCTTTTCAGGAAGGACTT
This sequence comes from Puia sp., assembly GCA_035695565.1. GTDB lineage: Bacteria > Bacteroidota > Bacteroidia > Chitinophagales > Chitinophagaceae > Puia. The sequence goes on along the minus strand of DASRRX010000001.1, from coordinate 144,481 downwards.
CGTCTTCTGATCATTGGGCTTGAATGCGGGCATGTCCATACCGCCATTGCCGGCGCCGAGGCTGGCCAGCTTGCTTTTGTAGGTATCGAGCTGACCTTGTGCCGCACCCAGATCCGACTGCAGCGCGCCGGCTCCGCCGGGCCCTCCGGATGCGACCTGGTCCTGGATCACCTGTGATACCTGATCACGGGTTTGCAGTCCCGCCACGTTCGCCGTCGAAGCTGCGCCGCCCGGAACGCCGAAGAGACCCGCCAGTTGGCTGTTGGCGTGCATGAAATTATTAAAGGAAGGCAGTTTGTCGAGCAGGCTGAGGGCCTGATCGATCAACCGGTCGGGGTTGTCCCACATTTCCTTATACTGACGTAACTGCTGCGTGTAGTAGTAGGTCTGCCGTTCGAGGCTGCCAAGCGGCTTGCTCATCAGGTTCTGCAGGCTGACATGAGTGGAGATATAATTGGAAAGCTGCTGTTTGCGCTGTTGAATAAAGTTTTGGGCGTCGGTGGCTACCTGCATTTTGGATTCCAATGTCTGCAATTGTGCTGAAGCCGCCTGCACCTGGGGCAGGTTGCCGCTAAGCCGGGGGTTATTTTGCAGAAAGGACATGGAGCCCTGCAAGGAGTCGAGATAAGGATGGTAAACGCCGCTGAGCGTTGACCGCGTAACGGCGGTATCCGATCTCAGCTTGCGCAGGTAACCGGCATATTGATCCTGGGTATGCGCAAACAGTTGCCGGGCGGCGTTCGAATCTACTTTGTAAAGCTTTTGCTGCATCTTTTGTTCCTGCCGCATCATTTTCTCAAGATACGCGGTAGTCTGTCGTGTCAACTGATGGTCGATATCCGCGGTCCGCTTTCTGATCTTGCTGAAGAGATGAGAGGGAAAATCGAGTACTTTGTCGCTGACGGAGTCGACTGATTGGGAATAAGATCCCTGTGTGGTCACGCATAGCGCAGCCACAAGGCACAAGGCCGCTGTGTGTAGCATATCGCCGAATTAGTTAACTATGAGGGAAGCTTAAAATGGATGGCGTTGGGAGGTGGAAAAAAAGCGGAGGGGCGTGCAGACGCTTGCTGCCCAAGATGCAGGTGTTGATCATTTTGGTAGATTAAGACTAAGGTAAAATAATTAAGAAAAAACTCAACAGGAGAGAAGATGTTAGCGGGTGGCGCTTTCAGTAAGGCAGGAGAATGCTGAAATAAAATTATAGAAAAAATTTCAGAAAAAACAAAGGAGTTGTTAAATTTTTTTTTGACGCCGGCTATTCAAGAATTTATACTTAGGGGGGAAATAATAAAAAACATTTAGTTGTAAACTTGATCTATTGGGATTTATTCTGAAGTTTGCTCACCTATGTATCGCCTGCTCTTCGTTGTTAGCTTCGTCCTCTCCGCCATTACCAGCCATGCGCAGGAGCTGGCTTATCGCCAGTTCACGGTGAAAGATGGCCTTCCTGGCTCCATCGTCTATCATTGTCTTCAGGACCGGAAAGGTTTCATCTGGTTCGCGACCAACCAGGGCGTCTGTCGCTTTGACGGCCACAGCTTCAGGACCTTTACAAAAAAGGACGGTCTTCCGGACAACGATATCCTCCAGCTCTATCTCGACCGGTGGGACAACATCTGGATGATCTCATTCGTCGGCATTCCGGCGGTGATGCATGGCGATTCCATTGTTCGTTTCGACAGCTGTCGGGGAGTGAATGCGATCTGCGAAGATCGCCGCACCGATTCCATACTCCTTATCACCAATTATGCTGCGGCACAGCAGGTGGGTTATTACCGGTCGCCTGACAGCTCCGGCAAGTGGAAGTTCACCAATGATCTCCATCCTCAGGTCGTAGAAGGGCAGCTCAACTTTATGCGCGCCACGGCACCGGACAAGACCAATTTCTACTTTTCAAGCAGCCGGACAGTCAATGGAGGCAGCCTCCTGATCCGGAACGGCCAGGAAGAGACCCGCTTCGGCTTCCAAACAAATTGCAAACGCGAGGTTCCTTCCCTTACGCGTCAGATCTTTCTCAGTCTGGTTCCCAACAGTCACTCGATCGTCTTTCTCACCTATGATTCCGCCTACTGTGCCGGTATCTCGCAGCTAACCCCGCTTTTTTCCCCACACGACCTGGGGCTCAATCTGAGCCTCAACAATTATGTCAACTGTGTCTATTGCGAAAACGACACTACGCTGTGGCTGTGTGCGCGAAATCAGGGTCTCCTTCGCCTCAGGAATTTCAGGAGCGGGCATTATACCGTAAGCCGTTTTTTTCCCCGGATCGATTGCACCAATTTCATGAAGGACAGGGAAGGCGGGTATTGGGTCACGACGTTCAGCGATGGGGTCTTCTATCTGCCTAATCTTTCCTTCAAGGACCTCTCCGGCCCGCCGGATCTCAGCGGCGCCAGCGTCCGGAGCCTTCACCAACTGGACGATCATCAACTTGTGGCGGGGTTCGACGACGGCAATATCATGGTAATAGACGGGGATACATGGCGCTACCGGTTATTTCCACACTGGGCCGCGGGCAACAAGAACAACCGCATCCTGGATGTCCAGCCCTACCTGCACCACAGTCTGCTTATCGCCGCGGATATCAACCTTCACCGGGTATTCCCGGACGATTCGCATCTCCAACTGATCAACAACGCCTTTAAAGAATTGTATGTAAAGCCCGATCATACGATCGTCGCAGGGTTTTCGGGAGGCCTCTATTTTCTCGATTCAACCGGCAAGAGGGTCAATGACATCGAGCCCGACCGGGTCACCTGCGTCGCAGGGATAGGCAATCAGATATATTGGGGCGGCTTTCATGGAGTACATGCGCTGTCCGACGGCAATACCGGTGACTACGGACAGCCGATCCCGGGACTGTCGGGCGTTATCAACCATATCGATATCGCTCCCGACACCGCGCTGTGGGTTTCCACTGAAGAAGGCATCGTCATCCGGAAGGCCGGGCTGATCCGCCACATTGCAACGGCGCAGGATCTCGCCAGCGATCTCTGCAAACAGGTCAGTTTCGCAGGCAATACTGCCTGGGTGGCCACCGACAAAGGTATCTCCCGGATAGACTATCACTGGGAGGACACCACGCTTTGTTATAGCATTTCCAATATCACCGATGAAGACGGCCTCCCGACCAATGACGTCAACCGGACTGTCGTCACAAACGGGTACGTCTGGGTAGCCACCGCAAGAGGCATTTGCTCCTTCCCGCAAACTTACACCGGCCGGTCAACCACTGCGCCCGGCATCGTCATTACCCGCATCCTGGCGGAGGGAAAGCCGGTCGATGTCGCCAACATTCCCAGGATCAATTATTCATCAGGGAAGTTGCTTGTCGAAATGGCCTGCATTTCCTATCGTAGCGGCCGGCATGTCGGCTATGAATACCGGCTGAAGGAAGCCGACAGCGGTTGGAACCGCCTTACCGGGAACGCCATCGAATTTCCAACGCTGCCTTTCGGTCATTTCATCCTCGAGCTGAGGTCCATCGATCGGTGGGGCAACAAGAGCGATCCGGTGACCATCCCGATAGACCATCCCTATCCATTCTACCGGGCGCCTGCTTTTCTTCTGACTGCCTATGTCCTCATCGTCCTGCTTACCGGCGCCGGGTTCTACCTCTACTTCCGGCGGCGTCAGCGCAAGAAAGAGGAGGAAGTCCTGCTCAAAAAGAAAATGAACGATCTGGAATTGTCCGCGCTGCGCGCTCAAATGAATCCGCATTTTATCTTCAATTGCCTCACGTCGATCCAATATCATGTCCTCAGGTCCGACGCCGTGAATGCCAACGGCTATCTGCATAAATTCTCCAATCTCATCCGGCTGACACTAAACCACAGCAGTTCGGCGTTCATCTCTCTTTACGAGGAGATCAAAATGCTCAACCTTTACCTCGAACTGGAAAAGCTCCGGCTGGGCAACAGGATGAACTACCGGCTCGTCTCGCCCGAGCCTGCAGAAACAGATGGTCTTTCGATTCCACCCATGATCATTCAGCCCTATGTCGAGAATGCCGTACAGCATGGCATCGCGCCGTTAAAGGATGGTATGGGGGAACTGTCAGTGGAGTTCCGCCTCTCTTCCGGCTACCTGCATTGCAGGATAGAAGACAATGGCGAAGGCATCGACCATAGCCGGGCCCGACAGCAAGGTGACCAGAGGGGTGACCGGCGAGACGACCCGCAAGACGATCAGAGGGGCGACCAACATGTTTCCCTGGGCACAGGAATTACCGCGCGGCGGATCCGGACGATCAACTCCCTTTATAAACAGCAAATTATTTTGGCGATAGTGGATAAAAGATCGGCCGGCCTTCCCGGCTCCGGAACGATCGTGCACCTGTCATTTCCCATTTATACCGACTAACCATGGCGATCAACACCGTGATCATCGAAGACGAAGAAAAAAGCGTTTATGTCCTCCGCGAACTGCTCCGGCAATCGGCGCCCGACATCGAAGTCACCGGCATTTCGGGACATATCGAAAAGGCTGTCCGGCTTATCGAAGAAAATGCCCCGCGACTCGTCTTTCTGGACATCCGGATCGGGGACGGTCTTGGGTTTGACGTGCTCAGGCGGTTGCAGAAACGCGATTTCGAGCTTATCTGCTTAACGGCATACGATAACTATGCCCTCGAAGCGTTCCGGTATTCGGCCGTCGACTACCTCCTCAAACCCATAGGTATGCAGGAGTTGGAGGAAGCCCTGCAACGGGTACGCCGACGCCTGGATCGTCAAAGCACCTCTGATGGGATCGGCACGCTGCTCTATAACCTGTCCGGACAGCCGAACAGAAAGATCCGAATCCTTACTTCGCAGGGCTTTGATTTCGTTGATCCGGAAGATATCGTCTGGTGTCAGTCCAACGGAACTTATACTGTCTTCCATCTCACCGACGGGTCGAAACACACTTCATCGCGCAACTTAGGATACTTCGAGGACCTGCTATGTACCGGCGACTTCTGCCGGATCCATTATAATGCCATCGTCAATATGCGCCAGATCAAGCGTTACGTAAAGGGAAGAGGCGGCTATGTCATTATGAATGATGAGACCGAGCTCGAGGTAGCGCAACGCCGGAAGGCGGAATTCCTGCAAAGGTTGAAGGCATGAGGCGGTTACCGCACTAGTGGATCGAATAGGTTACGATCAATTTTGGCCAGCGGGTGGAATCCGGATTACGGCTACCGGCAAAAGCGAGATCCCGGTAGGTCTGTTCCGTTTGCAATTGCAGGCAGAATCCATAGTTCTGGCCGGTATTTACGATATCCTGCACCATTTGAGTGACGTCGACGGTATCATTATTATTCCATTGGGAAGTCGATTCCGGGATGGTGGCTTCGTGGATATCCGTGGTTGACGGCATATTATTCCAGGTGATGGAATTCTGACCCCAGTTGGCGGTTACCCGCTTTAGCCAGCATTGATTGCCGGTTGAGCCGTATGGGGAGCCGGGATAATCGGAATTACCCTGCCAGATGGCGGTAGCCGCGTTGACATCCAATCCATAGAGATATAGCGTTGCCGACCTGATCTGCGCGCTGTCCGCGAGACCGTCAAGGGCCGTAAATTCAATAAAACCGCGAATGGCGGCATCCGGCCATCCCTCTTCCGCGTAGCTCCAGGCGGAAGCCACAAAGTCCGGGTTGGAGACCTGATTGGCATCGGCGCCTGCCGGTACGCTGAAAACAAGACAATCCTGGGCGTCGTCCGGTCCGGGCTTGACGACCAGCGTCTTCGTAGCGGTCTCATTAACGAACACCGTATCAGCCTTGGGCGGCGGGTTATTCTGTTTGACACATCTGGTCTGAGTGAAGGCAATAAATGCACAAAGGGCGGAGATAAGGATGATGTTTTTCATAATGGCCGAAATAACGGAAAATAAACTTGCTTGTCAAGGTGAATTTAGTAAGTGCAGCAATTGGGCAATAACTGCATCTCCGGGCGTTGTTTTTCCCGATCCGGCAGCAGGTTTTCCAACGCCGGAGGAGGCTAATGGCCGGTTTTTGCCAGATAGGCGGTCGATGGCTTGAGCGCGGTAATTTTCCTGTTGACTTCCCCGCTGATGATCGCGGCGCCCTTCTCGTTGAGGTGGTCGGCATTGTAGAAACAATCGCTGTCGAGAGGCATGGTAAAGTAGTCCCAGTATTGGAGATGGTACTTGCCGCATATTGCCCGGATATCAGTCTTGTCCTGCTCCAGCACTTTCTTATCCAGGAGATCCCCGAATGGACGAAAACAGGGTAAGGTGATCAGTACCGGGGTGATATTCTTGCGCTGCAGAGTGTCGATAAAACTTTCCAGGTCGGCGATGATACTCTCCCTTTCGGTCGACGCGTGGACGATATCATTGAAGAACCCCGCCCTTTCGCGGTTGGTGTTGCCGTCGAGGTACGGCCCTCCGCGCTTGCCGACAAAGCCTTTTGTGTAAGGGTGATCCAGATCGAGGTCATAGTCCACATCCACCGAACGGATGTGGGAATACTTGCGGTCAAACCGCCGGCTCAGGAATTCCAGGGCTAACGGGCCCTTGTATCCATACAGATAACAGTTGCGCGTTATGACCGGCAAGGAATTCTTATAGTTGATCCCATAGCCGTAATAGGACCAGATATCTCTGAAGCCTTCATCCGAATAGTACAATGAATGGAAGTCCACACTGATCAGCACGTATTTCAGGTTGATCAGCTCGTCGAGATATTTCAACGTTATCCGCTTGTCGAAGTATAGTGACTGATTGACGGACGCTACATTGAATGCATTCAATGAAAATCTCCGCGGGTCCAGGTCATAGGTCGCATGCGAATTGCCGAGGATCAGCAATTCGATATTCTTGGCGCTTACGGCAAGCTGGGCATTTTTTATCTTATAGCTCGTAGGAAGGGACCGCAGAAAAAGCTCGGTCAGGCCAAGAATCAGCAATATCGGGACCAGGAAGAGAAGACATTTTAAAAGGAAAGATCGCATCGCTGTCAATTTTAAAATTGAAAATAGATAAACCGTTGAGGCGCCCCCGACGAAAAGTATGTTATATAAAAAAAGATGGCGTAGTATGTGGCCCACCTGACCGTTGCCGGCCATCGAAGCCCAAGCCGAGCTATTGCGTATTGATCCTCTCTGCCCAACCACTCGACCATAAAAAAGCACAGGAGCGGGATGATGAAATACTCATGAAGATGGAGGGTCGGAAAAGGGGAGAATATCGATGGCGAAAAGATCTTTCCGATAAATTCGACAGCCGATCCAACGCTGTCAGCCCGAAAAAATATCCAGCCCAGGACAGTCAGGGCGAAAGTGATGATCATGAAGCCCAATTCCTTTGGCGTTGGGGTGAGGCGGCCTTTCGCCACGGTGTCAAGGTTGTTTCGGTTTGTCCGGAAGATCACGGAAGGTAAAATATACAAGGCATTCAGGGCGCCCCAGCAGATAAAGGTCCAGTTCGCGCCATGCCAGAAACCGCTTACCAGGAAAATGACGAACACGTTCCTGATCCGCTTCCATATTGGCACCTGGCTTCCCCCCAGCGGGATATACAGGTAGTCCCTGAACCAGGTGGACAGCGAGATATGCCACCGCCGCCAGAATTCGGCAATGGATCTCGAAAAATAGGGGTACGCAAAATTCCGCAGCAGTTCTATGCCCAGCAGCCGGGCGGTGCCCAGGGCAATGTCGGAGTAGCCTGAAAAATCACAATAGATCTGAACAGCAAAAAATATGGCTGCCAGAAGATGAGCGCTTCCCGGCGTGGCCGCGGGGTCGGCGAAGATCATATTCACGTATCCGGCGCAGGTATCTGCTATTACGATCTTTTTGAACAATCCCCAAAGGATCTGTTTGAGCCCATCGACGGTCCGGGCATAGTCGAATGTCCGCGGCCGCTTGAGCTGCGGCAAAAGATGGGTTGCTCTTTCGATTGGACCGGCAACCAGCAGGGGAAAGAAGCTGACAAAAAGAGCATAGTCGATAAAATTCCGCTCCGGTTGGATCTTTCTTTTGTAAATGTCGATAATGTAAGACAGGCCATGAAACGTATAAAATGAGATACCCACCGGCAAAACGATCTGCAATGTCCGGGGATGGATCTGCCAGCCTACGTGACCGGCCAGTTCGGCAAACGAGGCCGCGAAGAAATTATAGTATTTGAATACGCCCAGGAATCCCACATTTATAGTGATGCTCAGCAAAAGCCAGAAGAGCCGGCCGCTTCGCGTTCGGTGCTTTGCTATTCTGATGCCGGTAAAATAATCGAGGAAGGTAGAGAACAGCAGAAGAAAAAGAAACCGCCAATCCCAGCAGGCATAGAAGAAGTAGCTCGCGGCCAGCAGAAAGATGTTCTGGAACGTTAGTTTTCTGGCAGCGACAAACCAATAAAAAAAGAACACGGCAGGCAAAAAGACCGTGTATTGCAGCGAATTAAATAACATTGATTTTGTCAGGAGTATACTTAATTCTTAAGTTTTGCAAAAAGAGTGCCCGGTCAACCGGCCCGATAATTGCATAGGTCTACAAAAAGCCGTTATGAGGAAAGTATGGGCTGTAGCGGTCTTATTGATCGCGGCGGGGGTCGGTTGTTCAAAGAAATCCTCGAATTCGATGACTTCGCTGAATGCGACGGATCAGCAGTTTGTGACGAATGCAGGTTATAATAACGTCGATGGGATCAATGCAGGTTATCTGGCGTCGACGAATGCGGCGGATTCGAATGTCAAGGCATTTGGGCTTTCGATGGTCAATGATTATGGGGGTGCGCAGTCGTCGCTGGTGTTGTTGGCGGATAGCTTGAAATTCACGGTTCTGTCGAGTCCCGATCCGGCGCATGTCACTGAACTGAATGCGCTGCAGGCCTTATCGGGGATTGCGTTCGATACGACGTATCTTCGGTTGCAGATCAACGACGATCAGGCCGCTATTGCGCTGTATCAGGCGGAACAAAGCAATGGGCAAAGCGTGGCGGTCAAAGATTACGTGAACAGGTATCTGCCGATGATCCAGGCGCATCTTGCCGCGGCGGACAGCCTGATCAAAATTTGGGTAGGGCATTGATGTTTGGGTGGGCGTTGGTGCGGAATAACAAAACTAACAATATGGGACAGGAATTTCCTTATGTGACCAGGCTGGATGTCAAGTTCGATCACCTGCAAACTATCGATGTCGATCAAATGGTGCGGGAATGCACCGACAAATGGTTCAATCAAACGCTGACCAAGGTCAACGACAGTGTCGTTCGGGTAGGGATCATCGAGGGAGAATATCATTGGCATAAGCATGATAAGGATGACGAGTTCTTCTTTGTGCTGAGCGGGCAGTTGTTGGTGGACCTGGAAGACCGGACGATCGTGCTCGATCCGAATCAGGGGGTGACTATCCCGCATGGGGTTATGCATCGGACGCGGGCGCCGCGGAAAACGGTGATGTTGATGGTGGAAACGAGCGAGATCCAGCCGACGGGGGATTAGGGGGCTGCCAGGGAGCGGCCTTGAAGTATGGGCGCCCGAAAATGGGTATCGCGATTCCGTTCGTCGGGTATTTTGGACTTTCGTCGGGTGAAAGTAGTAGTTCGACGAAAAATTTTCATTCGGGATGTGGTTTTCCGCATCTTTGTATCAGCAACGAAAGAGATCCAGATCCGAAAGTGAAACCTACTAAAGTCCAACTAATCCTAATTCCAAGTCCTTGAAAAGCAATTGATAATCCAAACCCCTTTTAAAACCGTTTCTATTGGTTGAACCCTGAAAAAAAACATTTTTACCGCCCAAGGTGCAGGGCGGTTTTTTTTGCGTTGAAATACTAAAAAATTTAGTAATTTTAAGGAAGAGAAAGCCGGAAACAGGGAAGGAGGGATGTGCCGAAAGGCTTGACCCTTGAGGACGCCTGACCCGTGGGGACTGAGATAGGGGAAATTTATCAGGAAAAAAATGACGGAACAGTCAGATTAAGTAGTACAAAATCGAGGGGGCGCTGTTTCGCGTATTATTAAAATGTTTATTTGCTTATGGAACATCGGGACCATCGGTATCCAACCATTAAGCCTATGCTGGACCAAGGAAGGATCAAATCGTTTACGGATATTTTTACGTATCTGCCAAAGTCGGTATTGGCGGCGGATCTGGGGAAGAATCTAAAACGGTTCAATGAGCTCCTGCTTCATGTGGAGGGTTTCACGATAAAGGATCTGATCATTATCGGCAATTTGTGCGGGCTTACGCGGATGGAGATGTTCCGGTTGATCGATGAGGAGTTCGTCAGCCGGGAGCGCGGCAAAAAAGATAAACGCAACGCGTCCTTGTGAGCGCAATAACCAGATTTTTGAGTACCATAACCAACCTTTCCTGTTAGCTGTGCGCGAATGCGCGCATTTTGACCAGACCTAAACTTTAACATCCTGTATCAGACCGTCTTCGGGCGGTCTTTTTTATATTTGGGCAACGATTTCGGCCTCAAACAGGTCTTTTCAAAAATGAAGGCGTGTCTATGGGAATTCGGGTGCCATTTCTTTGTTCGATAACTCTTTATTTTCTTTCCCAAGCCTGCTTCGGGCAATGCGGCTATTCTCCTACCATCCACACCAATAAGGACTATTGCGTCGGTTCTTTGTTGATCGCGGCGTCCACCCATGCTCTGCAAAACATCGTTTGGTACAAGAACGGGCAGCCGGTCAAATCGGTGAATGGAACCCAGTCACTGGCGACACAGCCGGTTGATTTCCAGTTTGCTAAAAATTCGCTCCTTAGTGGATTAAGAGAGATCGCCACGGATGACGCGGGAAATTTGTATGTCCTGGATGATGCAATGCAACAGGTATTCAAATTGGCGCCCGGCCTGGGCAGCAGCCCCAGCATCATAGCGGGCCCTAACTTAAGCCTCAGCGCTAACGAGATGGTTGTCGACGGACCCGGGAATGTTTTCCTGATGAATGGCGACAGCGGTATAGGGAGTGGGTATGAAACGGCGTTCGTGACGGAATATCCGGCGGGTGGCGACAGCCTTGTAGTGTTGAACAAGCCGGTAGGTCAGCCGTATGCGTATGGGTCAGCTTATGGGATGACGATAGATTGTCAACGGAATTTCTATTTCCTGTCGCTTACTCCTTATATCACCCAATATTCGCCCGGGGCTACCAGTGCGATTGTCGTGATGACCAACGCGAATGTCTCGGTTCCCTGCGGATTGGAAGTCGGGTGGAGGATCAGGAAAGATAGGGCCGGGAATCTCTTCTTTATAAGCGGTACCAATGTCCAGCGGCTGGCGCCGGGTTCCAATACGCCGGTGGCGGTAACGACGTATGACTGTCACGCCAATCCGCTTTTCAATGTCACCGATTTCTGGTTGGATGCGAACGATACGTTGTACGTCAATACGGAGATAAACGGCACTGGTACGGCTATCGTCTATAAATGGGCGCCAGGAGCCTCCACGGGTGAACCAATTATTAATTGGAAAGCGGTGAGCCCGTCGGGTTGGATGCCCATCACGATGGATGTCAGGGGCAACATATTCCTATTCGACAACACGGGATCGGGGGTGGTCGAGTTCCGCCGGGCCAGCGCGATCGATTCGGCCTATACTCCCACCGATACGGGTGCCTACTATGCTGTCGTGACTGATATTCAGGGTTATCCGGCGTATACGGATACGATCCATATCAATTCGCCGGCGGGTGCATTGCCGTCGATCCGGATCAGCGCGAGTGCGACGAGCACGCCGGTGTGCACCCCGATAAGTTTTACGGCTGGGGTGCAGGATGCGGTGGATCCAGGTTATCAGTGGATGGTCAGCGGGGTGCCGGCCGGGGGCGACAGCACTACTTACTCCTACAACTTATTTTCCAATGGAGACCAGGTGTATTGTATCCTCTCGGCCGAGGGCGGCTGTACCGGTCTCGTAAAGGACACTTCCAATGTCATCGACCTTAGCATCGATCCGCAAGGTGCGGCGTCGGTGACGATCTCGGCGAACCGGGACACGGTTTGTAAGGGAACTCCGATAACATTCACCGCAACTGTTCTTAATGGGTCCAATAATCCCATATTTGAATGGTTGCTTATGGAGACAGCACGGGTGACGACAGCGCGACATTCAGCGGTGGTAATTTCTCCACGGGCGATGTAGTAACCTGTCTAATCACCAGCGATGACGTCTGCGGGCTCGCCAAGTCGAACAGCATTCCGCTGGTGGTGAGCATCCCGCCGGTCATTGCGCAGAGCCAGATCTTCACTATACCGTATGGCCAAAGCCTGACGCTTACGCCGTCGGTCACCGGGGATGTCTCCAGCTGGGTTTGGACGCCACCTGCCGGGCTTTCCGATCCGCATATCGCCGACCCGGTTGCCGATCCTGCAGCGACGACGGTGTATACGTTAGTGGTGGCGGCTTTAGGTGGTTGCGCCGATACGGCCACCATAGTAGTGAACGTCTATACGCCGCTGGCTCTTCCCAATGCCTTTACGCCAAATGGCGACGGGCATAATGACCGGCTATATGTGCTGGGCGGTCCTGTCAATAGCGTAGTGGAATACTTCGCGGTATTTAACCGCTGGGGGCAGGCGATGTTCCAGGCGCATGATGTGGCGCCCGGGGATGCCAGGTCTGGGTGGGACGGGCGGGTTGACGGCGCCGCCTCTCCGGCCGGGGTTTACGTCTATGTGGTCCGCATGAAATTTGCAGATGGATCAACGAAGGTGTATAAGGGCACTGTCATGCTGGTCCGGTAACTAAGTAAATTTTGAGGGGGTATTGTGACGACGGCGGCGGTGACGACCGCTTGCCGTTCACCTGAATTTCACTAAATTTAGGGACGGTTTTGTGGATGAAAATTCCTTTGAACTTCAACGTTTTATATATGCCTAATCAAAGTGAAGGCGACTTTTCCGGATCGCGGCGCGATTTCTTCAAGCAATCTTCTTTGTTGTCGGCGGCGGCGCTGACGCCAGGTGCGGTCATGCGGGCGGCGGAGCACAAATGGGATGAGAAGGTAGCGGACGCCTTCGAAAAGATCCCGCTGAACCTGGAGGTCAACGGGGTCAAATACAGCGTCAATGTCGAGCCGCGGGTGACCCTGCTCGATCTGTTGCGGGAAGAGCTTCATCTGACCGGCTCGAAGAAAGGCTGTGACCGCGGGCAATGCGGGGCCTGTACGGTGCACGTCAATGGGGTCCGGATCAATTCCTGTCTCAACCTGGCGGTTAGCAATGAAGGCAAAAAGATCACGACGATCGAAGGGCTGGCCAATGGGAATGAATTACATCCGATGCAGGAAGCGTTTATCCGGTATGACGGATTCCAGTGCGGATATTGTACGTCGGGGCAGATCATGTCGGCGGTTGCGTTGATCCGGGAAGGACGCACGCAAAGTGTCGAGCAGATCAGCGAGTATATGAGCGGCAATATCTGCCGGTGCGGGGCTTACTCCAACATCGTAAAAGCCATTCAGGAAGTTAAAAATAACCAGGTATGAATCCTTTTCAATATTCGAGGCCGGCGGAAACCGCGGCTGCCATAAAAATATTGGCGAAGGAGCCGGAGGCTTTCTTTCTCGCAGGAGGTACCAATCTGATCGATCTGATGAAGATGGGGGTTGTTGCTCCGGACCGGCTGGTGGATATCAACCGGCTTCCGCTAAGTGAGATCACGACAATACCCGGCGGCTTGCGGTTGGGCGCGCTGGCCACCAATAGCGCCGTAGCGGATCATCCGCTGGTGTTGGAGGGCTATCCGTTGTTATCGCTGGCGATCAATGCGGGCGCTTCACCGCAGCTTCGGAATATGGCTACGGTCGGCGGTAACCTGATGCAACGAACGCGCTGCTCCTACTTCTTCGACGTTACGATGCCCTGTAACAAGCGGGCGCCGGGGAGCGGCTGCGGGGCTTTGGAAGGTATCAACCGGATGCATGCGATATTTGGGGCGAGCGACAAGTGCATCGCCGTCAACCCCAGTGATATGAGCGTGGCCATGGCGGCATTGGATGCGACGGTTCGGGTAAAGGGGCCGGCGGGCGAGCGGGTCATCAAATTCCAGGACTTCCACCGGCTTCCCGGGGATCAGCCCGAATCGGACAATACGCTGCAAAAGGGCGAGCTGATCGTGGCGGTGGATCTGCCGGCGGCGGGATTTAAAAAGCATGTCCATTATCTGAAGGTCCGTGACCGGTCGTCTTTTGCTTTTGCGCTGGTCTCGGTCGCAGCGGCGCTGGACATCGACAACACCAATACGATCCGGGAAGCGCGGCTGGCCATGGGTGGGGTTGCGCACAAGCCGTGGCGGCTGTTTGCGTCGGAGGAATTCCTGAAAGGAAAGGCGGTTAGTGAAGACGTGTTCGCACAGGCGGCGCGATTGGCGATGGAGGGGGCAAAAGCCTATCAATACAATCAATTCAAACTCAAGTTAGCTCCAAATGCCATCCGGTATGCGTTGAAGACGGCGTCCGGGCTGGCATAAACTTACAGTCCGGGCTGGCATAAAACTTACGGTTATGGATAAGAGCCTCATCGGAGATTCGCTCAGCCGCGTAGACGGCCGGTTAAAAGTGACCGGAAAGGCGCAGTACTCGGGTGAGTATGCGCTGCCCGGCCTGGCTTATGGGGTGCTGGTGCCGGCCGCCATTGCGAACGGAAGCGTTACGGCGATCGATATCAAACAGGCTCAGCAGGCGCCGGGCGTAGTGGCGGTGATCACGCCTTTCAACGCCCCGAAGGTTCCGGGGTTCCAGCCTGACGCCAAGCAGCCGGTGCGCGGGTTGAAATTGTTCAACGACAATCTAGTTCAATTCAACGGTCAGCCGATCGCGATGGTCGTGGCCGAGACGTTCGAGAAGGCCACTTATGCGGCCAGCCTGATCAAAGCGACATATAGCAAACAGCCCTTTGAAACCGACTTTCATTCCAACCGGGATAAGGGCGTTGTTCCGCAGGGCGGCCGGTATAAGGACTATGTACGTGGCGAGGCCGACGCCTATAAGAAGGCGCCGGTGGTTGTCGAGCAGGAATATCTGCAGCCGTCGGAGATGCACAATCCCATGGAGCTGCATGTGACGATAGCCCAATGGGAGGGCGATGACAAGGTTACCGTATATACCAAGTCGCAGGGAGTGGTGAGAACGCAGCAAAGCATTGCCGGCGCATTCGGGATCCCAAATGAGAATGTGCAGGTCAACTCGCGGTTCGTCGGGGGCGCCTTCGGGTCTTCGCTTCGGACCTGGCCGCATGAGATCGCGGCGGCGATGGCGGCGAAAATGCTTAAACGGCCGGTTCGGCTTACCCTGACGCGGGAGCAGATGTTCACGCTGGTGGGACACAGGCCCTTTACGATCCAGAAGATCGGGCTTGGAGCGACGCCGGATGGAAAGCTGGTCGGGATCACGCATGAATCCTATTCGCAGACGGCGGTATATGAAGAGTTCACCGAAGGTTCCGTAAACGTATCCCGGTTCCTGTATAACAGCCCAAATGCGAATACGCGGTATAAGGTCGTCGCATTGAATGTGGGCGTACCCGCGCCGATGCGCGGCCCCGGTGAGGCGACGGGCTCGTTTGCGCTTGAATCGGCGCTCGACGAGCTGGCATATGCGCTGAAGATGGACCCGATCGAATTGCGGCTGCGGAACTATGCCGATGCCGACCCTGAGCGAAATTTGCCATGGTCCAGTAAATTCCTGAAAGAGTGTTACGAACTGGGAGCGGACCGGATCGGTTGGGAGAACAGGGCTGCCAAACCGGGGACGCAAAAGGAGGGAGAATGGCTGGTGGGATATGGGATCGGCTGCGGGGCCTTTGGAGCTTATCGTGGCCGGGCTCTGGCGAAGATCAAAATCATGGCTGACGGTTCGGTCAACATCCAAAGCGCCACCAGCGATATCGGACCGGGGACAGGTACGGCGATGACCCTGATCGCATCGGACATTTTAGGGTGGCCTGCGGCTAATATCACTTTCGAGCTTGGCAACTCATCCTTTCCGATGGCGCCGACGCAGGGCGGCTCTTCTACGGTGTCTTCGGTCGGATCGGCGGTGCATGACGCCTGTCTTGCGATCCGGCAAAAGTTCAACACGGCCGCCGGCTTACCGGAGAACAGTTTGGAGCCGATCGACTATGTCGCGGTGTTGAAAAAAAATAACCTGCCTTTTTTGGAACTGACCCAGGAATCGCAGGCCAATGAGCAGGCGCGGAACTATTCGATGTACTCCTTCTCCGCCCATTTTGTAAAAGTCCATGTTCATCCGCTAACGGGAATGGTCAAGGTTAAACGACTGGTGGCGGTCGTCGATGCCGGGAAGATCGTCAGCCACAAGACCGCTACAAGCCAGATGATCGGCGGAGCGGTGGGCGGCATCGGGATGGCGCTGACGGAAGAAGCGGTATTCGACCATCATTATGGCCGGTATGTCAATGGCAACCTGGCAGATTATCATGTGCCGGTCAATGCGGATATCGGCCAGATGGAGGCGATCTTTATCGACAAGCCGGATCCGTATATCAATCCGGTCGGAACGAAGGGGATCGGTGAGATCTCGCTGATCGGGGTTGCCGCGGCGGTCGCCAATGCGGTGTTCAATGCTACGGGCAAAAGGGTGCGGGAGTTACCGATCACCCCGGATAAATTGATCTAATGAAAGAGATCAGAGATATTTTAAAAGCGTTTGCGATAGCGCAGCGGGAGGGCCGGAGATCGGCGTTGGCGACTGTCGTGATGGTCGAGGGTTCGTCATACCGGAGGCCAGGCGCGCGGATGCTGGTTACCGATGACGGGCAGTTGACGGGGGCGATCAGCGGCGGTTGCCTGGAGGGGGATGCCTTGCGGAAGGCGCTGTTTGCCATTCATCAGCAACGGAACAAACTCGTTACCTACGATACGACCCATGAAGACGATCTGCGATTTGGCGTGCAATTAGGCTGCAACGGGATCGTACATATCCTGTTCGAGCCGATACCGGAGGGCGAGGGGGATCATCCGCTACGACTTTTGCAGGAGCTGGCGGAAGAAAGGCGTGACGCCGCGCTGGTCACCCTGTTCTCACCGGATCATGGAGCGGTACAGCCGGGTACTTGTCTTTTGTACCGGGAAGGGAGGGTTCGGGGTTTGCTGCCTGAGGAGTTGAGGGAGATGGTGCTGGCGGACGTCCGGCAGGTGTTTAGCGAACGCGTATCGCGGTTCCCGACGTATATGGCGGGTGGGCAGGTCATGAATGCGTTCGTGGAGTATGTTCCGCGGCCGCCGGCGCTGGTGATCGCGGGTGCGGGAAATGACGTCATACCGCTGGTCCGGCTTACGTCGATGCTGGGGTGGCATACGACGGTGGTGGATGGGAGGGGGCATTATGCGACAAGGGAACGTTTTGGGGCCGCGGAGGAGGTTGTCGTGGCGAAGCCGGAGCAAGTGCTGGAGCGGGTGAACGTGGATGGGCAAACGCTGTTCGTGCTGATGACTCACAATTATAATTACGATCTTGGGCTGCTGAAGGAGCTGCTGCAGAGAGACATCTGCTATATCGGGGTGCTGGGGCCGAAGAAGAAGCTGGACCGGATGCTTGGGGAGTTGCAGGAGCAGGGCATCATCCCGGGTGAACGGCAGCAAGCGGCGATCCATGGACCTGTCGGGCTGGACATTGGCGCCGAGACGCCTGAGGAGATCGCGGTTTCCATCGTCGCGGAGATCAAAGCGGTATTGACCGGGCGGTCGGGGATGTCGTTAAAAGAAAAACAATCTTCCATTCATGCTTAAGACGGGGATCATCATCCTGGCGGCGGGGAATTCTTCGCGGCTGGGGCGTCCCAAGCAATTACTCGGCTATCGGGGTAAGACGCTGATCGGGCATCTCGTTGATGAGGCGGCCGGCGCGGGGCTGCATCCAATTGTGGTAGTGACGGGGGCGGTGGATCTTTCGGCGGCCCTGGCGGGGAGACCGGTGGAGATTGTCGGGAATCTACGTTGGCCCGAGGGGATGGCGTCGAGCATCCTGGCCGGGGTGTCGGCGATGATGGGGAGGGAGGTGGATGCGGTCATCATTGCGGCCTGTGATCAGCCGTATGTTTCGGCGCCGCTGTTCCGGGAACTGGTCGTGGCCGGGAAGGAGGTGGGGAAGGGGATCGCCGGTTGTTATTATTCGGGTACGATCGGCATTCCGGTGTTGTTTTACCGCAGGTATTGGGGTGAGCTGTTGGAGCTAACGGGGCATGAGGGGGCAAAAAAGATCTTGCGCTTGCATGAGGGGGATCTGGCGACGGTCTCTTTTCCCGGGGGGGCCATCGATATCGATACGGAGGAAGATTATGCGCGGTTGCCGGGGGTGTAGGTGGTGCGGAGGTGCCGGTATTCGTCGGGCAAATCTTTCCTTCGTCGGGTAAATCGGATCGTTAGACGAAAAAGTTTCATTTCGGCGACGGAATATTCAATCTTTGTTTCAGCAACGAAAGTAATCCAATCCTGATCAACCAAGTTAGAATCCAAAATTTGTAAGCCCGATCCGAAATCCTTGAAAACCAAAAGTAAATCCAAGATCCTAAGAATTAACCTGAAATCCCTGAAAGCCAAACAAAAAAAATCCAAGATCCTGCGAAAAAAATTAATCCAAATCCTTGAGAAAGCCGGAAAGTTAAGCCTGAAAAAGATTTTTACCGCCTAAGGGCGGTTTTTTTATTTATAAGAATTGAATTCCGGCCAATTCTTTCCCGACTTGCTGAACTCCCTTTAATATTCTGTTTGTTTGGTTGGGGGAAGGCTTTTTGATCCCCTTTACATACTGAGCCAACAGGCTTTGATTCATGCCTATTCTTTCTGAAAGGGCTTTTGCATTAATGACTTTATAGAATTCGAAAAACTGGGGTAGATCCAGGACAATTTTAAGATCCTCTTCCGTAACGGATCTGCCAGATTCTTCGAGGAGAAGATTCACGGCTTCCAAAATATTGGACTTCAGTTCATCCAGGGTTTTGCCGACCGTGTAAACCGGATATTTCTCGGCATATGCCGAGTAACCGGTCTTTGTCTTTTCAACGATCATCGTAATTTTCATGAATTCTTTATTTTAATCCCGCGTCTTTTTTGATCTTCTTTTCAAGTCCTTTGCCTACTTCCTGGCTGCCATGGACCGGGCAAACTATTTGTCCTTTTTTGGTTGGGTGTTCCATTATCATGTGGCTTCCTGATTGCCTCACCACAAGCCAGCCGTCTCTTTTCAGCAGCCTCACCAATTCGCTTGATTTCATAAAGGTAATAAATTTATTACTTCCTAGCTCTGCTAATTTAATTAGCAAAACTATGAAATAGAAAATTCCTTGATCGGTCAGAAAACACTTAGGTATTTAGTATGGCGGGCGCGATATCAATGACGAAGGATTGATGAAGTGTGGCGGGAAAGCGAACGAATCCAGTGGGCGAAATCAGCTTGAAGGAACTCATACCAGGACGGTGCCGCCGTCAACCAGCAGGCATTGACCGGTGCCGAAGGATTGTTGCATCAGGTAAAGGAATGCCCGGGCGACGTCTTCCGCTTCGCCGATGCGTCCGGCAGGGAGGGAGGTGGCCATAGCTGTGAACAGGCCCTCGCGGTTGGCTTCCGGCATGCTGTTCCAAAGGTTGGTGCGGATGACGCCGGGAACGACGCAGTTGACGCGGATAGGGGCTAGCTCGACGGCCATTGCCCGTACGAAGCCTTCCATGGCCCCGCAGATGGCGGACGCCATTGACCAGCCCTTACCGGGCCGGATGCCTGCGGTTCCGCTTGTGAGACCAATGGAGCCGCCGGGGTTGAGGAGCGGGGCGCCGTATTTGACGCAGGCGACGGCGCTCCAGAAGCGAAGGTTGAAAAAGCTACGGGCATCTTCGATGACCGTTGTACCAAGCGGTTCGAGGTTCAGGTTCTCGCCGGCGGTATAGACGAGGTGATCGAATTGACCGATCCCCGCAAAGAACTTCCGGATATTCTCTTCCCGGCCAAGGTCGACGGGACAGGCCTCGCTTCCTTTTGGCAGTTGGGACAAGGCGGCGGCCAGGCGGTCCGGATTACCGGAAACGATGATGACCTTTGCGCCTTCGGCTGCTGCTGCCCGGGCCGTAGCCAATCCGATACCGGAACTGGCGCCGAGCAGGATCACCCTTTGATCTTGTAAAGTGGTTGACATCGAAATACGTGTTTAAATTTTCCTCAAAGTTAGGGGAGGGAAAAGGGATGACGATTAACAAATGGTAAAAACCGGCGGCTAGCCTTTTCGCCTGATCCGGCTTAGCGACTGCGGAGTAACGCCCAGATAGGCTGCCATATCGGTCATGGATACACGAGTTGCGACATCCGGCTCTATTGACAGGAAAAGCCGATAGCGGTCGGAAGCATCGAGGCCCAGATAGGCATTGCGGATCCGGACCTTGTCCAGCAGCCGTTGTTGGGTCGCCTGATCGATCACATCTTTGAGATATGGGAGCAGCTTGTAAAGCGATTGCAGCCGCGCTTTGGAAATAGCGGAAAGTTCGAGGTCACATGCGGCCCGGATCTCTTCCTCAGCGGGGGTTTCGGTATTGAAACTGTGGAGGATCGTGCAAAACTGGTTCTCTTTCGAGAAAAAATAGATGACGGGGCCACCCTTATCATTATACCGGATGATCTTTGCTACGCCTTTTCGGATAAAGTACAATTCCCTGCAGATATGATCGCGCTCAAGAAGATAATCCCCTTCCTTCAGGCACTTCCGTTGAAACGCATTCAGGATCAGCTCCGAATCGGGAACGTCGATCGGTCGGAAGGATTGGAGATACCGGACAAGGGGATCGATCATGCTGGCAGCGGCTTTTTGAACCGATAAAGATATGGCGCTTTATGGGCGCCGCCGCCGAACTTCTTGTCGAGCCGTTCGAGGATATCCATATTCAGCATTTTGCGCTGGAAATTGGAGCGGAGGAGCGGCTTGCCGAGGATGGATTCATACAGCTGTTGCAGTTCATTCATGGTGAAGGTCTCAGGCAGGAGGTTGGAGCGGGGGACTTTAACGTCGAGGAGAAGCCGTAGGGTTTCGAGGGCTTTCCGGGCGATATCGCGGTGGTCGAAGATCATTTCCGGCAGTTGGTCCACGGGGCACCAGATACATTCTGCGTCGAAATGGCCTGGTGCGGGCCGGGCGGCGGCATGGTTGACGAGGGCATAGTAGCCTATGCTTATAAAGCGCTGCATGATCCAACAGTCGGTGGGAAGGTCGATCCCAAGAGAATTAAAGATCCCGGCGCTCTTCGTGCCGCCGGTGCGGCAATGGTCGCCGAAGGTGCCGCATTGTTCGAGATAGACGGCTTCCAGTCCCGTGCGTTCGTGGAGAATACGTTCAGCGGCGCCGTCGAGGTCTTCTTCCCTGCCAACATAACCGCCGGGAAGGGAATAGAGGGTGTGATCTTTTATCCGTAGCAAGAGAACTTTCAGCAGGCCATCGTGAAAACTGAAGATGGTAGAATCAACCGAAATATGTGGGAGATAAGTCAAGGTACCTTGTTCGATCAGGTTTGTCAATTCCATCATATCATCGAAATTAGCCATTTTTATCTACTATGAACTTAAACAGCGATATCGCAGGGTAGTGGCTTTGATGCGCTTTGATAATCAATAAAATATAAAATCAATTGAAAATAATTCAATTTTTGAGTTACAAAAGGGAGCATAGTTCTTACTAAATATAGAAGCAGATCTTTGAAAAAACGGGAAAACGCCAATCCATCCTTTAGAAAAACCTTCGTTGCCATCCGGTCGTCCATGAAAAACATTGATCCGATCTATGAAAACCAGCTATCCAAACTATGGAAAACCAATGATCCAACCGATGGAAACCCAGCGATCCAATCCAGGAAAACCAATGATCCAATCCAGGAAAAACCAAATAATCCCATCCATGAAAATCCTCAACTGGGCGAAACCCAGCGATGAATTTTGATCAACCCTTGTTTTTTTAATCCAATCCTTGAACTTTCTCATTTAAAATCCTTGAAAACCAATTGCTAAAATCCATTTCCGTACGAATTACCCCTGAATTCATATCCATTTGCCAAACCAAGCAGATCAGACCTAGTAAAAAAATTAAACCTGAAGTCGTCAGCCTGAAATCTGCATTCCGTTCGGGCGTTTTCCCGCTTTTTCGCCAATTAGAGGGGGAGGTGGATTCTTGAGGGGAGTGGGGGGAGGTGGATATTGAGGGGAAAGAGGGGAGGGTGATCCTGCGGTAGCGGGGGAGGGCAGGTTCACGGGGGAGGTGGATTTTTGAGCCTCACGGGGGAGTTGGAGGGGTATCGATCTTATATGTCTTCATAAAATATACTCCGCAGTCCTTTATATATTTATAATATTCGTAATCGTTCTCGCAGCTTTTGATAAAATCATAGCTGGGACGATACATCCGCATGAATAATTCGAGGTATGGCCGGTCGAGGCCGGTGATCTGCCGGACGAGGGCCCGGTTGAACCGATAGTCGACATATTTCTCCTGCTCTTCTTCGATCAGCCGCGCTTTTAGGGCAAGCATCTGACGGTTACGACGGGCGCCGAACAGCATATCCAGATTGACGGCCGCACCACCGGCGCCCTGGCCGATATAATCGGGCTCATAGTCGAAGATCTTTCGGTATTCGTCCCGGTTCTCCATAGAGTCATAACGATAAGGTTTAGGGCGGACAACGACCAGCGGCAGGCTGTCGACGGCGACGGCCAGACTTATATCCATCGGGGAATTGGGGTCGATGCTTCTGATCGGAAATTTGGCGGTGGATCTTCCGAGATAGGAAAAATAGACCGAGTCGGTTCGCCGGACCCGGAGGCGGTATCTTCCGGAGGAATCGGTCATGGTACCCAGGCCGGAGGTGGACATGACGCTGACGCCAGGCATGGCGAAATAGCGGGAGCGGTCATAGACCGTGCCATGGACGTCCACCTGCCCGAATGCGCTATGGCAGGCCAGCGTAAAGGTGGCCAACAGGATCGGTAGCGCTTGTCTCAGGGGCATTCAGGCATCTTTTCGGTTAATTCAGCGAGGCATCCGTTGGAATGCCGTCCAGATCGGTCCCATCCGGGTCGACGTCTTTATAGTTGCGGATCTCGTTGTACAAGGTATCTCTTTCGACGGGTTCGCGGCCGGCCTGGCGGATCAGGGTTACCAGCTGTGCGGTGGACAGGCTGGGGGTTTGCTCTTCGCTGCCTGCCATCGAGTAGATCTTCGTCGTATCGTCGATCGTGCCGTCAAGGTCATTGACCCCAAAGGAGAGGGACAACTGGGCGTTCTGGCGGCCCAGCATAGGCCAATAGGCTTTGAGGTGCGGGAAATTATCCATATAGAGCCGGGCCACGGCATAAAGCTTCATATCCTCTATGATCGAAGACTCGGGCACATGGCTCATATCGTTGTCCTTGTTGCGGAATTTCAACGGAATAAAGGTATTGAACCCTCCGGTCCGGTCCTGCAGCTCGCGTAGCCGGTCCATGTGATCGATGCGGTGCGCATAGGTCTCGATATGGCCGTAGAGCATGGTGGCGTTGGTATGCATGCCTTCGCGGTGTGCGGCTTCATGGATCTTCAACCAGCCTTCGGCGTCTACCTTGTCTGCGCAGATGATGTTGCGGACATCGGGGTGAAAGATCTCGGCGCCGCCGCCCGGCATGGAATCCAATCCGGCGGCATGCAGCTTCTTCATGCCTTCTTCGACGGTAAGTTTAGCCTTGCGGAACATATAGTCGAGCTCCACAGCGGTGAACCCTTTGATGTGGAGGCCGGGGCGATGAGCTTTGATCTTTTGCAGCAGCTCGGTGAAGAATTCGAGGTTCATTTTCGGGTGGACGCCGCCGACGATATGGACTTCCGTTACGGGTTTGCCATCATAACTTCTAACGATATCGAGCATTTGCCGCTGGGTAAGTTCCCAGCCTTCGTCGCGATGAGCA
Organism: Puia sp.; assembly: GCA_035695565.1. Classification (GTDB taxonomy): domain Bacteria; phylum Bacteroidota; class Bacteroidia; order Chitinophagales; family Chitinophagaceae; genus Puia. Next base: position 120,589 of record DASRRX010000001.1, on the reverse strand, counting down.
TAGAGGCGGGAATAGGAACAGAACTGGCAGGTAAATACGCAGACGTTCGTTGGTTCGATGTGGAAATTGCGGTTGAAGTAGGTCCTATGGCCGTGGAGGCTTTCCCGTACGTGGTTGGCGAGGGCGCCGAGGTAGGGGAGGGTTCCTTTTTCGAATAATTGTATCCCTTCTTCCCGGGTGATCCGCTGCCGGGCGAGGATCTTTTCACCTATTGGCTGGAGGTCATTGGGCGCGGTAATCAGAAGGGCGTCGAGGCCGGTCGTCATCGTGTTCATATTCCCGATTTATCCGGCAAAATTAATAAATTCTTTACCTTTCCAATTTTATGAATATTCGATACCGGCTGATCTTAATGAATTTCCTCGAATTCTTCGTTTGGGGGGCCTGGCTGATCTCGCTTGGCGATTATTTGGATCACGGACTTCACTTCGACGGCAGGCAGATTGGGAGCATCTATGGCACGATGGGCGTGGCGTCGATATTCACTCCGGCGTTGTTTGGAATTGTGGCCGACAGGTGGATGAATGCGGAGCGGGTGCTGGGTATTTGTCATATCGCGGGGGCGTTGGTGTTGATCTGGGCCTCGACGCTGACGAGCTTTAACCTTTTCTATATAGCGATGCTGTTCAATTGCTTCTTTTTTATGCCGACGATCGCGCTGAACAATACGGTATCTTATATCCTTCTTGAAAGAAAGGGGTTGAACGTCGTCAAGGATTTTCCGCCGGTCCGCGTTTGGGGAACGATCGGTTTTGTCTGTGCGATGTGGGTGGTCGATCTGGGTGGCTGGAAGCAAAGCCCTTATCAGCTTTATGTGAGCGCAGCGGCGGGACTGGCGCTTGGTATCTATGCATTCACGCTGCCGGCCTGCTTTCCGGTCCGGTCGGGCCCGAAGCCCAGTATTTATGCATCGTTAGGGCTCGACGCCTTTGTCCTCTTCAAACGGCGGAAGATGCTCATCTTCTTTATATTCTCCATGCTGCTGGGTTTTGCGCTGCAGATCAGCAATGCCTTTGCGTCGGCGTTTGTCAGTGACTTCGCGAATATTCCTCAATATGCCAATGCCTTTGTCGTCCGGCATTCCATTCTGCTGATCTCGATCTCTCAGATATCCGAGACATTGTTCATCCTGACCATCCCCTTTTTTCTGAGGCGGTTCGGCATCAAGCAGGTGATCCTGATCAGCATCTTTGCGTGGGTCTTGCGATTTGGTTTGTTCGGGATCGGCAATCCGGGCAGCGGACTGCCCTTCCTCGTGCTATCGATGATCATCTATGGGATGGCGTTCGACTTCTTCAATATTTCCGGGTCGCTCTTTGTCGAGCGTGAGACCGAGATCGGGATCAGGGCCAGCGCGCAGGGATTGTTCATGCTGATGACCAACGGGATCGGCGCCTGGCTGGGCACTTATTTGAGTGGCCTTGTCGTCTATCGGTATACGGTCAATAAGGTCACGGACTGGCATAGCGTCTGGCTGATCTTTGCCGGATATGCGCTGATATTAGGGATCGTCTTTCCCCTGGTATTCCGGTACAAACATGATCGGATGACGACTGCGGCGCCGGCGACGGCTCACCTGTAGTGCGGGACGTGCTGGTCCTGGAAATCCTTTTCGGCGGCGGTCCACGCATTTACGGTCTGCGTGCGGCCGTTATTTACTTTTGTATTGGTTTGGTTGAATGATTTGACGGAGTTGTTGACGTCCTTGACGGCCTTATTATAGGCGTTGACATCCGCCTGGGTATGGTTGGAGCCGGCGTCGAAGGCCTGCTTGAGCTTGTTGAACTCTTCCTGTCTCACATAGAAGTCCATCAGTTTTGTCATGTCCGATTCCGCCGCTTGTTTGTAGAACGTAAGCGCCTGTTTGCAGGCGTTGACGAGGGAGGGGTCGCCTTCGAACGGCTTTATCGTATCTAGGCTTTTTAGTCCTTCGTTGGCATAACTGAGCAAAGCGTTGCGGGCTTGTTCCGCGTCGATAACCTTCTGGGCGTTCAGGGCTTTTACCATTTGGTTGTCTTCCCAGTTGCATTTGAAGAAAATAAGATAGACGGTGTTGGTGTAGGTATTTACTTTGCCGGCTTCTTCCAGTTTCGTACCGAGCGGGGTTTGTTCGGTAGTCAGGGTGACATTGTATTTGGCGGCGAACTCATGGGTCACTTTGTCAAGGGCGGCATAGCCTTCGTGGAGCTTCTCATCGATCTTTTCCTGGAGCAGCAGATAGACCTGCATTTCGTCAACGGATTGCTCGGCCAGTTCTTCCATGTTGATGATCTTCTTGTAATCCTCGTTAAAGATGGTATAGCAAAGCTGAATATAGTCGATGCTGCTTTGGCGGAGGGAGTTGTCGCCTTTATAGATCGGCAGGTCGATGGTCTTGTAGCGGCTGTTGGTAATGTTGTCCAGGACTTCCTGCCGGAGCTTTTCGACCTTGCTGGCGCGACGGCCGTGGGCGGCGGCGCTCATGTACTGCATGTACTTGGCGTCCATGTCGCCGCGGGCATTGACCATGGCGGTCATGTATTCGCCGGGATTATCGGTGCTTTGGGCGGTTGCGGAAAAGCAGAGCAACAGGTTGGCAGCTACGATCAGGTTTAGGGTAAAATTTCGGTTCATAATGGTTACAGGTTAAAGGTTAGGTGATTAAATATACTATTAATTCGATAACGGTGCAATTAATTGGTAGGCGATCGCCAGGTAGGGATCGTTGAGCATCTCTTTCTTCCGGTCTTCGCTTGCCGGGCTGCCGATGGTAAATAGCGGCGTGGGCTTTGCCGGGTCGGTGGTCGCCGGTTTGGCTTCGGCCGCGGACTTCTTTAGTTCGGCGATGATGTCGTCGAGGAAGAGCGAAATATCTTTATCCGGGTGCTGCCCGGAGGCGGGGTGACGGCGGGCTTCGGTGAAGTAGGCGGAGGATTCCATTGCTGTATTTGCCACGGCCCGGGCGGCGGCGACGGGCAGGGGTGGAAGAGGTTTATAATATTTATTGGCGTCGATCGGGGTGGCGGGCAGAGCGAATTTCTCATCCGCTTCGCGTCGGGTGACCGCATCGGGCGGATCGGGCAGAAGGATATCCGGCTGGACGCCGTTCCGTTGGGCGGTATTACCGGTGATGCGATACAGTTTGGAGATGGTCACCTTGAGATAGTTGAGAGCTTGTGAATGACCGTTATAGTTAGCCAGGTCGAGGGTGGTGTCCATGGGAAGGATGACCTGTACAGTGGCTTTACCAAAGGTAGGCGAGCCGACGATGAGGGCCCGGTTATAGTCCTGCAGGGTGCCGGCCACCATTTCGGAGGCGGAGGCGCTGCTGCCGTTGACGAGCAGGATCAGCGGTCCGTCGTATACGGTTCCCCGATTGACGTCTTTGAGGGTAACGACTTTTGCATCGCGGGTTTTGACCTGCGCCACGGGGCCGGCGTCGATGAAGATACCGGCCAGTTCGACGGCTTCCTCCATGGAACCGCCGCCGTTATAGCGCAGGTCGAGGATCAGGCCGCTGATATTCGAGCGTTTGAGGCGAAGGATCTCTTTGGCCACGTCGTTGGCGCAGCCGTTGACCCCGCGGGAGTCTTCCTCCCAGTCCGTATAGAAGGCGGGCAGCGAGATATAGCCGACGGTGCGGGCGCCGTTCAGGACAAACCCGTTTACGCGGTCCTCGTCGTTGCCGTCGTTGACGAGTTGCTTTTCGAGGGTGACGTCCCGGGTAGTGCCGTCGGGCTTTTTAACGGTGAGGGTCACGCGCGTTCCACCTTCGTCGGCCAAAATCGTTTGCGTTTCTTCGAGTGAGGCGGCCGATACGTCGATCGGTTCCTTATCACCCCAGCGGACGGTCAGGATCTTATCTCCCTCGTGAAGGTTACCGCTTTGGAAGGCGGGGCCTCCGGCAAGGATCTTACCGATCTCGGGGTTGCCATTCTCATCTTCGGTCAGGGTCAGCCCGAAAGAGAGGGACTTATTGCCCAGCTCCGACTCGAATTCGGCTTTTATCTCGGGTGTGAAGTAGTCGGTATGCGGGTCGTAGCAGGAAGCCAGGGACTGGCAAAAGACATCACCTACGATACCATCGATGCCCTGGGGGTTTTGGAGGATGCGGCGGATCGCGCGGTGCATCCTGGCGGCAGCTTTTTTCCGCAGGACGATCTCGAGGCTGTCCCGGGACTTTGGGGTCAGATGGGTGTTGTTGAGGAGGTCATAGGCGATGGTGTAGCCGACGGAATATTTGAGCAGCCTGGTTATCTTGGACCGGAGGGCCTGGCGGCTGGTTGCCCAGGAGGTATCCTCTGCGACGGTGAAGGTCTCATGAAGGGTAAAATCGAATGGTTTGGCGGCGATGCCGTCGATCAGGGAGTCGGTCTGGGTCAGCCGTTGTTTGAAGAGCCCGGCGACGAGGGTGAGGAAAGCCGTGCGGCGGTTGAGGATCTCTTCGTCGAGTGAAAGGCGGTAGGCGGACAGTTGCCGGATATCGTCGGCCAGGAAGATCAGGCGTTGGCCATCCAATCCGTCGAGCAGCTGTGAATAGATCGCGGCGGACATTTCCTTGTCGAGCGGACGAGGGCTTACATGGTATTTCCCGGCCATTCTGCTGATCAGCCAGGCGTCTGATGTCTTTTGGTCAATGGTTTGCGCGGTCAGCGTGGTGGTCAGGGCCATGCTGAAGGCGATTATCAATCCTCTCGGCATTCGGTCGGGGACATTTGAGGCTAATATAGGAAACTCCCTTTAAATGAAAAAGCCCGCGACGATGCGCGGGCCTAAAATATGATCTGGCTTTTATTAAAGATGCGATTCGATCTTTTTAACAAAGTTGGATTTCGGTTGAGCGCCTACCAGCTTGTCTACGACCTTACCGCCCTTGATGAACAGGATGGCGGGGATGCTGGTGATGCCATAGTTGATGGACAATTGCGGATTATGGTCTACGTTGACTTTCCCGACGTTGATCCGGCCGTCGTATTCCTTGGACAGTTCTTCGATAACCGGTCCGATCGCGCGACATGGTCCGCACCATTCAGCCCAGAAGTCTACAATGGTTAATTTATCTGATGACATCACTTTCTCCTGAAAGTTAGTATCCGTGAACTCTAAAGCCATAAATGAATCGTTTTTTATGTGAGGTGATTATTTTTAACGCTACAAAGATCAATTAATTTTGATAATTTTTTGGTCGTCCGGACGACAGAGCAATTGTCAGGTTCAAGTGACAACCTGAACCTCCAGTTCAGGGGTGCGTTCTAAAAAAGCGGACATTTCGTCATTCATCTCAAATCCCGTTCCCATGGTGTACAGGCTGATCCTGGCTTGGGTCCTGGATTCTAAAATATTGAATTTCAGGCCCGAATTGCCGGGGTATTTTTTGACATTCCTTTCAATGAACTGAACTAATTCTTCATTGATAAAACGCGCTTCCACGTCCATTATTACCTGGCGGGTGAGGATCGGCTTAATGCTTTCCAGCAGCATCAGCTTATCTATCCGGAATTCGAATTCGGCTTTATTGAAGCGTTGCCTGAATGCGCCCGTCAGGAAAAGGTTTTTGCCTTTTTCGAGGTAGTTGGAATAGCGGGCATAGTCTTCGCTCCACAGCATGAATTCGGCTTTGCCGGTATAGTCTTCGATCGTAAAACTCCCAAATTGCTTGCCGGTTTTGCTCACGCGGTGCTGGGCGTCGATGACCAGGCCGGCCAGCCGGTAGGATTTACCGGGGTTGCTTTGCAGGGTAACGGCTTCCTTTATCTCGTTGAACTCACCCAGCCGGGTAATGCCGTAGTGGGTGATCTCGAATTTGAAATGATCCAACGGGTGGCCGCTCATGAACATGCCAGTCACTTCTTTCTCATGATCGAGCAACTCGGTCAGGGTCCAGGGTTCGCAGTTGGGAATTTTGGGGGTGGCGATCGCCGGCATGGCAAGATCGCCAAACAGGCTGTTCGTGCTTTGGCTGGAATTGGTCTGATAGACGTTGCCGAACTTGATGATCTTCTCCAGGCCGGTGGTGGTATCGCCGGCGGGGATATTGAAATATTGGGCCCGGTGTAGTTCGGGGAAGCAGTCGAAGGCGCCGGCGTAAGCAAGACTTTCGAGGGTCTTTTTGTTGACTGAGCGTTGATTGATCCGTTTGATGAGGTCGAAGACGGTCGAAAAGTTGCCGCCCTTGTTCCGTTCTTCGATGATGCTTTCCACTGCCGCTTCGCCGACTCCTTTCAAGCCGCCAAGGCCGACGCGGACCTCGCCGCGCTGGTTGACGGCGAAGCCTTTTTTGGATTCGTTGATATCCGGGCCGAGAACTTTCAGCCCCATGCGTTTGCATTCCTCCATGAAGAAGGTGATCTTGTCGATACTGCCGGCGTGATTGAGAACGGCCGCCATGTATTCGGAGGGGTAGCGGGCTTTGAGATAGGCTGTCTGGTAGGCGACGAAGGCATAGCAGGTGGAGTGAGACTTGTTGAAGGCGTATTGGGCAAAAGCTTCCCAATCGGTCCAGATCTTCTCCAGGATCGCGGCGGCAAAGCCTTTTGCGGTTGCACCGTTGATAAACTGGTTTTTCATCTTATCCAGGATGGCCTTTTGCTTTTTGCCCATGGCTTTACGCAGGACGTCGGCGTCGCCTTTGCTGAATCCGGCCAGCTTTTGGGCCAGCAGCATGACCTGTTCCTGGTAGACGGTGATGCCATAGGTGTCGCCCAGGTATTCTTCCATTTCGGGCAGGTCGAAAACGATAGGCTCGCGGCCATGTTTCCGGTCGATATAGTTGGGGATGTAGGCGATGGGGCCCGGCCGGTACAGGGCGTTCATGGCAATGAGGTCATCGAATTTATCGGGCTTCAGGTCTTTCAGGTATTTCTGCATCCCGGGGCTTTCGAACTGGAACGTACCGATCGTCTCGCCCCGTTGGTATAGCTCGAAGGTCTTCTGGTCGTCCAGCGGGATCAGGTCGATATCGATTTCGACGCCGTGGTTCTCTTTGATAAGCTCGAGGGCAGTCTTCAGGATGTTGAGGGTCCGGAGGCCCAGGAAGTCCATTTTGAGGACGCCGGCTTCCTCGATGACGCTGCCTTCGATCTGGGTCACGAGCAGGACCGAGTCTTTGGCGGTGCAGACGGGGAGGATGGTCATCAGGTCATCGGGGGCGATGATGATGCCTGCGGCGTGGAGGCCGGTATTCCGAACGGAGCCTTCGAGCCGTTCCGCTTCATGGAGGACGCGGCTGCGGATATCCGTACCCTGGTAAATGTCGCGCAACAGCCTGACGTTTGCCTGGTCATCCGGGCCGACGCCGTCTTTCTCTTCGAGCGATCTCTCGCCGTCCTTTGGGGTGAGGGGAGCGTGAAGGACGCGCTTAAGCTCGATGCCCGGTCGTTCCGGCACCAGTTTGGCAAGCGCGTTGGATTCCGCGAGCGGGAGGTCGAGCGCGCGGGCGACGTCCTTGATGCTCATTTTAGCGGCCATCGTACCGAAGGTAACGATCTGGGCTACCTGATTCCGGCCATATTTGCCGACTACGTATTCGATCACGCGCTGGCGGCCTTCATCGTCGAAGTCGGTATCGATATCCGGCATGGATTTACGGTCCGGGTTGAGGAAGCGCTCGAAAAGCAGGTTGTATTTGATCGGATCGATATTGGTGATGCCGATGCAATATGCTACCACGCTGCCGGCAGCCGAGCCGCGGCCCGGGCCGATGAATACGCCCATGTCCCGGCCAGCTTTTATAAAATCACTGACGATAAGAAAGTACCCGGCGAATCCCATCGTCCGGATCGTGAACAGCTCGAAATCGATGCGGTCCCGGATCTCCGGCGTCAGGTCGCTATAGCGGAGCTTTGCGCCTTCATGTGTCAGGTATTTCAGATATTCCCATTGATCCAGGTTACTGTCGTTATGGATGAGAAATTCCTTTGGAATGGGGAAGGCGGGAAGGAGGATGTCTTTTTTCAGGTTGAGGACTTCGATCTTGTCAACGATCCGGTTGGTGTTGTCGATCGCTTCCGGGACGTCGCTGAAAAGGGAAGACATCTCGGTGGTCGTCTTGAAATAGAATTGATCGTTGGGGAACTTGAACCGCCGGTTCTTGATATTGCTGTCGTCGTTCACGAAATCGTCGTAGCCGGGGGTGGCCTGTTTCTCGCCTGTATTGATGCAGAGGAGGATATCGTGAGCGTTATAGTCCTCGCGGTCGGTATAGTGGCTGTCGTTGGTGGCGATCACCGGGACGTTGTATTTCCGGGCGTATTGCAGGAGGGTGTTATTGACCTTTTCCTGTTCCTTTATGTTGTGGCGCTGAAGCTCGATGAAATAGTCTTCACCGAAGAGGTCCAGCCACCACCGGAATTCCTGCTCGGCTTTCGCTTCGCTTTCGTGAAGGATGGTCTGGGGGACATAGGCGCCGATACAGCAGGTAGTGGCGATCAGCCCTTCGTGGTATTGCCGGATCAGGTCCTTGTCGATCCGCGGGTATTTGCTGTATAGTCCTTCGGTGTAGCCGAGGGAGGTCAGTTTGATGAGGTTCTGGTACCCATTTTTGTTCTTTGCCAGCAGGATCTGGTGATAGCGTTCATCGCGCTGTTCTTTTGTGAAGGACTTGCGGAAGCGGTCTTCGACGACATAGAATTCGCAGCCGACGATGGGTTTGACCTTAAGGGTGCCGTCGTCGTTCTTATGCTTGTAGGCTTCCGATACGAATTCGAAGGCGCCGAACATGTTACCATGGTCGGTAATGGCAAGGGCGGGCATACCATCTTTGATGGCCTTTTTGTAAAGGCTTTGGATGGAAGCTGCTCCGTCGAGCAGGGAAAATTGCGTATGGGTATGTAGATGGGAGAATTTGCTCATACAACCTGCAATTAAGTAACAAAACAGGACAAACTTCGTTCGGGGTAGGCACAAAGTTTCCACAGGGGTGGCGGGGGCGGAAGCGGCTCTTCGGCCCTTCCATTTTGGCAACTTATTTGCTATATTTGTCGGTGCCAATATCCTCAGAAGTGGAAAATATGTTAAAAACCAGCACCTTTATAGTTGCGCTCTTCCTGCTTGCCAGTTGCAGCACGGTCAGGCCTGGCCCCTCGAGGCAGAGTGCATCCGCAACTACGACCGCCACTTCTTCTTCCGGTTCGGTACAATTCATTGATAATATTTCGGTTACGCCTTCGGGCAAGCAGGATAAGGCGGTCAGTTCCATCAGCCCGGTCGGCAAGTCTGCGGGATCCGAGTCGACGGGGGCTACATCGGGAGCGGGTATCGAGAACTATCCGGCGCCGCAGTTCAAATTCGCGATCCTGGAAAATGCTACCGTCGAGGAGGTGAACAATCCTAAGTTGCTGAGCTTCATGGATTATTGGTATGGCGCTCCCTATCATTACGGGGGGATGTCGCGGGATGGCGTAGACTGTTCCGGTTTTTCGTTTTTGCTGATGTCATCGGTATATGGGGTGGTATCCTTGCCAAGGACTGCCAAGGATCAATATGGGGTGTCGCGGCACATTCGCCGGGATGAGCTGCGGGAAGGCGACCTGGTCTTCTTCCACACGTTGGGAAGACGCCGGGCGGTCACTCATGTCGGGGTCTATCTGCGCAATAATAAATTTATCCATGCATCCGTCTCCGGGGTCATGATCAGCGACCTGAACGAGGGATATTATGAGCGGCATTATATTGGCGCCGGCCGGGTCCTTGCGCAGGGCCGGGAAGAATCCTCTCCGGGTACCACCGCGGTGGTTGGGGCGTCGCACTAAGCGGTTGGGTGTCGCACTAAGTGGTCGGGCCTCCCGCTAGCCCGTTTTCCGCATGATAATATAGAAGTTTCGATCCACGGACAGGTTGCCGTCGCCGCCGGAGCCGTTGCCTGTTGCGCCGACGGTCTGGATGCGCGGTCCGGGCCCGCGCGGCGCGCGATGTCCGGCTTGCTGGGCAGGTTCGGCGGGTGGCATTTGTCCGCCGCTGCCCAGAATGATCTGGCCGCTGGTTCCCGCGGGCATGGTCTGCCAGTCTTCTGTCGGATAGATCCATTTCTCCGGAAGGCCGCCTACAAACACCCTGACCGGCATATTGAATCCTTTCACGCAGTTGGTCCAGCGGTAGGAGATGACGTCGCCATCGGTCTGATAGGTCAGCACGGGGATCTGGGTGGTACGCAGGTATTGGTCGAAAATTTTGGAAAAATCCTTGCCGGCATACCGGCTCATATAATCCTCGATCTCTCGGGTGGTCACGGTCTGATGATAGAACGTGCTTTGCAGGCCGTGCAGCATGCCGCGGAAGGCGCTGTCGCCCATGATCTGCCGGATCATATGCAGCATATTGCCGCCTTTGTAGTACATGTCGCCCGAGCCTTCTTTGTTGACGTCATAGGTGCCGATGATGGTCGAACCGTTCGTGATGTTCTTCCGCGTCCCGATGACATAGTCATTTCCGGCTTCTACGCCGAACATATATGTGGTGAAAAGAGTTTCCGAGTAGTTGGTAAAACCCTCATGGATCCACATATCCGCGGCGTCCTTATCGGTAATGCTGTTGCCGAACCATTCGTGGCCGCTCTCGTGGACGATGATGAAATCCCATTTCAGGCCCCAGCCGGTGCCGGAGAGGTCACGGCCGAGGTAGCCATTCTCAAAGCGATTGCCGTAGGCGACGTTGCTCTGGTGCTCCATGCCGAGATGGGGCGCTTCGACGAGCTTGTAGCCATCCGCGTAGAAGGGATAGGGGCCCATCCAATATTCAAAGGCGTCCAGCATGGTATCGACCTGCTTGAACTGGGGTTTTGCTTTTTCGAGATTGTAGTCGAGCACCCAGAAGTTGCAGTCGAGGTTTCCTTTGAGGCCTTTGTATTGTTCGGACCAATTTACATATTTGCCGATATAGGGAATGATGTCGTAAGAGTTGATTGGGCTGGTGACGACCCAGGTCCAGGTGGTAGTCCCGTTGCCATCGGATCGCTTGTCGCGCAGGCGGCCGTTGCCGACGGCTACGAGGCTATCGGCGGCGGTTATGCTCAGGACCACGCCGCTGTCGGGTTCGTCGTAGAGATGGTCTTTGCAGGGAAACCAAGCGCTCGCGCCCAGTCCTTCATCGGCGACGGTCATCCAGGGTCTTCCCTGTTTGTCTTTTGTCCAGATCCAGCCGCCGTCCCAGGGTGGGTTGACGGCGACCCGAGGTTTGCCTTCGAATTTCAGCCGGACGGTCTCGATCTCGCCGGTCTTCAGCGCCTTAGGCCAATGGAGGTGGAATACATTCCCTTCGCGGGTATAGGTCAGCGATCTTTTTCCCCAGGTGGCGGAAAGGAGGCTCATGGGCTCCTGGAGATCGATCTGCATCGTTTGACCGTCGGCGATAGCCTGGAAAGTGATGGCATTTTCGCCTGAAAGGGTTTGCTTGTCGTAGTCGGGGGTCACGTGGAGGTCGTATTTTAGCAGGTTCCACCATGCCCGTTCGGGGGTGATGCTGCCTCTCAGCGTGTCGGCGCGGGTGAAATTCCGTTCGGGCGTCAGCAGTTGGGCATGGGTATACCGGCCGAGAGCGAAAGAAAACAGGGCGAGAAGCAGCAGTTTACGACTCATTGGTTATCTTTATTTTAAGGTTGGCTTACTGAAGATGAAGATAAATAAACATTTCATTCCCGTTATTTTCTTTTGTACGAGCGGTTGGATGGCGCTAGGTCTGATGTCGGGTTGCGGCTCCCGGCGGGCTGGCGCCGGAAAGAAAATATTTTATTATAATGAGTCCGATGGGGTCGCGACGCTCGATCCCGCTTTTGCCAAGAACCGGTCCATCATGTGGGTCATGCATCAGCTTTATAGTACGCTTGTGGAGACGGATGATCAGCTTCGGTTCGTGCCGGCGCTGGCGCGGAGCTGGGAGGTATCGCCGGATCGGACTGTCTGGACCTTCCACCTCCGGACGGATGTGTCGTTTTGCGATGATCCGGCATTTTCGGGAGGAAAGGGCCGCTGGTTGGCGGCTTCCGATGTGGTCTATAGTTTTAACCGGCTGCTCGATCCGCTTACCGCGAGCAGCGGGGCGTGGATCTTCCATGAGCGTATAGCCGGCGCCGGGGCATTCCAGGCGGTGGATGACAGTACGTTCCGGTTAAGGCTGGTGCGGCCCTTCAACCCGATCCTGGGATTGTTGAGCATGGAGTATTGTAGTATCGTGCCGCGCGAAGCGGTAGAGAAATACGGGAAGGATTTCCGGAGACATCCTTGCGGGACGGGGCCGTTCCGGTTACAATCCTGGGAGGAGGGGCAGGCATTGATCCTGTTGAAGAATGAGCATTATTTTGAAAAGGACAGCGCGGGCCGGCCATTGCCATATCTGGATGCGGTGAAGGTGACCTTTAATGAGGAGAAGGCGGCCGAGTTCCTTTTGTTCCGGCAGGGGCAACTGGACTTTATCAACGAGATCGATCCTTCCTTCAAGGACGAGGTATTGAGTAAAAAAGGGGTTTTGAAATCGGAATGGAAGGGGAAGATCATCTTGTCGGTGGCGCCGCAGCTCAATACGGAATACCTGGGAATCCTGGTGGACTCCGCCAGTCCGTTGGTGAAGGGCAGTCCCTTACGGTTCCGGGCGGTGCGGCAGGCGATCAACTATGGTTTCGACCGGCGGAAGATGATCCTGTATCTGAAGAATTCACTCGGGCTGCCGGCGGAGAGCGGGTTCGTACCGGCGGGGCTGCCGTCGTTTGACCCGACAAAAGTGCACGGATACCATTATGATCCGGATCGCGCCCGGGCGTTGCTTGCGGCGGCGGGTTATCCGGACGGCAAGGGGTTAGGGGTGATCAAATTGCTGACGGTACCTAATTACGGCGATTTCGCCAATTTCATAGCCCGGGAATTGGAGGACATCGGGCTGCATGTTCAGGTGGAAGTAGTTCAAAAGAGTCTCTTGCTGGAGGAGACGGCGCAGTCCGAGGCGTTGTTCTTTCGCGGCAGCTGGATCGCGGATTATCCGGATGCGGAGAACTATCTGAGCGTGTTTTATTCGAAGAATCCGGCGCCCCCCAACTATACGCGTTTTAGTGATCCGGTTTTTGACCGGATGTATGAGGAGGCGCTGAGGGAAAGCCGTGATTCCGTGAGATATGAACTTTACCGGCAGATGGATCAGCGAGTCATGGATGCAGCGCCGGTCATTCCGTTATGGTATGACGAGGTGGTCCATCTGATCAATCCGCGGGTGGTGGGGCTGACGCCGAACGGGTTAAATTTACTTGAGTTGCGGCGGGTAGATTTTGTTAATGCCGGAGGGAATTCGCCGAAATGATTTACATTTAGAATAGTTTCTTTTTTTCCAATGCCTGATTAATTGCGAGGGTTACTGCTCTTTCCCGGCAACTTTTCTAAATCCTATCAGCATGGAAAAAATTTATCCCATTGGGATTGCGCGCCCGATCCTTTCGGTCTTTTGCCTCCTTTTATTTTCCTTTTGCGGCTTTGCCCAGGTTCAATCGGTTTACGCGACCGGACTGGATCATCCGTCGTCCGTCTTTATCGATAAGTCCGGCCGGCTGTTCTTCACGAATGGCAACAATGTGCAGACATCTCAAGGGGTGTTTGCGGGGACGGGGACGGCGGGTTCTTCCGGTGACGGCGGTCCGGCGACCAGCGCACAGCTCAACCAGCCGTATGGGATCTTCGAGGATCCGGATGGCAATGTATATATCGGCACAAGAGGAGACAACAAGATCAGGAAGGTAGCGACCGACGGGACCATCAGCACGTTTGCCGGCAACGGGACGGCGGGGTACAGCGGTGATGGCGGTCCGGCCACGCAGGCTTCGCTGGCGGGGATCAACGGGCTTTGCGGGGACCCGTATGGTAATATCTATGTCAGCGATTCGATCCACGCCGTCGTGCGAAAGATCGATACCACCGGCAAGATCACGACGATTGCCGGCACGGGCATTTCGGGTTATAGTGGTGACGGGGGGCCTGCGACGGCCGCCCAGCTCTTCTCGCCCAACGGGATCGGGATGGATGCGAACCGCAATCTCTATATCGGCGACGACTCCGTCAATGCCGTCCGAAAGATCGACACCAACGGCATCATCACTACGGTGGTTGGGGGAAACACGACGAAAGGATACCTCGATGGCGCCCCCTTGCAGGCTACGTTCAGCAATATTACCAACATCGCGGTTGACGACAATGGGGATGTCTATATTATCGATAACGGGAACCAATTGCTGCGGGTCTTCAGTTCACCAGGGCTGGTCAGCGGATTCAATACCGCGCTCATCGAGCAGCCGGGGACGCAACCTTTTACAGCGATCACGGTGGGTCCTACCGGTCAACCCTATGCGAGTGATACAACCGACGGCGACGTCTGGTCACTTGGAATCTGGTACAATCCGGGCGCCGATTCGGTCAGCCAGGATATCTATGCACCATTGCCGGGTCACCCGCTCACCGGAAATTACGGCACGTATATCGTTGACAACCTCGGCTTTTTTACTTTTGTTGGCAACCGGACCATCCAGCTTTCGCCCACCTCGGCGTTGCCACTTGCGCCGAATATGCAATTGCCGAGCGGGCAGTATACGTTTGTCGTCTCGATGGATTCCTTCTTCAGATTTAACGGGATCGACCTTAGCAACCGCCATGTCAGGATCATTGCGCCGCCGGGCCAGGATTCGGTGCAGGATCAGGTAACGATCTGGTTCACCGAGCAGGACGCGTACTCCCTTGCCGGATATATGACCTCGGTCGGAGACGCCGATCCGGGATTTATCCAATACTTGCCGGTGGGACCTCAGGAATCGTATATGGACCTAACCCCGCTGAGAATCCTTTACTTTCATGGTGCGGACAACCGGCCCGGGAATGTGACGGGGCCCGTGGAGGAAATCGTTCCGTCCTGGGGTATGGATGATGCGTATGATCCTTTTGGGGATCCTTATAATGTGGGTAGTCCCGGTGATCTGAATTATAATTCCGATTTCGCCATCAGTTTCCCCGTTTCGCACGGATTGGCCGGTAATATCTATTTTACAACCGGAACGCTGGGCCCGTTGCCGTTGACCTTGTTGAGTTTTACTGCGGCGCCGCAGGGGCGGGATGCGGTGTTGAACTGGACGACGACGAATGAGGTGGATACGAAGGACTTCCTGGTGGAGCGCAGTACGGATACGGCTTCATTTGCGGTGGTGGGATCGGTGGATGCGGCGGGGGCAAGTGGTGCGGGGGGTGGCTCGGGTGCGAGCGGCAGCGGCGGTACGGGGGGCGGTTCGGGCGCAGGCGGCGGCACCGGGGGTGGCTCTCACAGTTATGGGTATACGGATAAAGATCTGGCCCCTGGGAGCTACTATTACCGGCTGCAGATGGAGGATCATAGTGGAAAGTATACCTACAGTCCGATCCGGTCGGTGACGATCGGGGCGCCGGCATTGGGGGGCTTTGTGCTGTATCCGAATCCGGCGAAGGATGTGCTGTATTGTGAAGTGCCGGTGACGGTTGGAGGAAGGTATATCGTTCAATTGACGGACAGGGACGGGGGCGTCCTGCAAACTCAGCAAGTCAGTTTGTCTCCGGGGATGACGACGTTGTCATTCGATGTGTCGGGATTGGCGGCCGGAGTTTATTTCATCACGGTTTCGGCTGGCAGCCACAAGCAAACCGGATCATTCATGAAATGATCGTAAATGTGGGGAAGGCGGACGGGTAGATCATTCCTGGCGAAGGCTGTTCACCGGGTTGGCCAGCGCGGCTTTGACCGACTGAAAGCTGACGGTCAGCATGGTGATGAACAGCACGGCGATGGCGGTCGACGCGAATATCCACCACGGAATGCCGGAGTGGTAGGGGTATCGTTGCAGCCATTGATGCATGAGATAGAAGGCGGCGGGCATTGCGATAAGGAAGGACAGCCCGACCAGAACGACAAATTCTTTCGAGAGAAGTTGCCAGATCTGGAGAATGGTGGCGCCAAGTACTTTGCGGACGCCGATCTCTTTGGTCCGGCGTTCGGCCATAAAGGAAGCCATACCGAAGATGCCCAGGCCGCTGATTAAAAGGGCAAGTAGCGCAAAGGTGGCGGCGAGAAGGCCGATGTGCTCTTCGGCGGCGAATTTCTTTCCATATTCTTCATCGACGAACTGGTAGTCGAACAGCGTGTTGGGCAGGATGCTTTTAAAGGTGGCCGAGATACGGCTCAGGGCGTCGGCTATGGAGCGGCCGGGTTTCATCCGGATGAACAGCCAGGTATAGTCAGGGATGGTGGCGTCGTCGAGGAAATAAATTTGCCGCTCGGGGTGGTCATACGGAGAGCCGGCGACGACGTTGCTTACGACGCCTATTATCGTGTATTGGCGACTGTTCCAATCGGTGATCTTTTCCCCGATAGGGTGTTGCAATCCCATAAAGGAGACGGCGGCTTCGTTGATGACGACGGCGGAGGAGTCCGTGGCGAGATCGGGGGAGAAGTCTCTTCCTTTGGCCACTTTCCAGTTGATCGTCTGGCCATAACCGGGAGATACGTTGATAGTCGAGAATTGGCCGACGACGGCGGGGTCTTTTCCGGACCAGCTAAATCCGGCAAATTCGTCGCCGTATTGGGTCGCCGCGGTGGAGGACCGGCTCATTTCGGTGACGGCGCCTGTCCGCAGGAGCTCCTGGCGGAGGGTGGGCAGCTTCCGGATATCGGCGGGGTTTTTAAGGAGGACCGACAGCAACCCTTGCCGGTCATAACCGACGGGGCGGTCTTTGGTAAAGCCGATCTGGCGGAATACGACGATGGTGCCGATGATGAGCAGGACGCTGATCGAGAATTGCAGCACCACGAGGGTGCGGCGGAAGGCCGCGCCTTTGCGGCCGGTATTGATCGCCCTTTTCAAAACGCTGACCGGGCGGAACGAGGAAAGGAAGATGGCGGGATAGCTACCTGCCAGGAGAGCGGTGAAGATGCAAAAGCCAAAGGCAGCGGCCCAGAGCCGGGGATCGCTCCACTGGATGCCGATCTTTTTTCCCGCCAATGATTCGAAAAAGGGTCTGGCGGCGGCGGCCAGCAAGATGGCAAGAATGAATGCGAGGACGGACATCAGCAGGGATTCACCGTAGAATTGGGCGATCAGGCGGCCGCGGCCGGAGCCGATGGTCTTGCGGATGCCTACCTCTTTGGCCCGGCGTTCGCTGCGGGCGGTGCTGAGGTTCATGAAATTTATGCAGGCCAGAAGGAGAACGAATCCTCCGATCGTCCCAAACAGCCAAACGAATTGGATGAGGCCTTTTGTACTTTCATTGCCGGTAAAGGTGGAATAGAGGTGCCAGCGCTCCATTGGGTCGACGGCAACCCGGGGATGGTAGGCGGCGGCTTCTTTATTTTCTTTCAGGTGGTCCATGATACTATTCCGAAGGCGTGCGGACAACTGTACGGAGTTGGTTTTTGGGGCGAGCTGTACATAAGTCTCCTCGTTGTCAAAGCCCCAGTTGTCACGGGCGTTGAGAATAAAATCGTGCGTATCGACAAACAGTTGCCAGGAGCCGATGAACTGGACGTCGTTGAATTCGGAATTGTCCGGAAGGTCCTCGTATATGCCGCGGACGCTGGCGGTCATCTTAACATCGATGGTCATGATCTTGCCGATGGGGTCGGTATCGCCAAAAAGGGCTTTGGCGGTGGAAGCGGACAGGAAGACGGCGGAGGGGCCGGATAAGGCGGCCGGCGATCCTTTCAGCATGTTCAGGGCGAGGATGCCGGGGCCGTCGGGTTCCATGAATTTGCCGGTGCGTTTAAGTTGTCGCGTGCCGAATGCAAGGACACGGTCCTGGGTCCACCACGAACGCGAGATGCGGGTAAAGGCGTCGCCGTAGCGGCTGCGGAGGTCGTCGGCCAGGGGGTAAGGTGTAGAGGGGCTGAAAAAGCCATCGCCGTTAGGGGAATAAGACACTACGATGCGCGCGATCCGGTCGTAGTTGGGATTGTATTTTTCGTAAGAGCATTCGTCGTTGATCCAGGCGGCGATGAGGAGGACGGTGGCCATGCCGATGGCGAGGCCGGTGATATTGACGAGGGAGTGGATCTTGTCGCGGCGCAGGTGGCGGAGGGCCAGGCGGAAATAATTCCTTAACATAAAAGTTGACCGGATTTTTGGCGGCGGTATTCCCGGTTGATGCAATTTGGTGTAATTTCCACAGGGTCATCAAAAAATAATTACCATGTTCAGGAACTACTTCCGGATCGCGACGCGCATTCTTGTGCGGAACAAGCTGTACACTGCTATCAATATATTGGGGCTGGCGCTCGGGGTTTGCGGATGTATCGTCATCTGGCTGGTGGGCAGGTATGAAATGAGTTTTGACCGGTTCCATCCCGACGGGGACCGGATCTACCGGGTGGTAGGTGGGGGCAAGGCGGGAGAGCGAAAAGACGCCGATGTCATTCCGCCAATGGCGCAGGCGATGCGGGAAAGCGTTCCCGGACTGGAGACCGTGACCGCATATTTCAGGGAAAACCAGATGCGGGAGGTGAAGGTCCCGATGCCAGGCAAACCAGCGGCGAGCTTTCAGCGCAGTCTGGAGGGCGAGGACGGGCAAACGGGGGTCATGATTGCGGATTCCGAATGGTTCCATGTCTTTTCCTATCAATGGCTGGCGGGTAGTCCCGGGACGGCGTTGAAAGATCCTTTTCAGGTGGTGCTGACGGAGAGCGCCGCACGACTATATTTCGGGGCTGTGCCGCCGACGGCGGCAATCGGCAGAGAGCTGATTTATGACGACTCGCTACATGTACGTGTATCGGGGGTGGTCCGGGATTGGACGGAGCACTCCGATCTGGCCTATACGGACTTTATTTCATTCCCGACGATCGCGGCCAGCTATCTGAAAGAAAAGCGAAATATGAATGACTGGGGATGGCATTCGGGTATGGGTAAATGGTATTGGCCTTATGTGTATGTCAAGCTGGCCCGGGGCGTGAAGCCGGCGCCGGTAGTGGCGCAGATGAACCGGATAGGAGCCATACGGGTACCGCATGTCGGCAACACGGTATATTCGGTGGGGCTTCAACCGCTGGCCGACGTGCACTTCAATGCCGAGTACAGGGACAACAGGCGAAAAGCGCATCTGCCGACACTATATGGGTTGGCAGGGATCGCGATCTTTATCCTTGTACTCGCGGTGGTGAATTTTGTCAATCTGGCTACGGCGCAGTCCTTGCAGCGAACAAAGGAGATTGGCGTCCGCAAAGTGCTGGGCAGCGGCAGGGGGGCGTTGGTTGCGCAGTTTCTTATAGAAACCGGGTTGCTCACGGCGCTGGCGATGGGGATTGCGGTGATGATGGTCTGGCCGGTGATGCGATATTTTCAGGAATATATACCAGTGGGAGTTCGATTCGATCCATTCGCGACGGGCAACCTTGTGTTCCTGGCGGGTGTTACGGTTGCGGTGACGGTGCTGGCGGGGTTCTATCCGGCGCGGGTGCTGGCCGGCTACCAACCGGTGCAGACGCTTAGGGGACCGGGGTCGGTCAAGGGCGGCGAGCGATGGTGGCTGCGGCGGAGTCTGATCGTCTTCCAGTTCACGATCTCGCTGGTTTTTATTATCGTCACGCTGGTGATCGGGAACCAGATCCGGTTTATGCTGAACACGGATTATGGGTTTCGGACAGATGCGATCGTTACCGTGCGCGGCGAGGGTAACTTCCTGGATCTGAAAGTGAACGAGATCAAGATGCTGGAACAGCGATTCAGCCAGCTGCCGGGCGTTGAAAAGGTTGTCAAGCAAGGCAATCCCCCGATAGGCTGGGGAGGATGGACGACCAACTTCCAATACAAGGGTAAGGAGTTGGTGAATATGATGGCGCTGATGGACGCGGGGGATGAGCGGTACATCCCCTTCTATGGCATGCGGATCGTGGCCGGCCGGAATATCAGGCACTCCGATAGCCTGGCGGAATTTGTGATCAATGAGACGGCGGCGAAACAACTTGGATTCAGCCGGGCGTCGGATGCGGTCGGCCATATGCTTTATCAGAAGCCGGCAGGTACGCCGATCGTCGGCGTGGTGGCGGATTTTCATGAGGCTTCCTTTCAAAAGGCGATCGAGCCGCTGGTGATCGGTCATTATCCTGATAATGAGTTCTCTCTTGGGATCAAACTCGCCAGTGCGGGAAAAGGGGCGGAGAACGTCAAGGCAACCCTGGATGCCATGGAGAAGATCTACAAAGAGATATATCCGGGAACGACCTTCACCTATCTCTTCCTGGACGATTCGATCCGGGATCTATATGAGACGGAACAGAAGACGGCGTCGCTGGTGCGGGTGGCGATGGGGCTGGCGATCTTTATATCGTGCATGGGGTTGTTCGGGTTATCGCTGTTCGCGGCGGAGCGGCGGGCGGGCGAGATCGGCATCCGGAAGGTGCTGGGAGCGACGACGGCGGATATCGCGCTGATGCTGAACCGGGACTTCGTCCGGCTGGTGTTGCTGGCGCTGGTGATCGCTTCGCCGGTCGCGTGGGTGCTGGTACACCGGTGGTTGCAGGATTTCGCTTATCGGGTAGGGATAGACGTATGGGTGTTCGTGCTGGCGGGGCTGGGGGCGATCGGGCTGGCGGTGGTGACGGTAAGTTATCAGTCGATCCGGGCGGCGATGGCGAATCCGGTCAGGAGTCTGAAGGCGGAGTAGGTGGTCTTTCGGGAAGGGCTTCCGGCAGGAGGCTTTTAATGGATGGCCTTTGGTGGTGGGCTTCGGGCGGGGCTTTCCGTCAGGGGAATTTGATCTTCAGCTTATCCTTGAAGGCTTTTTCGAATTTCTCGACCTTCGGCCGGATGACTAGATAGCAGTATGGCTGCGAGCTGTGATTGTTGTAATAGTTCTGGTGATAGTCTTCTGCGGGATAGAAGACCGTGAAGGGCGTGATCTCGGTGACGATGGGTTTGTCGTAAGCTTTGTTCTTGTCCAATTCGGCCTTATAATGTTCGGCTTTCTCCCGTTGTTCCTCGTTGTGATAAAAGATGGCGCTGCGATATTGGGTGCCGATATCGTTACCCTGGCGGTTGAGGGTAGTGGGGTTGTGTGATTCCCAAAAAACATGTAGTAATTCGTCGAAGGTGACGAGGGTGGGGTCATAAACAATGTGAAGGCATTCGGCATGGCCGGTTTCCCCCGAGCAGACCTCCTCATAGGTAGGGTTGGGAACGGTGCCCCCTGAATACCCGGATGTCACCTGCAGGACGCCTTTCATTTCCTGGAAAATGGCTTCTGTACACCAAAAGCAGCCATTGCCGAAGGTGGCGATCTCTGTTTTGCCTGCCGGGGAGAGGATAGCGTTGCTCATTCTATTGTAGTTTCCGGAACCTTTAACGTTGAAAATCCGAAAATAAGGTATAAACGTGGGAAAATAATAGTAAAGCTACTTTATTAATTTTGCCAAGTAACTTTATCAAGTTACCTTTGCATTATGGAAAGTACAGCAGCAGTTACGGATCGGGATATCGAGGTTGCGGCGGCCTTACGTACGGTTATTCATCGGTTAGTCAAGCTATTACGCCGGCAGACGCATGCGGAGGGCCAGCTTTCGCTGACGGAACGGTCGGTGATGGGGTCCTTGTATCAGCACGGGGAGTTGGCGCCTTCGGCGCTGGCGCAGCTCGAAAAGGTGACAACGCAATCCATGTCACAGATCATCAATCACCTGGATTTACTTGAACTGGTTGACAAAGCGCCTTCCGGGGAAGACAAGCGGATGGTATTGCTGTCATTGACGGCAAAAGGGAAGCGGTACGTGGAGGACAACCGGCAGCGGAAACAGGAATGGCTGGCGCAGGCGTTGCACCAGAAGGTGAGCGCGGCGGAAAAGGAGGTGCTGATGGATGCGCTAAAAATATTGATCAAGATCATTGAAGAATAGGCAACCGTATTATGAATTTACCTTCTTTCACGGCTTTTCGGAGCCGGAATTACCGGCTTTATTTTTATGGGCAGTCCGTGTCGCTGATCGGGACATGGATGCAAAGGACGGCGGTCAGTTGGGTGGTATATACGATGACGCGGTCGGCGTTCATGCTGGGGCTTTCGCTTTTCTGTACGCAGTTCCCTTCTTTTGTCTTCTCGACGCTGGGCGGCGTGGTATCGGACCGGTATAACCGCTATAAGGTGTTGTTGTTCACGCAAGGGGCTTCGCTGGTGCAGTCGCTCCTCCTGGCGGTCCTCGTGCTGATGGGACATTATACCGTTTGGGAGATCCTGGCGTTGAGCGTGGTGCTTGGGACGATCAATGCGTTCGATGTGCCCGCGCGGCAGTCGTTGGTCTTCGAGATGGTGGACGATAAAAAAGATCTCCCCAATGCGCTTGCGCTGAATTCGATCATGGTGAATATCGCGCGGCTGGCGGGACCGGCGGTCTCGGGGATCGTGCTTCAGGCCTGGGGTGCGGGGATCTGTTTCCTGCTGAATGCAGTCAGCTTTTTGGCGGTCATTTCGTCGCTCGTGCTGATGAGGCTGGCGCCGTATGTCAAGGCGGAGCGGCGTCTCGACGCGATGGGCGAGTTTCGCGAAGGCTGGCGATACCTGCTGCGGACGCCGACGATCGGGCGGGTGATCCTGATGCTGGCGGTGATGAGTCTGTTCGTCATTCCGTTCTCGACGCTGTTGCCGATCTATGCGAAGGTCATCTTTCATGGGAATGCGGCGACCTTTGGCGTGGAGAATAGTTTTATCGGCCTTGGGGCAATCTGCGGGGCGCTCTATCTCACTTCGGCGAATGCGACGACCGAGATGGGGCGGAAGCGAATTCTGCTGATGACGACTTTCGTATTTGGCGTCGGGTTGATCCTGTTCTCGCATACGACGTGGTTCCCGCTGGCGATGGTCTTTGCCGTGATCGCGGGTTTCGGGATGATGGCGCAAACGACGATGACGAACACGATCATCCAGACCTCCGTCGCCCCGGAGATGCGCGGGCGGGTCATCAGCTATTTTGCCATGGCCTATTTCGGGACGATGCCGTTGGGCAGTCTGTTGATCGGCGGGGTTTCTCAATATGCCGGGGCGCAAAATACGGTACTCGGATCGGGCGTCATCGCGCTGATCGTGCTGGCCATCTTCTGGCGGTTCCTGATGGGGCCCGGCAAAACGCGGAGCAATGAAGCAACTCAATCTTCAAAAATAACAAGCAATCAAACATGGGAACAAACAGTCAAACTTTAGCAACGGCTTTGCTCATTATGGACGTTCAGGAAGGTACCGTCGGCAGGGTATCGGATAGCGCCGCGCTTCTTTCGGCCCTTGGTCAGGCGGTCAAGGCTGCACGGGCGGCGCAGATCCCCGTGATCTATGTTGTCGTAGGCTTTCGCAAAGGCATCCCCGAGATCAGCGAGGTTACCACCAACAAGTCTTTTGGCGCGTTAAAGGCTGCGGGCTGGCCAGGTATCGAAGAACCGATCCAGGTCGATCCCGCCGTCGCTCCTCAGCCGGGGGAGATGGTGGTGACGAAGCGCCGGGTCAGCGCCTTTGCCGGCAGCGACCTGGAAGTGATCCTGCGTGGTCATAAGATCGAACACTTAGTGTTGGCCGGTATTGCCACGAGTGGCGTCGTACTCTCGACGGTGCGTGAGGCGGCCGATAAAGATTACCGGTTGACCGTACTGTCCGATGGCTGCGCCGACATGGATCCGGAGGTGCATGGCGTGCTGTTGAACAAGGTTTTTCCGCGTCAGTCGGACGTGCTGACGGTGGCGGAGTGGGCTGCCGGCCTTGGGAAATAAGGCGTACCTTTGCCGACCGGTATGAAGATTTTTCCTGGATCAGCCTTAGTACAACTGGAGTTCGATAAAATTGAAGCGCTGCTGGCGGAGCAGTGCAATACGGAGTATGCGCGGACAAAAGCGCTGGATCTGCGTATTCACACCCGCAAGGAATATATCGAACTGGAACTGCAACAGACCCATGAGTTCAAGCTGTTGTTGCAGAACGGGCAGTATTTTCCCAATGACTATACGCTGAATCTTTCCCGGGAGCTAAAGCTGCTGGGGATACCGGGGGCGGTGCTTTCGGGCGAGCAGTTCCTGCAGATCCGGCGGCTGGCGGAAAGTATGGGGAGCATATTCCGCTGGTTCGACGCCGAGCGGCGGGAGGCTTATCCGGCGTTGGTACGCGTGATCGAGCCGACGCATTATGAGAAAGCGATCATCGCTGCGATCGATGAAGTGCTGGATGAGTCGGGGACGGTTCGGGACAATGCGTCGGAGGAACTGGCGAATATCCGGTTGTCGCTGTTCAGAAGGCGGAATGAGCTTCGGCGGGCGTTTGACCGCATCCTGGCCAAGCTGGGGAAGGCGGGTTATGTCGCGGATATTGAAGAATCGTTCCTCAACGGTCGGCGGGTCGTAGCCATCTTTGCCGAGCATAAACGGCAGGTAAAAGGCATCCTGCATGGTGAAAGTGATACCAGGCGCACTTCCTTTATCGAGCCGGAAGAGACGATCGAGCTGAACAATGAGGTATTCTCGCTCGAGCATGCGGAAAGCAAAGAGGTCCATCGCATCCTGCGGGAGCTGACGGCGAGGCTGGCGGAACATGCGCCGTTGCTGCAGGTCTGGCACGATATCATCGGCGAGTATGACTTCATCCGGGCGAAAGCAAGGCTGGCGGCGGATATGAACGGCAACTACCCGCAGCTGCTGGATAAATCGCATGTCCTTCTCCGGCAGGCCTATCATCCGTTGTTGTATCTCTACAACCGGAAGAATCAGAAGGCGACGGTGCCGACGGATATTTCGCTGAACGAGCAGAACCGGCTGCTGGTGATCTCCGGTCCCAACGCGGGCGGGAAGACGGTCACGATGAAAACGGTGGGGCTGTTGCAGCTGATGATCCAGGCAGGATTGCTTATCCCGGTGCATCCCGATTCGGAGCTTGGGATCTTCAAACAGCTGATGATCCATATCGGGGATACGCAGAGCCTGGAATTCGAGCTGAGCACGTACAGCTCGCATCTCAAGAACATGAAATATTTCATGGAGAATGCGAATGGCCGGACGCTCTTCTTTATCGATGAATTAGGCAGCGGCAGTGATCCCAACCTGGGGGGTGCCTTTGCGGAGGTCATCCTGGAGGAGCTGGTGCGCAAGCATGCGTTCGGGATCGTCACGACGCACTATCTCAACCTGAAGGTTATGGCCGGTAAGACACCGGGGATCGTCAACGGCGCCATGGCCTTCGATGAAACCAATCTTCAGCCGTTATACAAGCTCATCATCGGCAAGCCCGGCAGCTCCTATACCTTTTCGATCGCGGAACGGATCGGGCTGGAGCCCCGGCTGATCCAGCGGGCCCGGACGCTGGTGGATGAGGATCATTTCCGGCTGGACAAGCTGCTGAATGCAACCGAGCAGGACCTGCGGGAGCTGGAGCAGCGGGAGAAGGAGCTGAACAAGCTGATGCGGGAGAACGAAAAGCTGAAGAAGGAGATGGAAAGCCTGATCCATCGCGAGCGGCATGAACAGCAGGTGGAATTGCTAAAGCATCAGAACAAGATCTCGGAAGAGCGGATCGCTTATCTCAAGGAAATGGAGCGGAAGCTACGGCAGATCGTATTGGACTGGCGGAAGGCGAAGGATAAGAACGAGGTGATCCGGCAGATGCAGGCGTTGCTGTTCAAGCAAAAGGAAAAGCAGGTCAATGAAAAGGTGCGGAAGAAGTTCGACGCGAAATATACCGAAGTGGGCGGCAGCGCCCAGGTCGGCAATAAGGTGATGATGAAGAAAAATCACCAGGTCGGGACAGTGAGGGAGATCCGGGGGAAGAAGGCGATCGTGCAGGTGGGGTTGGTGCCGATCACGGTGGAGCTCGCGGATCTGACGGTGGTGCAGGACCGGCCGCAGGAGGAGAGTGCGGAGTGAACGGCTGGGCGCTCGCCGGCCGGGCTTCGGCCAGCGCCTGGGCGGCCTGCTATTGCATCGTGCCCTCGATGGTGACGGTCCCTTTTCCGTATTGAAAGCTATTCTGATCCTCGATCGTTAGCTTATTCCCATCCAGGTGGCAGATCATCGTCTCGGAATGCGGGCTTTCGGTATACCGGAGGAGCAGTTTCAGCGTGTGATCATCGAGGTATTGATATGAACCGACGGTTGGGAAGGCTGGCAGGCCGACGTCATGGTGGACGGCGCCGGTCAGCAGGTTTGGCCCAGGGCGGGTCGTCCAGCCGGTAGCCCAGCGGCCATTGCCATAGGTCAGGCGATATACGGCAGTGTCTCCCTTCAAGGTCAGTTGACAAATATCGCCGATGAAGTTGAAGGTGATCGACTGGATCTTTTTGGGATTGGGCTCGAAGGTGAAGGTCTTACCGGTGTAGAGGCCGGCTGCCGGGGGTGCTGTCACAGCCAGCGGCGGAAGCGCCAGTGCGGCCAATTGCTTCTTCAGCCGGGCGTCAGCTTCGGGGTCGGCCGGCAGCGTACCAAGGTGCATGGAAGGCAGCAGGTATTGCCAGACGAGGTTGATCTCATCCTGCATATCGGCGGTTTCGGCGGTAATGGCGATGACGGCGTCTTCATCGGGCAGCATGATAATAAACTGGCCAAAGGCGCCATCGGCGCGGACGCCGTTATGACGGCAGCGCCACATCTGATAACAATAGCCCTGGAGCCAGTCGCTCGAGTCTTTTTTGGATTGCGGAGCGTCGGGGTCCTGCATGATCTTCATACTTGTCGCTTCTTTTACCCACGACTGCGGGAGGATCTGTTTGCCATTCCAATTCCCGCCCTGCAGATAGAGCTGGCCGAATTTGGCCATGTCTTCTGTCTTTAGCCGCAGTCCCCAGCCGCCGGTATTCACACCCTGGGGGCTGGTCTCCCAGTCTTCGCCGGTGATGCCGAGAGGTTCGAACAGCCTTGGCTTTAAGTAATCCAGGACCGTTTGCCCGGTTACTTTCTGCACGATGGCGGCCAACATATAGGTCCCCGTGGAGTTGTAAAGAAATTTGGTCCCGGGCTCATGGAGGATTGGAATACTTAAGAATTTCCTTGCCCAGTTGGTATCGATGACGACAGCGGGCGTGGGATCGGGTTCCTGGCCGTCGGACATCATCAGTGCGTCCTTGACGGTCAGCTCCGCCAGAAAGGGAGGAACGGGATCGGGCAGGTCGTTTGGAAAAAAGGCAGTGACCTTATCCGTAAGACGGAGGCGGCCTTCCGTTATCGCAAATCCGACGGCTGCGGCGGTGAAGCTTTTGCTGGTGGAGTAGAGAGTATGCTTCAGTCCCGGCGCATAGGGATCCCACCATCCTTCGGCAACGACCTTGCCATGGCGGAGGAACATGAAGCTATGGAATTCCGTCCGGCTATGTGATGCGGCGTCGACAAAGCGGCTGATCGCCGCCGCCGAAACGCCTTCCTTTTCGGGCAGACTTCTCGGGAGCGGCTTCTGGGCGGAGGTGGAAAATCCGATAAGCAGCGACAGCAGGGCGATGCGAAATATTGATGGAATCATAACGAGGGATTGAACGCGCCACTGAAGTTAAAACAAATTTATTGGATGTTTGGCTCAAATCAACTTCATGCGTTCGTTCCTCACCGATACCGGTCGACGGGTCGTTGAAGCTGCTTAGCGGAACGTTGAAAAAATAGCGTTGCCATGGTGGCGGTGGGTGAATGCCAATCCGGCCCAGATGAGGATGCCAAAGATGACAGGGAACAGAAAATTGTAACCGGCCAGAATGTTGCTGGCGGTTGCTCCTCCCAGGTAGGCGGTGAGCAGGATGGCGCCAAGGAGCGTGGTGCGGGGGATGCCATACAAGACTGTCGACAGCAGCAGCACAATTCCGAGCGGTCGTAGCGTATTTATCGTCCAGCCGACCTTTGCGCTGGCGTCGATGACCATTTTATTCGGGAAGATCTTGGTGATCGCATCAAAGAGAAGGAAGAGGATACAGAGACCCATGAGTATGCGGCCGGTCCAGAGGGCCGCCTTTGATGGAGTTCTTTCGGCGGTGATGATTGTCGTTTGCATGATCGGTTATTTTGAGTTTTGAATTGATAGCTCAAAGTTAGTAACCGGTATGGTTCGGCGCAATGCGTAAATCCGACATTTCGGAGGGGTGGTTCCGACAAATAATGGTAACTTTGATGCGGTGGGCGCAATAAAGTTTAAGCTTTTCGGGTCGGACCGAAGCGGGGATCGAGGAATTTAGCTTTGCTGAGGATTTCCCTTGCGTGCGCAACTTTTTCTGGAAAAAGAGTATCCTTTTCGTCTATTTCACTGGAAATCACAACCACAGTATTACTCTTCCTTTTTTTCAAGGTCTTGCGCGCATTCTTCTTCTTAATTGTGGGCATACAACAAATTTAAGAAATTCTTTTTATGATAAAGCCTAAATATTCTGAATTTAAGGATGGGTCATATGGAACCAACTGAATTTCGTCATTGACGGTCACAATGCAACCTATTTCGAAGTCTTTACTGAAAATAGGATAGTAGGCCTTAAGTATTCGACCATACAATTTTGTTCGTTCGGCCGTGCTCCCTTCAAAATATATTTCCATGGAAGGATGTTGACTGGTAAAATGTTTCAAAATTTCGATGACAGTAACCATGACTTTTGCAATATCACCGTTGTTTGAATTTGCTTTGTCATCGACCGTTCCATCCGGTAGTAAGTCCCCAAAGCCCATGTTGAATAAGCCGCCGAAATTACTAAATATTTTAGTACGTCGAAAAAATTGTTGTCGAACCATTCAGTCGTACATTCGCTACTTAGCTAATACAACAAATGCAACGATGAGCAACACAGCCGAACAAAATTTTGCAGCGCTTGGACTGGCGCTGCCGCCGGCGCCGGTTCCTGTCGGGGTTTATAAGCCCTGTTTGCAGGATGGGAAGTATCTTTACGTGTCGGGACATGGGCCGCTGCTGGAGGATAAGACATTGATCAAGGGCCGGGTTGGCGAGGATCTCGATGCGGATGCGGGGAAGCTGGCGGCGAGGCAGGTGGGATTGGCGATCCTGGCGACGGTGCGGGCGCACCTGGGAAGTCTCGACAAGGTGAAACGGGTGATCAAGACGCTGGGAATGGTTGGCTGTACGCCGGACTTCGAGCGGCATCCGCATGTGATCAATGGTTGCAGCGAGCTGTTCGCGCAGGTGTGGGGCCCCGACAATGGGGTAGGGGTGCGAAGCGCGGTGGGGATGGGATCATTGCCGGGGAAGATCCCCGTGGAGGTGGAAGTGTTATTCGAGTTGTATTGAACCGCCCGCGTTAGATCGGCTGCGTTAAATCGCCTGTGTTAAATCGTTATTGAAAATCATCATGTCATGTCAACGTCCTGGTATCAAATAGCCAATATCGATGAGCTGGATACGCCGGCGCTGGTAGTGTATCCGGAGCGGGTGCGTCAAAATATCGCCCGGGCGATCCGGATGGTCTTAGATGCCGCACGACTGCGGCCGCACGTGAAGACCCATAAGTCGCCGGCGGTGACGCGGCTGATGCTGGAAGCGGGCATCCGGCAATTCAAATGCGCGACGATCGCGGAAGCGGAGATGCTGGCGGTCGAAGGGGCGCCGGACGTGTTGCTGGCCTATCAGCCCGTAGGGCCAAAGGTTGGCCGGCTGGTGCAGCTGATCCGCCAATATCCGGGGACGCGGTTCTCCTGCCTGATCGACCATGCCGATGCGGCGGCGGCGATAGCGGCGAAGCTCCGGGATGCGGGATTGGTTCTCCCGGTGTATCTCGATCTCAATGTCGGGATGGATCGCACGGGCATATCGCCGGGGCCGGAGGCAGCGGCGCTTTATCGGAAAGCGATGGAACTGGATGGTATCGACCCGGTGGGGCTGCATGTATATGACGGGCACATCCGGGATAACGATCCGGACGTGCTGCGCAGGA
Organism: Puia sp.; assembly: GCA_035695565.1. Classification (GTDB taxonomy): domain Bacteria; phylum Bacteroidota; class Bacteroidia; order Chitinophagales; family Chitinophagaceae; genus Puia. The sequence goes on along the minus strand of DASRRX010000001.1, from coordinate 90,775 downwards.
AGTGTGATGAGGCTTTTCGCCCCGTTCTGGCGCTGAAAGCGGCAATTGGAGCGGATCTAGCTATTATCGCTGGGGGCTCACCGACCTTTCCGGTGCATGCGGGCCGGGCGGCGGAGATCCAGTGCAGCCCGGGGACTTTCGTCTACTGGGATAAAGGATACGGCGATCAGTTTCCCGAGCAGCCTTTTACCCCGGACGCGCTGGTGGTGACCCGGGTCATTTCCCTGCGGGGTGACGGGCGGCTTTGTCTCGACCTGGGCCATAAGTCGATCGCAGCGGAGAATGAGCTGGGCCGGCGGGTCTTCTTTCTGAACGGTCCGGAGTTACGAGCCGTGGGCCAGAGCGAGGAGCACCTCGTGGTGGAAGCCGGTGCCGGTCATAGTTACCGGATCGGGGACGTCTTTTATGGCGTTCCTTACCATGTTTGCCCTACCGTGGCGCTGTATGAACGCGCTATCACAATAGAAGAAGGCCGGGCTACCGGTGAATGGAAGAATGTGGCCAGAGACAGGAAAATTTCAGTGTAGATAATTGCAATCTGCTCATTGTCACCAGCATGGGTTTTCTTTCGACCAAAAAACAATTTTGTTCGAAAACTTATTAATTTGATATTTTTGTTAAGTTTTTACTCAACTTTTCAACCTTAAAATTTTCAACATGGAAGTAAAAGAAGCGACTGGCAGGCTGGGCGTGCTGATCCCCGGATTAGGTGCGGTGGCAACTACCCTGATAGCGGGGGTTGAGGCCGTCAAAAAAGGGATCGCACAACCGATCGGCTCACTTACGCAGATGGGCAATATTCATTTGAACCGGAAGAATGGCGACAATTATCCGAAAATTAAGGAATTCGTACCGCTGGCCGACCTGGAGGACATCGTGTTCGGCGGGTGGGACGTATATGAGGACAATGTCTATCAGGCGGCGAGCCGGGCTAAGGTACTGGAGCCGCATACGCTCGAGCTGTTGCGGCCGCAACTGGAAGCGTTGAAACCGATGAAGGCGGTCTTTGACAAAAGTTATATCAAAAATCTTGACGGCACGCATGTGAAGGAAGCGGCCACGAAATATGATCTGGCAAATGCGTTGATGGAAGATATCACCTTCTTTCAGGATACCCGGTGCTGTGACCGGCTGGTGATGGTATGGTGCGGGTCGACGGAAAAATATACGGAAGTGGCGGATGTGCATGAGAGCCTGGACGCGTTTGAAAAAGGGTTGAAGGAGAACGATCCGCGGATCGCGCCGAGCATGATCTATGCTTATGCGGCTTTGCGGCTGGGCGTTCCTTTCCTGAATGGCGCACCCAACCTCACGGTGGATATCCCCGCGCTGGTGGAGCTGGCCAGGCAGACGGGGACCCCGATCGGCGGGAAGGATTTCAAAACGGGTCAAACCCTGATGAAGACCATTCTGGCACCCGGCCTGCAAGCGCGGTCACTTGGGGTAAAGGGATGGTTCTCGACCAATATCCTGGGTAACAGGGACGGATATGTGCTGGATGAGCCGGATAATTTCCGGACCAAGGAAGTGTCGAAGCTGAGTGTACTGGAGGATATCCTTCGGCCCGACCTCAGCCCGGAACTGTACGGCGACCTATATCATAAGATCAGGATCAACTATTATCCGCCGCACGGAGATAACAAGGAGAGCTGGGATAATATCGACATCTTCGGCTGGCTGGGATATTCGATGCAGATCAAGATCAATTTCCTTTGCCGTGATTCGATCCTGGCCGCGCCGCTGGTGCTGGACCTGGCATTGTTCGGGGATCTGGCAAAGCGTGCCGGATTAAGCGGGATGCAGGAGTGGCTTTCGTTCTACTTCAAGTCGCCCCAGCATGCGCCTGGTTTCCGGCCGGAGCACGATATCTTCAAGCAGTTGACGGTGCTGCAAAACACCTTGCGGAAGCTGATGGGCGAGGAGCTGGTGAATCCGGAAGGGCTCACGTACGCCGAGGAAGAAATAACCGCATGATGGAGCGTGTCCACCGGCTCATTTCCACTTGCCTGGGTCTCGGGTATATTCCGAAAGGCGGAGGCACTGTTGCCGCTGTTGTTTGCTGTATAGCCTGGTATTTTGCCTGGCGCGGTGGAAATGAGCGTTTTTGGCTGCCCGTGATAATAACGCTGGGTTTGCTGGCGGTTGGCGCTTATAGCGCCGGAAAGGTCGAAGCGGAATGGGGAAAGGACAGCTATCGGATCGTTATCGACGAGGTGGTGGGCATGTGTCTTACCTTATTATTCGTACCTGTCCGGTGGCCATATTTATTGATCGGGTTGCTGTTGTTCCGATTCTTCGACATCCGCAAGCCTCTCTTTATTCGGAAAATGGAGAACCTGGATGGAGGTTGGGGTGTTATGATGGACGATGTGCTGGCGGGGGTATATGCTAACCTGCTTCTGCAGCTCATTATATTTGCCACTTCTTTTGTAAGAACACCATGATCACCTTTACAAAAGCGCAGCTGGCCTCAATTTTGGCGACAGGGGTCGACTTCCTGGTGACCTTCCTGCTGCTTCGTTTGGCGGGACTTCCTTCAGTAGCGGCCAGCGGGAGGATTACGTTGTATGGGGTCATGGGAACGATCTGCGGCGGGGTGACCCATTTTATGATCAGCCGTCATTGGGTATTCAACGCCCGCGACGGCAGGTGGGCGGGCCAGGTGAATCGTTATGTGCTGGTCTGGATCGGGAGTCTTGCGCTCAATGCCGCCGGTCTTTATTTGCTTAGCCGGGCCGGTTGTCCCCCTATGTTTGCCAAGGTCATTACAGCGTCGGCCGTTGCGGTCGGGTATAATTATACGTTACAAAAACGTTTTGTATTTAATCGGTAGGATAATTAAGCGAAAGGGTAAGTTCATTATGGAAAGGATGTATTTAAAATTGTTAATCGTACTGTTATGGGGCATGGCCGGGAGCTATGCCGTCCGGGCGCAGGATGATGTGCTGCGAGGCGCTGTCGTCGATTCGGCTACGCACACGCCGCTGGCGAATGCCAGCATTACGATCCGGGGTCTTGGCGGCGGGGTGAGGACCAATGGCGACGGCAAGTTCCGGATAACGACGGGCCGGCGCAAGCTCGAGCTGGTGGTCACCTGCGTAGGCTATATTTCCCTGACCATGCAGTTGGATTCCGTTCCCGAAGGGGAATTGCTGATCCCGCTTTCCCGTCAGTATCATCAGCTCAGGGCGGCAACGGTCCGAAATAAGAAACAGCGATACCGTAACAAGGACAACCCGGCGGTGGAGTTGATCCGGCATGTGATCGATAATAAGGACAAGAACCGTCCTGAGGCGTATACGTTCGCCTCGTATGAAAAATACGAAAAGCTGCAGCTCTCCATCGACAAATCCAATTCAAAGGCCGGCCAGAAAAAGCTTCTCAAGCCTTATCACTTCCTTATTGAAAACGGCGATACCACCAAGTTGGAGGGACGGACGCTGTCGCCGGTCTATCTGGAAGAAACGCTATCTGACGTCTACTACCGGAAATCACCGGAAAAGACGAAGACGATCGTGCTGGGCAAACGTAAGGTCGATTTCGGCGAGTTCGTCGATATGCAGGGTGTCTCTTCTTTTCTCAACCGGCTTTATCAGGACTTCAACGTCTATGATAACAATATCTCCGTCTTTACCAATCTTTTTCTGAGCCCGATCGCCGATCTGGCGCCGACATTCTACATGTATTTTATCGAGGATACGACGATCGTGGACGGTCGTCAGCTTGTGAGGATGTCGTTCCGGCCAAGGAACCCGAACGATCTTCTCTTCCGCGGGACGATGTGGGTCACGCTCGACAGCAACTATGCGATCCAGAAGCTACGGCTGCTGGTAAGCAAAAGCATCAATTTCAACTTCGTGCGGGAAATGAAGATCGACCAGGATTTCGAGCGGCTCCCCAGCGGGCGGTATCTGCTGGCCAAGAGCGACGTACTGGGCGACTTTGGGATCAACAAATCGGGGACGGGGATATTCGGCGAGCGAACGGTTTCCTTCAAAGACATCCAGACCGATGTGCCGATCGCCGACAGCGTTTTCAAGGGCCCGGCGCTCGTCTTGCCGGACAGCGTACAGAACCTTCCCGACAGCTTCTGGGTACGGGCGCGGCATGATACGCTGACGCGGGCGGAATCGAAGGTGTATGCGAACGTCGACAGCCTGGTACATATGAAGTCCTACCGGCGGCTGATGGACTGGGCGACCTTGTTGCTGGCAGGCTACAAGCAGGCAGGGCCGTTCGAGATCGGGCCGGCAAGCACCTTCTACAGCTTTAATCCGGTAGAAGGCTTCCGGTTACGGTTCGGCGGGCGGACTACGCTGAAGCTGAGCAAGCGGTATTACTCGGAGGCCTATGCGGCGTATGGGTTTGGGGATCAGAAGTGGAAATACTTTTTGAGCGGCACCTATTCGATCAATGACAAGAACGTCTATTCCTATCCGCAGAATTATATCCGGGCCTCATATCAGAAGGATACGAAGATCCCGGGTCAGGATCTGCAATTCGTACAGGAAGACAATTTCCTGTTATCCTTCAAGCGTGGCCCCAATGATAAATGGCTATACAATAATATTTTCCGGCTAACCTATGTGAATGAGCTAAGGAGTCACTTCTCTTACAATCTTGGGTTCAAGCATTGGGAGCAGATGCCGGCGGGTTCGATCGCATATGTCAAGTCCGATGTCAACGGGATAGATTCGTTGCCGGGCATAACGACTACGGAGGCGTCGGTGGAGCTGCGGTATGCGCCTCACGAACAGTTCTACATCGGGAAACTTTACCGGACCCCTATCTACAACAAATATCCGATCCTGGACTTCAGTTATACCAGGGGGATCAAGGGGCTATGGAACGGGCAGTACGACTACAACAATTTTGACTTCAACATTTTCAAGCGGTTCTATGAGTCGCAGCTGGGCTATACGGATGTGACGGCCGATTTCGGGTATATACTTGGGAAGGTGCCTTTTCCGCTGGCGTATATCCATCATGCCAACCAGACCTATGCCTATCAGGTGCAAAGCTACAATATGATGAACTTCCTGGAGTTCGTCAGCGACCATTATGCGACGGCTTATGTGGACCACTATTTCAACGGGTTCTTCTTTAATAAGATCCCATTGCTGAAGAAGTTGAAATGGCGGGAGGTGATCGAGGCGAAAGTGTTGTGGGGCGGGCTCCGGGATGAGAACAATCCGGCGAAGAATCCGGAGACGCTGCAGTTCCCGCTAACCAATGGAAAGGTAGAGACGTTCGCTCTGGGGAAGACGCCGTATATCGAAGCCGGTTTCGCGATCGCCAATATCTTCAAGCTGGTCCGGGTCGACTTTATCAAGCGGTTCACGTACCTGGATCACCCGGATATCACGAAATATGGCATCCGGTTCCGTGCCCGGTTTGATTTTTGACAGCCGCCGGCGGGGTTTGACAGCCGCCGGGCCGGGCGATTTTTAATCTAAATATTCAGAATGAACTCAGTATCTTTGCAGATTGTCAAGCAACCAGGAGACCAGAGAAAAATGACCACCCGGAAAAAATTACAGCTAGGCATCTATAAGATCATCAATCCCCTGGTCAGGTTGCTGATCCGGGCGGGTTTGACACCCAATATGGTTACGACGATCGGGCTGGCACTCAATATAGGAGTGGCGGTCATTTTCATCTCCGGGGCTGAAGAGGGCCGGCGGGGCGATCTTTCCTATGTGGGTTGGGCGGGCGCGCTGATCCTTTTTGCCGGGCTTTTCGATATGCTGGACGGCCAGGTCGCGCGGCTGGGCAATATGAGCTCTCCTTTTGGCGCGCTTTATGATTCGGTGCTTGACCGGTATAGTGAGTTGATCCTTTTCCTTGGGATCTGCTGGTATCTGGTAGCGAAGCATTATTTTCTGAGCTCGCTGTTCGCCTTTGTCGGATTGATCGGCAGTATGATGGTGAGCTATACCCGGGCGAGGGCGGAGGGGTTGGGGATCGAATGTAAGGATGGCTTGATGCAACGCCCCGAGCGGGTGATCATAATAGGTGTATCGGCGTTGGCCTGCGGGATTGCCTCGCATTGGCTGGGGGGCGATTTTAAGGTGTATTTTCCGGATACCCGGTTTCCCGCATTCGAGACGATCTCCATCTTCACGATCCCGGTGACGGTTATGGCTTTCCTGGCCAATGGGACGGCGATCGGACGGTTGCGGGAGGCCCGCAAGACCCTGGAGGAAAGGGCGGCGGCCGCGGCGCAGAAGGCGGCGGGTGAGACGCAGAAGGCAGTTGGTGAGGCCCAGAAGGCGGCGGGTGATGCAAACGGGGCGCCTGGCGGCGGACCTCATGTCGGGGACGGTCAGGAGATTATCCAACGAATCAAAGTATGAGTACCGGAGCTTCGCTGACCAGGGTGAAAGCCGGGGTTCCGCTGACGCTGCGTAATGCGGCGATCGCCACGGGTTGCTCGCTGGGGTACCTGCTGCTGGCGCGGTGGTTGATCGGATTTCAGCCGGATCAGCTGGTGTTGGTCATCCTCTTCAACAGTCTTTTCTATCTCTCCGGCGTCACGCGCCGGTTCATTCTTGGCTTCACGGTCTTTATCGTATTCTGGATCCTTTTCGATTCCATGAAAGCGTTTCCCAATTACCGGTATAATACGGTGCATATCGAAAGTATCTACCGGCTGGAGAAAAAATTATTTGGGATCGGAGGGCAGACGCTCAATGAGTACTGGCTGGCGCACCGGACAACTTTTCTGGATGTGTTGTCGGGGATCTACTATCTCTGCTGGATACCGCTGCCGCTGGCATTTGCGGGGTATTTGTCGTATCGTGACAAGGAGCTGCTGTTCCGGTATACCCTTACCTTTCTGCTGGTCAACCTGATCGGCTTTGTGATCTACTATGTCTATCCTGCCGCGCCGCCGTGGTATGTGCAGGAGTATGGTTTCGGGTTCAATCCTCATACGCCGGGTAATGTGGCCGGGCTTGGCCGGTTCGATCAATACTTTCATGTGACGATCTTCTCGGCGTTATATTCCAAAAGCTCGAACGTGTTTGCGGCTATGCCTTCGCTGCATGCCGCCTATCCGCTAACGGTGCTGTATTACGGAATGAAGTACCGGCTTGGCTGGATCAATATTCTTTTCGCGGCGATCATGGTGGGGATCTGGTTTGCGGCGGTGTACAGCGGTCATCACTATGTGCTGGATGTGCTGGCGGGGATCGCCTGCGGGTTTGCGGGGATCGGGGTATTCAATCTCCTGTACGGCAGGCTAGGGTGGTTGAACCGGCTGGTGAAAGGTTGGGCGCAGGCGTTGAAGCCGTAGTCGTTGCAGCTGTAGGCGCCGAGACCGTAGGCGGTGCGCCGATGCCTTCGACCATGATGTCGACGATGGAATCGATCTGCAGGTCGAGTTGGGGGCTCAGGCGTTGGGAGACCATCAGCGGGGCTGCCAGGCCGCGGAAGGCGCTGACCATGAGGTAAGCGACCAATTCTATGTTCTGATCATTGATCTTTCGGAATTCGCCGTTGGCTACGCCTTCAGCGAGGATCTCCCGGACCAGCTCGACGTGAGTGGTATCGAATTGCCTTTTGAGGTCCGTCGTGATACAATGCAGTTCGTGTAATTCGCCGATCTCGCTTTTGAGGGCGTCACTGAGGTTGCAGAGCTCCTTTAGTTTGATCAGGCGGCACCGGCAATAGATGATTAGTTTTTCCTTTGAGGTAGCGGCATGGCGGATGGACTGGTAGATCTGGACCAGCAATTCATCCATCTCAGCGTGGAGGACGGCTTCGAAGATGTCTTCCTTACTGGGATAGTAATAATACAGGGAGCTTTTTGCTTTGCCCAGGCTACGGGCGATATCGCCCATGGTGGTCTTCTTAAACCCGGATTTTTTAAAAAGGCCCCGCGCCGTGTCAATGATGTCCCTGACTATGATCTCATCCCTTTGAAGTATTTCGGCCATGCTTCATGTAACCTTTAGATAAGTCAAATTTACCACATTTCGGACCCAATTCGGTTAAGCGTTAGTGAATCTTGTATCTTCGTGATCTGATCTTTCCGGACATCAATATGCCGGCTATGGGTGGCTGGGAGCTCCTGGAGCAATAATTGAGGAACTGGTTACATGCCCGAGTGCAGATAGTCTTTCAGGTGAGTGATCGTCTCTTCATGGGTCAGGATGGTCTCCCGTACGACGTCATTGATGCTGACGATGCCGCAGAGCGTGCTGTCCTCGAATACCGGCAGGTAGCGGATATTCTTGTCGGACATCAGCTGCATGCAGAATTCCACGGTATCGTTGGGGGTAACCGAGGGAAAGTCGAAGGACATGATCTCGACCACGGGGGTGTCGGTGGAGGATTTGCCCAGCAGGATCACTTTTCGGGAGTAGTCTCTTTCCGTCATGATCCCGAGGTACCGGTCGCCTTCCATGACCAGAACAGACCCAATATTCTGGTTTGCCATGATCCGCAACGCATCCAGGACGGTAGTGTCCGGTGACACTGAAATAATACCTTTACCCTTGTGGGCGAGAATATGTGAAACTTTTTTCATATAGCCTGATTTTTAATGATGTCTTTGAACTGGGCTTCGCCCAGTTTGGTGAGGAATGGCTTTTCCCAATTTACAAATTATTTTTTTCAACCCCAACATTAACTTTGACCTTACTGAGGGTATCCCTATGGGGGAGGGTACGCTGTGGGGCCGAGGGTGTCCTTTTTGGGGAATTCCAAACTAAAACGATTTTTCTATGCGAAACACTACTTCGATCGCTGCCATGCTTCTCCTTTGCGGCCTGTCCGGACGGCTTTTTGCTCAAAAAGACAAGGGATATGACCTGGCTTCGCCGGGCGGCGCCACGACGATCTCGGTGACGCTTGGCGCGGGGGGGATGATGTGGTCGATGCGACATCACGGACAGCCGGTGCTAATGCCGTCTGCGCTGGAATTGCAGTTACAGAGCGGGGAGTTGCTGGATGGGCGGGGCGGTCCGGTCAAGGCCGTACGGGAATCGAAGGATGAATGGATCTTACCGCAACACTATAAAAAGGATTCGATCCGCGACCGGTATAATCAGCTGACGGTGACTTTCCCGAAAGGGGGATATGGGATCATCTTCCGCGTATACGATGACGGGGCCGCCTATCGCTGGGTGACGTCGCGGAAGGATTCGCTGACGATCCGGTCGGAGCGGGCGGAATTCAACTTTCCGGCGGATGAAAAGGCGTGGATACCGTATGTGAATGATCCAAGCCCGGATATTTATACGACGTCCTTCGAAAACTTGTACCGGCCGATACGGTTGTCGGAATTCAAGCAGGATACGCTGGCGTTCCTGCCGGTGCTTGTAGGTCTGGACAGTGGGCGGAAGGCGGCGATCCTGGAGGCGGATCTTGAGGATTATCCGGGGATGTTCGTGACGGCGGGCGCCGACAATGTCAGCCTGACGGGCCGGTTTGCGCCGTATCCGCTGGAGGAGCGGCAGGGCGGTCACAATCAGCTGCAGTCGCTGGTTACGCGCCGGGCGGACTATATCGCGGTAACGGCAGGTACGCGGGCCTTTCCCTGGCGGATCATCGTTTGTTCCGATCATGACCGGGAGCTGACGGATAACGATATGGTGTACCGGCTGGCTTCCCCGTCGCGGGTACCGGATACGAGCTGGATCCGACCCGGTAAGGTGGCCTGGGACTGGTGGAACGACTGGAACATCACGCACGTCGATTTCCGGGCGGGGATCAATACGGATACCTATAAGTACTATACCGATTTTGCAGCGGATAACCATATCGGTTATATTTTGCTGGATGAGGGCTGGTCGGATCCGACGGATCTGATGAAGATCGTCCCTGAGATCGATCTGCCCGCGATCATCGCATATGCCAAAGAGCGGAATGTCGGGGTTTGGTTGTGGGCCGGGATGCGGCCGCTGGATCAGAAGATGGAGGAGGTAATGGACCGTTATTCGCAGATGGGGGTCAGGGGATTCAAGGTCGACTTCATGAACCGGGATGACCAGCGGATGGTGCGTTTCTATTATCGCGCGGCTAAGGAAGCGGCGGCTCATCGCCTGATGCTGGATTTCCATGGCGCGTATAAGCCTACGGGTTTGCAGCGGACCTATCCGAATGTCCTGAACTTCGAAGGGGTGCGTGGGATGGAGAACGAGAAATGGGCCAATGATGATTTCCCGGGTTATGATGTAAGCATCCCATTTATCCGGATGCTGGCGGGACCGCTGGACTATACGCCGGGTGCGATGAAAAATTATAACAAGGCCAATTTCAGACCCATCTATAGTGAGCCGGAGAGCCAGGGTACGCGGTGTCATCAGCTGGCGATGTATATCGTCTATGAAGCGCCGTTCGGTATGCTGGCCGATAACCCGAACAATTATAAGCGCGAACCGGAAAGCCTGCAATTCATCAGCGGGGTGCCGACAAGCTTCGACGAGACGCGGGCGCTTGACGGTGAAGTGGGGGAGTATGTGGTGATCGCCCGCAGAAAGGGGCAGGATTGGTATGTCGGGGCGATGACCAATTGGTCGGCGCGCGATCTGACGGTGGATCTGTCCTTCCTGCCGGCGGGATCATACCGGGCGGAGATCATGCGGGATGGGGTCAATGCGGACCGGGACGGCACGGATTATAAAAAGGTAATGGAGCAGGTGTCGGGGGATAGAAAGCTGAACATCCATCTGGCGCCGGGTGGGGGATGGGTGGCGAAGATCAGTCCCGCGGGCGGGGTTGCGGGTGCGGAGGGCGGGGCTGCCGATGCGGCGGGCAAAAGCAGTGCTACCGGAATAGCGCCGGGGCCGATGATCGATCTCAACCAGGTCGGCTTTTATCCGTTGGCGCCGAAGATGGCGGTGGTGACGGGCGCGCCGGCGACGGATCAATTCTTTGTCGTTACGCCGGGTGGCGGGGACACGGTGTATGCGGGCCTCCTTGGTCCGGTGATGACGTCGTCCAACTCTTCTTTGTCGACCCGGTTGGCGGACTTCACGGGGCTGAAGAAGGAAGGGATCTATTGTGTGCAGGTGCCGGGGATGGAGCGGTCATATCGCTTTAGGGTCGGTACCGGCGTATTATGCCCTGTGGTCAGGGCGGCGTTAAAAGGTTACTATTACATGCGTTCGGGAATGGCGCTGACTCCGGAATATGCGGGGCAGTGGAGCCGGCCCGCGGGTCATCCCGATACGCAGGTGCTTGTCCATCCGTCGGCGGCGACGGCGTTGCGGCCTGCCGGAACGGTCATTTCCACGCCGGGCGGTTGGTATGACGCCGGCGACTATAATAAATACATTGTCAATTCCGGGATCACGATGGGTACGCTACTGGACGCCTATGAGGACTTCCCCGGTTTTTTCGATACGCTGCATACGCATATCCCGCCGATGGCGGGTGTCCCGGACCTGCTCAACGAGGTGCTGTACAATCTCCGGTGGATGCTAACGATGCAGGATCCGAATGACGGCGGGGTCTACCATAAATGCACAAACGCGGTTTTCGACGGGATGGTGATGCCGGGAGTGACGAAGGCCCCGCGTTATGTGGTGGAGAAGGGGACGGCCGCCACGCTGGATTTCGCGGCGGTGATGGCGCAGGCGGCGCGGGTGTTGCGGCGTTTCCGGCAGCCTTTGCCGGGGCTTTCCGACTCCTGTCTGCGGGCCGCGGAGCAGGCGTGGAGTTGGGCAATACGAAATCCCAATCTCGCATATGATCAGAATGCGATCAACCGGTCATATACGCCGCAGGTCACTACCGGCGCTTATGGAGACTGGAATTTTAAAGATGAATGGTTCTGGGCGGCGACGGAGCTGATGGTCAGCACCGGGGACACGGCGTATGGGGTAGTGGTCAGGGCGCAGCTAGGCAATCCTATGAGTCTGCCCTCCTGGTCGAACGTGCAAATGATGGGCGGTTATACGTTGCTGCGATATAGCGCTACGCTTCCGGCCGGATGGTCGCCGGTAGCCGGCGAGGTCCGTGAGCGGTTGCTCGGGATGGCGGATCGGTACCTCGACAAGATCGGGACGAATGCTTTTCATACGGTGATCGGCGAATCGCGGGGCGATTTTGTCTGGGGCAGCAATTCGGTAGCGGCCAACCAGGGGATCCTGCTGGTAAATGCGTGGCTGCGGACCGGGGACAAGAAATATCTTGATCCTGCGCTGGCCAATCTCGATTACCTGCTGGGAATGAATGCGACGGGGTATTGTTTTATTACTGATATCGGTACGCATTCAACGATGCATCCGCATCACCGGCCATCGGTCGCCGACGGGATCGAGGCGCCTGTGCCCGGGCTGATGGCAGGAGGTCCCAACCCCGGCCAGCAGGATCATCAGCATTATGCATTCTCCGAGCCCGAGACTTCTTATACCGATCAGGATGGGGCGTACGCTTCCAATGAGATCGCGATCAACTGGAATGCGCCGCTCGTCTATCTTGCGGGCGCGATCGAGGCGTTGCAGGGGCGGCTATAGGGGCCGCACCCAAATGTTGCGGAAGCTGATGGGCTTGCTCTTATCGCCGTGCGCTTGCAATTTGATGGGGCAGGCGCCGTGGGCTTTATAGTAGGGCAGGCCGACATAGCGGGTGACGCCTTTCAGCACGAAATTATTTTGGACCAGTACGCCGTTCAGGAAAACGGTAACGCGTGCCGGAGTGGCGAGGCTGCTGTCCGCGTTGAAGGTGGGGGCGGTCCAAACGACGTCGTAGCTTGACCACTCGCCGGGTTTGCGGCAAGGATTCGCGAGTGGGACGCCCTGCTTGTAGATGCTGCCGGCCTGGCCATTGACGTAGGTCGGGTTGTTGTAGTTGTCCAGGACCTGCAATTCATAGCCGTCGTCGCCTTTTCCGGTGGAGGCGAGGAAGATGCCGCTGTTGCCGCGGGCCTGATCTGTGCCGGTGATATCGGCGGGGATGCGATATTCGATGTGGAGCTGGTAGTTGGTGAAGGTGCGTTTGGTCTGGATATTTCCCGTCTGTTTATTAACGGTCAGGATGCCGTCTTCCACGACCCAGTTGGCGGGGGAGCCGTCGGAGACCTTGACCCATTCGTCTTCGTTAGCGCCGCCAAAGAGGACGATAGCGTCGGAGGGGGCGTCGCCGCATTTTGCGCCCGGGGTCACGACCGGCGGAACCGGCTGGTAAATTTCCGTGGTGCGATGATCTCTGATCGTGTCATTGGGTAACTGCGCGAAGGTAATACCTGTCAGCAGGCTGAAGGAGGAAAGCAAGATCGTCCTGCGGATCGATGGACAAGCCAATAGTTGCATAGTGTTGAAATTGAATATGAAGGGACTAATTTAAGCTATTTTTCGTCACTTGTCGAATTCGTTGGGCCAACCTTCTTCGCGCAGGGCCGCTACTTTTCCCAGCGCTTCCGTTTCAAGGGTCTTTTTATAGGCGGCGATGCGTTCGCGGATGGCGGGGTCGAAGGCGCCGATGATCTGGGCGGCGAGGATGCCGGCGTTCTTGGCGCCATTGAGGGCCACGGTGGCTACGGGTACCCCCCCCGGCATCTGAAGAATGGACAGGATGGAGTCCCAGCCATCGATGGAATTGGAAGATTTGACGGGCACGCCAATTACGGGCAGCGGAGTAATGGAGGCTATCATGCCGGGGAGATGGGCGGCGCCGCCAGCGCCCGCGATCACAACCTTCAAGCCCCGGTCGACAGCCCGGGTGGCATAGTCCACCATCCGCATGGGAGTGCGATGAGCGGAAACGACTGTCAGTTCGAAGGGAATGCCTAATTCTTCCAGCAGATCGGCGGCGGATTTCATAATGGTAAGGTCACTGTCGCTGCCCATGATTATTCCAACCAATGCATTACTCATAATTTGCTATTTGCTGACCACCTTGAGGGTGTTCCTGATCTTATGCGCTTTATAGACGAGGTCTTGCTTCTCCCGGCTGATGATCGTGACGTGCCCCATTTTTCTGCCGGCTTTCGTGTCGGTCTTCCCATAGATGTGGACAAAGACGTTATCCATTTGGAGCACTTCGTCCAGTCCTTCGTAGTGTGCTTCGCCTTCGCAGCCTTCCGATCCCAGAAGGTTGACGATAGCTCCGGGCAGGATGAGGTCGGTATTTCCAAGCGGGTAGCCGAGGATGACGCGCCATAGCATATCGAACTGGGAACTGTAGTTGGCTTCGATGGTATGGTGCCCGCTGTTATGCACCCGGGGGGCAGTTTCGTTGACGTATACTTCGCCCTGGCGGGTGACGAAGAACTCCACGGCGAATATGCCCGGGCTTTTCAGTTCTTTGACGACGCGAAGGGAGATGGCTTCGATCTTCCAGAGGAGGTTCTGGGGCAGATCCGCGGGGCAGATCTGGTAGTCCAGCAGGTTGAGCCGGTTGTCGAAGACCATATCTACGCTGGGATAGAGCGCGGTCTCACCTTTTTGGTTGACGGCGATGATCTGGGCGATCTCCTTGTCGATGTTGATCATCTTCTCGAGTACGGCCGGGGAGTCAAATCCTTTGTCGATGTCCTCTTTTGTCTTAATGACCCGGACGCCGCGGCCGTCGTAGCCGCCCATCCCGACCTTATGAACGGCGGGCAGGAAGTCAGTCCGGTCGCGAAGTGCGGCGAGGTTATCGGTCACGACGTACTCAGCGGTTGGGACGCCGTGTTCGGAGTAGAAATTCTTTTGGCTGATCTTATTTTTGATCGTGCGGAGTGCGGCTGGCCGGGGATAAACTTTAACGCCTTCGGCTTCGAGCTTTTCGAGGGCGTCGACATTGACCGATTCGATCTCGATCGTGATCGCGTCGAGGTTTTTTCCGAAATGGTAGACGTCATCGAAGTTGTGGATATCTCCTTTGACGAAGTGATGGCAAAGATGGGCGGCGGGTGCGTTGTCGTCATCCTCGAGGAGCCAGGTCTCTACGGGATAATTGGCGGCTGCCTGCAACAACATTCTTCCTAATTGTCCTCCGCCTAAAATGCCCGCTTTTACCATGTCGTTATATTTGGCCGAAGATAGAGAAAACTCGTTTGTCATTGGACTTTTTAAAAATTATTGGCTACCTTTATTTAAGGAACATGCGTCCGGACTACTCTCATAAAATTTTCGACGACAAGCGATTGCATCACTTTTTCTTCCAGGAAGCGCTCGCCCGGGCATCCGCGTCGGCTAGTCACCGATGAGGTTGTGAAGTTTCACCGATGCGGTTGTGGAATTTCGCTGATGAGTTGTGAAGTTTCATCGATTATTCTTAACATCTAAATACCAAATTATATGCCTGGTGCTGCTGCTAGTGATATCCGTAAGCAATATACTGCCAATGGCGATTTTTTGCCTTTACAGGGGACAGACTATGTGGAATTCTATGTCGGTAACGCTAAACAAGCCGCTTACTATTACTGCTCTGCTTTTGGGTTTCAGGCGATCGCTTACTGCGGGCCGGAGACGGGTAACCGGGAGACGGTGAGTTATGCCGTGCGTCAGAATAAGCTGACTTTTGTTTTCACGACGGCGCTTCGGCCTGAGCATCATGTCGCCGAACATGTCCATCGTCATGGCGATGGGGTGAAGGCTATTGCGCTTCGGGTGGATGATGCGACCAGTGCGTGGAAGGAAACTACGGCGCGGGGTGGCAGGAGCTACCTGGAACCGATCACGCTGACCGATACCTGCGGAGAGGTGACGGTGAGCGGCATCCATACCTATGGAGAAACGGTGCATCTCTTCATCGAGCGGAATGGTTATCAGGGTGCTTTCCTGCCGGGGTTCCGGGAGTGGAAACCGGCTTATAACCCGCCGCCCGCGGGGCTGCTGTATGTGGACCATTGTGTCGGGAATGTGGGCTGGAATCAGATGGATCCGTGGGTCCGTTTCTATGAGGAAGTGATGGGGTTCCGGAATATCCTTTCATTTGACGATAATGATATTTCGACCGAATATTCGGCGCTGATGAGTAAGGTAATGAGCAATGGGAACGGGTACGTCAAATTTCCCATCAATGAGCCGGCGGAAGGGAAAAAGAAATCGCAGGTCGAGGAATATCTGGAATTCTATCAGGGGGAGGGTGTTCAGCATGTGGCGATGGCTACCGCCAATATCGTGGAAACGGTTACTCAGCTCAGGGACAGGGGAGTGGAGTTCCTGAAGGTGCCGTCCTCCTATTACCGGGACCTGCAGAGCAGGGTCGGGAAGATCGACGAGGATATTGCGCCGTTGGAAGAGTTGGGCATCCTGGTCGACCGGGATGATGAGGGTTATCTGTTGCAGATCTTCACCAAGCCGGTGGAGGACCGGCCCACGTTGTTCTTCGAGATCATCCAACGCAAGGGCGCTCAAAGTTTCGGAAAGGGGAATTTCAAGGCTCTTTTTGAGGCGATCGAACGGGAGCAGTCCGCCAGGGGAAACCTTTAGGATATAGGAAATGTGGCAGGTTTTTTGTTAATTGTGGGTTATCCTGACTATGCGTAAAATGGCTTATTTGCGGACCCTGGCTCTTATCGCAGGTATATTCTCCGTCGGTACTCTATCTGCACAGAATGCCGTGACCACACTTCATTTTATGGATTATCAGCGGTCCATCCCAAAGGTCCTCGACGTGATGAACCGGAAAGAGGACACGCTGATGAAGCAGTTCAAGGAAAAAGGATTGGTCTGGCCCGCCCGCTATGTGTATATCCGATCCTTCAAATACGACAGTGAGCTCGAAGTCTGGGTAAAGAACACCAGGGAAGAGCGGTTTCAACTATTCAAGACGTATAAGGTCTGTGCGATGGCAGGGACCCTGGGGCCAAAGCGGATGGCGGGGGACTACCAGGTGCCGGAGGGATTTTATTATATCAACGAGTTCAATCCAAAGAGCGAATATCATTTTTCGCTTGGGCTCAACTATCCCAATGCGTCGGATCATATCCTCAGCGACAGCGTGCAGCCGGGAGGCGATATCTATATCCACGGGAGCTGTGTAACGACTGGTTGTATCCCGATCACGGATGCGCAGATCGAAGAGCTGTATGTGTTGGCGGTGCATGCAAAGGATCTGGGGGAAGATTTCATCCCGGTCCATATTTTCCCGGTGAAGTTTTCCAATCCGCGGAGCGTGGAATATCTGAATAAATATCTTCAGAACTTTTCGGAATATGCGCCTTTCGTCCGCAGCATGCGGGCGGCGTTCAATTATTTCGAGAAATACCGGGAGATCCCCTTTGTGATGGTCAATGGGAAAGGGGAATATGTGACGGAGGATGTGGCGCCGGCGGAGGCCCTGGTAAAGGTGCCCAACCTGGAGCCGGTAGCGCCCGTGGTCCGGAAGAAGCCCGTGCGTGTCCGGCCGGAGCGGATAAATCCGATCCCGGAGAGTCAGCTGGCTACGGCGGTGGACAAGCTGCCGGAGTATCCGGGCGGTAATAGCGCCTTTCAGGTATTTCTCAATAAGCTGTCGAAAGAAAGTGTGAAGGATCTGGCGGGGCAGGCCAAGGCCTTTGTCATGGTCGAGTATGTGATCGATTCCTCGGGCAGGGCGGTTTATGCAAAGGCGATCCGCGGGGGAAACGATGTGATGAATGAGAAGATCGAGGATGCGTTTCTGGGGATGCCGCAATGGGCGCCGGCTACGCATGCCGGGAGCCGGGTGGCGATGAAACTTAAGCAGACGGTCATGGTTGGCGCCGACTGACCACCTGTACCGTCTCGGGCGTCTGCTGCCTTAGTACTTCTGTCTTTCCCGCGGTCAGCTTTTGTAAGATCCCGCTATTATAGTGCCGGATGGTGAGGAGCGTCAGGCCGCGTTCCACCTGTACATCAAAAAACTCCGCCGCGGCGAGCGCCAGCTTTTCGATCTTATCGACACGGTCGTCGAGGCACACCCGGAGGGTGACGGCGCCGGTCTGGATGAGGTTAGGTTTGATCCGGATGCGGCCAAACAGGTGATACAGCCGTTCCGCGCCGGTTTCCCCCACGAATGAAAAATCTTTTGAATGCAGGTGCAGCAGCACCTGGCCTTGTTTCAGCACGATGACCGGCGGAAGCTTTTTGACCGGCTGGTTGTGGATGACGGTTCCCGGGAGGGAGGGGTCGAGAAAGCATTTTACGTAGAGCGGGATGTCTTTATTCTGGAGCGGCTTGATGGTTTTTGGGTGGATGACCTGTGCGCCATAGTAAGCCATTTCGATGACCTCCTCGTAATTGAGCTCGCTCAGGATGACGGCGTCGGGGAATTGCCGCGGGTCCGCATTCATTACGCCTTCGACGTCTTTCCAGATCGTCAGGCTTTCCGCGCCGGTCATGGCGGCAAAAATGGCGGCGGTATAGTCGCTGCCTTCACGGCCCAGCGTGGTGCTTTCGTTGTCCGGGGTCGCGCCGATGAATCCCTGGGTGACTACCATCTTATCGGTCTGAAAGAGCGGCAGGACCTGTTCGCGAACCTGTTGTTCGGAGTAATCCCAGTCGATGGCGGCATCGCGGAAATTGGAGTCGGTGCGGAAGATATCGCGGACGTCGATCCATTGGTTGCCGATCCCGGATTCTGCGAGGTAGGCGCTGATGATCGAGGTGGACAGCAGCTCGCCGATACAGACGATCTGGTCGTAGTAGTAGTCGAAGTCGCGCACCGGCCGGTCATGCAGGAGCCATTCGATCTCGGTGAAGAAGTCTTTCAGCTGAGTTTCGGCGGCAAGGTAGTTATGCACCAACAGGTATTTGGCGGTCGTAAGGTGACTGTCCCTGATCTGGCCGAAGAGGCGGAGAGCTTCATCGCGCTCGCCGCTGTAAAAAGCTTCGGCTACTTTCTCCAGGGCGTTAGTGGTTTTGCCCATAGCGGATACGACTACGAGCAGGGGTTCTTGTTGGTACGAACGAAGGATGACGGGCAATTGTTGGATGCGTTCCAAACTGTTGGCGCTTGCCCCGCCGAATTTGAAAATAATCATGGCGCAAATATAGCGATATCGGCCGACCCCCTTACTTTTGCGGGTAAACGGAATCCATATGAATATCAACCGGAGAGTCCTCACGCTCGATGAGTTCACGCTTCAGCAGCTACGCATGTTTCCCAACGCTACCGGCGAATTGAGCAATCTCCTCCGGGATATCGGTTTGGCTGCGAAACGGGTCAATGTGGAGGTCAATAAAGCGGGGTTGGTGGATATCCTGGGGGATGCGGGATCGGTGAACGTACAGGGCGAGGATGTCAAGAAGCTGGACATCTATGCAAATAATCAATTGATGGGGGTCCTGCGGCATGGGATCAGCTGTGCCGGCATCGGGAGCGAGGAGCTGGATGATTTTGTCGTCTTCGACGATGAGATCAGCAACAACTCGAAATATGTTTGTCTGTTCGATCCGCTGGATGGGAGCGGCAATATCGATGTGAACGTCTCCATCGGCACCATTTTCGGGGTGTATCGCCGGATCAGCGAGCGTGGCGGCCCTTGCACGCGCGAGGATTTCCTGCAGCCGGGCAACAAACAGGTGGCTGCGGGTTATATCATTTACGGGTCGTCGACGATGATGGTCTATGCGACGCGACGCGGGGTGAATGGGTTTACGCTGGATCCGTCGATCGGCGAGTTCACGTTAAGCCATCCCAATATAAAATGCCCGGAATCGGGGAAGATCTATTCGGTCAATCACGGCAACTTTTTTCAATATGACGACCAGGTGAAGGCGTATATCGACACTTGTCAGAAAAAGAACAAGGATAATGGCGGCCCGTATACGCAGCGGTATATCGGCAGCATGGTGTCCGAT
The DNA here is from genome assembly GCA_035695565.1 of Puia sp. Taxonomy (GTDB): domain Bacteria; phylum Bacteroidota; class Bacteroidia; order Chitinophagales; family Chitinophagaceae; genus Puia. The sequence goes on along the minus strand of DASRRX010000001.1, from coordinate 71,069 downwards.
GTACACCGGAACCTGATCAAGGGCGGGATCTTTATGTACCCGTCGACGGTGAGCCGGCCAAAAGGAAAGTTGCGGTTGTTGTATGAGTGTAATCCATTTGCGTTCATCGTGGAGGTGGCGGGGGGGAAAGCGACGGATGGGCGGCAGCGGATACTTGATATTCAGCCAACCGAGCTACATCAGCGCAGTCCTTTTTACGTTGGCAGCCGGTTGATGATGGAAGAATTGGAAAATTATCTTAACAGGGGGTAAGGAGAAGCTGGCACGATACGTGTTGTTTGTGTGGGGTCTATGCTTCTCAGATCATTTCTGCTTTTTTGTTGGTTGGGGCTGACCGGCCTGCCGCACGCGATGCCTTCACCGCCTCCGGTGCCAGCGTCGGCCAGGATCTCCCGGGAGATATTATTCTTTGTCAATGAATTTCGCCGGTCGAAAGGCCTTCCCTCGCTTGAAGCCAATTCGTATATCTCTTCCGTGGCGCTCGGCCATAGCCGGGATATGCTGACCGGTAAAAGTCCTTTTGGTCATGACGGTTTCCGGCAGCGCGTCGACCAGATCAGCGGGAAGCTGGGGCGGCTGCATGTCGCGGCGGAGAATGTCGCGTCGGGGCCGATGGGCGCAAGGGAAGTAGTGGACGGCTGGCTACACAGTCCTGGCCACCGGGAGAATATCGTGGGGGATTTCAGGTTGACGGGGATCGGTGTGGCGGAAGCGGCGAACGGGATGGTCTATTTTACCCAGATATTCGTGAAATAGCGGTAAATTGCCGCCATGTCAGAGAAGGTCATTATTTCCGTCAGCCAGCTGACCAAGAATTACGGGAATTTTCAGGCAGTCAAAGGGATCAGTTTCGAGGTCCGGGAGGGCGAGATCTTCGGGCTGCTCGGGCCGAATGGCGCGGGGAAGTCTACAACGCTGGAGATCATCGAAACATTGCGGGAGAAGACGAGTGGAAAGGTGATGGTTGACGGATTGGATCTCGACAAGGAGCCGGGGGAGATCAAGAAGATCATCGGGGTGCAACTGCAAACGTCCGGCTATTATCCGGGGCTCACACTGACGGAACTCATCGAACTTTTTGGGGGTCTTTACAATCAGCCGGTCAAGCCGCTTGAGCTGCTGGATACGGTCAATCTTCGGGAAAAGGCAAAGTCCAAATACAAAGAATTAAGCGGAGGGCAGAAGCAGCGGTTCTCGATCGCCACGACGCTGATCAACCAGCCGCGGATCATCTTCCTGGATGAGCCTACTACGGGTCTCGATCCGCAGGCGCGGCGCAATCTGTGGGAGTTGGTCCAAAGCATCAGGGAAAAGGGTACGACGGTCATCATCACGACCCATTATATGGATGAGGCGGAAGTGTTGTGTGACCGGGTAGCGATCATCGACTCGGGGAAGATCATTGCGTTGGAAACGCCGGACAAGCTGATCGACAACCTGGTGGCGACGGGGTTTGAGCGGCCGAAGGAGATGAAGGCGGCGAACCTGGAGGACGTGTTCATCAATTTGACGGGGCATACCCTGCGGCCGGAGAACTAACGGGCGCCCCTTGCGGCCGGAGCACTGAATACCAAAACCATGAATATAACGTCTACCGACCTGCGCTATCCCATCGGGCATTATCAGGCCCGGCCCTTTTCCACTCAACAGAAAGAGGAGTGGCTCAATGAAATCAAATTCCTGCCGCAACTGCTGGAAAATGCCGTCATCAACCTCGATGAGGCGCAGTTGCTGACCCCTTACAGGGAAGAAGGCTGGACGGTACAGCAGTTGGTGCATCATGTCGCGGACAGTCATATGAATGCTTATTGCCGGTTCAAGCTGGGGCTGACGGAAGAGCGTGCGACCATCCGTCCTTATGACCAGGCCGCCTGGGCGATGCTGAGCGACTCGGCTAAAATTCCGATCAATATCTCCCTGACCCTGTTGTATGCGTTGCATACCCGCTGGTATTCGCTGCTGGGTGATATGGAACTGACCGACTGGGAGCGGGTTGTTTTTCATCCTGAACATCAGAAGGAGATGACGCTTTGGTATTTGCTGGGGCAGTATGCCTGGCATGGGAAGCATCATGTGGCACATATCACTTCGCTTCGGGAAAGAAATAAATGGTAATGGCGACGAAGAATGATCTGCGGTGGAAGACCTTGTCTAGTAAGTATCTTTTTACAGACGATTGGCTAACGTTACGCGCCGATACTTGTGAAACGCCGCAAGGCAAGATAGTCTCACCGTATTATGTATATGAATTTCCCGACTGGGTAATGGCGGTGGCGCTGACGACGGATGGGCGATTCATCCTGGAGCGGCAGTATCGCCATGCGTTGGGGGTCGTCAGTATCGAATTGCCGGGAGGCTGTGTAGACGCGGGCGACGTTTCGCTGGAGGCGGCGCTCCGGCGGGAATTGATGGAAGAGACCGGCTACGGCTTCGGGTCAGTCGAGTTCCTTGGTAAGGTCTGCGCCAATCCTTCGACCAACAGTAACTGGGCGCATCTTTATCTGGCGACGGGCGGCAGGCTGGAGCAGGAGCAGCGGTTGGACCCAAATGAAGAGATCGAGGTGTGTCTGTATACGTTCGGGGAGCTGAAGCAGTTGCTGCGCGAGAACGGAGTGGTGCAGAGCATGCATATGGCGGCCTTCTTCTATGCCTTTCAGCGGCTGGGTTATTGGCAGTTGTGATGATCATTGGCGGACAACGACTGTTCGGAAACGAACGCATTGGAATTCTACCAGAGCAGCGTGGATTGGTTATCAATGTTATATTAAATTGGCATTTTGTTCGATAGAGATTGCCAAACATTACACATGCTCCGTCAATACCTGCGTATTGCCATCCGCAACCTGGCCAAGCAAAAGGCGCTGACCTTCATCAATGTTTCCGGGCTTTCGCTTGGCATGGCCTGTTTCAGCCTTATTTTGTTATTTGCCGTCAGCGAATTCAATTTTGACAGCTGGCACAAAAAGGCTTCCCGGATCTATCGCGTCAATGAAGTTTATACGCTGGATAATGGGCGGCAGAGTGGTGATGCGGGGCTCGGAATGCCTGCGGCTCCTGCATTCCGGAAAGATTTTCCCGATGTCGAAGCGGCGGTTAGGGTCACACCGGCGAATGAAAGGCTGATCAAGGGCAAAGGCGATGCCGTGCGGTTGAAGCTGTGCTTTGCCGACACCGGCTTTTTCTCCGTCTTCTCCTTTTCTTTACTGGCCGGGAATACGCAAGAGGCGTTGAGGGATCCGCATTCCATCGTCCTGACGCGCAGCAAAGCCCTGCAGCTCTTCGGTACTGACGACGCCGTGGGAAAGACGGTGCAGATCAAATTCGATTCCGTGTTCAGGCCTTTTACCGTCAGCGCGGTGGCCGCGGATATGCCGGTGACCACCAGCATCCGCTTTGATGTCATGGGCAGTTTCGACTACCTCTTTTTGACGGATTCGAATCGGGTACGTGCCAGGAATGGCTGGAACATGACCTTCGGCGACCAGACCTATGTGTTATTGCGGCCGGAAAGCAAGCTGGCCGACGAGCCGGACCGCCTGCAGATTTTCCGCTGGCGGTATTTTCCCGAGGAGGAGCAGGCGTGGCGAAAGGACAAGAAGGTCCAGACCCGGTTCCAGCTGGAACCGTTAGCCCGCATCCATACAGATGCAGTAGTCGATGCGGGTTCTCCGGAAGAGACAACCGATCCGAAGAATATCTGGATCCTGATAAGCATCGCGGCGGGCATCCTGATGATCGCCGCCATTAACTTCACTACTCTGGCCATCGCCCGGAGCGCGGGGCGTGCGAAGGAGATCGGGGTCCGCAAGGTAATCGGCGGCCTGCGGCGCCAGCTGATCTTGCAATTTATCACGGAGTCGATGGTGTTGAGCGTGATTTCCGCCGCGGCAGGACTGTTACTGGCCTATATCCTGCTGCCTTGGTTCATTCAGTTGTCGGGCCGGCCCATGCAACTTTCCTTTATCAGGCACCCGCAGCTGGCCTGGTTGCTGGCCGGGGTGACAGTGACGGTAGGTCTGACGGCTGGCCTTTATCCCGCATTCGTGTTATCGGGCTTTCACCCCATCCAGGTGCTGCGGTCGAGGGTCAAACTGGGCGGCTCCAATTATTTCACCCGCGGGCTGGTGACCGTGCAGTTCATCCTTTCCATCGGATTGATGATCGCCACGGTGGTCATCCTCAGACAGGTGGACTTCATGCGGTCCAGGAACCTGGGCTTGATCAAGGAAAATACCATTGCCGTCCGGCTTCGGGACGTCGATCCGCTACGGGCTTTCTCCCAGCTTAAGCTGGCGTTGGCGGCCGATCGTTTGGTGATGGGGGTTACGGCATCGGAGATAAAAATTGGCGATAGGGGTCAGATGGGCGACCTCTATGACTTCGGCGGTACGCAGAGCGGGGTCATTGAATACCCGGTGGAGGCGGGTTTTGTCCCGGTGATGGGTATGCGCCTGCTGGCGGGCCGGAACTTCGATCCTGCCATCCATTCCGATACCGTGGGCAATGTCATCGTCAACGAGACCCTGGTCAGAAAAGAGTTTGGTTTGACACCCGCAAATGCTATCGGCAAAAGATTCATGGATCCGCAAAATCATCAATACAAGACGATCATCGGTGTAACCGCCGATTTCAACTTCGAGCCCCTTACCCGCAAGGTGAGGGATCAGATGTTCACGATGCCTGCGCAGTTTCGACCCGGGTACGCCTATGTGCACCTCCGGGGAGGCGATCCTTCACCGGCTATTGAAGCGCTCGGCGGGGCATGGCGACGGATTGCTCCGGCAGCGCCTTTCGAGTACAGTTTCCTCGACGAAGACTTTGACAGCTTCTACCGCTCCGAAACGAGATGGGGCGCCATCATCAGCCGGGCCAGCGGGATCTCGATCTTCCTGGCCTGTCTGGGGCTATTCGGGCTGGCTGCGCTGGCGACGGCCAACCGGCTGAAAGAGATCGGCATCCGCCGCGTGCTTGGGGCATCGGTGATGGAGATCATCGGGTTGCTGACCGGCGGCTTTTTGCCGATGGTGATGGTGGCAGCGCTGGTGGCTTCGCCGCTGGCCTGGTACTTTATGAACAAGTGGTTGCAGGGTTTCGCATATCGGACCAGTATGGGATGGGCTACTTTCGGGCTGACGGCGCTGGTAGCGTTGAGCATCGCATACCTTACCATTGGAATACAGGCTTTCCGGGCGGCGAGAACCAATCCCGTTAAGAATTTAAGGACGGACTAAGCAGGCTGCGGCGTACATCGTCAAACTTCAGCGACCACAAAGACGCTGCCGAATACGACGATGAGGTCTTTTGGTTTGGCTCTCCCTTTTGCGGCGTTGAGCGCTTCGGAGGCGGTGGGGTAGGGGGCGCCTTTCAGGCCGGTAGCTGCTGCCGCTTTGGCCAGATCGGCTTCGGGCAGGGCGCGGGGAATTTGCGCGCGAGTGAAATAGTAGTTGGCCTCGCGGGGTAAGAGGGCCAGCACCTTATCGATCGGTTTATCATTTACAAATCCCAGTACGAGATGCAACTCTTCGTGGTCGGTGACTTCGATCTGCCGGAGCAACTGGCGGACGCCGTCTTCGTTATGCGCTACGTCGAGGATGACGTCGGGATGCTCGTGGATGATCTCCCAGCGGCCATGAAGGCCGGTGAGATGCCTGACCTGCCGAAGGGCGCGGTGGATGTCCTGTGATTCCAGCTTCCAACCGCCGCCGCGCAGCATGTGCACGGCTTCGAGCACGGTCAGGATGTTACGGGTCTGATAGATGCCCGCCAGGTCGAGGGTATACCATTCTACGCCGGCGGCCACGGGGCTGGTAGCGACCTCTACGTCCAGGGTATGGCGGCCGTATTTCCAGTCGGTGACATAGCGGTGCCGGTCGGCGAAGGAGAGCGGGGCGTTCTCACGTTTGGCTTTTTCCTCGAAGACCGGTGCGGTTTCGGGATGATGCTCACCAATAACGACGGGGATATTGTTTTTGATGATGCCGGCCTTTTCGGCGGCGATAGCGGGCAGGGTATTGCCCAGCAGATTCATGTGGTCGAAGCTGATATTGGTGATGATGGCAAGGTCGGGAGTGATGATATTCGTGCTGTCGAGGCGGCCGCCGAGGCCCACTTCGACGATGGCGACGTCGACATCGTTGCGGGCAAAATAGTCGAAGGCCATGACGACGGTCATTTCGAAGAAGGAGGGGTCGATGGTTTCCGATAGCGGCCGGATGCGCTCGACAAACTCGCAGACGGCGGCCTTGTCGATCATTTTCCCATCGATGCGGATGCGTTCCCGGAAATCTTTCAGATGGGGTGAAGTGTAGAGGCCCGTCTTATAGCCTGCTTCCTGGAAGATGGCGGCGAGCATATGGCTGGTCGAGCCCTTGCCGTTGGTGCCGGCGATATGGACGGACCGGAAGCGGCGTTCGGGGTTGCCGATGGATTCGCTGAGGAGGATGGTATTGATGAGGTCTTCGCGGTAGGCGGCGGCGCCGATTCGGCTGAACATCGGAAGCCTGCCGAACAGATAATCCAGTGTTTGCGGGTAATCCATCATAGGAGGGCAAAGATATAGGGCTTTGCTTAACCGTGAATCTTGAAATTGAAGATGATGGTGCCGACCGATTCGCCGTCGCTGGCGTTGAACTTGACCAGGCGGGCTTTTCGAAGGGCGATGGCTTTCATTTGATCATCGGCGGTGGTGGATCCTCTGAGCTGGTATGTGGCGTCCGTTACGTTGCCGGCGGCGTCGACATGGACATCGACGGCGATTTTTGCATTTTGATTAAAGTCATCGGTGAACGAAGGCGTTCCGGTGATATGACGGCCTGCCAATCCGCGGGAGATAGCTATCCCATTCCCGTGGCCGCCGCCGGTATAGTTGTTGGAATTGGGATCGCCGCCGGGTGCGCCCTGATCGCCGCGGCCGCCTGCAACGCCCTGGTTTCCGCCGGGTTTGAAGTCATCGGCGTTATTGCCGCCGGTGCCGGTGCCGTTCACGCCGTGGAAGACCGCCTTTGGTTTCGGCGGGGCGGGTTTCTCGGGCAGGGTCTCGGGTCTTTTGACCGGCCTGACTATCGTCTTTGTAACGTCTTTATCGGGGAGCTTGGTTGCATTGGGTTTGGTGACGGCCGGTTTTTTGATGACGGGGGCTTCTTCTTTGTTGTTGTCATCTGTTTCGACCTCCTTGACGGGCTGTTTCTCCACCACGGCTTGTTTGGGCGGAGTATATTTTTCCTTGTCTTCGGCTGAAGGTTTTCCCGGCAGGTAGGGTTGGTCGGTTCCCATGCCTTTGTCGCTGTTACCAAGGTTGACTTCGATGCCATCTTCCACCGGCGGTGGCGGTTCGACGGGGAGGGTCCAGCTGGCATAGAGCAAAATGATCACCAACAGCGTACAGAAGACCGCAGTATAGCCGGTAGCCTTGAGATTCTTTTGAGATTCGAAGGAGTCTGCCATAGATCAAGATGTCTGCTCAACTGCGAATTTACCAAATTATTGGGGATAAACGCTGCGGTTCCTGCACTAATTGCCCGGGGCTCCCTTGATAAAACGTTAATTTTTTGCGGCTTTGCCTTTGTTGCGGCTGTAGCGGATCGGGTAGTGGACGTCGTATGCGGTTTCATAACCGGCATTGGCGATAAAGGCTTTGCGGCGGTTGCGTTTTTGCCTTTGAATGAGGTAGATGGTGGTGCCGGCAGCGATAGCAGTAAGCGCGGCGATGGCGATCACGTGTTTTTTCTTCATATGAGACGGTGATGCAATTGGGATGCCAGACTTAGTCTTTGATAACTTATGATCTATTTATTTAATATATTTTCGATTTGTGTCTCAAACCAATGGGTCATTACTAAGTCCCTGACCTGAACATTAAACTGTTGAAGGTAATTTCTTGAATAGTATTTCTTCATGTTAAAATAGGGATAGAAAGTTTCGAGATCATCGCTTTGTAAAGCGTCTCTTATTTCCTTTCTGTCTTCGTCGATCTTAATCCCTTCTTTAAATTCAACATAAGTCTGTCGTGACGTTCCAATTTCGTCGATTATTGAAAGAAGCCGCTCGTTTTTTTGTCTAATAATATCTGCCAGGTAGTCGCCACGGTTGTAGTCTGGCCATGCCAGTTCATCGAGATTATCCGGGTGATAGATATAATTTTCAAAAGCGTAATAATGTAATATTTTTAAATTGGGAAACTTTTGTTTGATCGCGGTAATTTCGTTGGATTTGAGATAATCCCGGTCTCTCAGGCCAATCATAGAACGATCGCCCTTCACTGTCAAAAATACTTCTCTGTTGTTGCTGGCAGGAAGAAATAAATAGCCTTTTTCTCCAAGTGCGGCGTTATAATATTGATCGTTTTGATTCTCGACCGTGACGAGCCTATACCCCTGGAGAATATTGCGGATAGTATCTTTCGGTACGGCTATGTCATATACTTCCAGACTGTTTTTAGGCTGAGGCAGAATGATTTGCGAGATATCAAAATTGAGCAGATTGAGATCTATGATAGCCGCATTTTGAGCATGTCTCGCGAAGTCTATAAAACCTAAAGCATGCGTTGCAGTCCACAACTGTGCGTTATCTGGGATCCAAGTATTGACAATTTCATCGAGCAGTCTGGATTGTAGAGCGGTGTTAAGATGGCAATCCATTTCGTCAATGTAGATAATGGCATCTTTGTATTGCTCTTTTCGAACAATAAAATTGAGCAATAAAATTACCACCTGTTTTTCCCCATGGCTAAGAAGATCGTAGTTGATCTTGGAGGCACCTTTCCTAAAAACTAATTTTCCATTAGTACTTGCATTAGCATTTTGATATTCAGCCAATTGAATAGTAGTAGTATCATCCCCTCCAAAGATATTTATAAGCGAACTATTCAATGGATGAATGAAATCCTGAAATATTTTCAATGTGTCTGCTGATTTTCCTCTAAAGACCGGCTCACGCAATGCGTTATCGATTTGCTGCATATACATCGACAGGTCATTAATGAACCGGCTGTCCTGATCAATAAAGCTTCTGGGCTCGTCTTGATTTTTTAAAATGGTTTCCGCATTTCCTTGATTAGAAATTCTGGGCACAATTCGAATGCTACTTCTACCGATAAAATTAAATCGCTTACTGGTTTCCTGTGACTCGTTCTTGAAGCTTACTTTTACATAAGCATTTTCATCAAAAATATTAATTTCAGGCTCTTCTCCATTTTTGGAATTGTACGCGCTTTCGCTTTTGACTTGTCCCCAGCTTTTTTGCACCACACTAAATGCATCAAATATTGATGATTTTCCTGAACCATTGGATCCAATTAACAAGACAAGTTTTGCTTCCGTTGGGATATTATCTATAGTGAGATCTGAAAAACGTTTGAAGTTTTTCAATTGAAGTTTAGTAATCCGCATGAGCAAATTTGAGGATTTATTTGGCAAACTCGCCAAAATCTATCAAGCGATTATTTAATTGTTTTTCAACATGCTAGCCGATTCGATAATAGATCCAGCCGGGTATCCAGCGGAAGAGCCGGGCGATGATCCGCCAGCGGCGGGTGACATAGACGCGGCGGCGGCGCTTTTCGATGGCGCGGATGATCTGTCGGGCGGCCTTTTCGGGCGGGGCGACCCAGAAGGCTACTGGGCCTTTGGACATCTTCGTGTCGACATAGCCAGGCTGGATGTCGGTGACGTAGAGCGGAATGTTCATTTTTCGGCTTTTTATATAGAGCCCTTCGAAGTAGATGCTTTGAAACGATTTCGCAGCGCTATATGCGGGTGAATGGCGGTTGCCGCGGTTGGCGGCGATGGAGGAGACGGTGGCGAGGTGGCCGTGGCCCTGGCGGATGAAATAGTTCCAACCGAAATGGATCGCGGTTAGAAAGGCGTTGACGTTTATGTCTACGGTCGGCTTGTCGATGTTCCAGTCGAGGGTATCGGAGAGGTCGCCCCAGCCGGCGTTGAAGATGAGGATGTCGAGACCGCCCAGTCGTTGGGCGAGGGTGGCCAGCCGGGTTGCGGCGTCGGGGGCGGTGGCGTCGGAGTTGGCGGTGAAGATGCGGTCGGGGTATTCGGCATGCAGGCTGTCGAGCAGGTCTTGCCGGCGGCCGGTGGCGCCAACGGTATTGCCTGCTGCGGCATAGAGGCGGGCAAGTTCGCGGCCGATGCCGGAGGTAGCGCCGATGATGAGTACCTTTTGGTTGGAAGGATGAAGGTCCATGAAGGGCAGATGGTCAATGAGCAAAATCTTTTTCGTACCGGCCGCGGATCCGCTCCATCGGCGGATTGAAATAACCGAACTTCAAATCGGGAAATTCTTCGCGGATAAGGTCCATCAGTTGACGGACGCCCAGGAATTCACCGGTGTCGGTAGCTCCGATCTTGCCCAGGTACCAGTCGGGATCGATATTGAAATTCCGCCATTGGATCATCGTCAGGCCGGTCTCGCGGATCAGGTGACGGAGCGCCTCGTATTCTTCCACGCTGTCGGTCATGCCGGGGAAAACAAAATAATTGATGGAGGCCCAACCGCCATAGCTTCGGACGATCTTGAGGCTTTCGACGATATCTTCGAACGAATAATTATTGGGGCGGTAATAGGCGGTATAAACGGAAGGCCGGGCGGAGTTGAGGCTGACGCGGATAGAGTCGAGGCCCGCTTCGCAAAGCGCCCGCACTGCCCCGGGCCTGCTGCCGTTGGTGTTGATATTGATGCTGCCACGGCCGGTATGGCGGCGCATTTCGAGAATGGCTTCACGCAACGTCTCCCACATCAGCAGGGGCTCTCCTTCGCAGCCCTGGCCGAAGCTGACGATGGGAAATGGGGCGGACTGCAGATGGGGAACGGTAAATTCGACGATCTCTTCCGCGGAGGGTTTAAAGGTAAGGCGGTCCTGGGTTGAAGGGATGGTCTCTTCCTGCGGCTGGAAGGAGATACACCCGATACAATTGGCGTTGCAGGCCGGGGAAGAAGGAACGGGGCATTCCCAGCGGCCCATGAAGTAGTTGCGGGCGGCGGGGCAATGGTAGGTCAGGCAGCAGTTGTTCGCGAGGTGTTGGACGAGCCGGTTGTGCGGATAGGCTTCGAGGAGCGTCGCGACGCCTGCGTTGATGATATCCCAGTTATAACCTGCGCAGTCCTGGCGGATGTCCTGCTCGATGCGGACGGCGGGGACATAGAATTTGGAATCCAGCCAGCCGGCGGCGGTATAGCAGAACAGCGGCAGAGTGGGTGCGTTTTCGCCGGTCTCATAGGCGGCGAGATATAACCCGGTATGGGCGGGGGGGATGAAGGCGGCAACGGCCCAGCCTTTTTCGCAAAGGCGCATCTGGCCGGTCTTCACGTCGATGCCGATGCCTCTGCGGCCGGGCAGTTCGTAGAGGGAGCCGCCTTCGGGGAGCTCGATCCAGTCTTCTGCGGGTATGGGCAGGGCGTCCCAGCCACTGCGGCCGGTCACATAGAGCGAGGTGTCTTCAAAGATGTTTCCTTTTCCGTCGGAGTATAAAATAAATGGCGATGACTGCATCAGGCTGCAAAATTCGTGAATTTGTTCGAGTTTGGCGAATTGAAGATTAGGGGAAGCGGAGGAGGCGATCGGCGGAGGGGGATGGTTGACGTGGTCAGGTGGCAAGCGGAGGGGGGATGGTTGAGGTGGTCAGGCGGGGGTGGCCGATGAGCCGGCCAGCCGGTCGCGGCACCAGGCGTTGAACTCTTCTTCATCGGCGTCATCCTCATCGTCGTCGTCGGCCACTTCTTTTTGCAGCAGGCGATTATTTTTGAAATCGAGGGTGAGCAGACCGTCCCGCAGTAGAACATTATTAAATACCGACCAATCGTGGCGCTGGCGGATCAGGGTATTGATGACGACCCGGTCGCGGTCGAATCCGATCTCGAGCGGTCGTTTCGCCTGATGTTCGAGGAAGGCCAGGACGATGAAAAGAATCCCGATCCAGGGAAGAAAGGGCATACCAAACCACCCCAGCGCGGTCAGCAGGATGAGATATTTGTAACGGACCGGGCGGTGTTGCCGGCGCCGGATGAGGACATCATAAAGCAGCCCCGCCAAAATGAGCACAGTGAACAAATAGAGATAGTAGTTGGGATAATCGCTTTTTAGCTGAGTATACCCGAAAATGACGGCGGAGCAGAAGCAGAGGAGGATGCTCAGGAGGTCGGTGGCGCGCTGACCGTCTTTCTTCAGGATGACTACATACTCATAGCGCATAATATCACGGGTTGGTGGCGATGAGCAAATTACAAAGCTTCCACAAAATGCGGGCGCCGACATTGGAATCCCATTCCGTTTCGGAGAAGCCGATCTCGACGAGGTCAAACCCAATGAATTTACGGCCGCTGCGAACGATCTTGCGGATCAGATAAAGGATCTGTTCGGTCTCGAAGCCGCCGGGCACCGGGGTACCGGTACTGGGGCATAGTTTAGGGTCCAGGCCGTCGATATCGAAGCTGACATAGACCTGGTCGGGCAGGTGGCTGACGATATCGTCGGCGATCTGTCTCCAGCTTTGCCCTTCGAAGCCACGCTCCTTTATATCCTTATCAAAATAGGTGATCACCTTGTAATTGCTGTTGCGGATATAGTCCCATTCTTCCAGGCAATAGTCGCGGATCCCAACCTGGACGAGCCTTTTCAGCTGCGGGATCTCCTGCAGGGCATTGTACATGATACTGGCGTGGCTGTAGGTGAAGTTCTCGTACGACTTCCTAAGGTCGCAGTGAGCGTCGATCTGCAGGATGCCGAAGTCGCCGTATCGTTCGGCTATCGCCTTGAAGTAGCCAAGGGGGGTGCTATGGTCGCCGCCCAGCAATGCGACCAGCTTGCCGTCGTTCATCAGGGACCGCGTTTGTTCGTATACCCAGCGGTTCAGCCAGGCGCTGCCCTCGTTGATCTCCTTGAGCGATTTGCACATGAAGCTGTTCTTTTCCACGCTATCGCCTTTCGAGGTATAGTTGATGTAGAGCTCGGCCTCTTTTCGGAGGTAGTCGCTCTTCATAAGGATCTTTTTATCGGGCTGGCGCAGATAGATGCCTTTTCGCCAGGCCTCGTCGGTCTCGGCGTCGAAGAGGTCGACCTGCATACTGGCATGAAAGACATGTTCCGCGGCGCGGGAGGTACCGGCCCCATAGCTGACGGTCACTTCCCAGGGGATCGGGAGGATAACGAGCCTCGATTCTTCTTCTTTGAACGGCAGGCCGAAGATGTTGTTCTTAGGGTTGCTTGGACCGTTGGGATCGAAATTGGACAGGTCTGTCATAATTATGTGTGGCATTTCTCTGAAGGGACGCAAAGTTAGGCGGGTTGGCGGAGATGGCAAAATGCGGTACTTTTGGGGGCAGTATACTTATGAATAGAGTAGTTGTCACCGGCCTGGGTGCCGTCACTCCGCTGGGAAATGATCCGCGGAGCTTTTGGGAAGGTCTTATCGCCGGGCGAAGCGGCGCGGGGCCGATCACGCATTTCGATCCGGCGCTTTTCAAGACGCGGTTTGCCTGTGAGGTCAAAGGTTTTGACCCCAGTCCGCTCCTGGACCGGAATGAACTGAAGCGGACCGATCTGTTCACCCAATATGCGCTGGTTGCGGCCGATCAGGCGATCAAAGATTCCGGGCTGGATATCCCGTCCATGGATCCGTTCGACATCGGAGTGATCTGGGGATCGGGTCAGGGGGGGATGGCGACATTCGAAGAGCAGGTGGAAGAGTATGCGGGGGGGGATGGGACGCCGCGGTTCAGTCCTTTCTTTGTCCCGAAGCTGATCGCAAACATGGCTTCGGGGATGATCTCCATCAAGTACAAGCTGATGGGCATCAACTATACGACAGTATCGGCCTGTAGCACCTCCAATACGGCGTTAATGGATGCATTGAATTATATCCGGCTGGGCAAGGCAAAAGTGATCGTTGCGGGGGGTTCAGAGGCGCCGGTGACGGAGGCAAGCATCGGCGGCTTCAATTCCATGAAGGCCCTGTCGACGCGTAATGATGACCCGCAGGGGGCTTCGCGGCCTTTCGACGTCGAACGGGATGGTTTTGTGATGGGAGAGGGAGCCGGGGGGCTGATCCTGGAGGAGTTCGAGCATGCAAAGGCCCGGGGCGCACACATTTATGCCGAGCTGGCGGGCGCGGCGATGACCGCTGACGCTTATCATATGACGCACACGCACCCGGAAGGGGCCGGAGCGCTGAAAGCCATGCAGGAAGCGCTAAAGGACGCCCGGCTGAATAAGGAGGATGTGGACTATCTCAACGTACATGCCACCTCGACGCCTGTCGGAGATGAAAGCGAGATCAAGGCGGTCGCGCGGCTTTTCGGTCCGGCGCCCGATCGTCTGGTGATCAGCGCCACGAAGTCCATGACAGGGCATTTACTGGGGGCTGCGGGAGCGATCGAGGCTATTGCCTGTCTGCATGCGATCCGGAATGGAGTTATCCCGCCGACGATCAATACCCGGCAACTGGACCCGGCCATCCCGCCGGGCCTGGACATCCTGCTGGGCCAGGCGCGGGAGCATACCGTCGACGTTACGATGAGCAATACTTTTGGATTCGGCGGGCATAATGGGATAGTAGTGTTCAAAAAGGTATAACTTTGCGAACTGTATGAAGAAAACACACATCGTCATATTGATCCTTTTCGCCGTATCCATCGCCGTGCTGGTCAGCTTCATGGGGAATCTTTCCACCTACGAGACCATCGCTTCCGCCCGGCAGAAGTCCGGTAAGACCGTAACGATCATCGCCCGGCTGGACCGGCGGCAACCCATCCGGTATGATCCGGCAAAGGATCCCAACTACCTGAGCTTTCATATCACCGATACGCTGGGAAATACCGCCACGGTGGTCTATCATGCCGAAAAGCCATATGATCTGGAAAAAGCGGAGCGGATCACGCTGAAGGGAAAGATGGACGGGGATGTCTTCAACGTCGTCAATGGCGGCATCCTGATAAAATGCCCATCGAAGTACAAGGACGATCCGAGTAGCAATCAGAAGGCGTTAAGCCAAAATTAATATCCAGCCATGCAATTCATCGGCGAACATCTTCTGCCCGGTAAAATAGGGCATTTTTTTGCTTTGCTTTTCTTCAGTGCTTCCCTCGTCGCCGTGATCGCATATTTCAAAGCGGCCAATGCCAAAACCCCGGAGGAGGAAAAGGACTGGCGGCGGATGGCGCGGTGGGCGTTCCTTACCGATGTCTTCTCGGTGCTGGCCGTTTATGCGACGATCATCTTCATTATCGCCAATCATCTTTTCGAATACAATTTCGCCTGGGAGCATTCCAGCCGTTCGATGCCGCTGCAATACCTGTTTTCGTGTATCTGGGAAGCGCAGGAGGGCAGCTTCCTGCTGTGGACGATCTGGGTTTGCGTGCTGGGGCTGATCCTGATGCGCAAGGCAGGCAAGTGGGAAAGCCCGGTCATGACGGTGATCAGCTTTACGCATCTCTGTCTGGCCACCATGATCATGGGGCTGTATTTCTTCGGGAATAAAGTCGGATTCAATCCGTTCATCCTGGTGCGGCAGATGGATTTTGCGGCCAATGCGCCGATCTTCAGCCGCGCCGATTATTTGAGCATTCCGCAGATGCAGGACGGGCAGGGGCTCAATGCGTTGCTTCAGAACTATTGGATGGTGATCCATCCGCCGATCCTGTTCCTGGGATTCTCTTCGACGGTGGTGCCGTTCGCCTATGCGATCGCGGGCTTGTGGAAGCGGCAGTGGGACTGGACGCGGGCGGCGTTGCCCTGGACGTTGTTCTCGGCCTGCGTTCTTGGTACGGGGATCATGATGGGGGCGGCATGGGCGTATGAGGCGCTGAGCTTTGGCGGCTACTGGGCATGGGACCCGGTGGAGAATGCTTCGCTGGTGCCCTGGCTGGTGATGATCGCCGGTTTGCATACGATGGTGGTCTACAATTCGACGGGGCATTCGCTGCGGGCGACACATTTTTTCCTCATAACGCAGTTCATCCTGGTGCTGTATTCAACCTTCCTAACGCGCAGCGGCATATTGGGAGATACGTCGGTGCATGCCTTTGTGGATTCGGGAATGAATGTACAGTTGGTATTGTTCATTTTTGTATTCCTTATTCCGGCATATGTCATCTTCATCGCTCGTTACAATAAGATCCCGCATATCGTCAAAGAAGAGGCTACGGGTTCCCGGGAGTTCTGGATGTTCATCGGCTCGCTGGTGCTTTTCCTGTCGGCGTTGTTCGTGATCGCTTCGACCTCGCTGCCGGTCTTCAACCTGGTGACGAAGAAAAAGGTGGCGATCGGAGATGACGCTCAATTCGCCTACAACCGGATCGAGATCTTCATTGCGGTTCTGCTGGGGCTCCTGACGGCGGTGACGCAATACCTGAAATACAAGGGGACGAGCTGGGCCTCTTTATGGAAGAAGATCTGGCTGCCGACGGCGGTGGCGCTCACGGTATCGGTGCTGATCAGTGTTTTCGGCGGCATCCATTACGATAAATACGGTGCGGGGTTCCTGGCGGCCATCCATCTGGCGATGTTTGCGGCGGTGTATGCCGTGGTGGCTAATGCCGCATATATCCGTACGGGGCTGAAAGGAAAGCTGCGGGCCGCCGGTCCCTCGATCGCGCATGCCGGCTTCGGCCTGATGCTGGTGGGCATTCTATTGTCTTCGGCTAAAAAGAGCGTTCTGTCCGTCAACACTACCGGCATCCTGCTGCCGTTCAGCCCGGAATCCAAGCAGGACCCGATGGAGAATCTAACTTTGCTCAAGGGCGTCCCCACCGATATGGGCGTCTACACGGCAACGTATGTGAACAGCGATTCGGTCGATATGCGCAGCAAGATCACCTACTATCATATCCACTTCGATAAGAAAGACAGCAAGGAGCAGTTCGACCTCTATCCCAACTACATCATGTCCACGAAGGGCGGGGGTGAGACGTCGGCCAATCCGGACAAATATCATTACTGGAATAAGGACATCTTTGCCTATATCAGCGCTACCGACAACCCGGACAAGAGCGGGGATACGGCACAGTTCCGGCCTTCGGGCCTGCTGACTCCCGGGGATACCGCTTATTTCTCCAAAGGGTATATGGTGCTGGATTCCATTTTGGTCAACCCGAACAACGGGAAGTATCATTTTGGACCGACGGATACGGCCGTGGTGGCCAAAGTATCGGTGGTCACGCGGGACAGTATGCGCTATGTCGCTTATCCGGCGCTGTATATGAAAGACGGGGCCGCACGATTCGGGAATGATACGGTATTTGCGCAAAATCTGGCGTTGCGGTTCGATAAGGTGGAAGGCCGGAAGATAGAGCTGGGGATCAAGGAATCATCTCAAATGGTACCTTTTATTGCGCTCAAGGTGCTTGAGTTTCCGCAGATCAGCCTCGTCTGGATCGGGACGATCATCATGATCATCGGGTTCGTTATCAGCATCGTGTGGCGACGCCGTCAGACTGCGCTCACCGTGAGCCGTTGAGGGTCAATACATTGAAATTTAACATTGTTTTTATGCCCGTGCGGGGGTTACTACGGGCTTTTCCGCTGTATTAATTGTAAAGCATTTAGTAACTTTAAGACCGTCTATGCGCCCGATCTTGAAGAAATATTTCGTCGTACTGGCCGTGCCCTTGTTTGCAACGACATGGGGGTGGGGGCAGGGTGCGCCGGCGGCACAAGGCGGACCGGCGACGCAAGGCGGTCCCGCGCCGCAAGGCGTTCCGGCGGCACAAGGCGTTCCAGCGGCCAGGCCTGCTGTTGCGGATACGGCTCCGCTACCTCCGGATGTGCTCCGCCCGGTCTTCGGTCCTTACGATACCATCATTGTCTCCGCGCAGGTCTATGACCACGAATTGTTGTCGGCAAGGACGATGCCTTATACCTGGGTGACGGCGCCGATGACGCCCGCGATGCGTCGCCGCATGGAGGAGTGGACGCGGCTACGGAATGCGGTGTATGTCACTTATCCTTATGCGCGGAAGGCGGGGGTGATCATCAATGACATCAATACCAAGATGGCGTTGCTGGGTACGGAAAAAGAGCGGAAGGCGTATCTGCAGTCCCGGGAGAAGGATCTGCGGAAAGAGTTCACCGATCCGCTCGAGCAGATGTCGATCTACCAGGGAAAGATCCTGATGAAGCTGATCAACCGCCAGACGGGGAATAGTTGTTACGAGTTGATCAAAGAATATAAAGGCGGGCTCTCCGCCCGGGTCTATCAGACGGTGGCTTTCTTCTTCAGCACCAGTCTCAAGCAGCCTTATGATGCAAAAGGGGATGATCAGGCCATCGAATCCATCGTGCAGGAAATTGAGCGCATGTACAGAGGGTAGGATGTGAATCAGTTCCCCCCTAGATACGTGACATGCGCGGCAACAGCCACCCAGCGGCCTTTTCGTTTCTCATATACGTCGAGGTAGTCGGTCTTCCCGGTGGTCTTTTTCCCATGGTCGTCCATGGTGAACACCGCGCGCGCCAGGACGAGGCCGGTCGATCCGTAAAGCCTGATCTCGACGGTGTCGACCTCACAGGATAGCAAAGGTGGAGATGTGATAAAACCATTCAGCACATCCTGTTTGGTGCGTCGCTCGCCGGAAGGGTTGATCAGGATAAAATCATCTGCGAAGATGCGACTCAAATTTGCGGTATCCCTTGTCATAGACCCATGGATAAATTGGGCGTTGAGCGCCTTTAAGTTGTCGGCGTCGCCGGACTGGCAATAGCCGGCAACCACACGCAGCAGAAGGGCGGCGAGAAGGAGATGTCTCATAGCTTTGTTATTTTATCTAAAATACCGGTAGTCGAAAACCCGGGCACGATCGGATTGATGACGACGCGCCCTCCCCAGGACAATACTTCCTTTGCTCCCACGATCTGTTCAAGCGTATAGTCGCCGCCTTTTACGAGGACGTCAGGCCGGATAGCGTTGATCAGGTCGAGTGGCGTGTCCTCATCGAATAGGGTCACGGCGTCTACCATAAGCAGGGCGGCTATGATGGTGGCGCGGGCGTGCTGGTCGTTGACAGGGCGGCCCGGTCCCTTCAATCGTTTCGTGGATGCGTCGGAGTTGAGACCGACGATCAGGATGTCGGCCTCGCGGGCGGCGGCCGAAAGCGAGGCGATATGGCCTGCGTGGAGGACATCGAAGCATCCGTTCGTGAAGGCGATGGTCTTACTCAATAAGCGCCACCGGTTCACCTGGTGCAGGAGCCCGGGGCGGTCAAAGATCTTTTGCGGTATGATCTGTGGAAATTTCATCTGTAGCGATTACAACTCGTTTCTTATTAATCCTTGGCAGCAGGATAAAGCTGACCGTTCCAAAAAGCACAAAGCTAAGAAATTGTCCGAACCACAGCAGCCAGCCGAGGGCCTGACCGTAGGGGAGGGCCGGAATATTATAGAAGGACACGGTCTCGCGGACGAGCAACGCATAAGCGCCAATGCCGCCGGGAGAAACGATCATGCCGACGCTGCCCATCGCCAGAACGCTAAGGGCGTCGATGATGCTGAGGGACCGGGTAGCGCTAATGGCGAAGAAGCCAAACCAGGTGCTCAGCAGGTAAAGGCACCAGATGGCGATCGTATAGAAGAAGAACAAAGGCTTATTGCGGATCGACCGGACGGTAAAGAGGCCATGCAAGATATTGACAAGGACCGCCTTGATCTTGTTGAAAATTTGGGCCCAGCGGCTTTTTACCCATCTCCACCGGATGATCACAAAGCCGGCGATCAGTACGGCAACGGCCAGAAGGATCCACCATTTCAGGGAAGAAGAATGACCGCCGCCGCTGCTGTGAAGAAGCGAGCTGTTTGTAGTAAGGGAATGGATGACGTTGAATTGAAGTAAAAAGGTCAGACCAAATACGATCGCGAGGCACACTACGTCGAACGCGCGTTCCGCGACGATGGTCCCAACCAGCTTGTCGGCGGGTACTTTTTCATAACGGGCGAGGATAGTGCATTTGACCACTTCACCCAGGCGCGGAGCGCCCAGATTGACAAAATAGCCGATCATTACGCCGAGAAAGCAATTCACGCGCGAAGGTTCGTAGCCCATCGGCTCGATAAGCTGGCGCCAGCGTAAGGCCCGAAGCCAATGACTCGCAAGTAACAGCAGTAGAACGGGGATAAGCAGCCAGTAGTTCGCCTGATCAAGCGCATCCTTCAGCTGGGCCCAGCTTTTCTTATCCATGTCCTTCAAGCTCAGCCACACAAAAAACGCTGCCAGGGCAGCGAAAAAAGCATATTGCAGGACGACCAGCATTCCTTTCTTCATAACCCCGACAAGTTACAGCTTATTTCCTTCCTGCGGAAAAACGATGGCGGGCTTAAAACTCTTAGCTTTTTCAAAATCGAGCTGTGCATAAGAGATCACGATGACGATATCGCCCACTGCACCCGTTCTTGCAGCGGGGCCGTTGAGACAGCAGGTGCCGGAACCTCTTTTCCCTTTTATCAGGTAGGTCTCGATCCGTGAACCGGTGTTGACATTGACGACCTGGACCTTTTCGTTTTCGATCATGTTGGCTGCGTCCATGATGTCTTCATCCAGCGTGAGGCTGCCTACATAATTGAGATTGGCTTCGGTGATGGATATGCGGTGAACTTTTGACTTCAGGATCTCGATGAGCATATTGAATGAGGGGATGATTAATCCGGCAAAGGTAATTCAGAGAAGCATGTCGTCAATCAAGAAGCATATTGTCGATCAATCTGACCTCACCCTGGAAGGCGGCGATCAGCGCCACGATGGTGGAGGCATTTGCCGGATCGGTTATGGGTTGTAACGAAGCGGCATCGGCGACCGAAATATAATCTATTTGGAAATCAGCCGCTTTAAGGATGACTTCGGCATGAGAAAGGGCGGACGTTGGGGCGAGACGCCACTCGCGGCTGAGTGAAAGCAGGGCCCGGTAGATAGCTGTGGCGTTTGCGCGTTGCGCCGGGTTGAGCCGCAGGTTCCGGCTGCTCATCGCCAGGCCGTCGGCTTCCCGGACGATGGGACAGCGGTGGAATCGGGTGGGGAGGCCCATCAAGGTCAGCAGGCGTTGGATGACCATGCATTGCTGGTAGTCCTTCTGGCCCATGAAGAGGTGGTCCGGCCGGACGATGCTGAGCAACCGGCGCATTACCTGGCAGACGCCCTGAAAATGCCCCGGCCGGTATTTGCCTTCCAGCAGGGTTTCGAGGGGGCCGAGGTCATAGTGCTCGAGGTTGGTCGTCCCGGTGGGATAGAGCTCCGCGACCCCGGGCAGGAAGAGGATATCGGCGCCGGCGGATTCGAGTAGGGCGAGATCTTTGTCCAGCGTAATAGGATATTTCTGGAAATCCCGGGGGTCATTGAATTGAGTTGGGTTGACAAAAATGCTGCAAACGGTAATATCCGTCTCTTTTTTTGATATAGTAATAAGTGATATATGACCTGCATGCAAGGCGCCCATGGTCGGTACGAAGCCGATGGATCTGCCTGCGGCGGTCTCTTTGGTAAGCCATCCGGCCAGGTCGCCGGAGCGTTTGAATAGGATCATTTTTTTTGGGGTTTTAACCGTCAAAAGCAGCTACAGTGCCGATATACAATAAAAAAATCGTACTTTTGCAAACTATTTGGAATGGTTGGTATCAATAATTATTGTAAAAATAATGCTACAAAAAAAGCGAATTTTATTTATTGCCAACGAAATGTCGCCATATTTAGAGCTGACAGAATTTGCAGAGATCGTCAATAAGCTGGCAATTAAATCAAATGACAGTGGATTTGAAGTGCGTTGTATCATGCCGAGGTTTGGGGTGGTGAATGAGCGGCGGCACCGGCTTCATGAGGTGGTCCGGCTTTCGGGGATCAATGTATCGGTTGACAATGACGATTATCCGTTGCAGATCAAGGTAGCATCTCTTCCAAATGCCCGGTTACAGGTATATTTTCTGGATAATGAGGACTTGTTCAAGCGGAAGTTCATCTTCCATGACGAACAGGATAAATGGTTTGAGGACAATGGGCTGAGGACGGTGTTTTATTGCAAGGGGGCTTTGGAGACGGTCAAGAAATTCGGCTGGCCTCCGGACGTGATCCATTGCAGCGGCTGGATGACCGGGCTTATCCCACTCTATCTCAAGACTGTCTATAAAAAAGAGCCCGTTTTCGCCCATAGCAAATGTGTCTTCACCATCGGGCAACCTACTTTCAAAGAGAAATTGGGGGCGGACTTCCTCAAGTTGGCCAATATTCACGCCAATATCAAGGAAAAGGACCTCGAGCCTTATAAGGAGGCTAACAACAGTGCGCTTTTCCGGGGCGGCGCGACCTATGCGGACGCGATCAGTTTTGGGGCCGAGAAGGTCGACAAAAAGCTGGTCGAGGAATTCGGGAAGATCCGCGGGAAGAAGGTGCTTTCGTTCAATGCCGAATCCGATCTGACAGATTATTTACAGTTGTATACTGACCTTAGCAAATAATGCGTTATGGTGGGGCGATAAAACGGAAATTGTTTGCATAAACTGAATATCTTTGCCGCCGTAAAGAAAACCCATTATTTTCAATTAAATACTCTTTTCCAAAATGCCTTATTTATTTACTTCCGAGAGCGTTTCTGAAGGTCATCCGGACAAAGTGGCCGATCAGATCTCCGATGCGTTGATCGACAATTTCCTTGCTTTTGACCCGCAATCCAAGGTAGCATGTGAGACCCTGGTCACTACCGGTCAGGTGGTCCTGGCGGGAGAAGTTAAATCTAAGGCTTACCTGGATGTCCAGGAGATCGCCCGCGGGGTGATCCGCCGGATCGGCTATACCAAGAGCGAGTATATGTTCGAGGCCAATTCCTGTGGTATCTTTTCGGCGATCCACGAGCAGTCTAATGATATCAATCAAGGGGTGGACAAGAAGAAAAAAGAAGAGCAGGGCGCCGGCGATCAGGGGATGATGTTCGGCTATGCCAGCAACGAGACTGAAGACTATATGCCGCTTGCACTGGACCTCGCTCATAAGATCCTGCTGGAGCTTGCGGCATTGCGGCGGGAGAACAAGCAGATCAAATATCTGCGTCCGGATGCAAAAAGCCAGGTCACGCTGGAGTATGACGATAACAACAAGCCGGTGCGGATCGATGCGATCGTCGTATCGACCCAGCATGACGACTTCGATACGGAGGCCAAAATGGCGGCCAGGATCAAGAAGGACATCATCGATATCCTGATACCCCGGGTCAAGGCGAAGTACAAGAAGTACGCGCGGCTGTTCAACGATCAGATCAAGTATCATATCAATCCGACAGGGAAGTTCGTCATCGGCGGGCCGCATGGCGATACCGGGCTGACCGGCCGGAAGATCATCGTGGATACCTATGGTGGCAAGGGTGCGCATGGCGGTGGGGCTTTTAGCGGCAAGGACCCTTCGAAGGTCGACAGGTCGGCGGCTTATGCTACCCGGCATATCGCGAAGAACCTGGTTGCCGCGGGGGTGGCTGATGAAGTCCTGGTACAGGTATCGTATGCTATCGGCGTCGCTCAGCCTACCAGCATTAACGTCAATACGTATGGTACGGCCAAAGTCAAGCTGACCGACGGTCAGATCGCTAAAAAGGTCACGGAACTGTTCGATATGCGGCCTTATTTTATCGAAAACCGGCTCAAGCTGCGCAATCCGATCTATAGTGAGACGGCGGCATATGGGCATATGGGCCGTCAGCCGCAGGTTGTGGAAAAGGTTTTCGTATCTCCTGACGGCAAGCAGATCAAGAGGAACGTCGAACTTTTCACCTGGGAAAAACTGGACTATGTCCCGAAGGTGAAAAAGGCGTTTGGGATCAAATAAATCGATTTTTATTCAAGCGGAGGCCGGCCAAAAACCCGGCCTCTTTGTATTTTTGGGCAATGAACGAACATCACAACCCCTGGACGGTACTGGCGCAACGCGAGATCTATGACAATAATTGGATCGGGCTTACCGAATATGACGTGATCAATCCCGGCGGCGGGAAGGGCATCTATGGGAAGGTCCGGTTCAAAAGTCTTGCTATCGGCGCGTTGCCGCTGGATGAGAAAGGGAATATCTGGCTGGTGGGGCAATACCGGTTTGCGCTTAACGCCTATAGCTGGGAGATCCCCGAAGGTGGTGGAGATCCCGGGGTGCCGCCGGTCGAATCGGCGAAACGTGAGCTGCTTGAAGAAACGGGGCTTGTAGCGGCGGAATGGATCCCATTGATGGAAATGCACTTGTCCAATTCCGTCAGTGATGAAAAAGCTTATATCTTTTTAGCCCGCGGGCTTGAGCAACGGGAGGCCGAGCCGGAGGAAACGGAGCAACTGGCCGTCCGGCAGCTACCCTTCGAGGAAGCCTACCGGATGGTGGAGCGGGGGGACATCACTGATTCCATTTCCATTGCGGCGATCTTAAAGGTCAAGTTATTATTATTGCAAGGACAACTGTCATTTGCATGAAAAAAAGCCAACTTATCATCGGCAGGCAACCGCTGATCGAAGCGATCCGGTCGGGGCGGCCCGTCGACAAGATCCTTCTGCAACGGAATTCGGCCGGTGAGAATATCGCGGAGATCCGGCAGCTGGCGCGGGAGTATCACATTCCGGTGCAGGTCGTTCCCATAGAAAAGCTGACGTCACTGACACGGGCAAATCACCAGGGAGTAGTCGCTTTTGCCGGGCTGGTGTCTTATATGGACCTGCAGCAGGTGATCGATCATACGGTGGGAGCGGGGCGCGCCCCCCTCTTTGTCATGCTGGACGGGGTGACCGATGTCCGGAATATCGGCGCGATCGCGCGGTCGGCGCTTTGCTGTGGAGCGCAGGCGATCATTATTCCCGACAAAGGGACGGGGGCGCTGAATGAAGAAGCGATGAAGTCTTCCGCGGGGGCCCTCGATCTTATCCAGGTCTGCCGGGTGGACAGTCTGCTGAAGGCGATCGATACCCTGCATCTCAATGGGATCAAGGTGTTCACGAGCGAGATGCGGGCGCCCAAACGGGTATTTGAACTGTCGCTGGCCGATCCTTGTTGTATTGTCATGGGCAGTGAAGACAAAGGTGTTCAGGGGTATATCCGAAAGGCGGCGGATGAGCATTTCACCATTCCCATGGCGGAGGACTTCGATTCGTTGAACGTCTCGGTCGCCGCGGGGATCGTTTTATATGAAGCCATGAAACATCGAATGCCATGAATGAAAACAAGATGCAACATGCCAGACCGGGCGGGAAGACGGTATCCGCGGGCAGGAAGGTGGTGCCTGCGGGTAGAGAGGTGACCCTTGTCGAATGTCCGCGGGACGCCATGCAAGGCTGGCCGCATATTATCCCGACGGAACGAAAGATAGAATATCTGAATGCGCTTTTGCGGGTAGGGTTCGATACCCTGGATTTCGGGAGCTATGTGTCCGCGAAAGCCATCCCGCAGATGGCGGACACGGCGGAAGTGCTGAAGGGGCTGAAGCCGGCGGGGTCGCGGACGAAACTGCTGGCGATCGTAGCCAACTACCGGGGGGCGGAAGAGGCGGCAGGGCAGGAGGCCATCCGGTACCTGGGCTTTCCTTTCTCGGTGAGCGAGACCTTTCAGCTTCGCAATACCAATAAGACGATCGAGGGGTCCTTTGCGACCGTGGAGGAAATGCTGACGCTTTGCGCTGCCAGTGAGAAAGAACTGGTGGTCTATCTGTCGATGGGTTTTGGCAATCCTTATGGCGACCCGTGGAATGAGGAGATCGTCTATGAGTGGGCCGCGGCGCTGGCGCGGCTGGGAGTAAAGACGATATCGGTAGCCGATACGGTAGGCGTGGCGACGCCGGAGCACGTCTTTTCCGTCGTCGATTTCCTCGTCAGGCAGTTGCCGGATCGGACGATCGGCGTGCATCTGCATTCGACGCATCACAATCGCCAGGCCAAGATCGACGCGGCGCTGGAAGCGGGGTGCCGCCGGTTTGACGGGGCGCTGAAAGGTATCGGCGGCTGTCCGATGGCGGGCAACGCGTTGGTGGGGAATATGGATACGGAGTGGATGGTCGCGCATTTCCGGGAAAAGAAGCTGTTACCGCCGATCGATGAAGAGGCATTGCGCGAGGCGGGGCGAATCGCCACGGAAATCTTCGTTTCATAATGGAATTCCAGCTACCTATTACGATCCCTTCGCTGCCGCAGCCCATCCGCTATGGGGAGAGGATCTTACTGACGGGATCCTGCTTCACGGAGCATATCGGAAATGCGCTGCGCGATTGGAAGCTGAACACGCTTCAGAATCCCAACGGCATCTTATTCGACCCGGCCAGCGTGGCTTCCAGCCTCATCTCCTATATCGCGCCACGGCAATATCACAAGGAGGACCTGGTCTTTCTCAACGAGCTTTGGCAGAGCTGGCAGCATCATAGCAGCTACTCGCATATGGACCTGGCGGAATGTCTGCGGCGGATCAATAGCTCACAGGAAAAAGCGCATGTCTTTCTCCGGGAGGCCGACTGGCTGATCATCACGCTGGGAAGCGCATTTTCGTACCGGCTGGCGGATGGGGGCGGGGCGGTCGCTAACTGCCATCGGGCGCCGGGTCAGACTTTTCGCAAACACCTGATGACGGTCGAGGAGATCCAAACGGCATTGGATAGCTGTCTTCATCAGTTGTTGTACTTCAATCCGCGGCTCCGGGTTATTTTCACGGTCAGCCCGGTGCGGCATATCCGGGATGGGGTGGTGGACAACAACCGGAGCAAAGCGAGGCTTATCGAGTCGGTGCATCACCTGGCGGGGAAATGGGACCGGCTTTATTATTTCCCTGCGTATGAGCTGGTGATCGATGTGCTGCGGGATTACCGCTTCTATGACGTCGATATGGTCCACCCCAACTATCCGGCGACGGCGTTTGTGCTGGAGAAGTTCGTACTGCATTGTATCGATGAGCCGGGACAGCGGTTATTGGAAGAGGTGAGAAAGATCGTGACGGCGCGGCGGCACCGGGCGCTTCAGCCGGCTACGCAGGCACACCGGCGATTCCTTCAGGACCACTGGCAGAAGACGGCCGAGCTGGCGAAACAGTATCCCTTCCTTGACCTTCGCGAAGAGCTGGATTATTTTTCAACCGGCGCATAGCCCGCTGATGCTCCAACCTGCTGACGCCCTACGGTTCGCGTTTCAAATAGAACTCCCCGTCGGTGATGGTAATGGACGCCGAAAGGTTGCCGGCGTTATAGACCGTGCCGGAGAAGGTTCCCTTCAGATAGGTGGATGTCAGATCGGTGATGGTCAGTTTTGAATTGGCCACCATACCGGCGATAGGAATATTGCCGCTGGCGTCGGCGAACTCACCCGCCGTAAGATAACTCACCCCCGTCGAGTCATACCAGAAAACGGTTGACTGCGGCACCGGCGCTCCGTTGGCCTCCGTCGCTTTCGACGGATCGTTATAAGGCACGTTCGCGGCGATGGTATTACTACTGTAGGCGAGGATGGTTATGGCATTTTTCGATCCCGCGTTGACATTTTGATACGCGATAAGAGCGGCCGAGTACAATCCTTCCGAGTTGGTGGGCGATAGTTCGGCGACGGGCTCGCTGTCGTATTCGACGGATGCGCCATTCAATTTGAACTTGAAATAGTAGCCGCTGCCATTGCCGTTGTTGCCGTTGCCGGAGCTGTTACTTTTTTTGCAGTGCGATAAGGTGATGGCCAGTAAGCTCAGCGCTGCGAGCGAGGCCAGTCTGGTGTAAGTCGATCTATTCATGGTGAGTAGTATTGTGGATTTAGAATTTGGCGGCGATCCCGACATTCAGATAGGCGACGCCATAGCCCAGCTCGGCCAGCACGGCGATATGATCGGCGAAGAAGTACCGGGCGCCGGCATAGAGGCTAAAACCGACGGTGCTTCCATAGCTGCCCGCACCCGATACGTTGTACCCGCTATTGTCGCTGAAGGAATAGCTGAGCAGATTGTAAGAAAGCATTACGCCGCCATAGAGATCGAGCTTGTCTACATTGAGGCCGTTATAGTGATAGGCGCTGCGGACGCCGAGCACGGTGTAATGCCATTTTTCGGAAAAGTCTGTCGCCGAATAACTATAGCCTTTATAGCCGGCGTAGCCACCGAGGCTGATGACGCCGGGCCCGCCGATGTCCCAAACGCCCCGTTCATATTGCAGGCTCAGGGCCGGGGTCTGAGAGGCGCCTGAATAGCTTAGGATCGAGCTGCCGAGACCAATGCCGGCGCTGAGGATATTCGTGCCTTTTTGAAATTCCTGGGCGTGGGCGGAGAAGACCAGACCGGTGACCATCATAAGCAGTAGCAGCTTCTTCATATTGTTTTTTAGGCAAAATAACGGGTGATGGAAGGCGAGGCAAGGCGCATTTATTCTTTGCGGGCCGGCATTTATTTTTTGCCCGGAAAGCGGTGAAATTTGCTTACCTTTTGATTGCGGATAAGGCTGGCCGGAGGCCGGCTCGACCGATAGGTCAGACATTAGCCCAAAACCCCAGCCGATGGCCAAACGACTACTGCTTTTTGCCCTTTTCATCCGGGCTTTCGCTGGCATGGGGCAGCCGGCTTCCCCCGTGGACTCTTTTTCCAGGATCGTCAGTCAGCATCTCATCCGGGACAGTAACCGGGTAACCGCTCTTGTCAGGCTGGCGGATGCGATCGTCTATACCGATCCGGTCACGGCCATGCGTTATGCGGATGAAGCGTTGGGGATCTCGGATGAGCAGCATTGGATGAAAGGGATCGCGATCTCGTGGCGGCAGAAGGGAAATGTCTATTATGTGTTCTCCGATAATCCCGCGGCGCTGGATTGCTACATCAAGGCGTTGGATACCGCCAGACCGTTGGGCATCCGGGAACTGGACGGCAGCCTTTACAATAACCTTGCGAATATCTATAGCGATAATAAGCAATTCGATAAAGCGCTGGAGTACTATCAGCAGTTCCTGGTCAATGCGAGGGAGCTGCATTCGGTCAAACAGGAGGCGATCGCGTTTGTCAATATGGGAACCGTCTATACAGAGTTGGGCAGGCAGGAAAAGGCGATCGAAAGCGGGCGTCAGGCGCTCGGCATTTGCAGCCGGAACAAGGTGAACTATTTCATTCCGATCATTTTGAACAACCTGGGCATCGCTTATAGCAAGAAGGGGAATGCCGATAGCGCGCTGGACTATTACCGGCAAAGCATTACCCTGGCCGAACGTTCCGGCAATAACGACGCCCTGGCCTCTTCGCTGGAGGAGACCGGGAAACTGTATCTGGCGCGCGGCGACTATGCGAACGCGGGCAAATATGCGCTGCAATCGCTGGGTATCGCACAGCGGCTGCATTCCGCGGAGTGGCAGTCCAATGCATGGCAAAGCCTTTCCGAGATGTACGAGAAACAGCATCAGTATGGAAAGGCGCTGGACGCTTACCGGAAGTATATTTTGTTCCGCGATAGCGTATCGAATGACGAGAAGCAAACGGCCATGGCCAAAAAAGAAATGCAGTTCGATTTCGAGCGGAAGGAAGCGGTGACGAAGGCGGAGAATGACAAGAAAGCGGCGATCGCGCAGGCCGAGATCAACCGGCAGGGGCTGATCCGGAAGGGGATGGTAGCGGGCGTCGTGATCCTGCTGCTGGCGGGGATATCCA
The DNA here is from genome assembly GCA_035695565.1 of Puia sp. Lineage (GTDB taxonomy): Bacteria > Bacteroidota > Bacteroidia > Chitinophagales > Chitinophagaceae > Puia. Next base: position 41,493 of record DASRRX010000001.1, on the reverse strand, counting down.
GCTTCGTACTGTACAAGCGGCGGCGGGATTCGGAAGAACGGCGGAAGGAGGCGGATCTGAAGGCGAAGGTCTCCGAGACGGAAATGAAGGTGTTAAGGCTGCAGATGAACCCGCATTTTATCTTTAATTCACTCAATTCGGTCAGCGACTACATCTCCCGGAGCGAGACGACGACGGCCAATTATTTCCTCAGCAAATTCGCGAAGATGATGCGGCAGGTGCTGGAGCATTCCGAGAAAAGCGAGATCACGCTGGCCGAAGACCTGCAGGTGGTGGAGACATATATCCAGTTGGAATCGCTTCGGCTGCGGAACGAACTGCAATATGAGATCGTCATCGGCAAGGATATCGATCCGGAGGCGACGATGGTACCGCCGCTGATCGTTCAACCTTTTGTCGAGAACAGCATCTGGCATGGATTTGCCGGGAAGGGCTACTGCGGAAAGATTTCCATCCGCATCACCCGGGAAGAGGGGATGATCTACTATATCGTGGAGGATAATGGCATTGGGCGGAAGGAAGCCGGTAAATACACGCCGGCGGGTAAGCGCTCGATGGGGCTGCGCATTACGCGGGACCGGATCGATATCATCAACCAGACGAAGGGAACGAAGGCAGGAGTGGAGATCTTCGATCTTTCCGAAGGGACGCGGGTGGAGCTGAAGCTGCCGCTGGAATTAAACTATTAGGAGGCCATGATCGACACTATCATTATCGACGACGAGACCCATTGTATCGACCGCCTCGCAGCGCTTCTTTCCACGTGGTGCGGCTCGGTGATCCGGCTGACGGGACAGGCGAGGACGGTGGAAGACGGGTGGCGGATGATCCTGGACAAGCAACCGCAGCTGGTGTTCCTGGATATCCAGTTGCGGGATGAGACGAGCTTTGAGCTGCTGAACCGGTTCCCGGTCATCGATTTCGATATCATCTTCGTTACCGCGTATGAGAAATATGCGATCCAGGCGTTCAAGTTCAGTGCGATCGACTACCTGCTAAAGCCGGTGGACCCGGATGATCTCCGGCAGGCGGTGGCGCGATTGCAGCAGAAGCGATCGAAAGAGGAAATTGCGAAACGGTTCGAAACGCTTTTCTACAACTTAAAGAACGGGCCGGGGCTGCCGCGGCGGATCAGCGTACCGACGGTGAAAGGGCTGGAGTTCCTGCCGGTGCAGGAGATCATCCGTTGTGAGAGTAATATCAACTATACTTCCATCTTTCTGACGAACGGCCAGAAGCTCACTGTAGCGCGGACGCTGAAGGAGTTCGAGGAATTGCTGGAGGAGCATAACTTCTACCGCATCCACAATTCGCATCTCATCAACCTCGCGTGGATCAAGAGCTATCATAAGGGCAAAGGCGGGTCGGTCTGTATGACCGACAATACGGAGATCGAGGTCTCGACGCGGCGAAAGGACGAGCTGCTGAAACGGCTGGCGGAGTTATGATGGGGGGCTGCTGAACTTTAGGCGGAAAAATCCGAATTTTGCCGGATGTCTGCTATTACTTTCGACACGCAAGCGGAGGCTATTCTGGACTTCTATCGTAATCTTCGACCGCGCTTCCGGCCGGGGGACGGGATCGGCATCATGAATCCGTATAAGGACGCTGCGGCGTGGGCGGTTACGGAACAGTTTTACCCTAAGTATTACAGCGATGGCCGGCCCAGGGCTTTTATTTTCGGGATCAATCCGGGGCGGCATGGAGCGGGGGTGACGGGCATCCCTTTCACCGATCCGATCCGGCTGGAGAAGGAATGCGGGATCGCCAATGGATTTCAGAAGCGGGGGGAACTGTCATCGGAATTCGTATATGCGGTGATCGGCGCGTTCGGCGGGCCGGCAGCCTTCTATGGCCGTTATCATTTCACGGCATTGTCGCCGCTGGGTTTTGTGCGCGATGGAAAGAACCTCAACTACTATGATGACAAGGAGCTGATGAAGGCGTTCGAGCCTTTTATGTTGCGTTGTATCCGGCGGCAGCTGGCGACGATGCCGACCTTTCCGGTCTGCTATTGCCTGGGGGAGGGGGATAACTACCGCTATTTTAGCCGGCTCAATGCCATGCATGGGTTCTTCAAGACGATCGTACCGTTGCCCCACCCGCGGTTCGTGATGCAATACCGCCGAAAGAAGGTGGCGGAGTATGTCGGGATGTATATGGAGCAGCTGCGGCTGCACGAAATATAGCGATTGCTTAATACCGGTGATTTCGGGAGCAGTTGCTATAGGGGTAGTTTTGTACCTCAATCCTTCGATATGAAGCGTCTTTTATTTCTCTTCGCGCTGGTGCAAGGGCTGCCGGCCGTTTATGGGCAGGGACCGCATCCGGCTGCGCCCACTTTCCGGGATATCGTCCTCCATCGTGTCCGGCTGCCCAATGGCTGGTCGTTGACGCCGGTGGGGACCAGCTTCCCGCTGGGCGACCTGCCGCTGAATATTGCCGTTAGCCGGACGGGAAGATATGCGGCGGTCACGAATGACGGTCAAAGCATCGAGAGTATCCAGTTGTTCGATGTCAGGAACCGGCGGCAGCTCGATAGCGTAGTCATCGGCACGGCGTGGGGCGGTTTAAGCTTTAGTGCGGATGAGAAGAGCCTTTACGTATCCGGGGGCAACGACAACTGGATCATCCGGTATGGGATCCGCGACGGGCGGCTGGTCAATGAAGATACCATCGTATTGGGAAAGCGGCTGCCGAATAAGGTATCGCCCACCGGGATCGCGCTGGATGATAAGAAGAGGCTGCTCTATACCGTGACCAAAGAAGATAACAGCCTCTATGTGGTCGATCTCGCCACAAAGAAGATTGCGGGGCACTGGCCGATCGGCGGCGAGGGCTATACCTGCCTGCTGAGCCCGGACAAAAAAGAGTTGTATATGAGCATCTGGGGCGAAAGCAAGATCCTGGTGTTCAACACGGAGACAAGGGCTTTCACCGATAGTGTGACGACGGGAGACCATCCCAATGACCTCTGCCTCACGGCGAACGGCCGGTTCCTGTTCGTCGCCAATGCAAGCGATAACAGCGTTTCGGTTATCGATATCCGGCAGCGAAAGGTAGTGGAGACGGTGAATGCGGCGTTGTATCCCGGCAGCCGCGAGGGCTCCACCCCCAACAGCGTGGCCCTTAGCGAGGATGAGAAGACCCTCTTCGTCGCCAATGCCGATAACAACTGTCTGGCGGTCTTTGATGTCCATGAGCCGGGTAAGAGCGTATCGAAGGGTTATATTCCTACGGGTTGGTATCCGACCTGTGTCCGGGTGACCGGCAAAGAACTGTATGTCACCAATGGCAAGGGGTTCTCGAGTTTTGCCAATCCACAGGGCCCCAACCCGATCGATATCCGGCCGCGGGTGATGCTACATCAGGGAGACAGCGTACGTACCGGTAAACCGCGGGAGCAATACATTGGCGGCGGGTTGCTGATGGGTTCGCTGAGCATCATCGATCAGCCGGGTGATCAGGAGTTGGGCGATTATTCAAAGGCCGTCTATGAGAATACGCCTTACAAGAAGGCCACGGAACTGACGTCGGGCGAGGCCGGGGAGAGCGGCAATCCGGTACCTTCCAGGGTGGGCGGGCCTTCGCCGATTAAGCATATCTTTTACGTGATCAAGGAGAACCGGACGTACGACCAGGTGCTCGGCGATCTGCCGGAAGGCAATGGGGATACATCCCTGGTGCTGTTCGGCGAGAAGATCACGCCCAACCAGCATGCGCTGGCCCGGGAGTTTGTGCTGCTGGATAACTTTTACGTCGATGGAGAGGTCAGCGCGGATGGGCATAACTGGACGATGGGCGCTTATGCTACCGATTATATGGAGAAGATCTGGCCTTCCAGCTATGGCCATCGGGGTGGGGAGATCTATACGCGGCAGACGGCGCTGAATAAAAGCTATATCTGGGACATGGCGAAGAAGGCGGGTGTCAGCTATCGCAGCTATGGGGAATTTGTCCGTAAGGGGAAGGGGATCATTCCGGCGCTGGACGGTCATGTCGATCCGGCCTTCCTGGAGTTCGACCTGAATTTTATGGATACGGTGCGGGAGCGGGAGTGGGAGCGGGAGTTCGACTCACTGGTAGCCGCAGGGGCTGTTCCGGCCTTCAATAGTGTCAGATTAGGAACGGACCATACGGAGGGGACGAGTGCGGGCCGGCCCACGCCGTTCGCTCATGTCGCGGATAATGACTTGGCGGTGGGCATGATGATCGAGCATCTCAGTAAGAGCCCGATCTGGAATGAGAGTGTGGTGCTGATCGTGGAAGACGATGCGCAGGACGGCCCGGATCATGTGGATGCGCATCGCAGTACCGCCTATATCGCCGGCGGGTATGTGAAAAGACATTTCGCAGACCATACGCCGTACACCACCTCTTCCATGTTGCATACGATGGAATTGATCCTGGGCATGGAACCGATGAGCCAGTACGATGCGGCCGCTAACTCGATGTGGCGGTGTTTCGCACCGACAGCGGACTCCACTCCGTTTACCGTGAGGCCTCCGGAAACGGCGCTCAACGCGGTGAATCCGGAGAAAGGGAAGCTTTCGGCGATGGCCCGGGGGTTGGACTTTTCAAAGGAGGATGCGGTCCCCGATGCGACGATGAATGCCATGTTGTGGAAGGCGGTGCATGGGGAGGATGCGGTGGTTCCTGCGCCGGTGAGGGCGGCATTCCGGATTAACGCGCAGCGTTAGTGGATGCGGTCGCCGCGGACTTCAAGGGCGGTGATGACTTCGGCCTCATAGGCCAGCCATTCGGCCCAGCGCCGCCGGACGGCGTCTTTTTCAAGGTAGGTTTCAGCAAGCCCGATGAAGAGGTGATAATGTCCCGCTTCGCTTTCCATAAAGCGGCGGTAAAACTGACGTAGGTACGCGTCATCCAGGCCTTCACTGAGCCGTTTGAACCGCTCGCAGCTTCGGGCTTCGATGAGGGCAAAAGAAAGGAGCTGGTCGAGAAAACGCTGGGATTCGCTGCCACCCCTGATCTCAAATTCCTTTAGCCTGTTTACGTACAGGTCTTTCCGTTGGGGACCCAGCCGGAGGCCGCGTCGCTGCAATTCGGCAAGAACCAGCCGGAAATGGCCCCATTCTTCGGTCACCACGGGGGAAAGCTCTTCGACGAGGCGTTGGCGGCCCGGGTAACGGGAGATCAGGGAGATGCAGCTTGTGGCGGCCTTCTGTTCGCACCAGGCGTGGTCGGTGAGGATATCTTCGAGCGAGATCGCGGCGAGATCGACCCAGCGCGGGTCGGTAGGCAACTGCAACCCAAGGATATTCTTCTGGCCGGAGGTTTCCATGCGGTGAAATTACGGGATTTGAGTAGGTTTGCTGGAAATTCGCACGATTGGATGATTTTTTGGAAATCAAGCTGGGTGAACGCCGGGCGGAAGATGCGCTACGGCGGTTGCGGCTACCCGAAGGGAAAACAGATCTTTGCTCCAATGATTATCTTGGCATCGTCACCAACGGGTTGATTCCGGCAAATGCGCTGGCTCATGGGAGTATGGGTTCCCGGTTGCTCGCCGGAAATTATCCCCTGATGGAGGAGACGGAGCGGGCGCTGGCCGGTTTCCATTCTTCGGATGCAGGATTGCTTTTCAATTCCGGCTATGACGCCAACCTGGGGGTGCTCAGCTGTGTAGCGCAGCGGGGGGATACCATCTTCTATGACCAGCTCAGTCATGCTTCGATCCGTGATGGCATCCGATTGTCTTTTGCCCAATCCCATTCGTTTGCACATAATGATTGTCAGGACCTCGAGCGGCGGTTGCGGGCGGCACTGCGTGCGGGCAGCGGATCGCGGATCTTTGTGGTTACGGAGTCGGTCTTCTCGATGGATGGGGATATGGCGCCGTTGGAATCGATCGTGGCGTTATGCCGGTCCTATGGTGCGCATTGTATCGTGGATGAAGCGCATGCGACGGGCGTGATCGGAAAGGCGGGGGAGGGGTTGGTGCAGGCGCTGGGACTGCAGGGAGAATGCATTGCGCGCATCCACACGTTTGGAAAGGCGGTAGGATGTCATGGGGCGATCGTGCTGGGGAGTGAACGGCTACGCCAGTTTCTTATCAATTTCTGCCGCCCGCTTATTTATACCACGGCTTTCCCACCGGCAAGCGTCGGGGCCATCGCCGATGCATACCGGCTGTTCCCAAAGATGGAGGCGGAGCGGGAGCGGTTGCGGCAGCTGATCGACCGGTTCCGGCGGGCGACAATCGGTTATCAGCGGTTGGACAGTCTTACGCCGATCCAGGTGGTGGTTGTTCCCGGTAATGCGGCGGTGCGCGAGCTGGCGGAGCGCCTGCAACAGGCGGGGCTGGATATCCGCCCGATCTTGTATCCTACGGTGCCAAGGGGGGGTGAACGGCTGCGGATCGTGATCCATTCGTTCAATACGGAGGAAGAGATCGATAAGCTGACCGATCTTTTGAGATAATAGAAAAAGCCGGCCCATCGCTGAACCGGCTCATCATCTACCTGAACCACCTGAACTACATTTGAACGATGTTTTTTCGAGCACGATCTGTCCTACAATGTAAAGGTGCGCCAAGGGGCAGACAGTAACAATACCATTTTGTGGTAATTTTTCCTACTTTTAGCTTATGAGAGTCGTTCCTTTTCTGCTTTCTCTTCTTCTGACTACCGGTCTTGTCATTAGTCTGAATGTCCGATGGGGAGGGCTTAAAAAAACGCCCCTGTTCGGGGCTTTTCTCAGTCCCCAGGAAGGGTTCTGGCAGAATGCGGAGCCGGTCGGCGAGAGTTTCAATGGAAAGATTGCGCTGCCCGGACTGGAAGGAAGGGGAACGGTGTATTTCGATGAATACCTGATCCCGCATGTTTTTGCGGCAAGCGAAACCGACGCTTGTTATATCCAGGGCTATCTGCATGCGCGGTTCCGGCTTTGGCAGATGGAGTTCCAGACCTTTGCCGCGGCGGGCCGGCTTAGCGAGTTCCTTGGCCCGGGGGCGGACAACGCGTATGTGAAATATGACCGGTCGATGCGGCGGCTGGGTATGGTGGAAGCGGCAAAGGCGGCGCTTGGCGCCATTGAGAAAGATACCATGGTCCTGAAGGATTGCGATGCTTATACCGCGGGGGTCAATGCCTATATCCGGCAACTGGGTAAGGGCAGCCTGCCGCTGGAGTACAAGCTGCTGGACTATCGGCCGGAGCCATGGAACAATCTGAAGACGGCGCTTTTCATAAAATATATGGCTTATGAGCTGGCCGGGGCCGACAATGATTTTGGGATGACGAATGCGAAGAGCGTGTTCAGTAAAGAAGATCTTGCCAAGTTATATCCTTTGGTCCCGGATAGTCTCGATCCGATCATTCCAAAGGGGACCAAGTTCATGCCGCCGGCCAGCGTGCCCAGGACGCCGGCAACGGCCGATTCGTTGTACTTCAACAATACCGCTACGGTTACGGATGAGGAGCTACAGCCGGAGCGGAGTAACGGAAGCAATAACTGGGCGATCTCCGGCTCAAAGACACTCAGTGGCCGGCCTATCCTCTGCAACGACCCGCATCTAAGCACGAATATGCCTTCTATCTGGTACCAGATGCAGATCCACACGCCGGCCTATAATGTTTGCGGAGTTTCTTTCCCGGGTGCGCCATTCGTGATCATCGGGTTCAATGACAGTTGCGCCTGGGGGATCACCAATTCCGAGCGGGACGTCCGGGACTACTACTCGATCAAGTTCAAAGACGAGAGCCGTCAGGAATATTGGTTCAATGGCCGTTGGCAGCCGGTTTCGGCGCAGCGGGTCGATACGATAAAGATACTGGGAAGCGCTCCGTTATATGACACGGTCGTGAGCACGGTCTTCGGTCCTGTCATGTTCGATCCCACGTTCACGGGATATTCCGATATCGCCTCGACCCGGTCATATGCGGTAAGCTGGAAGCCTGCCGATCCGTCCGATGAGCTGCTGACCTTCCATTACCTTCAGTCTGCGCGTAATTATACGGATTATAAACACGCCATCCGCACATTCAAAACGCCCGGTCAGAACTTCGCCTTTGCAGATAAGGCCGGAACGATCGCGATCTGGCAGCAGGGGCAATTTCCCGCCAAATGGAAGGACCAGGGGCGTTTTGTGATGCCGGGAGAGGACAGCTCCTATCTGTGGCAGGATACGATCCCGACCGACCGGAATCCATATATGATGCTGGATTCGGGAGAAGGCCGGGGTTTTGTCAGCAGCGCCAACCAGCGGCCGGCGGATACGACCTATCCATATTACCTTGGCGGCACCTTCCTGACTTACCGGGGACTGATCATCAACCGCAAGCTAAGTGAGATGACCTCCGTCAGCACGGCGGATATGATCAGGATGCAAACGGACAACTTCAACGTGTTTGCGCAGATGGCGCAGCCGGTATTGCTTCAGCATCTCAATGCATCGGGGTTGAACGACGATGAAAGGGCCTTCCTGAATATCTACAAGCTTTGGAAGTTCCGCAATGATCCGGATGAGGAGGGACCGACGATCTTCTATCTCTGGTGGAACCATCTCGAGCATGATATCTTTGACGATGAGTTTTCCAGGAGCTCGCTTCGGTTGCAGCGGCCGGAAGAAACAACTTTGTTGGAGGCGCTGATCCGGGACACCTCCTGGTCTTTCATCGACAACGTAAATACGAAGGATGTGAAGGAGACGCTCTCGCAAGTCGTCACGGAGGCGTTCAGGCAGACCATCCCGGAACTGGCGCAAGCGGGACAGGAAGGCAGGCTTCCGTGGGCCAAATTCAAGGACACGTGGACGCGGCATCTGCTGCGGCTGCCGGCGTTAAGCCGGACGCATCTCGCGATCGGCGGCGGAACCAATTGTATCAATGCGGCCAAACAGTTCCATGGGCCCAGCTGGCGGATGATCGTGGAGCTAACCGACAAGACGGAAGCCTATGGCATCTATCCCGGCGGGCAGAGCGGAAATCCCGGCAGCCCGTATTACGATACGTTTGTCGACCGGTGGGTAGAGGGCAAGTATCTGCCGGTGTGGATCATGGGTGCGGAAGACAAATCGGACAAGCGGGTGAAATGGGTACTTAATTTTGCGGCTTCATCCTCCAATGAATAGTCATCTATGCTGATAAAATTTCTCGTCAATACTTTGCTTATCGCCCTGCTCAGCTTCGTCGGCGGGCTTTTTCTTCCCAATTGGGTTATTGCTCCGATCGCGTTCATGGTAATCCTGCTGATCCCCTTGCGGCCGCTGCCGGCCTTTCTATCCGGCTTTCTCGCCTTATTTCTCCTATGGGGGGGGCTGGCGCTGGCGGCCAGTGTGCCGAACAAGGGCATCCTTGCAACGAAGATCGCCTCGCTGTTGCCGTTGAACGGTTCGCCCTATGCGCTCATCCTGGTGACCGCGATGATCGGTGCGCTTATGGGTGGCGGTGGCGCGCTGACGGCGTCCTTTTTAAAAAAGTAAATCCATTTCTTTTATGCTCCGCGCCCTTATCTTATTCCTGCTGATCGGTTGGACGGGGGAGAAAGCCTATGCCATCCGCGTCACCGGGACCGTTACGGATGACAAAGGAAGCGTCCTGGCGTATGCTTCCATCCTGATCAAGGGAACGACACGGGGCGTCACGGCGGGTAACGATGGGAAGTATACGCTGGATCTTGCTCCCGGAACATATACGCTGGTCTGTCAATATGTAGGTTATGCCCGGAAGGAGAAAAAGATCACTGTGGGTGCAACGCCGGTGAGCGTGGACTTTCAGCTTTCGCTTCAGCAGCTGTCCATGACCGAAGTCATCGTGCGGCCGGGCGGCGAAGACCCTGCTTATGCGATCATCCGGCATGCCATCAAAAAGAGGAAGGACTACGAAACGCCGCTGGATTCTTTCACCTGCGAGGCGTATGTTAAAACGTTGATCCGTACGCGCAAATTACCGGACAGGCTGTTCGGGCAGCAATTGCAGGAGAAGGATAAGAAGGGAATGGGGGTCGATTCGGCCGGGAAGGGCATCATTTATCTTTCCGAATCGCTTAGTAAGATCGCCTTCAAACGGCCTGATAAGATCAAGCTGGAGGTCCTGTCGGGGCGGGAGGCCGGGTCGAACGGCTTTGGATTTTCTTTTCCGGTATTCATCAACTTCTACAACAACAATGTGAACGCGCTGGGCGGCCAGCTCAATCCGCGCGGTTTCGTTTCACCGATCGCCGATGGGGCGCTGAACTATTACCGGTATCATTTTCTTGGCTCGTATTTCGAGGAGGGACGCGAGATCGATCGGATCCAGGTGATCCCGCGCCGAAAATATGAACCGCTTTTTTCCGGGACGATAGAGATCGTGGATGGGGACTGGCGTATTCACAGCCTGGACCTTCTGCTGCTCAAGACTTCGCAGCTCGAGATCCTGGATACGGTGGAGATCAGGCAGATCCATGCTCCGGTCGTTTCCGATTCGTCGAACCCGGCTGCGACCAGTTCCATCTGGCAGGTCAAAGACCAGGTGGTCAATTTCTCGTTCAACATCCTTGGCGTCGAAGCAGTCGGGACTTTCCTCGACGTGTATAATAACTACGACCTGACCCCGCGGTTCAGGAAGCGGTTCTTCAACAACGTATTCATCCGGTATGATACGGCGGGCAACCGGCGGACCAGGGCTTATTGGGATTCGATCCGGCCCGTGCCGCTGGAGCCCGATGAGAAAGTCAATTATAAGGTAAAGGACAGTATCTATGCATACAACCGGGATTCGATGGGGACGAAGAAGAACCGGGATTCGTTGTTGAAGGAGCAGGGCCCGCTAACATATAACCAGTTGATGTATTTTGGCGTCCGGCGGTCCAATTTCCGGCAACCGCGGCCGCTAACCTATACGATCGATCCGTTGTTCGCCGGGGTAAGCTACAATACGGTGGAGGGTTTCAATGTGAAGCTGAACGCTTCGTTGAGTCGCGCGCTGCCAAACGGCAAGGGAACGCTGACCTTCTCACCGCATATCCGGTATGGATTTCACAACACGCACCTCAATCCCTGGGCTGAGCTGGAGTGGAGGCGGCGAAGTTTCAATTGGGTGGGTGAGGATGCTTCTTCCTCCCGGCAAACGTGGTTCCTGTCCGGCGGCAAGCGGGTATCGCAGTTCAATCCCGACAATCCCATATCGGAGTGGGTCAATGCGCTGTATACCTTCTGGTGGCGACGGAACTATATGAAGATCTATGAGAACTATTTCACCCAGCTAAGTTCAACCACGCGGTTCGACAACGGGATGCGGCTGAATATTAAAGGATGGTATGAAGACCGGATACCGATCGCCAATACCACAAGCTATTCGATCGTCAAGAATGGACGGTCGTTCACGCCCAACTACCCGGTGGAGCAATTGGATGCGCCGTTCCCGCGCCATCAGGCGGTACTTACGAGTATCGATCTGCAATATCAGCCGGGGCAGCGTTTCATCGAATTTCCCGACCGGAAGATGTCGATCGGGTCTAAATACCCGACGCTGGAGTTACAATATGAAAAAGGGTGGAATGGGGTCCTGGGTAGTGATGTCAACTTCGATAAATGGCAGTTCTCGCTTTGGGATGACGTCAATCTGAAATTACGGGGGCTGCTACACTACCGGTTCAGTGCCGGCGGATTCCTTAATACCAGGTCGGTTTATATCCAGGACTACCAGCATTTCAACGGCAATCAAACGATCTTTGCCAGCGAATATCTCAACAGCTTTCAGCTCGCGCCGTATTATGCGAACAGCACGACGGCCTCCTTCTATGCGACGGGGCATCTGGAGCATCATTTCAACGGGCTCCTGACCAATAAGATCCCGGTGATCCGGCGGTGGAACTGGAACCTGGTGGGTGGGGCGAATGCGTTCTATGTGAACGGCCACAACAACTATGTGGAGGCGTTCGGCGGCCTGGAGAACATCTTCAAGCTTTTCCGGGTCGATCTGGTCGGTTCATGGCTGAACGGGCACTATGGGCAGACGGGGATCCGGATCGGGTTGGGTGGGCTGATCGGGGGCGCGTTCCGGAAAAATTAGTACTTTTGCCGGATGGCCGTGTTACACAACAGGGTGTCCCAAAGGGAGTTAAAGCAGCGGATGCTGGCGGAGACGGAGCCGCGCACGACGATCTCTTTCTATCGCTATGTGCCGGTCGCCGATCCACGCGCATTCCGGGACGAGCTGTATCGAGGGCTGAATGAGCTGGCGGTTTTTGGCCGCGTTTATATAGCGAGGGAAGGGATCAATGCGCAGATCAGCGTGCCGGCCTCCCGGTTCGGGGCTTTAAAAGACCTGCTCGACTCCGTACCGGGGCTGGAAGGGCTGCGGCTGAACATCGCCGTCGATGATGATGGGAAGTCTTTCTGGGTGTTGAAGATCAAGGTACGGGATAAGATTGTGGCGGACGGTATTGCCGATGTGACGTTCGATATGCGACGGAAGGGTAAATATGTCGGCGCGGCGGAGTTCAACAGGCTCACCGATGACCCGGCGACGATCGTCGTCGATATGCGCAACCACTATGAATATGAGGTAGGGCATTTTGAGAAGGCCATCGAAGTTCCTTCCGATACGTTTCGGGAGCAGTTACCGATGTCCGCGGAGCTGCTGAAAGATAAGAAGGAAAGCCCCATCATCATGTACTGCACGGGCGGCATCCGGTGTGAGAAAGCCAGCGCCTGGCTGCTGCATCAGGGATTCATGAATGTCTATCATCTCGAGGGCGGGATCATCCACTATGCCAATACGGTGAAGGAACAGGGGCTGGACAATAAGTTCAGGGGCAAAAATTTTGTGTTTGACGACCGGATGGGGGAGCGGATCAGCGAGGAGATCATCGCCACCTGTCATCAATGCGGCCGCCCGGCCGATACGCATACCAATTGCCGTAATGAAGGCTGCCATCTGCTGTTCATCCAGTGCGAGGAATGCGCTGCCCGCTATGAGGGCTGTTGCAGTACTGATTGCCAGACAGTTACCCATCTGCCCGCGGAAGAGCGGCAGGGGATACGGAAAGGGGTTGAAAAAGGTCCGCATTCCTTCAATAAATCGCGGTCGCGTTTGAGATTGGGTGCGACGAGAGGCCGGCCGGCAAAATAAAAACTGTAATTCCTACGTTTATCAAATTTCGGTAGTAGCAAACCAAGAGGCCCTGACCATGAATAAGGCTGTACAACGTATTGCCCTTTTAAAGGGATATATATGGAATATCGGTTACCAGCCTGCTCTTGGCAGTTATGAGAAGAGGAAGTCAGGGATCTTCAATTTCATGAATCTGGTGGGAGTGCTTGCGGGCGTCGTCATCCCGGTTATCGGATTGGTCAGCAATAACTATCATTTGCCTTCTCTTGTCTGGGGCGTCGGCTGTCTCCCCGCTGTCATCAGCCTGACAGTACTTGTCCTGAATCATTTCCAAAAGCATGAGCCGGCGCGGCTGCTCTTCTTCACGTTGTACCCGATCGCAACAAGCCTGGTCTATATACTGGGGATCGATATCGGGATCGAGTTCTTCTTCGTCCTGTATGCGGTGCTGTCGGTCTTCTTTCTGCGGAATATCTATAGCATTATTTTTTCGTTCACGCTTTCGATGGCCTGCTTCCTGGTGGTGCATCATCATTCGCACTTCTTCTTCCAGCTGCTCGCGATGTTCCTTATCTTCTATGCGCTATTGCTGATCAAGAACGAGAATACCCGGTACCAGGAGCAAAGCCGCGACAGGAACTGGCAACTGCGGCGTAGCAACCTGAAGATCCTGCGGCAGAAGGCCGATATATCGGGAAAGGCGACTTTGCTGGAGGAGCAAACGCAGCAGCTGACGGAGCTGAATTCGCTAAAGAACAAACTTTTTTCGGTTATCGCGCATGACCTGAAGGCGCCGTTATATGCGTTGCGGAATCTTTTCCGGAATGTGCAGTTGTATGATCTGCCGGGGGATGAGATCAAGCGGCTGATACCGGAGGTCATCAATGAGCTGACGTATACGACGGGATTGATGGAGAATCTTCTCCAGTGGGCGAAAAGCCAGATGCAGGCGGAGGCGATCCGGCCGCAGCTGCTGGATATTACGGGTATCGCAAAGGAAGTGCTGCAATTGCTGAGGCTGCAGGCGGAGGCGAAGAAGATCTATATCGACAGCAAGATCGAGCGACCGATCTTTGTCTATGCGGACAAGGACATGGTGAACCTGGTGTTGCGCAATCTGCTGTCCAATGCGATCAAGTTTACGCCGGTGGAGGGGTGTATCTTTCTGGATGCGCGGGAGCTCCGGTCGTGTATCGAGATCTCGGTGCAGGATACCGGGATGGGGATCAGCCAGGAGGGGCTGCAGCGGCTGAAGGAGCACAGCTATTATTCGACGCGGGGAACGGGCGGAGAGGCGGGAACGGGACTGGGGTTGATGTTATGCAAAGAATTCCTGTCGCGGAATGGCGGACAGATGAATATACAAAGCGAGCCGGGGAAAGGGAGTATCTTTTCCTTTACGCTTCCCAAGGGTGGGGAAGAGGGCGAAGCGAGGACCGGGAAAGGCGTTGATGACGCCGCTTCCTAATACCCCAGATTACCCAAACTATGCAAGGTCCGCTGATAGATCTCTTCGTCGCTAAGCGACTGCGGACGGAAAGGTTCGCCGATCACTTTTTCATATAGTTCGATATACCGGTTGCTGATGGTTTGCACCCAGTCGTCGGTCATTTCCGGAACGGTCTGGCCTTCTTTACCCATAAAGTTGTTGGCGATCAGCCATTCCCGGACGAACTCCTTGCTAAGCTGGAGCTGTCTTTCGCCCTTCGCCTGGCGTGCTTCAAAACCGTTCGCGTAGAAGTAGCGGGAGGAATCCGGAGTGTGGATCTCGTCCATGAGATAGATGGTATCGCCGATCTTGCCGAACTCGTACTTAGTGTCGACCAGGATCAGGCCTCTTTTGGCGGCGATCTCCCGGCCACGCTGAAAGAGGGCCAGGGTATACTTCTCCAGTTGCGCGTAATCGGATTCGCCGGCGATGCCGCGGCGGATGATCTCTTCGCGGGAGATGTCTTCATCATGGCCTACTTCCGCTTTGGTGGAGGGGGTGATGATGGGATTGGGAAAATAGTCGTTCTCCTGCATGCCATCCGGTAGCGGGACCCCGCAAAGTTCGCGTTTGCCGGACTGGTATGTCCGCCATGCGTGCCCGGTCAGATTGCCCCTTACGACCATCTCTACCCGAAAAGGTTCGCAGAGGCGGCCGACGGCTACATTGGGTGCGGGAGTATCCAACAGCCAGTTCGGGCAGAGATCACTGGTGGCTTTGAGCATATATGCCGCGATCTGGTTCAGCACCTGGCCCTTGAAGGGGATAGGACGGGGGAGGATCACGTCGAATGCCGAGATGCGATCGGAGGCGATCATCACCAGCCATTGGCCGGAGATGGTGTAGACGTCCCGAACCTTACCGCGGTAGAACTTTGTCTGATGTGGAAATTGCAGTGTTCTCATGGCGGCAAAAATAAATTAAATTTCGAGGACCGCCCTACAATACGTATTTTAGTAATACGTTAAGAAAATTTTCTGTCGAACTTTATCTAACCGAAAACTTGCATTATGAGACAAAAGCTAATTCTACAATTTGCCTCGATTCTGCTGCTTTCCCTGATCTGTCTTCCGGCTAAATCCCAGTCATCCTATACAATTTCGGGTACTGTCAGTCAATCCGTCAGTAAAGAGCGCGTCCCCGCCGTATCGGTTACCGTCAAGGGTTCCGTCGCCGGTACGTTCACCGATGACCATGGAAATTTCCAGCTGACGACGACGCAGCAGCCGCCTATCACGCTTATCTTTTCTTCTATCGGATTCGAGACCCAGGAGGTGACGGTCAGCAATCCCGGCGCTCCGGTCGAAGTTTCATTCGTTCCTTCTTCCACGCTTGGAAAGGAGGTAGTCGTTTCGGCTACCCGTGGCGCGATCCGGAGTCTCGAATCGCCGGTATCGATCGAGCGGATGAGCAGTACGACTGCGCATGAGGTGCCGGCCCCTTCGTTCTATGACGCGATAGCCAACATGAAGGATGTGGATGCGGTGACCTCCTCGCTGTTGTTCAAGACGATGGGCACCCGGGGTTTCAACGGTAGCGGTAATACGCGGATGAATCAGTTCGTGGACGGGATGGACAACCAGGCGCCGGGCCTGAATTTTTCCGTGGCGAATATCAATGGATTGAACGAGCTCGATGTCGATAATGTGGAATTGCTGCCGGGCGCTTCGTCCGCTTTGTATGGATCGGGGGGGATGACCGGAACGTTGCTGATGACGAGCAAGGACCCCTTCAAATACCAGGGATTCAGCGCGCAGGTCAAACAAGGGGTGAACCATTTGGGGGACGATCAAAGTTCCGCCAAACCGTATTACAACTGGACGGCCCGCTATGCCAAAGCGTTCAATAACCGTTTCGCCTTCAAGCTGACGGCCGATTATACGCTGGCGACGGACTGGATGGCTTCCGATTACCGCAACTATGTGCCGGTGACCGGGGCGATCACGGGTGATACGCGCAGCCTCCCGAATTACGACGGGATCAATGTATATGGGGATGAGAGCGCCTATTTCAACGTGCAAAAGGAGCTGCAGGCGATCTCTGCGCAATATGCGGCGGCGGCAAATGCGGCGGCGATGGCGGGCAATGCGCCCCTGGCCGCACAATATCAGGTGGAGGCGCAACAGACGGGTCAGCTGGCAGCGGCCACCCCCGCCAATTCGAATGTTACCCGTACGGGTTACACGGAGAATACGCTGACCACTTATCGCGCCGACAACTTCAAGGTATATGGCGGGTTGTATTATAAAGTGGCGCCGACGGCGACCCTTAGCCTGATCGGGAATTTCGGCGAGGCCAGCACGATCTATCAGGGTACGGACCGCTACAGCCTGAAGGATGTAAAGATCGGGCAGTATAAGGTGGAGCTTACCGGCCAGCATTATTACGTCCGGGCGTATACGACGCAGGAGAATGCGGGCAATTCCTACGATATGGTGGCGGTTGCGACGTTGCTGAACGAGGCGTATGCGCCGACGGCGACGGTCTGGGCGCCGAATTATCTTAACGCCTATGCGCAGGCCTTTGGCGCCGATCTGCTGGCCGGTCAGAGCCCGACGACGGCTTATGCAAATGCCAGCGCCGTAGCGCGGGGATACGCCGATCAGGGCAGACTGACGCCGGGGACGGCGGCGTTCAATACGGCGGCCGATTCGCTGAAAAAGCTGGCGATCCCCATGGGTGGAAAGTTCAACGACCAGACGGACCTGTATGTGGGTGAGGCGATGTACAATTTCGCCAACCAGGTCAAGTGGATCGACATCACGGTTGGCGCGGCGACCCGGGAATTCGTACTGAACTCGCATGGGACCATCTTTGCCGATACGGCAGGCCGGATCAATATCAATGAGACGGGGGCGTTTGCGCAATTGCAAAAGGGCTTCTGGGATGATTTCCTGAAGCTATCGCTGTCGGGTCGTTATGACAAGAACTCGAATTTCAAGGGCCGTTTCACGCCGAGGGCGACGGCGCTATTGCGTGTGGCCAAGGATAACTATATCCGCGCTTCGTTCCAGACGGCCTACCGGTTCCCGACGACCCAGAACCAATACATCAACCTGCAGACCGGTTCTGCGCGGCTGATCGGCGGTTTGCCGCAGTTCATCACGGCCTACGGCCTGAATGACGGCCAGACCTATGACACGGCTACGTTAAACAAATATCTCACCACCGGGGCAACGCCGACGCCGTTCCAGTATCAAACATTCAAGCCGGAGACGGTTGCGAGCTGGGAGTTGGGTTATAAGGGGCTGATCGGAAAGAACCTGTTGCTGGACGTCTATGGCTTTTATGCGCAGTACACCAATTTCATCGGTCTGACGGTGTTGGTGAAGGATCCATTGACGCTGGGTCAGACGGCAGCCAATACGTTTGGTATCTATACGAACAGTCCCACCAAGGTGAATACGGGTGGTGCGGGTATCGGGCTGGACTATTCGCTGCCGATGGGCTGGATAATCTCGGGTAATTATGCCTATAGCACGATCTCCAGCAAGGATGTGAATCAGCAAACGGATTTCAATACACCGAAGCACAAGTTCAATCTCACGGTGGCCAATTATTCGATCGCCAAGGTGTATGGCTTCAACCTGACCTATCGGTGGCAGGATGCGTATCTCTACCAGTCTTCCTTTATTACGGGGATGACGCCGGCTTTTGGGACGCTGGATGCGCAGATCAGCATGAAGCTGCCGAAGCTCGATCACAGCCTGATCAAGATCGGTGCTTCAAATCTGCTGAACTATTATCATGTGGATGCGATCGGGGACGCGCGGATGGGCGGGTTGTACTATATCAGTTTTGGGTATAACGTGCTTTAATCGCCTTCGGCGGAGGGTGGTGGCTAGACGTTAAACCTGAAGTGCATCACGTCGCCATCCTTGACGATATAATCTTTCCCTTCGATCCGGAGGCGGCCGTTCTCGCGGGCGGCTGCTTCCGATCCAAACTGGATATAATCCTTGTAGGCGATGACTTCCGCTTTGATAAAGCCTTTTTCGAAGTCGGTGTGGATCACGCTGGCGGCCTGCGGCGCCTTCCAGCCTTCATGGATGGTCCATGCCCGCACTTCCTGGACGCCGGCGGTGAAATAGGTGGCCAGGCTGAGGAGTTGGTAGGTACTGCGGATGAGCTTATTGAGGGCCGGTTCGGTCATTCGGTATTCTTCCATGAACAACTGGCGGTCGGCGGGGTCTTCCATTTCGGCGATCTGTGCTTCGATGGAGTTGTTCATCACGACGACCTGCGCCTGCTCGGCCGCGACGGCGGCTTTTAGCGCTTCGGAATACGCGTTGCCGATGTGCATGGAAGCTTCATCGACGTTGGCGACATACAGAACGGGTTTCTCCGTGAGCAGGAAAAGATCGGCTACGGCTGTCTGTTCTTCCTTTGAAAGATTCAGTTCGCGGATATTGCGGCCTTTTTCCAGGTGCTCGTGGCAGCGTTTCAACACTTCATATTCGGCTTTGATCTTTGGATCGGCGGTCTTTAGCATCTTTTCGGTGCGGCTCAGCTTCTTGTCCACGCTTTCGAGGTCTTTCAACTGAAGCTCGGTGTCGATGATCTCCTTGTCGCTGACGGGGTTGATGGCCCCCTCGTCGCGGAGGATATTCTCGTCTTCGAAACAGCGGATGACATGGACGATGGCATCGACTTCGCGGATATTGGCCAGGAATTTGTTGCCCAGGCCCTCCCCCTTACTGGCGCCTTTTACGAGGCCGGCGATATCGACGATCTGAAGTTGAGTGGGCACGATGCGATGCGGTTTTACAAGGGCGGCGAGTTTATCGAGGCGTTCGTCGGGTACGTCCACGAGCCCGGTGTTGGGCTCGATCGTGCAGAACCGGTAATTGCTGGCCTGTGCTTTCGCGCTGTTGCTGACGGCATTGAACAATGTCGATTTCCCTACGTTCGGCAATCCTACGATACCTGCTTGTAAAGCCATATATATTCTTTTTTGAGCCGCCTCCGACGGAGGCGGGTACATTTCGGCCGCGAAATTAGGCAATTAATGTTAATTTGGGGCATGGCACTAAGCAGAATATGGGCGGCATTTATTTTGGTCTCGATCGTGGTGGCGGGGGTGCGGTATGTGGGTGTGCCGGCGGATAAGGAGATCTTTTCGACGATGGTCACGGGCACGAATGGGATCATCAGTACGTGCAGCACCGCGGTCACGCTGGCGATCGGGTTGATCGGGATCATGGCGCTATTCATGGGGCTGGTTAGTATTGCGGAAGCGGCCGGTGGGATGCGGTTCCTCGCACGGATCACCGGGCCATTCTTTTCGCGGCTGTTCCCGGACGTACCAAAGGGGCATCCGGCGATGGGGCATATGGTGATGAACTTTTCGGCTAACCTGCTGGGGCTGGATAATGCCGCGACGCCCTTTGCCTTGAAGGCAATGGAGAGCCTGCAGGAGATCAACCCGGACAAGACCACGGCGTCTAACCCCCAGATCATGTTCCTCTGTCTGCATCAGTCGGGGCTGCAACTGATCCCGGTAAGCGTGATCGCGATCCGTGCTGCGAATGGGGCCGCCAATCCAACGGACGTCTTTCTCCCGATCGTGATAGCGACGTTTTTGACTACGGTGGCTTCGATGAGTATTGTGGCGATCCGGCAGCGGATCAACCTGTTTCAGCCGGCGATCATAGCCTGGGTCGGCGGCCTGTCCATATTGATCGCCGCACTTGTCATCTATCTCCGGAGACTTAATGCGGATGGCGTCCAGTCTTTCTCCCGCGCATTCAGCAGCGGGTTGATCCTGCTGATATTCCTTATAATCGTGGGTGTGGCGCTCTATAGGAAGGTCAATATTTTCGATGCTTTTGTGCAGGGGGCGAAAGGCGGATTCGATACGGCGGTACGGATCATCCCTTATCTCGTTGGGATGCTGGTGGCGATCAGCATGCTGCGTACGAGCGGTACTTTTGACGTGATCCTGGATGCGTTGCGGCATCTCTTTCACGTAATGGGGGCGGATCCGCGGCTTGTCGACGGGCTGCCCACGGCGCTGATCAAACCGCTATCCGGCGCCGGCGCCCGCGGGATGCTGGTGGATACGATGAAAACGACCGGGAACGACAGTTTTGCCGCGCATCTTTCGGCGATCCTGCAGGGGTCATCCGAGGCCACCTTCTATGTCGCGGCGGTATATTATGGCAGCGTGGCGATCCGCAATACGCGGTATTCGATCGGGGCGATGCTGCTGGCCGATCTTGTGAGCGTCATCTGCTCGATCTTCCTTTGTTATCTGTTTTTTGGGCACGTGGCTTAAAAAAAATAGCCCCCGCAGTTGCGGGGGCTGATGTCAGTCTTTGGTACGGCGCTATGCACGGACTATTTTTGAAGGTATCCATAATATTGAGCGTCGGTTGCGCAATCCCACCAGACAGGCATACTCCAGATGTTCGGATCGGTGGCGTGAGGATTCAGCGCAAGGACGTTATTCAGGTTGTAATTTATTTCAAGGCTGGTCGGTAAAGCCCACCGGCGCTGCCAGTACCGGGGGTCGGTGGGGCCGGAACCTGTGTACAGCGCTGAGCCTGCAAACAATGGTCCCCGCTGGTATCCCGGATAAACGACGCCAAAGGAGCCAATATCCCCGGCGCTGAAATCGAACCGGCGCATATCGTTGAAATTTTCAAGGCTGCACCCCATAGCGAGATATTTTTGCAACATGATGTCCGACATGGTCAATGCACCCGCTCCCGGAGCAACCGCGGCGCTCGCAAGATAATTACTGATATCGCTTTGGTTCATCGGCGCCATATCGGGATTGGTAGTTGTATAACCGCCGCCTTGCCAGGTGCTGAGAGTCGATTGCATGTAATTCATGTGCGCCTGGATACCTGCCATGTATGCTGTATATGCATCGGCCTGATCTCCTTTTCTCATTTCAACCTCGGCCTTGATAAAGCACATCTCATGGTAGGTCAGGACCTCAAAGTTGGAAACAGGGCGGATCTGGAAGGAGCCTGTGGAGCCCACGACGCCGGCGTTGAATGCGGCCAGTGAAGGGTACCAGTTGACGTTTGTCTGAGGTTGAGTGGCTATGCCTGAATAGGCCGTCGAGCTGCTCCGCATGTTGACATAAGCCGTATCTCCGGCGTACAGGTAGTTCGTACTGTTGATATAGATCGAACCGGCCGGGTAGGTGACCGTTACGGTACTTCCGCTGGTCGTGAAGGTATGCCCTGCCGCGGTCTGGGCCGCGATGAAATTCGCGAGGGCCGTTGGATCCGAGATCGTGTATTTGATATTTGTATTCGCAGTCGCGAAGCTTACCGTCAGGATAGAAGCGGGACCGCCCGCCTTCAACCGGGTCGACGGGCCATAGAAATCAACGCCCACGGAACGATTCCACGTATAAGACGCCACCTGACCGCTGCTGTTCAATTGAACATTGGACATCGAGGCAGGTACGATCTTACTCATCCGGGGATCTGTTACGCCGGCATTACGCATATTCGTAAGGAGGTTGTAATAGAACTGGGAGATGCGCTGGTTGCTGCCTTCACCCGCATAATCATAGTTTGTGTTGGTTACAACGGGATCGCCTTCCAGGTAATCGAGCACATTACTGTTGTTGAAGCCGGCTTGAATTACATTGTCGCCATTGGACTGGGGCCCCTGGGTCAAACAATATAAAATGGAATCCGCATTGAACAAGTCCGCTTTTTTCGACAGCTTAAGCATGTAGCGGGCTTTGAGCCCATAGCAAAATTTTATCCACTGGACAGGGTTGCCCTGTAGCCACATATCTCCGGCGGCAAAAGAGGGAGCGGTGACGGGCTGCGTTTTACTGAACAGGCTGATCGCTTCGTCTAATTTCGCCATGCATCCATTGTAAATGGTCTTGCCGTCATCATAAGCAGGACTTGGGATATTGGGGCTCAATGCCTGGGTATAAGGCATTTCACCATACAGGTCCAGCATTTCCATGAAGCCCATTGCAGAGAATACGTCGGCGGCGGCCATATAATAGTAAGCGTCTTTTGCCTGCGCGGAAGTGTACATGTCAGGCAGGTTGGAGGCTACTTCGTCGAACCAGGTCTGATAGGAAGTAATATTGCCCGTAGTCGTCGTCCAGGTTACCGCAAGTGCATTGGCGGAGCCGGTGCCGCTATAGTAAACTCCGGCCTGGCAGGCCGTACGGAAATTGGTGACCGCCGCGGTGTACGTATAAAAGTGCTGGATCCAGGGTAACCTGTTCTGGACGGATACGGTTGAATTGTTCGGATGATCCGGATCGGCGTTTACATTCAGCCACTTTTTACAAGAGGTTGAGCTCAATATGAGCAGGCAACCCAGTATAATATATTTTGTATTTCTCATAATTTGTTTTTTTCAATGGTTAAAATGTGACATTCAGGCCGAAGGTGAAGGCTGCTACGGCGGGCACTCCCAGGTAGTCGATGCCTGTAGAGCCCGAACCGCCTGTTCCGCCACCGGCGCTTACTTCGGGATCCATTCCTTTGTAATTGGTCCAGGTGAATAAATTGGTGCCTACCGCGGTTAGCGAGAGGTCTTTGATGACCCTTTGGTTGTGCAGCATGCCGGCGAAGTCATAGGTCAATGACAAAGAACGCAGTTTCACCCAATTGACCGACTGAATAAAGTTCAGGGAATTGTTTGCGTAGTTTTGCCAATACTGCTCGATCATATTCTTACCGTCGACGGTTGTCGTTCCGATCGGATAGGTCTGACTGGCGCTGTAGGTTTGACTGAAGGGAGCGCCTGTTTGGCTGTTGACGCCGGTTACGGTTACAGATTGGCGATCGTTCAGCAGGGTTCGCTTGCTTAAACCGTTTTCAACCAAAGCATATTCGGTACCGTTGTATACGGCTCCGCCTTTACGAATGTCGAACAGAACGGACAATTGCCACCTCTTGTATCTAACCGTATTTTCAAAGCCGCCGATGAAATCCGGTTCCCGGTTACCCACGATAGGATTAGTCGTGTTAAGCTTATATAATCCCGTTGTAGGGTCCACCTGGTAGGGCCCGTTGGGAAGCTCGATCCCTTTAGAATTGGTTTGACGGAGGAACCGGGTGCCGGTCATTCCAAGGAAATACCCGCCATTGGGGACGGATGCCGCTTTTACCGTTCCGAATTGGGCGTCCGTCGGGTAGAAGTAGGCTACACCCGGAAGGAAGGTTCCCAGCCGGCCTCTGTTGTACGAGAAATTGATCGTTGCATCCCAGCTAAAGTCTTTTTGGGCTATGGGTTTACCGGTAACGGCGATTTCCATTCCCTTGTTAGTTACCGAACCCGAGTTGAGGGAAGTCAAAATATAGCCGTTGGCATTCGACAAACGCGGTTGGGCGATCTGATTTTTCGTTTGGCTGTGATAGTACGTATAATCTATGCCGATACGACCGTTCAGGAACCTCAATTCTCCACCGACTTCCCAGGAAGTTTGAATTTCAGGTTTCAGGTTTGGATTACCGCTTGTATACTGATTGCCGACCCCGTTAAAGCCGCCGATGCTTATCGGGGAGTTCTCATAAGTGAGGGTAGCATAGGGATTCGCGTCTTTACCGACCTGCGCCCAGCTTCCCCGGAGCTTTCCGAAAGAAAGATTGGAGTTCCTGGGTAACAAGGATGTGAAATTGAAAGCGCCGCTAACAGAGGGATAAAAATAGGATTGGTTGTTCACAGGCAAGGTGGACGACCAGTCGTTCCGCCCCGTTGTAGTGAGGTAGACGATGTCTTTATACGATATCCCAAATTCGCCAAAGGCGCCGGCCAAACGGTGTTTTGTAATGGCGTCGGTAAAGAATTGATTGGTGTTTGCTATATTGGCGAAGTTGGCATTGCCGGCCGTGATGAAGTTGTAGCCCCAATAATTTTGAACCGGCGTTTCCGTACTCTCCGTCATGTTCCCCAACATCAGGTGCGTTTCGAAATCGCCAAATCTCTTATGGAAAGTGGTCAATTCCGTCGTCGTGATGTAAGTGTAGCCATAGACATCTTTGCTCAAACGTCCGTTCTGATAGGTCGGGCTCACGGCAGAGCCCGGGGCGATATACGTATAATCATTCGTGGTGTACTGGTCGTAACCGACGCGTCCCGTAACGTCCCACCAACCGGTAATTTTATAGTTGGCGTTGATGCCGCCGGTGAAGCGGTTGGTTTGTTCAGTCAATTGATCCTTATTGAGGATCCAGTAAGGATTGTCCTGATCGCTTTCCAGGGGAATGGAACCGCCGAACGGACGATATTCCGTTCCATCGGAATTCAGATAATTTTTCATATTGAAGGTCACAGGCCAGCTGTATACGCCTCCCATCGCTCCGCTGCCGCCGCCGCCGTACAGGCCGCCGTTTGTTAAAGTCCTGTTGATCTTGGCAATGGAGTAGGCGACATTGGCGTCTAAAGTCAGGCCCCCGTATTTTTGTTCGCCGTTGAAACGAAACGTTGTTTTATCGTAACCTGTCTTGGGGACGATGCCCGTTTGATCATAATTGGAAGCCGATAAGAAGAATGAGCCGTTCTTTGAACCGCCGGATACGTTTACGTTATTATCGTAGACGATTCCGTGCCGGAAGAAATTACCGATATTGTCGTATTTCGCGCTGTCGGCCGGGATCTTTGGGCCCCATGAGTAATACTGGAGGTTAGTGGTAAGTGAATTACCGGTAATGCCGCCAATACCGATGGTGTTAAGAACGCCGTTGCTGGCATAAATGCCGCTTCCGAATTCAGATTGAACCTGCGGCAGCTTATCAGCCCATGAAGTGCTTATCTTACTTGCGACGCCGACCCTTGCCGTGCCTTCCGCGCCTTTCTTTGTGGTAATGATCACGACGCCGTCGGCCGCCCGGGATCCGTACAATGCGGCTGCCGCGGCGCCTTTGAG
Source organism: Puia sp. (assembly GCA_035695565.1). GTDB lineage: Bacteria > Bacteroidota > Bacteroidia > Chitinophagales > Chitinophagaceae > Puia. The sequence continues at coordinate 16,082 of DASRRX010000001.1, read as the reverse complement.
GACCGAGAGGGTTGCGATATCCTCGGGGTTGATATCCATAACGCGATTCGAATAAGTCGTATTATCGCGGGACAATCCATCGGTAGCCGTATTGCCGACAACGGTAGTCGAGTTATCGTATATGACCCCGTCGACGACAAATAACGGCTGGTTTTGCCGGCTATCGGATGTCGAGTTGCCGCCACGAATGGTTATCGATGCGCCGGCGCCAGGCGAACCGCTGAATTGGGTAACGTTCACGCCGGGAACCTTGCCGTCCAGGGAATTGACGACATTGGTATTTTTGTTCTTCATCAATTCGTCCGCATTTAACTCGGTGACCGAGTAGCCCAATGCTTTTCGTTCCTTCTTGATACCCATCGCCGTCACGACGACATCCCCCATCTGACTGGATTCGCCCTGTGACAGGCGTACTTCCATGCCGGCTGCGGCTTTGATTTTCTGTGTTGTGAAGCCCACGGAGCTAAAGATCAACGTGGCGCCTTCCTTTGCGCCGATGGTGAATTTGCCATGGTCGTCCGTCATGACCGCTCGTTTCGTGCCGCTTACGGCAACCGTTACGCCCGCCAGGGGCGAACCATCGGCTGAAAGCACGGTTCCGCTGATGGGAACCTGTTGAGCTTTCAGGTTGATTGTGATCATGCTGAACAAAGCAAACATGATCAAACTAAATAGCTTCCCTTTTCTCATACTTTTACATTTTGGTTTTTTTTAAATCAGAATGGAGTTTTGGTAATTACAAGATTTGGATCCCTTTTGCGCGATACGGCTCCAGCAGCGGATCTTCCGGTTGCAGTTCCGTGATCAGCACGTCAAGGTCTTCAACGGGGCAGACATGAAAGGGCATATAGGAATTGATCTTTTCGGCGATGGTGAGGCAGATGACTGTTCGGGCGGATTCGATCATGGCTTTCTTTACCTGTACGACTTCCCAATCGTTGTCGGTCACGCCGTTGACGGCGTCGATGGCGTTGATCCCGAGGAAGCAGATATCGGCTTTGATCTGCCGGATCTTCGAAATGGCTTCACCGCCGACGGTGATGCGGGAATTCTTGGACACTTTGTCGCCGATGAGGATGACGTCGATGGTGGGATGGTTGGTATATTCGAGGGCTACGGGAAGGCTTCCGGAGATAAATGTGGCTTTGAGGTCAGGAGGGAGATGCCGGGCCAGTTCGATCAGCGTGGTTCCGCCGGTGGTCGTCACGAACATATCGTTTTGGATCAGGGCGGCTGCTTTACGGGCGATGAGCTTCTTTTGGGCGTGGGCGTAGATGGGGGCGGCGTGATAATCGTTAAACGAGAGGGATATGGCGCCGCCGTGGACTTTGATGATCTTGTTGTTGTCCGCCAGTTCCTGCAGGTCACGGCGGATGGTGTCTTCCGAGACGTCGAGTTCCTGGCTCAGGCCGGTGGACAGGACCTGATTGTGCAGGTTGACCTGATGTAAAATATAGGCCTGTCGCTGTTGTTTGAGCATGTTTGTTTTGGTTAGACGCCGGCGTTTGCGGCTTTATGCGGCCTAATGTAAGCTAAAATGCCGCAAAAAAACGCAACTTGGGAAAAAAATTGCAAAAAAATGCGGGAATACGGCCTGTGAGCCGCAAAAAACAGCAAAAAAGAATCCGATGGGATGCGGCTTCGGCTGGCTATGAGGAGCTTATCGACGGGGGGCGAACCTTAATGCCCGAAAGTGAATCGTGCGGTCAGGCCAAACGCGTCAGGCACGAAGTTGATACTGGGTATCAGATCCAGCTCCGGTTTCCAGTCCAGCGAGAGGTTGACGGGGGCATTGGGAAATTTGTAGTCGAGGCCGACGACGCCGGTTGGGCCGAACCAGGTTTGACCGCTTTCAAAGCCGACGTAGGCGCCGCCGCCATAGAACCAGGTAAATGCGGGTGTGGCGCCGATCAGCTGATGGCGTTCGTAGAGGCCGCCGAGGCCGAAGCGGGAGCCAAAGGAGGCCAGCCCTTCCACTGCATTGGTCTGGTCGATAAAATATTTGAAGCTGATGGAATTATTGATGGTTGGAGCGGCCGTGCTGAACCGGATACCGACGGCCATCTTATAGCCGGGCACCGGCGACGTATTGCTGTCCTGCGCCGATAATGTATTATACAAACCGCTGGTGACCACCAGGATCAAACAAAGAAATAGCATTCGCATATGAAGGGTTTGAGCTCTTTGAACGAAAATAGGCTCGCTCGTATTAAAACCAGCGTGTTACAACTTTCTTAAAATGATGATCTGCAAAGGCCGCGCCCGGGGTGGAGGGATGTTTCGGGGATGCCGCGTTGTTCTAAGGGTGCCGTTTCGGCTGCTGCTTCGGTTTGATGATCGGGATGGTCGGGAGGGCGGCGTGTTGCGAGCCGGGCGCCTGCCCGGCCGCTTTTTCCGCTTCTTCAAAGCTTTCTTCCTCGGTTGGCGAGTGGAGCGACTCGAACATCTCCTTTTTTGACTTTGGCCTTCTCTTTTCCCACCATTTGAAGCCGCGAAGGATCATGTCTTCGGGGACGACCCTTCGCATAGGCGTCACTGTTCCTTCGGCGTCACTCCGGATGACGACGCGGTCCAGTTCTTTGCCTTTCGGCTTGCCGGCTGAGTCCAGCTCGATATTGCCGGCGGAGTCCAGCTTCGGGCCGAAGATCATGTCGATGATATCGCCGTGGGCGCGATTGGCGCCGGTATAGGCTTTTTGTTCATCCGCTAAATAGTAGATGCTCTCGGCGTTTCCTTTGGCGCGGATATAGTCGATGTCTCCATCGAGGAATAAGCAATTGATGGTGGTGCCTTTCAGCTGGTTGTAGAGCGATCGCGCAACCCGGTTGATGGCAAGGGCGTTTTCGAACACATAAAGCCGGTTGGCCTTCTTGTTCTTCGTATACATATACATGGTATCGCCGGTGATCTGATAGTTGCCGCTCCCCCATGCGACAGGGTTGTAGAACAGCCGGAAGATCGAGTCTTTTGTCGAGTAGTAGAGGCTGTCGGCGACCGCCTGCAGGGAGTCCGAGAAGATGCGGACGTGGTGGAAACCGACGATATACCGGAGGGTCGTGTCTTCCGGCGGAAGATGGGCGATGCTATCGGCATAGTGCTGTTGTACCGCTACTTCCCGCAGGCTGTCCTGTATTCGTCGCAGCGCGAAGCTGTCCACGGGTATCGGAAGCCCGTAATGGGTAAGGGCGCTGTCCGTCCAGCCGAATTTTTTAAGGCTGTCCGCAAGTCGTTTAGTCCGGATGGTATCGCCGCGGGCGAGGGAGCCGGTGATAGCGGTATCGAGGTTGTTTCGTCGCTGGATGCTGTCAGCCACCGCCCTGACGCGGGCCTTTGCGGCAAAACCGGCCCGCCGGACGCTATCGATGGCATCCCGCTGTCGCTTTTTGACGGCTGCCGCGGCGGCCCGGACGCTATCGCGATCCGCTTTCTGTTTGACCTTGATGGCATATCTGGCGTCGCTGATACTATCCTTTCGCGCCTGGATCTTCCGTTCAATGCTGTCCTTTACGGCCTGGACGACGGCCCGGGCGCTGTCGGTTCGGGCTTTGGCCAGCTCCTTGTCCAGCTTTTTTCGTTGCTTGTCGGTGAGATGTCTTGTCGTGTCGGCCAGCGCCGCGGTGAGCCGGTCGATCTGGGTGCTGTCTTTTTTGACGACTTTTCGGGTTGTATCGCCGCGCAATCCACCAAGGGTATCGAGGCCGAGCCGGTGGAGGCTGTCGAGGGCAAGCCGGTCCAGGCTATCGGCGATACCGGGCGCCAGGCTGTCGCTCCGGTCTCTGTTGAGGGTATCGGTCAGGCTGGCGATCGAGTCCCGGTATGCTTTGGCAAGGGCGACCTGGTGGAGGCTGTCGGCCGACCGTTTCTCGATGCTGTCGATATAGAGGCGGTGCAGGCTGTCCTCGTGAGCCAGGATCTTTTGTTCCACTTCGAAATCCACCAGCCGGGCGGAACGGAAGGTGTCGGCGGTGATGTAGATGGAGTCCTTGTCCTGCCTGATGATCATCATCGGGCGTTTGGTCGCCAGAAACGTATTCTTTTTCCGATTCGAGATCATATGGTCCGCTATCAGCCGGATGCCCTGGGCGGTATCCCGGTAATCGGCGTTCCCGTCGGCGGTGCTGACGCCGGTGCTGTCGTCGACGTTGACGTCGTCGCCGGTGATCCGTTGAGACCCATCGGTTATGACGGGCTGATAGTCGTGGCCTTTGTTGAATTTGGCCTTTTTATTCTGGAGGTCATAGTTACCCGACCAGGTGGTGACGGTCCGATGGGTGGTGTCTTTGAACAGCACGTCGGTCTTTGTGATAAAGGTCGACAACTGGGTCTGGGAATTGTAAAGCAGGCTGTCCGCGGAGAGATCGTATTGCGGGTCGCGCAGGATGACGTTGCCGCTGAAGTGGACGTCTTTGGTATCTTCAAAATAGACGCCATGCTCGCTGGTCAGCACGGTCTCCTTGCTGACGATCTTGCCGCCGTGGTCATAGGTGCCCATGTGGAGGTTCATGTCATAGTCGAGGGCGTCGCTAGTGAGGATGCTCTTTCCGTCGGTGAGCCGGACGTTCTTCTCAAAGTGCACGAACTTTTTGCTCACCAGGTACTTCATGTAGTCCGAGTAGATATTGACGGAGTCGTTGTCGTTGATATGGACGTTGCCGAAGCATTCGATATAGTCTTCATGGGGATTCATGCGAAGGCTGTCGCAGAAGATCAGGGTCGTTTCCTGTTGGATCTCCACGTGATGGACGAGGGTGGTGATGGTGGTTACGGAATCTATCTGTTCGGAGTGATAGATCTCGTCATTGAGGATCTTGACGATCTTGATGCTGTCGCTGCCGGGGGTCCTGAACGCCACCTGGCCCTGTACGCGGGAAGCGAGGGTGAGTAGTATAATGCAGACGAATACCCAACATGCACAGGCCGACAGCCGTCTTTTCATCCGCGGGATCATTTATTAGGTTTCGGCGCCGCAGAATCGGGTAGCGGACCCGTCAGCGGGCCTGTCTTGTCCTTTTTTCCGAAGACGGAGATATTGACATAGCGTTTCGGGTGGACCCGGAAGTCGTCGAGCAGGGTATTCAGGCTTCGGGTTGTGGCTTCCATATTCTGGTAGAGTCGTTTGTCGTTGATGAGCAGGCCCAGGGAACCGTTGGTGCTGTTGATGTGATCGATGGCCCCCCGCAGATCGGTCAGGGTGCTATTGAGGTTTTGGACGGTCTCGGGGATCTTTGCGGAGGCCAGGCTGGCGGTCGTCCTGTCCAGGTTGTCCAGGGTGTGGGTGATATGGTCGTTGTTCCTGGACAGGTTGCCGGTGAATTCGTTGAGATTTTTGAGGGACTGGGCGAGGTAGCCGGTCTGGTTGTTGAGAAGTTTCTGGAGCTCGGCGCTGGAACCGGCGAGGTTGGCGACGATCGTACTGAAGTTGTTCTTGGTCCTTGGGTCGAACATCCCGCCGATGACTTCGATCAGCGAATCCAGCGAGGTGAGGGTACCATTCAGCTTTGCGACGATCGGGTCGATATTTTGCTGGACCTGGGCGATAAAATTGGGCTTTTGTTTTGTCAGGAGCGTATCGCCGTTATTCAGGTATTCGGTGGCGTCGCCTTTGGTGATGACAACGGTGGGGGATAGCAGCAGGCCGGGGTTGAGGGTGGCAACGGAGTTCTTCGGGATATGGACATCCTGTTTGATGGAAATGGTCACCAGGATGCCGCGGCTCAGGTCCGCGTCGGTCTTGTCGATGGCCGAGATATTGCCGATGGTGAAGCCGTCGATCTGGACGGCGTTGGATACTTCCATTCCGTCGACATTGTTGAAGAGGGCGTACAACTTCTTGGAATGCTGGAAGAGGCTGCTGCCTTTAAGGAAATTAAAGCCCAGTATAAGGCCGGCGAGGGCGATCACCGCCAGCAGGCCGACCTTGGTCTCATTGGCTATTTTCATGCCGCTAAATTACGGTTTTTAACGATTCGGGCGGGTGGTGACGGAATCCGCGGTGCTAACGGGATGTCCTTCGAGGGTGGCCTTATATCGCTTAAGCGCGTCCAGGATATTGCGCACCACTTCGTTCTGGCCGTCGTCGCTATTGAGATATTTCTCTTCGTCTTCGTTGCTCAGAAAGCCGGTTTCGATGAGTACGCTGGGCATGCCCGTGGCTTGAAGGACCCGGATGCCTTCGTCGCGTTGGATGACCCCTTCGCTTACGCGGCCGGCCTTGGTGAATTCGTCTTCGACGAGGGTGGCGAAGAGGGCGCTGTTGGCGAAATACTTCATTTCATAGAGCTGGGCGCGCATCCTTGCGGCGGGGGAGCTCATATCGAAGGCGGCGCTATCGGCGTTCTTCTCACCGGAGCTGTCGGTATCCCCGTCGCCTTCGCCGCGTTCGTTGATGGCCTGGCCTTTGAAGCCGCTGCGGTCGGCCTTCCAGATAAAGGCCTCGGTGCCTTTGCGGGTATGGTGACCGGTATAACTTTCATAGATGGGAACGCGGCGTCTTCTCCTTCCTTTCCCCACATATTTGTGGCCGATGATCTTGTAGGTGGTGTAAGGGCCTGCGGGATGGCCGTCATTATCGCAGTGGATGCAGATAAAGAGGTCGCCTTTTGACCGGTTGGCCAATTCGGCGCGATAGTTCAGCCCCGCGGCGAGTGCGGAGTGGTAGGTATAGCCCGGGGGCACGTCGAAGCCAACGCCCGGCATAACGTCGGTTGTCCGGGTGAAGATAACCTTGATATCCGGAAAGGCTTCATTGATGGCCTGGCCCAGTTTCAGGGCGATCGCCAGGGCCACGTTCTTTTCTTTGGAGATGAGGCCGCTGGTGCCGTTGTCGAATCCGCCATGCCCCGGGTCGATGATGATCGTCCGGATGGCTTGTTTCTGGGAGGGGCGGGGACCTTCGGGATGACGGTCGCCGGGATAGAAGGAGGTCAGGGCGAGAAAGGTCGCGCCAGCCATGAGCCCGCCTGCCATCAATAAAAATAAGTGTTTCGATCGTTTCATTCTCTTCTTATAGCGTTCCCTTTCGGGGTTGTTGTTCCATTAACGTTTTTTGTTCCGGGATGTTCACCGGCGGTCACCTTTATGTATTGCCGGAACGCGGTCATGATATTGCTGACGACCTGATCCTGGCCTGCTTTGCTGTTGAGATAGCGTTCCTCTTCCTTATTGGTAAGGTATCCTGTCTCGATGAGTACGCTGGGCATTCCGGTTGCCTGGAGGACGCCGATCCCGATCTGGCGCTGCAGGACGCCTTCACTCCGGCGGCCGGCCTTTTTGAATGCATCCTGGACAAGGGTACCGAATAAGGCGCTGTTCGCAAAATATTTTTTTTCATACAACAGGGCGGACATCCTTGCTTCCGGCGTGCTTAGGTCATAGGCGCTATTGTCGGTGTCCCCCATATTCTCGCTGTTGCGCTGGCTGATGGCGGCGCCTTTCGGGACGCTGCGATCCGCTTTCCAGACATAGGTGGCGGTGCCGGTCTTGTTGTTGGTGATCCAGCGGGTCACGTAGACCGGTACTTTGTGTCGCTTCTTTCCTTTCCCTATCGTTCGGTAGCCGGCCGGTTCCTTAACGGGAAATCGGCCCGGAGGCTGGCCGTTCGAGTTGCAATGGATGCAGATGAACAGATCGCCGTGCTCCCGGTTGGCGAGCTCCGCACGATAGCGGATCCCATCCCGGATGTTCAGCTTGTTGCCCGGCAGCTGATCTGTTGTCCGGGTATAAACGATATTCAGTTCGGGATATTCCTTGTGCAGGGCTTTACCCAGTTTGAGGGAGATGCTGAGCGCAACGGTCTTCTCCTTGCTGAACAACCCATGCGTACCGGGATCGATTCCGCCGTGGCCCGGATCAATAATGATCGTGTGGAGGAAAAATAAGGCGGCGGCGTTTCTGATCATAGTCCTGTTATTTTCCAAATCCCTTTAATCTTCACATATTCTTATGGGAGTAATAGCTATTTTTGTCGCGTACCTTATAGCCAAAATTCTTCTGTTTGTCTAAAAATGTATGAACAATAACGGACGCAAAATTAGTTCAAAATCTTTACTGATATTGATATTTACTGCCATATTCTTTTCAGTAACGTTCAATAGCCCCGCAAATTATTCACCCGCCGTCCGTTTTGACAAAACTCTAACATCTTCGGTCATCCCCGCGGCTTCGGTCACCCTTGCGGCTTCGATCACCCCTGCCGATACGGGCCGGCCTCTTCCAACCGACAGCTTCCCGCGCATCCGGCTGCCTTCGCGGGACACGAGCTACCGGAATATTCAAGGGGACACTGCCCGGTACCTGACGATCCGGCTTCGCTATGGCCGGAGTTCGGATACCCCCGACTATCGGATCTCAAAAGATACGCTGGGGGCGGATATCAGCTATAAGGCATCGGATTCTATCGTCATGAAGGTTCATACTCATGAGATCAAGCTTTATTCCAAAGCGAGCACCCAGTATAATGATGCCACTCTGACGGCCGACCGCATTACGTTCGAGCAGGACCGGAACCTGGTGATCGCATCGCCGAGCAAGGATACGGCGGGGAATGTGATCGGGCTGCCAAAAATGGTGCAGGCGGACAATACGATGACATCCGACACCATCAAATACGATATCAAATCCCAGAAAGGCATCACCCAGCATACCTATACGGTGTCCGGGCAAATGTATGTGCATGCGGAGAAGATGAAGAAGATCACGCCGGAGGAGTATTTCGGCTACCGTGGCGTCTTTACGACCTGCGATCTGGACACGCCCCATTTTGCCTTCCGGACGAACAAGATGAAGATCATCAACCAGAAGATGGCCATCACCGGCCCGATCCACCCGGAGTTCGAAGGCGTGCCCATTCCGATCTATATCCCTTTCGGTTTTTTCCCGCTTACCACGGGCCGGCATTCGGGGCTTTTACCGCCGGAGTTCACCGCAAGCGATCAGGCGGGGCTTGGGTTAACGGGGTTGGGATATTATAAGGTCATCAGCAATAATTTCGATATGATCTTACGGACCGATCTCTATACTTATGGCGGGTATGCCTTTTATTTCACGCCCGAGTACAAGGTCCGGTACAAGTACAGCGGGCAGGTGAATTTCACGTACCAGAGCACCAAGCTGCTCAGTACGGCGGGCGCCGACGCCTTTCAGCAGACCAAGACGTTCAGCTTTAACTGGAGCCATTCCATGGACAGCAAGGCGCGGCCCGGAACCAACTTTTCCGCCAACGTGAATGTTGCGTCCACCAAGTTTGCCGCGAGTCAGCTCAACAATCCGACCGCCGCATACAATAATCAGCTAAGCTCTTCGATCACGTATTCGCATACCTGGAACGGCAAGTACAACCTGACAATGAGCGCCAACCACAACCAGGATAATGAGACGCGGCTGATCAATGTTTCGCTGCCAAACATATCTTTTACCGCGCCCACGGTCTACCCGCTGCAAAACAAGACCGTTGTCGGCACGCCCAAGTGGTATGAGAAGCTGGGGATCGGGCTGTCCAGCTCAGTTGTGGGCAGCGCCAGCTTTTATGACTCGCTGTTCACCATCAAGCGGGTGCTCGATACCTTCCAGTGGGGCGCGCAGAACAGCATTCCCATCAGTCTGGCCCTTCCTCTCAAGGGGCCGATCCAGGTAACGCCTGGCGTCAGCCTGCAGGAGCGGATCTATTCGCGGAAGATGTTCCGGCACTATGACGCCGGGTTCAACAAGGTGGATACGGATGCGGTCCAGAAAGGCATTTTCCAGGAGGAGAGCATGTCGTATAGCCTGAGCTTCGCTTCGGCGATCTTTGGGACGTTTCAGGGGTTTGGCCGGAACAGCAGCCTGATGGGTATTCGCCATGTGATCCGGCCGACCATGAGCCTGAGCTATACGCCCGACTTCGCCAGCAAGGACTGGTATACGATCCGAACGCCGTATGATTCGGGCGACATCACAAAATATACCCCTACCCGAAGGGTGTCCTATTTTGACGGGACTCCGGAGGGGCCGTTCCCGGCGGGGACGTTCGGGGGCATCTCGTTTGGCCTGGACAACCATTTTGAGATCAAGACCCGATCGAAGACCGACACGTCGTCCGCCGGGATAAAGAAGACGACGATCATCGACGGTTTGGGGGTAACGGGGAGCTATAACTACCTGGCAGATTCCTTCAAGTTATCCAATTTCACCATGTATCTGCGAAGTACGCTGTTCAAGAACATCAATATCACGGCAGGCGCCACGGTGGATCCTTACCAGCATAACCGTTTTGGCACGGATATCGACAAATATGCCTGGGAGGGGAAAGGTTTTTCGGTCGGCCGGATCACTTCCGGTAACCTTGCGATCTCGACGAACTTCAAGAGCGCGCCGACCGACCAGAAGTTGGCCGATCAAAAGGCGGCCGCACAGGGGAGCGACCAGATCCCGATGACGATGGAGGAGCAGCAGGCGCAGTTGAACTATATCCGGCAGAACCCTGCGCAGTTTGCGGACTTCAATATCCCCTGGTCGCTGAATATTTCGTTTGCCCTTAGTTTTACCAATGCCTTGCAGCCCAACTACAGCTATAAGACGACGATCTCCTCCAGCATCAACTGGAGCGGCGACTTCAATCTGACGGAGAAGTGGAAGATCGGCCTGAACGGTTATTACGACGTGAAGAACGGCGACATGCAGTCGCTGACGGCTTCTATCTCGCGGGACCTGCACTGCTGGCAGATGTCCATCAACGTGACCCCGGTCGGGTATACGCACTTCTTCAGCTTTAGCATCAGTCCGAAGGCGGGCATGTTGCAGGATCTGAAGATCAACCGCACCAAGTACTTCTATAATGAGTAGGGGGGCTGGCTGCCGGCTGCCAACGGGTATGGGCTGGTCTAGATTTTCCGGCCGGGGTTCAGATAGTAGTCGCGCATGAGCGTGAATACTTTTTGTTTCAGGCTTTCCACGGTATCTTCCGGCATCGGGGCGACGGGGTCGAGGAAATGCATGGCCAGGCGGTGGGGCCGGAAATAGAAGGTTTTATCGGCGGGCATGATGATCCGGCTGTAGAAGATAATAGCCGGGATGATCTCTTTTCCGGTGGTCAATGCGAGGCGGAAAGCTCCGTCGTGGAAGGGCTTTAGCGGCTCCGACGTCTTGTTGCGGGTGCCTTCGGGATAGATGCACATGTGCAGTCCCATGTCCAGCGCTTCTTTCATTTTCGCGAAGCTGTCGCGGCGGCTGGTTTCGCTTTTCCGGTCGACCAGCACGCTGCCGGTTCGGTACATCAATCCAAACAGGGGGACTTTGGCCATTTCGATCTTGGCGATGGTCTTGTTGCCGCCGGGGATGCCCGGCGAGGTCACGGGCACATCGATGAGGCCGTTGTGGTTACAGACGACGATATAGGTGTGGCCCCTGATGAATTTCTCTTTGCCTCTTATCCGCAGCGGGCAGCCGGCCAGCGGGAGGAAAACTCCCATCCAGACGCGGGAATAACGGGTGAACCAGTTTGTCTTTTCAGGATCGCGGCGGAAGTAGCAAAAGAGCAGGAAGGGGATGAGAAAGATCAGCATCGTGATGACAAAGATCACGATGACCCAAACGGCCCAGATGCGGCCAAGGATATCCCAAATACCAAACTTTTTCTTCATGGTCGCATGCTTTTAGTTGAATGTCCAGTCGACGGGGTCGATCCCGTGGCTCATCAGCCAGGTGTTGGCGCGGGAGAAGTGGCGGCAGCCAAAGAAGCCCCGGTCGGCGGAGAAGGGGGAAGGATGGGCGGCTTTCAGCACGAGGTGCTTCGTCTCATCGACGAGGGCTTGTTTCTCCTGCGCGAATTTACCCCAGAGCAGGAAGACGACGTGCGGCCGTTGTGCGGATACTTTACTGATGACCGCATCGGTGAATTCGGCCCAGCCGATCTTGGCATGGCTCATAGGGTCGTTCGCGCGGACGGTGAGGGAGGCATTGAGGAGGAGCACGCCCTGCTCTGCCCAGTGGGTCAGGTTGCCGTGGTTGGGAACGGGCATCCCGATGTCGGTGTTAAGCTCTTTGAAGATATTGATCAGGGAAGGGGGAGGGGGGATGCCTTTGGGTACGGAGAAGCTCAGCCCGTGGGCCTGGCCGGGCCCGTGATAGGGGTCCTGGCCGAGCAGGACGATCTTGACCTTATCGAGGGGGGTGGTGTTGAAGGCGTTGAAGATGAGGCCACCCGGCGGGTAGATGACGGCTCCGCTCAGCCTTTCGTTCTTGAGCAGGGTGGTGATCTGCAGGAAGTAGGGTTTCGTGAACTCCTGTTGCAGGGCTTGTTTCCAGCTTTCTTCGATCTTGACATCCATAGTTAGGTGGTTGCGGCTCCCGCGGGTGGCGGGATTCCCGGCTGCGGCGGGATGAAGGGGCGAAGATAGGCAAAAGGGGATAAGCGGGAAGGTTTGGCCGCTTGGCGGATTCTTTTTATTTTCGCGGTCGATTTTTGCCGTGCGGCCCGGCTGTGCGGCTTGTCAAGACCCGGTAGCTCAGCTGAATAGAGCTCCTGCCTTCTAAGCAGGCGGTCGTGGGTTTGAATCCCGCCCGGGTCACCACTCTTTGTACAGAAGTCCTGATGCTACTGCCTTTCAGGACTTCTCTCATTTAGTCGGGTAAACATAGGTAAAACTCCCTCTTCTTGTCTCATTATGTCCTTGGTAGGCTGCCTCTACCCTTATGGTTGGGGAAAGGGTCGGACTTTACAGTCCGACCTTACGCGTGATCTTTGAGATTCTACTCTTGGCTAGCTTCGTTATTGATGCTGTTCTCGGCAAGCTCAGTGAGCAAACTGTCTGTCTCTTTTTCCTCTTCGAGGGTCGTCTCCAAAATATCCGCCACGTCGTCATGACCAAGAGACCGGGCAATCTCGGCAAGCCCCCCGTAGGTCGCGATCTCGTAGTGTTCAGCTTTCTGCCCGGCCAGGATCAAGGCTACATCGCGCGTCACCGTGCCGTCTTCCGTATCTTCAATGACACTGGCGCCTTCTTCGGTTATTCCCTCCATGGCATCGCATTTTTTCGCCTGCGGCTTATGTCCAAGAAGTTCAAATACCTGCTCCAACCGGGTTACATGCTCTTTGGTTTGCTCGAGGTGGGTTGTAAAGGCATCCCGTAACTCGTCCTTTGTAGCGGCTTTAGCCAGCTTCGGAAGGGTCTGAACAAGCTTTTTTTCCGCCCAATAGATATCCTTGATCTCATCATGAAAGAATTCCTCCAACTTGGGTTTTTCGGCCTCGTTGACAGATCGTTTTTGCGTCCTGGTGGGAGTGGACGTCTTCTTTTTGTTGGCAGAGCCGGCTTTCGAGGAAATGCCGCGGCTCTTGTGCGTGCTGGTAGACATAATTTTAATTTTTGATTTTGATATGCATAGAACAAAGTGTGCCAAGCTATACCGCCGAATATTTAGCCTTAATGAGCCCAAACAATTTGAGGCGGCAGCAATATATGTGGAAAAATCGCACCATGATATGGCATGCCCAGCGGTCGTACTAATCAATTGTAATGATTTATTATCTTGCAGTTACCGGCATACTTTTTTTAGTTATGTTTCCGAGAACCCAACAGATCCTATGTAGACCCCGAACAGCCTTTTTCCTATGCTTATCTTTTCTGTATAGGCCCGTTACCGTATTTTCCCAGACTATACCCTGCATCGACTCGGCAGGCGTCCTCCAATACAGTTCGGCTTCATTCACCGACGAAATCCAGATGGTAAATTCTGCCGCTGCGCCTTTGCGCGATGGCGGCATGGTCTGGTGGTACGGCAAGACCGTCACGATCGGCGGGAATCGTTCGGACTCCCTGCTTGTCTTCCGTACGGATGCCGCGGGTCGGGTTATCTGGAATCGGACCATCGACGAGAGTCGCGCGGGATATGCATACAATTGGTACGGGGCTGGATTCCTACAAATGCTGGAAATGCGGAACGGCAACCTGCTTTTCTCGGCTGACGTCGGAAGCACACCTACTTATAACGGACCGATGCCGAATTTCACGCTCCTGATGCTGGATAACGGCGGGAACCGGCTTTGGCAAAACGATTATTTCGGTTATGCCAACGGGGCGCTCGCAGAAGGCCTGAACGGGGAGATCTTATCCTGGTCCGCCGGCCGGTTGACCCGGTTCGATGCTAACGGCAACGTATCGATGCAGACCCAATACCAGGCCGGGGCAGGCTTCAGTACGACAGAGCCTGCGATAGCCTGTACCGGTAACCGGATATATTTGGAGGGATTGTATAAGCAGACGACAAGTTATGGCTGGGGGAACGAGAGAGGCTTTTACCTGATCAAGACCGATTATGCTACAGGCAACGTACTCGATTCGCGGCAGTACCGGTTAAACCCGACCGACCCGTCGGCGGACACGACCGACCCGGGACGCAGCAATTTTACCGTGGTACATCAGGGTGCAGGTTTTGCGTTCGCCACCAATATCTTCTCTCCCAGTAATTCGCAGTTCGAAGTACTTCTGCTCTCTATCGATACCATGCTGAATATCGTCCGGCCCGGTCTCGATCTGATCAAACCCGTGTACACGCGACTGACGGGTGCGGTGGTCCTCGCCGCAGATTGCGGTACCAATGATTCGGGTGTTACGGCCTGTACGTTCGACGACTTGCTCGACCGCCATCTCAGTTACTATGCCGAGGTGGATGAGCAGGGCAACTTCCTTGCACAACGACTGCTTCAATTCGCAAACCCGCAATACGAATTATCTGTTTTTCCCGGAAGTGGCAATGTCCTTCAACAGGCAATGGTGTCGAGCCAGGATCAGGTCATACCCTATTTTCTGTACGCGAACAATTCACCGGATCTGATCGGCGGGCCCGGCTGCGGAGGGATCGATACTTCATTTATCACCATGCGTCATATCATGCCTGCGGCGGCTGCCATCAGCTTTACCCCGAACGCCCTGAGCAGCCTGACGCAATCCCCCGTGAACACGCTGAGCTCCACTACCGTGATCGACGCCGCGCCGGTCTGTGTCCAAAAAAGCAGCTGCGACAGCATAAATATCAATGGGCCGGATACCGTGTGCATCGGAGATACCGGCGTCCGGTTCACGGTGACGAAGAACCCGGATTGTCTCCGCTATACGACCTGGTCGATGGATACCAGCCTGGTCAGGGTACAGTCGAGGCCCGACGATACCACGCTGATCCTTGCGTTCCCTAAGTCCGGACGCCCCTGGTTGTCGGCCTCGCCCCGGGGTTGCGGTGCGGAGGACTCCCTGCAACTGACCATCCGGACGCTCCGCGACGTGAATCTCGGCAGAGACAGTACGCTTTGTCCCGGCGATTCATTGATCCTCGATGCGGGTTCGGGATATCTGACCTATGTATGGCAGGATGCGTCGACTGATTCGGTTTATACGGTCGACAAGGCCGGAACCTATATCGTCCGGGCCGTCGACCAGTGCGACCATCCTTCCGCGGATACGGTGATGATAGGATATGTCGATAAGACCCTGAGCGCCGGACCCGATCTGACCCTTTGCGTGAAAGAAGACGGCCTGCTCACGGCCAGCAGCGGATTTAACTTTTATACCTGGCAGCCTTCGGAAGCCATCGCCGGTGACACGGCCGGGCAAAGCGTTACGATACGGCCCGCTGCGACAATGAGTTTTATCGTGACCGCCTTTGATAAGGGCAGTTGCCCGTTACGCGATACGGTGCTGGTGACCGTAACGAATTGTCTGAACAGGTTGCTGGTGCCGGGTGCATTTACGCCCAACGATGATGGCAGAAATGATTGGATGCGCCCGATCGCGATCGGGGATCTTGTCAGGTATGAGTTTACGATCTACAATCGCTGGGGACAGATCGTCTTTCGAAGTTCCGATCCGGACGCCGGCTGGGATGGCCGGATACAAGGACATATCCAGGAGCCCGGTACCTTTGTGTGGACGTGCAGATACCAGTTTGCCGGCGAGGAACCAACCTCGGCGAAGGGAACGTTTTTGCTTGTCAGATGATCCGGCGCGTCCTCGTTGCACACTGCAGGTTCAAGGGCAGTATCATGAGCCTCGAGGTTTGCGCGGCGGTGAGTTAGGCATTTTTTGTATATTTAAGTATGCTTTCGGATCCAGATC